>JAIKZI010000005.1 GCA_024682375.1 Lachnospiraceae bacterium | reverse complement strand
CTTTCTTTTCGCCGATTTCTTTACTTCCTCGTGATAAAAGTAATTCACCACGACGGGAGGATCGCCAAACTCGGAACGGTGCTGATCGTCGTCTCGCAGATAGGGCATACCTCCCTTTTCGGTGTATTCACGCATTCTCTGATCCAATGCCGTCCAGTAATCACGGCTCTTTTTGCTGTAGATTTCATAATACAATTCGTCCAGTTCCGGATGGTTCTCGTGAATCCACTCCTTGATCCGCGCGCCGTAATCACCGCGCAAGTTCAGATTTTCAAGCCATACAAGGTTGCATCTGTCTTTTGCTGCCTCAATGATCTCCACCGGGTCTGTAATCCCCGGAAAGATCGGTGAGATAAAACAGGTGGCCTGCACCCCGGCATCATAGAATGCTTTCATTGCTGCAAGCCGCCGTTCAATGCTCACGCCCCTGTCCATTTCCTTTCTGAAATCCTCGTCTAACGTGTTGATAGAGAATGACACTCTCGCATTTGGAAAGCTCTTGATCAGATCCAGATCCCGCAAAACAAGGTCGGATTTTGTGGCGATGCTGATACTGATCCCGCTGCCCTGGAGCTGTTCCAACAGGGCCCTTGTCCTGCCGTATTTCTTCTCACAGGGCTGATAACAATCCGTGACGGAGCCAAAGAACGCCTCTTTCCCCGCATACTTTTGCGGATTCTTTATCTCCGGCCAGTGCTTCACATCCACAAACTCGCCCCACGGCTCCGAGTGGTTTGTGAAACGCTTCATGAAGGAGGCATAGCAGTACTTACAGGCATGGGAACACCCGACATAGGGATTGACAGAAAAATCCGATACCGGAAGGTTGGACTTCGTCATTACATTTTTTACTTCAATTTCTTTAATAATCATTGCTACCTCAAAAGAAAAAGCGCATTTTTCAACGAATTTCAATCCAATGAAAAACACGCTTCCATCACTATTTAGTATATCGACAGATTAAATGATTTCCTTAACCGCATAAGAAATAATTTACATTTAAATTCGAAATCTTATATCTATTAGCCATTTTCAATTTTTTTCTGCTTTTGGCTAATAGAAGTATGGCATTAAAAAACAGCACCGGACATTTGACTATCCGATGCTGTGTAATCTATTTGCTAACCTGGGTCTCAATATAGCTTGTTACAAAATGAAATAATGTTGATATTTTTTCTCAGTCTCCCAAGGTCTGCCATCATCATAGGCTTCAAAAAACATCTATTCACCGCTCTCGACCATTACCCCAAAACACAAATTTGACTACCTTGTGCCATATCTTCAGCTGCTTCATCAGAATTTTGTGATGTTTCAGTAGTACTTTCATCCACTGATGTTGATTCAGCTGCAGTTGTAGTTGGAGTTTCCGTTTCACTTTCTGCCGCAATCTTAAACAATAGCACCTGTCGGCCAGTTCTTTGTTATCTGTAAAATATGCTGCATACAATATTTCAACTCAAAAAAAGAAAATCCTTGTTAGAATAATCAACTCCATCACCATCATGATTAAACCCGACTCCATTATAAAAACATAAACTGTCGTAGCTAGAAAATAATGATAGCCGGCATTTCACTTTACATATCCAAACTATTCTCATTCAATAAAAAATCATAAATGCTCATAGTTGTAATTCCATACTCATCTCTCGTCACATTCATTACATCCTTAACCAAGATTATCTTCTTGAAAGAATCATTTACATTTACCAAGGACGCTTTTTCCTGCATTCTTTTCTCTTCTGTCGGCATACTAAATGCAGACTGAATGTAATAACGCTTACTTCCAAGATTCGCAACAAAATCAATCTCTAAATAGTTTCTCTTTGTTTTGCCTTCCGAATTAAGGACTCTTTTTTCTACAACACCCACATCTACAGAATATCCCCTACTTCGCAACTCGTTATATACGATATTCTCCATGATATGTGTTTCTTCAATCTGTCGGAATCCTAATCTAGCATTTCGAAGTCCTACATCTTCGAAATAATACTTCATGGGAGTTCCAATATATTTTCTTCCCTTTACATTATAGCGATTAGCCTTGTTAATAATAAACGCATCCTCAAGATATTCAATATACTGCCTAATTGTATTGGCGCTGATATCAGACCTTATCACACTCTTAAAAGTAGCTTCTATTTTAGGTACATTGGTAAGGGAACCAATTGCCGAAGCAAGTATATTCACCAAGTCTTCCAACTCCTGAGACTTTTCGATATGATGTCTTTCAATAATATCCTTCAAATATGTCTCTTCAAACAAACTTGTCAAATAATTAATCTTCTGTTCCTCAGTATTCATAGTCACAGTTAGAGGTAAGCCACCATAGACTACATACTCTGCCCATCCATGGTAGATATCTCCCTTAAACACCTGCATAAATTCTTTGAATGTTAAAGGATAAATATGTATCTCATCGCCTCTGCCCCTAAACTCTGTAATTACATCCTTAGATAAGAATTTAGAGTTACTACCTGTTACATACACATCTGCATTTTTAATGTGTAGCAACGAATTCAATACCTCCTCAAATTCATCTAATAACTGAACTTCATCCAATATAATATAATACTGTTCTTCGTCTGTAATTCGAGACTCAATATAATCCAAAATAGCATCCGGATTTCGATACTTTCTATCTTTTCTTTGATCCAATTCAATAGACACAATGTGATTCTCATCTATACCTTGCTCAAATAAATATTTCTTAAAAATTGTAAAAAGTAAAAATGATTTCCCTGACCTTCTAATACCGGTTACAACCTTAATCATCCCATTATGCATTCTATTTATCAAGTCATTTAAATATTTATCTCTATTTATAATCATA
>JAIKZI010000001.1 GCA_024682375.1 Lachnospiraceae bacterium | reverse complement strand
ATGGGAAAAAACAATTCCACTAACGAAATATGCCAATATAACTTTGCACATATCGCAAATCAAAGTGATAAGACCGGGTAAAACTCCCATAGTACGTACTGTATTAGTTGTACCTACATTACCACTACCCATTTTTCTAATATCCTTATTGTGAATTTTTCCATATAAAAACCCAAAAAGAAAATTTCCAAAAATATAGCCGATTAAAGCTGAAAGAATACGCGTCATAACTACTTATCGCCATCCTTTTCTCTAGTAATAAAGTGAAGTGTTGTTCCCTCGAATCCAAATGCATCTCTAATTCTGTTTTCAATATATCGAACATAAGAGAAATGCATCAAATACTTGTAATTTACAAATAAGATAAATGTAGGCGGCTTAACTGAAACCTGAGTTGCGTAGTAAATACGTAATCGCTTACCTTTATCCATAGGCGGTTGCTGCATAGCTACAGCTTCAGCGATAATTTCATTCAAAAGACCTGTAGGTACTCTTCTTGAGTTATTTTCCATAACAAGATCAATTGTATCGAAAATCTTACCTGTTCTCTGTCCTGTCTTTGCAGAGATAAAAATGATACAAGCATAAGGCATAAATGAAAGAGTCTGATGAATCTTATCTTTCATCTCCTTCATTGTCTTATCATTCTTCTCAACCGCATCCCATTTGTTTACGGCGATGATAATACCTTTTCCTCTTTCATGAGCGATACCGGCAATCTTTGCATCCTGTTCGGTAACACCTTCAGTACCATCAATCATAATAATAACTACATCGGATTTCTCTACAGCAGCTACGGCACGAATGATGCTGTATCTTTCAAGAACTTCTTTGATTTTTGACTTACGACGAAGTCCAGCTGTATCAATAAAGATGTAATCTTTTTTATTGTATTTAACCTTGGTATCGATGGCATCACGAGTTGTACCGGCAATGTCAGATACAATAGCTCTTTTTTCCCCTGCAAGATAATTTACAAGTGAAGACTTACCTACATTTGGCTTACCGATAATAGCAATCTTAGGTGTATCTTCATCATCATCCTTTTTAACATTATCAGGGAAATCTGAAACCAATCTTTCAAGCATATCACCAAATCCAATCTTTGATGTAGCAGAAATAGGAATAGGATCACCTATTCCTAGGTTATAGAATTCATAAACATCATTCATATATTTGTTGAAGTCATCAACCTTGTTAACAACTAAAACTACAGGCTTATGTGTACGACGAAGTAAATCACATACGCCTCTGTCTGCATCAGTAAGACCTGATTTAATATCTACAATGAACATGATAACATCAGCTGTATCCATGGCGATCATCGCCTGATTTCTCATCTCTGTAAGAATTAAATCATCTGATTCTGGTTCAATACCACCAGTATCAATCATAGTAAACGTCTTATCAAGCCAAGTTACATCACAATAAATTCTATCGCGAGTAACACCCGGCATATCATTTACGATTGAGATTCGCTCTCCTGCAAGAGCATTAAACAAAGTAGATTTTCCAACGTTCGGTCTACCAACGATGGCTACAATTGGTTTACTCATAATTCTAAAATTCCATTTCTAAAACAAATTAATTCATTTTTGATTTCAATTTATCGACGCCATCGACAAATACCAGAATCTCGGCAACTACTTCATAGAGTTCTGGTGGAATAGCATCGCCTATTTCAAGTTTAGAAAGAGTCTCTGCCAAAGAATCATCTTTGTAAAAAGGAACATCATTCTTCTTGGCTTCTTCTATAATTCTTTCTGCGATTCGTCCCTTTCCTGTTGCAACAATCTTTGGAGCGTCATCTCCAGATTCATAGGAAAGAGCAACTGCGGTTTTATTTCTATCGAATTCTTCTGCCATAGTATCACCTAACCTATTATAAATCATTCGCTAAAAGCATTCTTTATCACCTTGATTTTGTCTCCTAAAATGGAAACCACATCAAAACGAACCGGAATATCAAAGCCGCTATGGGATTTTAACATAAAAACGCGTGCCGTTTGAAGTATTTTCTTCTGCTTTTTTATATCACAGAATTCTTCAGGCATACCATGTTTATCATTTTCTCGATATTTAACCTCGACAAACACAAGTGTGTCCTCGTCCTTAGCAATAATATCAATTTCTCCGAATCTACACTTAAAATTAAGTTCTAGTATATCATATCCCATATATTGTTCGAGATATACGGAAGCAATTTTCTCATAATATGCCCCCTTCTGTAAAGTCCTAGGCTCGTACGTCAAATGAATACCTCTTTATTTTCTTATCCCCATCTACGCTTTCGATGTCTAACATCTTTTCAACGAAATTCTCTTTTGCCTCTTCATTTGATACTGTAATGTTAGAAATATAACCCTTTTCTCTAAGCCTCTCATCCAGCTTATCGATATTGTCATTTATAAGCTTATAAGAGCTCTCATCCTCTAAATAAAACCTGATTCCAACCTGCTTCTCATGCAAGGTAACAGAAATATCAGTATTTCCAAGATGTGACAAAGTAAGATGCAAAAAAGCTGATATATCGTTGCCTTTTGACTTACCTTTATTTCTATTCGAATATACATATAAATCACCAGTTGCGCTCTGATTTGTCATCTTGAGCGGTATCTGAATATAGGAATACAGCTGATTCATCTGATTCATAAAATCCACATTACTCTGAATTCCTTTTATCGAATTAGAAATCGGATTTTCATTGCCACCAAAAGCCTTCGCAACTTTATCCATATTAGAAAGCTGCGTTTCAAGCTTTTCATATAATTTCTTTACGGCATCTTTCTCACTTACTGCCTCCGGCTTCATAAGCCATTCATTCTCAACCATAGTTTGGAAGGCTTTTTGATAACCTTTTCCGGAAAAAAGATTAAGAATCTTATCCTTTGGTATATCCGGATTATTCTTTAAAAATTCATTTATCTTAGTAAGAATTTCCTTTTCAGGAATATCACTCCTTATATTTCCATTCTCATCAAATAATTCTGGATTATTTTCTTTAAATCCAGGAAGAGATGTTAGTTCTTCTGTAAGAGGTTTGATAAAAGCTTTTTCAACAGGAAGCCCTTCCTTAACAACAGAACTTTGAGATGTATTTTCATTAGTTATAACTTCTTCAGTAGGTGATTGAATTACAACCTCTTTAGTAATTTCATTATTTTTTTCAATATTTTTTCCTGAAAAAGTATTATTTTCATCAATCACATTTGTTGGATCAACAAAAACTTCTTTAGTATCATTTGAAACCTTTGCATCTTTTATTTCTTCTGGATTATTGGAGAAAAGCTCATTTTTAGGAATTTCAATATTCTCTAACTCATTTTCACCCTCAAGCTTATATCCGCAAGCATCGATAATAGCCTGCTGAAGAGAAATCGTATCACTCTTTGACAGGTTCATCGATTTGACCATATCAGGAAGATTCGACACAAAACTATCCACTTCTTCCAAAATCGCAGAAGAATTCTCTTCAAAACGAATGAAGTTATCTATATTTTCAGGCGTAGCTTCAATTGAAAAGCGATCCATCTTTACCAGAGTTTCAACTGGTACATCTGGATTTGAATTAATAAGTCTACCCATTCGACTCAAATTATCTGCATTAATTGGAAGTGAGTTCTGCATAAGATTATTTACTAATTCAAGATTCCTCTCGCTGATAGGAAGTGCACTCTCTTTTAAAGCATTTAAGAGGATTGGATTATTCGATATTCCATTTTGAAGTGGTGTGATTTCAATAGTCTTTCCATCATTGGATTTTACTTGAAAAAAGACAGACTCTCCCTCTTTTAACGGGATGTCTGCCTGTAGACGTGCAGTCATAGTTTGACCATTTGGAAGTGATAAAGTCACCTTATCACCCTTTATAGAGGATACATTTCCTTCGAAAATCTGTCCTTTAATAAGACCTTCAGAACTTTTAGAAGACACAGTTTCAGAACGCTTTATGGAATTGTTTTTGTTTCCACTTGAGACATATGTTCCAAGCTGACCTATAAAATCCTGAATCTGCATATATAGCCTCTATCTACTCATTTAAAAACTTTAAAAACGTAAGTCTATGAATTGGACACGGACCATACTCTCTCACCGCATCCATATGCGCTTTCGTACCATAACCCTTGTTGGACGCAAAGCCGTATTCTGGATATTTCTTATCCATCTCAACCATAAACTCATCTCTTTTTACCTTTGCTACAATGCTAGCAGCTGCAATAGACATTGATTTTGCATCGCCTTTTACGAAGCTTGCCTGCTCAATACCTAAATCTTCGATATGAACTGCGTCTACTAAAGCGAAATTCGCCTTAGGATTTAAATTATTGACCGCCTCTCTCATTGCCATTTTTGTAGCATTTAATATATTTACTTTATCTATCGTCTCTTCATTGCTTATACCAAAGCCAACTGCAACAGCTTTTTCCAAAATCTGTTCTGAAACTTCTTTTCTTTTCTTTTCAGAAAGCTTCTTAGAATCATTTATATAAAGGATATCGCAATCTTTTGGGAGAATAACAGCTGCAGTCACGACAGGACCAGCCAAAGGTCCTCTTCCAACTTCATCTATTCCACAAACCAAATCATATTTATCGACGAATTCTTTATCAAAGGCACGAACTTCTTCAGTTCTTTTGATTTCTTTCTCAAGTCTTTCCTGCTTTGTCATTATTTCTTACTCTCTTTTGGTATCAAACTCTTAGCATCACTAAATGGATAAATTTTAAGCCAAGCTCTTCCAACGAAATCTTTTTTATGTATATTTCCGACCTCATCAAATCTAGAATCTAAACTATTATTTCTATTATCACCCATAACGAAATATTCGTCTTTACCAAGTACAACGCCATTTGCAGCTCTTCCTGGATCAATTATAGTATCTTTACCATAGTTTTCTTCTAGAAGAGCACCATTAATATAAATCTTTCCATATGGATCAATATAAACTTCTTCTCCAGGAAGCCCGATTATTCTCTTTATAAAATATGTTTTTTTGTCGGCTGGATCCGGAAAAACTACTACATCAAATCTCTTCGGATCATGAAATTTATAACTAATCTTATCGATTATTAAATTATCCTTATCGTAGAGAGTATTATTCATAGAAGCTCCACTTACGACAGTTCTTTGGCCAATAAATGTAACTACTAAAAAACTAATAAGAACTAAAACAGCGATGTAAACTAAAAACTCTATGCCGTCTTTTTTCCTCTGATCTCTCTTTTCAAATTCTTCTTCAAAAGTCATATCTACTCACTATCCTCAATATAATCAGAAGGCAATTCCAGAGAAACTCTACCGAATTTACCTGTTCTATAATCCTGAATTAAAATTTCTGCTGCTTTCTTTGTATCACATACACCCTGACTCATAAGATAGCCTCTATTTGTAGCAATAGCTTCATACATTTCACGAGCAGACAAATCCTCAGAAATGCTATATCTCTTTTCAATAAGTCCCGGGTAATTGGATTTTAATTTTTCAATCAAAATCTCAGCAAGTTCTTCAAAAGGAATTAATTCATTTCTAATCGCACCTGTGATTGCAAGGTTCTCGCCAATCTCATGTCTGTCAAATTTAGGCCATAAAACTCCAGGTGTATCTAAAAAATCGATTTCATTACTAGCATGAATCCACTGTTTTCCTCGTGTCACACCAGGCTTATTACCTGTTTTTGCAGAAGCCTTTCCAGATAACGTATTGATTAGTGTAGATTTTCCAACATTTGGAATACCGATGATCATAGCCTTGATTTTACGATTTCTAAGACCACGTCTTTTATCTCTTTCGATTTTCTCCTTGCATGCTTCTTTAGCAGCATTTACAATCAATTTCTTTGCATCTTTCTTCAAAGCATTGATTGGAAGATAAGCAATATCAGATTTTTTATAATATTCAATCCATTCATTTGTAACTTTCTCATCAGCCAAATCTATCTTTGACATGACAATAAGCTTTTTCTTATTCTTTGTAAGCTCATTCAAGGTAGGATTCGAACTTGAATAAGGAATTCTTGCATCGATAATCTCGATAACCAAATCCACAAGTTTTAAATCTTCTACAATATTTCTACGGGCCTTCTCCATGTGCCCTGGATACCATTCAAATTCCATAAAACCTCTTTATAGCAGTCCGAAATGTCCTGCCGAAATATCAAACCAAACTTTTCCTATAATATCTTTCTTCTTCACATTACCAATGAAATCATAGCGACTATCTTCACTATTGTTTCGATTGTCACCAAGGACAAAATACTCATCATCTTTTAATACAATTTCATGTTCAGCAAGACCGGCATTCTCGATATGCTCTACGCTTGTCTCTTCTTCCTTTGCCTTATTATTTACATAAAGAATACCGTCTTTAATCAAAATATGATCACCAGGAACACCTACCACACGTTTTATAGAATGTGGTGAGCTAGAGTCCTTAGGTCTAAACATAATTATATCATTAATTTTGGGGGATTTAATTTTGTAAATCAGACGATCAACTAAAACATAATCTCCACTTCCGAGAGTATCTTCCATAGATTCGCCAAAATTCTGACTCTTAATTCCGAGAGAACGCACTATAAAGTATGCTAAAAGAATGACAGCTAACACTTCTAGGGAAAAAATTCCAATGCGCTGCCATTTTCTGAAATCAAATTTCTTTCTTCTTCGATTAAAATCCAGAGAATCTCTTCTCTTTCCTCGACTACTTTTAAAACCATTATCTAATAATATATTATTCATACCTAAAAATATAACCCATTTCCAAAATCTAAACAAGGTTCGATAATACTTATTTTCTTTTTGCATAATAAAAAAAGCAGCCACTGATAAGTAAAGTGACTGCTTTCGATTGAACGAAGATTATTTTCTTATAACTTCCTTGATCTTTGCCTTCTTACCAACACGATCTCTAAGGTAGTTAAGCTTAGCTCTTCTAACTTTACCCTGACGAACAACTTCGATCTTTTCAACGTTAGGGCTGTGAAGTGGCCATGTCTTTTCTACGCCAACACCGCTTGAAATCTTTCTAACTGTGAATGTTTCACGGTTAGAACCACCCTGCATCTTGAGAACTACACCCTCAAAGATCTGGATTCTTTCACGGTTACCCTCGCGGATTTTGTTGTGAACACGGATTGTGTCACCAACTCTGAAATCAGCGATTTCTGACTTCTTTTCGCCATTTTCGATTTCTCTAATAATCTCGTATGCGTTCATTTTATTTCCTCCATTTTCAGACGTTCTTAATACCCTTTGGTAACAGAGGACCGTCGAACTTAAATACAACTCGAATATTATACCTAGTAATCAACTAGATTTCAAGATATATTGAAAAAATAATACTACAATTCACTATTTTCTTCTAAGAATTTTCTATCTTTATCCGTTAAAGGATATGCTTCTAGAAGATCCGGTCTATATTTTTTAGTACGAAGTAGTGACATATTATGTCTCCACTCATCTACTTTCTTATGATCTCCCGATAAAAGAATAGGTGGAACCTCTTTGTCATTCCAAACCGCAGGTCTGGAATACTGAGGATATTCCAATAATCCATTTTCAAAAGATTCATCCATGCTAGAATCATCATTATGAAGAACTCCTGGAACAAGTCTGGAAATCGAATCAACCATAACCATAGCCGCAAGTTCTCCACCGGTAAGTACATAATCTCCAATAGAAACTCTATCAGTTACAATTTCATCTAAAACTCTCTCATCTATACCTTCATAATGTCCGCAGAGAATTATTAAATCCTCTTCTTTTGCAAAATCATGTGCCATTTTCTGATTAAAAGTATGACCTTGAGGTGTAACATATACTGTACGGATTTTCTTATTTTTTCCCTCAGTAATCGCCTTATAAGCGTCATAGATAGGCTGGGCCTGCATAAGCATCCCTGCGCCTCCACCATAAGGATAATCATCAACCTTTCCGTGCTTTTCTGTAGTGTAATCACGGATATTTATGGCTTCAATAGAAATAGATTCATTCTCTTTAGCACGACCTATAATGCTTGTATTTAGGCCATCACTAACCATTTCAGGAAACAATGTCAAAATGTGGAAATTCATTAATTGAGATCCTCCAAACCATTTAGCATATGAACCTTCATAACTTTATTCAAAACATCTACATCCAAAATTACATCATCGATTGCTGGAAGTAGATACTCTTTTTTAGATTCATTTACGACGCTATATACATCATTTGCGCCTGTTTCATAGATATCTTTTAAAACACCGAGGGTCTTTCCCTCGTCAGTTATAACAGTACAGCCAATAATATCTGAATAATAATACTCGCCTTCTTCAAGTTCTGGTGCATCTTCTCTATTGATATAAAGTTCTGCTCCGTTTAAAAGTTCAGCATTATTCCTATCTTCAATTTCTTTGAATTTTACAATACAAAAATTCTTCTGAATACGAGCTTTTTGTACTGTGAGTTCTTTTAAATCTTTGATTCTAGACTTCATAAGGATAACTTTATCTATCTCTAAAAAGTCCTCTAGAGTATCCATAGTGGGATGAACTCTAACCTCACCTCTAATACCCTGTGCCTTTCCTATTATACCAACACGTAATTTGTCAGTCATAAATATACTCCTTGTGATTCTAACAATCCTTATAATAAAAATAATAGAGGCAAGAATAATCCTGCCCCTATTAACTAATCCTCAATATCAACGATAACTTTCTTATCAGTTTTAGAAGCAGCGGCTTTAACAACTGTTCTAATTGATTTAGCTATCTTACCTTTCTTTCCGATAACCTTCCCCATATCGGAAGATGCAACGTGAAGCTTAAGATATACATTTCTACTATCTTCACGTTCAGTAACAGATACTTCTGATGGTGAATCAACCAAGGATTTAGCAATAAATTCTACTAGTTCTTTCATGATAAAGACCCACCCCTTCCGTTTTTACTTAAAATCAATTATTTAATGATTCCAGCAATTTTGAAGAGCTTATTTACAGTCTCTGTAGGCTTAGCGCCATTTGAAAGCCACTTCTTTGCAGCTTCTTCATCAAGATTGTATACTGAAGGATCCTTTGTTGGATCATAAGTACCGATTTCCTCGATGAAACGACCATCTCTAGGTGATCTTGAATCAGCTACAACGATTCTATAGAAAGGTGCCTTTTTCTGACCAAGTCTCTTTAAACGAATTTTTACTGCCATGATATTTCCTCCTTAAGAAAATTTATATTAGAAAGGGAAACGGAACTTACCGCCTTTTCCTTTTCTTTTCATTAAACCCGGCATCTTTTTCATCATCTTCTGAGCTTCGTTAAACTGTTTAATAAAACGGTTTACTTCAGAGATATCGACGCCACTACCTTTTGCCAACCTAGCTTTTCTACTAGGACTCATGAGCTTTGGATTAGCTCTTTCCTCGATTGTCATTGACTCGATTATAGCCTTGATATGAATTAGCTTCTTATCATCAATCGAATTCATAATCTGATCAGTCTGTTTTCCAGACAAACCAGGCATCATTCCGAGGACACTTGCAAGTCCGCCCATCTTCTGCATCTGTTCCATAGATACAAGATAATCATCGAAATCGAAGTTTGCTTTCTTCACCTTCTTAGAAAGTGCTAAAGCCTTCTCCTTATCGATATTAGCCTCTGCCTTCTCAATAAATGAAAGGACATCTCCCATTCCAAGAATTCTAGAAGCCATTCTATCTGGATAAAACTGCTCGAGATCAGAAAGTTTCTCTCCCATACCTGCGTATAGGATTGGCTTTCCAGTAACCGCTTTAATAGAAAGCGCTGCACCACCTCGAGTGTCACCATCAAGCTTAGTAAGAATTACTCCATCGATACCAATCTCATCTTCAAATGTCTTTGCGACATTTACAGCATCCTGACCAGTCATAGCATCAACTACGAGAACTGTATCAGTAACCTTGATGTTTTCTTTTACTTCGCGAAGCTCCTTCATCATATCTTCATCGATATGAAGTCGACCTGCGGTATCGAAGATTACTACCTTATTGCCATTCTTCTTTGCAAATTCAAGAGATTCTTTGGCAATCGCTAGTACATTATCAGTAATTGTTGGATGAAATACATCAACTTTTACCTTTTCAGCATTGACCTCCAGCTGTTTAGCAGCCGCCGGTCTGTATATATCCATAGGTACCAGAAGAGGTTTCTTACTCTTCTCTGTAAGTTTACCAGCAAGCTTTGCAGCTGTAGTAGTCTTACCAGCACCCTGTAGACCTGCCATCATGATAACTGTGATAGCCTGTCCCGGTTCAAATTCAAGTTCTGCGCTTTCAGATCCGAGAAGATTTACCATCTCCTCATTTACAACCTTAATAACCTGCTGAGCCGGATTCAATCCGTTTAGAACGTCAGTACCTACAGCTCTTTCAGTTACATCAGAAATGAATTTCTTAACAACTTTAAAGTTTACATCAGCCTCGAGAAGAGCTAGCTTAACTTCTTTCATCGCAGACTTTACATCTGCTTCAGAAAGACGGCCTTTTCCTCGTAAGCCCTTGAAAACATTTTGAATTTTCTCAGATAGACTTTCAAATGCCATTACAATTCTCCATCAATTCGTTTCAAAATCTCTAGCAACTGGTCATCCGTATATTTTCCACTTGAAATAATACTCTTCATAGAGCTTATATCTTCTCTTATGGAAAAAAATCTCTTCATCATCCCAAGTTTATTCTCATATTCAAGAAGTGTATTTGTAGCTCTCTTTACGAGATCATGTACACCCTGTCTTGTGATGCCTTCATTCTCAGCTATTTCGCCAAGTGAGAGATCATTCAAAACATAATCTTCATATATTTTCTTTTGGTGATCATTGAGCAAATCTCCATAAAATTCATAGAGATTACCCTGCTTTATCTTATCTTCCATAAAACCTCACTTGGGATAGTATAAAGAAAAAACACTTTACAGTCAAGTGTTTTTTCTTTACATAATATGTTTAATTTTCACTAACTGATTTTTCAGGTTCTTTTTCCCCGAAAAGAGCTCTAGAAAAATCTTCAGGATTGAATTTCTGCAAGTCATCTGCACTTTCGCCAACACCGATATACTTAACAGGACAAGACAGCTCTGATGAAATACTATAAGCAATTCCACCTTTTGCCGTGCCATCCATCTTGGTAAGAACAATACCAGTAATATCAGTCACTTCAGAAAAATCTCTAGCCTGAACCAAAGCATTCTGACCTGTTGTTGCATCAAGAACAACAAAAGTTTCTTTTGCAAAATCACTACATTCTCTATCGATAATACGATTCATCTTAGAAAGTTCATTCATAAGATTCTTCTTGTTGTGAAGTCGGCCGGCTGTATCAATCAAAAGAATGTCACCATTTCTCGATTTCATAGCACTAATCGCATCAAAAATAACACTTGATGGATCACTGCCTTCTTCAGAACCAACAATATCGACTTCTGCTCTATCAGCCCAAACTTCAAGCTGCTCACGAGCAGCCGCTCTAAATGTATCAGCTGCAGCTATAATAACTTTCTTCCCCTGATCTTTGAAATTCTTTGCAAGTTTTCCGATTGTAGTTGTCTTTCCGACACCGTTTACACCCACAACCATAATCACAGCCTTATCATTCAAAAAATCATAGGCGCCAGAATCCACATATAAAAGTTCATCCAAAAGCTCAATTAGTCTGTTTTTAAGGATTCCAGGACTTTTGATACGTTCTTTTTTTACGACACTTTTTAATTTATCAAGGATGTCCTCAGTAGTTTTCATACCGAGGTCACCCATAATTAATACTTCTTCTAATTCTTCATAGAGATCATCATTGATTTTCTCATACCCTAAGAAAACATTATCGACGTTCTCTGCAAAGCCTTCTCTAGATTTTGATAGTCCCTGAAAGAGTCTGGAAAAAAATCCGCTTTTTTCTTCTGCCATATTTCCTCCTAATCTAAGAAAGTAACCTTTTATGCATCGAGCTGATTCTCAATTAGGTTAACTGAAACAAGAACTGAAACACCCTTTTCCTGCATTGTAATACCATACAATCTATCAGCTGCATTCATTGTACCTCTTCTATGAGTGATAACAATAAACTGAGTATTCTTAGTAAGGTTCTTCAAATAATTTGCGAATCTATCTACGTTTGAATCGTCGAGGGCAGCCTCAATCTCATCAAGGAGACAGAATGGTGAAGGTTTAAGATGCTGAATTGCAAACAACAGAGCAATTGCAGTAAGAGCTTTCTCTCCACCTGACATCTGCATCATATTGATAAGTTTCTTTCCTGGTGGCTGAGCGATAATCTTAATTCCTGTTTCAAGAATATCCTCATCTTCGCAAAGCTCAAGGGTTCCTTTACCGCCTCCAAACAGATCCTTGAAGGCCTTATCAAATTCTCTCTGAATATCTTTAAATCCTTCAGCAAACTGCTGACGCATACCCTCATCCAAATCATCAATAATTTTCTTAAGAGCATCTTCAGCTTCAATCAAATCATCATGCTGTTTCTTCAAGAACTCATATCTTTCAGAAACCTCTTTATATTCTTCGATTGCATTAACATTTACATTGCCCATCTTACGGATTTCCTCTTTCAAATTAGAGATATCCTTTTTGATGTTTGTAGATGTAATAGTTTCTTCATCTCGAAGAGCCATAGCGCTATGAAGAGTAAGTTCATACTCTTCCCACATGTAATTATTTTGATATTCAAGCTCTTCAGTAAGCTTCTGGTACTTAGATTTAAGTCTATATAAATCTCTATCCAAAGCATTAATTCTATCAGCAACTTCAGCACGTCTGTCGAAAAAGCCCTTGTACTTAGAGTCCATATCGTCCTTATCCTGGATTGCCTGTTCTCTTTTCTGTGTAAGTACTTTTCTCACATTATCGAAATCAAAAATCTTTTGGTTTAATTCTTCAATCTGCTTAGCTTTTTCTTCATTTACAGTAGCAGAATTCTTAGAATCATCCTGCATTCTTTCAATATCAGAAACTGCTTTTTCAATTTCAGACTTAATTCGTTTTTCATTTTCTTCAATAAAGACAAGTTTCTGAACTGAATTAGACTCTTCAATACGAATCTTTGAAACCATATCTCCAGCTTCTGGAGCGCCATCTGAAATAGAATCCAAACTATCTCTTAAATCGGTAATAGTCTTATTTAAAGTTTTCTGTTCTTCATCTAAATCAGCAAGTTTTTCAGTAGCCTCTTTCTTCTTTGACTCAATTTCAACAAGCTCTTTCTCAATAGCATTCTTTTCATCTTCAATACCGTTTGAGAAATTGCTCTGTTCTGATAATTTCTTTTCAGCCTGATCAAACTCAATTTTTGCTGTATTAAGAGAAATCATAGCCTGATTTTCTTCTACACGAACATCTTTAAGATCAGATTTATTTAACTCAAATGCTGTCTGAATTTCAGAAAGTCTAGTTTTAGTTTCTTCAAACTCTTCTTTATTCTTCTTTAAGTCCTCTGTAAGCTTTTCAAGACGACGAGTACGTGAAAGAAGATTATTCTTGTTTTTAAAAGCACCACCAGTAAGTGATCCGCCCGGTCTTAAATACTCACCTTCCAAAGTTACAATATGTTCTTTGTATTTATGCGCTTTTGCAAATTTAAGAGCATTGTCCATAGTATCGATAACAAGAACACGACCTACAAGATATTTAATAACATCCTTAAATCTGCTCTCAGTATCTACTAGATCTGAAGCAACACCAATTACTCCCTTCTCATCCAACTCGCCATTATTAAATCTATCCTTTTCAGGATGAACTGAAGTGAGAGGAAGGAATGTAGCTCGACCAGCTCTTTTTTCCTTCAAAGTGGCAATCATACGCTTAGCGGTTGCTTCATCTTCAGTAACGATATTCTGGATGTTTCCACCTAATGCAGTTTCAATCGCAACTTCATATTTTTTATCTACAGAAATAAGATCTGAAACAACACCAATAAGACCGCTTTCCCTGTCTTTTTCTTCCATAACAGTTTTTACACTGTTACCAAAGCCTTCATAGCGCTCAGCCATGTTTTTAAGAGCTTCAAGAGAGTTCTCTGAAGTTTTAATTTTAAGAAGAAGCTCATGTGACTTTTCTTCACACTCAGCCTTCTTAGTCTCCCATTCGAGAGATTTCTGCTCGAGTTCTTTTCTCTTTGAAACAATTTCAAGATAAGAATCATTGCATTTCTTCAGATTATCTTCTTTTTCAGATTTTAAATTAAGCAGATTCTCTTCATCGCTCTTTCTTTCAATCATCTGCTTAACAAGTGATGCCTTCTTAATATTAGCCTGTTCTCGCATTGTGCTATACTTCTGCTCTTCAGACTTGATTTCAGCATTCTCGCGAAGAATTTCAACGATACGATTCTGTGCAACATCAATTCTGTCATTCGCATCACGAATCTTACCTTCTACATCATTTTTCTTATCAACAGCAGCTTTTAATCTTTCACGAATTTCAGTAAGAACAGCTTCTGTTTCAGCCTTTTCTTTTAAAACGCCTTCCATCTGTTCTTCTTTATCGCATTTTTCTTTTACTAATGCTTCGATTCTTTTGCCCAGATCTTCATCAGAAGTCTTTGACATCTTAATCTGCTCCTGAAGGATTGAAATCTGCTTTTCAACTTCGTTCTTCTCATCGATGATTTTGTTTTCTTCTATACGAAAACCTTCGATAGATTCTTCTGATTCACGAAGTTTCTGCTCTAGTTCACTATACTCCTGCTTGATTTTTTCAAGAGTATTCTGATTATCCAATAAATCCTTCTGAACGATATCACCATTTAATTTAGTTTTTTCCTTATCGTTCTCTATCCTCTCAGTCTCCTGGATATACATATTTACATCCAGTTTTTTCAAATCTTCTTTTAACTTCAGGTACTTCTTTGCAGTTTCACTCTGTTCCTGAAGTGGAAGAACACGACCTTCGAGTTCTACCAGAATATCATTTACACGAAGAAGGTTATCATGCTCATTTGCAAGCTTCTTCTCCGCAGCTTCTTTTCTCTTTTTGTATTTAACGATACCTACAGCTTCATCAAAAAGCTCTCGTCTATCTTCTGGCTTACCAGAAAGAATCTTATCAATCTGACCCTGTCCTATGATAGAGTAGCCTTCTTTACCTACTCCAGTATCAAAGAATAATTCCTGGACGTCTTTTAATCTACAAGGAACCTGATTAATCATATACTCACTTTCACCAGATCTGTAAACACGTCTAGAAACCGTAACTTCCTTGTATTCTACAGGTAGTGTGTGGTCTGAATTATCCATAGTAATAGCTACGTAAGCAAAACCAAGCGCACGTCTATTCTCCGTTCCGGAAAAAATAACATCCTGCATTGATGCACCACGAAGCTGTTTTGCACTCTGTTCACCAAGTACCCATCTAACAGCATCAGCGACATTACTTTTTCCCGATCCATTAGGACCTACGATTCCTGTGATTCCATCATGGAAATCCAGGACAATCTTATTCGCGAAGGATTTAAATCCCTGCATTTCAATACTTTTTAAATACATAATTCAACCTTTATATATTTTTCTTTAAAAGCTTCATTCCCTGGAATGCAGCTTCCTGTTCAGCAGATTTCTTCGAGTTTCCTTTGCCTTGCCCAATAATCTCATCATCGACTAAAGCATTTACATAGAAAGTCTTCATATGATCAGGACCTTCTTCTCCAACTAATTCATAGTGAAGAGTTTTATGCATAGACTGAACAACTTCCTGAAGTGCAGTCTTACAATCGTGATAAAGCCTCTTGTGCTCAATATCAGTAAGAATGTATTTCAAAATAAAACTCTTTGAAACTTCCATACCACCATCTAAAAATAGAGCTCCAATCAAAGCTTCCATGGCATCAGAACGGATAGATTTTCTCTTTCTACCACCTGTTTTTTCCTCACCATCACTGAGTAGAATATACTTTTCCAGATCAATTTCCTCAGTACAATAAGACAAAGTCGGTTCGCAGACCAAGCTTGCACGAAGCTTTGAAAGACTTCCTTCATCGTAATCAGGAAATTTATCATATAAGAATTCACTTGATACCACTTCAAGTACAGCATCACCTAAAAACTCAAGGCGCTCATTATCCGAATGTTTCTTCATATGATGAGTATTTGCATAAGAAGAATGAGTCATAGCCTGAGTAATTAGAGACTTATTCTTGAATGAATATCCAATTGTCTTTTCTAATTCTGAAATATCAGCCATATAGCCTCCCTATTAATACAGAAAAAATCACCCTTTCCGAAGAAAGGGTAACTTACTATCTATACAAATTGATTATTTTGCATTCTCAATCAATTCTACAGCATCACCAACTGTTTTGATGTCTGTAAGTTCATCTTCATCAACCTCAAGACCAAGCTGATCCTGAACGTCAAGAAGAATCTGATAAAGATCGAGTGAATCAGCACCGAGATCATCTTCAAATGTTGATTCAAGTGTAATTTCATCTGGGTCTACAGATAATACATCTGCAATTGATTTCTTTAAAATATCGAGTTCCATGTCATTTCCTCCAATAATTATTCGCCAAGCTGTTCCTGTATTGTTTCAAGGATTCGCTGCTTCTTAAAATCAGAGCACTGCAAAATAGAGTTTTTAACTTCTACCGCTTTTGCACTACCATGAGTTTTAACAACTAGTCCTCTAAGTCCAAGCATAGGTGCTCCACCGTAAGTTGAAGTGTCATATTTCTTCAATTCTTTCTTAAGAGCAGGAAGTGCTAAAAGTGCACCAATTTTCGCTTTTATAGAACTGAGAAAAGCCTTCTTCATAAGTTTTCCAAAGAGTTTTGCTACGCCTTCAAACATCTTAAGGATAGCATTGCCAGTAAAGGCCTCGCAGACGATAACATCTGCTGTTCCAAAAGGAATATCTCTAGATTCAACACTACCGATAAAATTGATACTCTTTTCTTCTTTCAATAGAGGGAAAGTCTCTTTCACAAGTGCATTTCCTTTCTCCTCTTCAGCGCCTAAATTAACTATACCAACTCTAGGCTCTCTATTTAAAATAGGTCTCATATAAATGGCACCCATCTTAGCAAACTGAACTAAATTCTCAGGCTTACAATCTACATTTGCTCCGGCATCCAAAAGAAGAGCCGGACCATTTTCTGTCGGAATAATTGGAGCAAAAGGCGCTCTCTTTACTCCCTTAATTCTTCCAACGAGAACCTGTCCACCAGCAAGAATTGCACCAGAATTACCAGCTGAAACAAATGCGTCTGCTTCGCCATTCTTTACTGCTTTAAGTCCACGAACTAAAGAAGAATCCTTCTTCTTTGTAATAGCGTTTACAGGATGTTCTGAAGTAGAAATCACTTCTGTTGTTGGAACAACCTTAAGTCTACTATTATCATATTTGTATTTAGAAAGTTCTGCATTAACAGCTTCTTCATCGCCATAAAGCAAAACTTCAATTTCATCTGATGCCAAAACTGCATCCACTGCACCTTTTACGATTTCAAGAGGAGCATTATCGCCGCCCATCGCATCTAGTGCAACTATTGTCTTTTCACTCATACTAAACCTCTCAAACTGCAGGTAAAAAACCTTTATAAAATATACTATATCTCGCTAGTTTAGTAAAGAAAAAAAGACCTCCGCAAAAGATGCGGAGGTCGAAATTTTTAAAATTATTTATCGGAAGATACGATCTCACGCTTATTGTAAGATCCACAAGCCTTGCAAACTCTGTGTGGCATCATAAGTGCGCCGCACTTGCTGCAACGAACGAGAGTTGGAGCGCTCATTTTCCAGTTCGCTCTTCTTCTGTCTCTTCTTCCCTTTGATGATTTATTCTTTGGGCAAATTGACATCGTCTACACCTCCTTAAATTTATCAAATAAGTCTTTGAATTTCTCCATTCGCGGGTCCATGACAGTTCGGTCGCAATCACAGTCACGCTCATTAAGATTCTGACCGCAAACAGGACATAGTCCCTTGCAGTCATCTTTGCACAACACCTTTGAAGGTAATTGGCTCAGAATCCATTCATGGAGAAGCTTGCATGCATTTAAGAATTCGCCTTCAATAAAAGGTGCATCGTTATCATTGTCTAAAATGATCTCGTGTCCGCTAAGTCTGAACTCCTCATCAACGATGGCATTCAAACTAACACATGTTTCTTTGAGACATCTGCTGCATGGTGCAGTTAATTCAACATCAAAATTGCAAGTGATTAATAATGCTGAACCATTATCATTTTTAATCTGGATTTCGGTCTCAATATCATGTGTGACAACAAATCCGTCGCCAAGCTCGATATCCTCTTTCGCAAGCGAAACAGGGAATTTTTTGTTAAATCCTTCTTCGTTTAATGCTTTTGTGATATCGATTAACACGTTCTTCTCCAATCCATACTTTTCTAATTATACAGACTTTTTAATAGTTGTCAATATTTTTTCTTTACATAAAACCAATTTTTTATGCAGGAAAAAATTATGCATTCTTAAGTACTTCTACTGTCTGACGGCAGATTGAAAGTTCCTCATCTGTAGGAATTACATAGAAAGGAATCTTTGAATCATCTGTTGTCATCTTAGTATCTTCGCCAATATGCATTACACTATTAGCTTCCTTATCTTCTTTTACGCCCATGAAATCAAAATATTCCATGACATATCTTCTTACATAGCTATTGTTTTCACCAATACCAGCTGTAAATACAACAACATCTACACCGTGCATAGCTGTAATATAAGAACCTACATATTTAGCAACTCTGTAACAATATGCATCCATAGCTGCCTTTGCTCTTTCATTTCCTTCTTCCATCTCTTTTGTAATATCACGGAAATCAGAAGAAACTCCTGAAAGACCATCTACACCAGACTTCTTATTAAGAATCTCTACAACTTCATCCAAAGTCTTGTTGTAATGATTTGCAATATACTGAATTACAGATGGATCAATATCGCCTGATCTAGTACCCATAATAAGACCTTCTAGAGGAGAAAGTCCCATAGATGTATCGATTGACTTACCATTTTCTACAGCACAGATTGATGCACCATTTCCAAGGTGACAAACTACTGTCTTGCACTGATCATAAGGCTTACCGATAAGTTCTGCAGCTCTCTTTGATACAAAGCTATGGCTTGTACCATGGAAACCATAACGACGAAGCTTATCTTTTTCATAATATTCATAAGGAATTCCGTAAAGGAAAGCCTTTTTAGGCATTGTTGCATGAAATGCTGTATCAAAAATTCCAACCATAGGAACATTTGGCATAACAGCCTGACAAGCTCTAATACCAATTATATTTGCCGGATTGTGAAGAGGAGCTAAATCGTTACAATCTTCAACAGCCTTAATTACATCCTCTGTAATCAATGTAGCTTCGCTGAAATGTTCCCCGCCATGTACGATTCTATGTCCTACTGCATCAATCTGATCCAGGCTCTTCAAAACACCAGTCTTTTCATTTGTAAGAGCATCAAGTACATATTTTACTGCCTCTGTATGTGTAGGCATATCTAATTCAGAAACCTCTGTTTCTCCGCCCTTTGGAGTATATTTAAGAACTCCACTGATTCCAATTCTTTCACAAATACCCTTTGCAAGTACCTCTTCTGTATCAGAATTAAGAACCTGATACTTCAGTGAAGAGCTTCCACAGTTAATTACTAAAATATCCATTTCACAATCCTTTCAATGTTGACACACATAAATCCACGTAATTATACTATAATTGTAGCTAATATTCAAAAGAGAAAGACTATCAAATTCGATGAAAATTACAGCAATTACAGCAGAATTTAACCCTTTTCATAAAGGACATTTAATCCCTCTAAAATACGCAAAATCAGCACTTTCAAGCGATTATTGCATAGCCATAATGAGCCCCTCTTTTGTGCAAAGGGGCGAGGGTGCTTTTTTTTCAAAACAAAATCGTGTAGAAATGGCTCTTAAATGCGGTTTCGATTGTGTACTTGAATTGCCACATAAAAACGCTCTCCAATCTGCAGAAGGTTTCTGCACCGGAGCAATCGAGTTAGCTAACCATACAAATATAATTACAGATATTTGTTTCGGCTCAGAATACATTGACCTAGAAGTTTTAAAAGATATAGCAAATCTATTAACTAATGAATCAGAAGAATATAAAACCTATATTAAAGACAGTCAAAAAAAAGGAGCTTCATATGCTAAAGCGGTTTTTTCATATTTAGAAAGCCATTATAAACTTACAGAGAAAGAATCTAGGGAACTCTCCTCTCCTAATTCTATACTGGCTTTAGAATATTTAAAAGCTATTAATAAAACAAATTCCAAAATAATCCCTCATAGTATAAGCAGGGAAAAAGGATCCTATCACTCAAATGAAGTATCCTATTCAGCAGAATATATAAGAAAAAATTATGATAATTTAGAAGCCGTCAAAGGAATCATCCCAGCTGAAACCTACGACGACTATAAAAAACTTATACATAACAATGAATTTATAACAATAAACGACTTTTCAGATTTATTAAATCTATCATTAATAAATTACTTCAGTGAGAATATGCCTGAGAATGATCTAGAACTACGTATCAAAAACAATTTAGATCAATTCTTATGCGCAAGCCAATTTATAGAACTCATTAAAACAAAAGACAAGACTTATTCTTCTATATCAAGAAAACTTTTTAGATTATTACTCGGTATAGATAAATTAAATTATGATTCAATAAATTATATCAGAGTTTTAGGATTTAATAAAAGCTCATCTAATCTTGTATCTATGCTCAAAGAATCATCTGACATACCTGTAATAATTAATACAGCAAAGGATTCAAAAGAACTATCACAAAAAGCAAGAGAAGAATTCAACTTAAATATCAAAGCTGAAGAAATATATAAAATTGTATTAAAATCCAAATCCAAGAAAATCTATAAAAATGAATTTAGTGAAAAATATCCTATCATAAAATAATAAAGCCTGGCAGCAAAGCTACCAGGCTTCTTATATTTATTAAGTCTAACTATAATTTTAGTGATGAAACAATCTAAATCCATTAAAGCATACTACCATATTATATTTATCAGCAGTTTCTATAACATGATCATCTCTAATAGATCCACCCGGCTCACATACATAAGTAACTCCACTCTTATATGCTCTTTCTATATTATCGCCAAATGGGAAGAAAGCATCTGATCCTAGAGAAACACCTTCATTTTTCTTGAGCCATTCTTTCTTCTCTTCCCTTGTAAATTCTTCAGGTTTTTCAGTAAATAAGTTTTCCCAAGAACCATCTCTCAGTAAATCTTCACTTTCATCACCGATATAAAGATCTATTGCATTATCTCTATCAGCACGTCTTACATTATCTTTAAACGGTAATGAAAGAACCTTTGGATTCTGACGTAAAAACCAATTATCGGCTTTACTTCCGGCTAATCTTGTACAATGAATTCTAGACTGCTGTCCTGCTCCAATTCCAATAGCCTGACCATTTTTCACATAGCAAACTGAGTTTGACTGTGTATATTTTAAAGTTATAAGTGAAATTAACAAATCATGTTTTGCATTCTCCGGAAGCTCTTTGTTCTTTGTGACAATATTCTGCAAAGCTTCTTCAGTAATCTTTACATCATTTCTTCCCTGCTCAAATGTAATTCCAAATACCTGCTTTCTCTCAATAGGTTCTGGTACATAAGAAGGATCAATTTCAATAATATTATAATTACCTTTTTTCTTCGCCTTAAGAATTTCCAAAGCTTCAGGTTCATATCCGGGAGCTATAACGCCATCAGAAACTTCTCTTTTAATAATTTTTGCTGTAGGTACATCACAGACATCAGAAAGCGAAATAAAATCACCAAACGATGACATTCTATCTGCACCTCTCGCTTTAGCATAAGCACAAGCTAGTGGAGAAAATTCCATATCCATATCATCTACCCAGTAAATCTTCTTTTCAATTTCTGTAAGCGGTGTTCCAATTGCTGCGCCTGCAGGAGACACATGTTTAAAGGATGTTGCTGCACAATGTCCTGTCGCTTCTTTTAATTCTTTTACAAGCTGCCAACCATTTAGGGCATCCAGGAAATTAATATATCCAGGTTTTCCATTTAACACCTTTATAGGTAAATCTCTATCTTCAATATATATTCTAGCTGGTTTCTGGTTTGGATTACAACCATACTTAAGTGATAATTCAGTCATTTCAATACCTTTCATAAAAATATAATCCATAATTAATTATTTTTATTAATCATTCTTTTTTCCTTAGAGCCATCTTCAAGATTTATATAGATGGTATACAATGAAATCTTGTTATCAGAATTTAATGAATTCCAAATTTCCTCAGTAAACTCATCAATATCATTTGGAATAGATATTCTTTTAGGCTCACCTTCAAAAGATGGTAGTGGATTTCCATCTCCTACATAGGTATGAATGAATCTACCCTCACCCTTAATTGGATTATCATAATAGAAAGTGTATCTATCACTACATTCAGGATTCCCAGCATTACTTTTCAAAATAGACATTTGATAAGAAAATTCTTTAGAAGAAACCTTCAAACAAGATGAAATTCTTGGAGTATAATTAGGTCCATCCGGTTCAAAAGTTCTGCTGCGTAAACTCTGTTCAAAACTAAGTCCCTTAGAAAGTCCCTCATAAATCGTGTCCGTCTGATCACCATTTGTGACTATGGTCATATCTTTATAAGTTCTAATTGGAGAATAAATAATAAGACTAGGATCTTCCAATTTAGATTCATCGAAAGCTTTTGTCTCAATACCATCCTCTGTTTCTACAAAAATTCTGTTTCTACTGTTTTCGCTTCGGCCCATTATAAAATAAGCACATACGGCCGATTTTCCGTCAGAAGAAAGTCCATTTACTATTCCTCTGCCTGGATAGGAATTGTCAACTAGTAGATCCTTGATAGTAGAAATTTCCATCATTTCCTCCTCTAAACAAAAATATTTCTTGGTTTTATGCTTGATTTAAGCATAATTAAAGCTCCGGACAAAAAAGTCCGGAGCCTGAATTATACTTAAATATACTGAGAGAAGAAGTCATAGGATGATGCATTATAACTTCCAGTACTATTATATCCATTAGTTCCAACAATAGATGCACTGATAGAATCAGCCTGCTTTGAAATTACAGAAGCATAACTGGATGATCCATTAAAAAGTTTCTTAATAGCAGAAACATCAGCATTCAAAAAAGTAGACTTATCGATAGACAATTTAGAGTCACTATTAATATTGACTCCAATTTCAGTTAGAGCCTTTGAATTAATTCTAGTTGTATTAAGCATTGAAGATATAGCTCTATCCATTGTTTCTGAATCTACCTTATCTGTTTGGTCTAATACTTTATTGTATGCTTCTACAAAAGAAGAAATGCTTCCATAAATCTTTTCCATGTCATAATTATAATCCATCTTTCCATCGGATCCTGTGACATTTGTTTTAGTAAATAAAGCATTTCCTTTATTGGATGTAAGAGAATTTGCCGCACTAGCAAGCGCCTTTGCATCGCTTGCTGCATTCTTTGCATTCGAATCTAATTTCTTAGAATCAAGTGTATTAACATAATCTATCTTATCTGAAATAGATTTTGCAGTTTTCTTCTCTTCTTCATTTGCTGAATCAATTTTTTCATAATAAGCTTTTACTAACTTACCATAGGAACCATTTTTGATAGACGAATAATCGCTAACAAAAGAAGCTAATCCATTAACTCCTGTCGTCTGGAAACCAGAAAACAATGTTCCGATGGATGATGATGTCCAGCCATTCCAGCTATTGTTTTGAATATTCAAACCTGACATATCACACACCTCGACTTTCTCCATAAAGTCAAATTACTTGAATTTATTATATCATGGCCAAAATAGAAAAATCAATTTCATTATCTACTAATTATATCGGTTAATTTTAAGGAAAAAATATCTTCAATCTTCAATCTGCCAATCAATAGGCTTTTCGCCATAAGAAGTCAAAAAATCATTAGCCATTTTAAAATGATTACATCCAAAGAATCCTCTATAAGCAGACAAAGGGCTAGGATGTGGTGCCTCTAAAACATAGATATTAGGCTTGTCTTTTAGTAAGCTCTTCTTAGCCTGAGCCGGCTTACCCCAAAGCATAAAAACGATAGGTTTATCACTTCCCGATAATTTTCTTATTACCTCATCAGTAAAAATCTCCCATCCTTTTTTCTGATGAGATCCAGGTTTATTCTCACGAACAGTTAAACAAGTGTTCAAAAGAAACACACCTTGTTTTGCCCACTTCATAAGGTATCCAGTTTCAGGAATTGTTAATCCCATTTCTTCTTTTAATTCTTTATAAATATTCTTAAGCGATGGAGGACATTTTATTCCAGGTTTAACTGAAAAACTCATTCCATGCGCCTGTCCAGGATTATGATAAGGATCTTGTCCAAGAATCACAACTTTTACTTCAGAAAAAGGTGTCTCATTAAAAGCAGAAAATATCTCTTCTCTTGGAGGATATATAGTTTCCTTCGAATATTCTTCATTCAAAAAACAAATAAGTTTCTTGAAATAATCCTTTTCGAATTCATTACCTATGATATCGTTCCAATCAGAAGAGATATTTAACATTACAAAAATCCTTTATTATTTATACTTACTAGCCTTATCTAAACCAGCCTTTTCAAGTAATTCATTAAGTTCAACAGTATAAGCTTTTCTAGTACTAGAATTATATACTTCAAGAGCTAAATCTGAATCAATATTAAATTTATCATTCAAAGCCTGAGTAATATTATTACCGATTTTTGAATACTCACCATCAATTTTAAGCTCTTTGGCCTTTTTCAAATTTGAATTATACAATCCATTTGCAACAAGCAATTCATTTAAAGCAAAATCATATTTTTTAAGCTTGATAAACGACTGATATCTGTCCCATCTATGTTGCAAATTATAGATAAGAACAGTTTTATCATAAACTTCCTGCATAGACTTATCTTTATATGTAGTCTGACCAGCCAAAAGTTCATATGCTTCTTCATATTTTCCATTAGAAAAAGCTGACTTAGCGCTTCTCTCACGAATCTGACCAGGAAGTGTATTTAAAACAATAATACACATTGCAATAAGTGAAATCGCCAAAAGTAAATTCAATATCAATCCCTTAACAGGAATTAATGGTGAATTATCTGGTTTCTTAGGTGGCTTCGGAGGCTTAGGTGGCTTTGGTTTCTTCTCCTTCTTCGGTTTCTTTTCCTTCTTAGGAGCATTCTTTTTAGCCTCAGCCTTTGCAGCCTTCTTTTCTTTTGCCTTTGCCTTTCTCTTCTTAAAGAAATTAGCTAAAAGCATAGTTCCATCATCATCAGGATCTATTGGAGCATCGACTGCTTCACCACTCATCTCCTTTAAAATCTGCTCATTCTCAGCATCGAAATTTTCAGGAGACTCCTCTTTTAAGACAACAGTATCTTCATCTTCGCCTTTTTTCTTCTTAAACTTGCCAAATAGCTTCTGGAAAAAAGAAGGTTTCTTTTTGTCTTTCGCATCATCATTTGACTCTTCAGTTAAACCTTCTTCAACAGCTGAAGAAGCAGGCTCACCGTCGATTCCGATATCGAATAAATCCTCAGCTTCTGATAAAGTTTCTCCAGATTCATCAGCATTTAAAAGATCAGAGATTTCACCTAAAGATTCATCTCCTTCTCCCTGAAGAAGCGACATCAAATCTTCATCGCTTGATTCATCACCAGCTAAATTAACCTCTTCTCCGCCTAATTCTAAATCAAGACTACCTCCGTCTTCTGCATCAAGTGCATCAGGCTGAAATTCTTCCTGTAAGAAATCAGAAGGTTCTTTAGATAAATCAAGTTCTTCCTGAAGTGGGGACTCATCTGTTTTATCATCTTCCATTGCTTCTTTTGCATTTTCCATAAGGGAATCAATTGAAAAGTCATCCAAAGGTGCTTCTTCAAAGCTTTCCTCTACAGGCTCTTCCATCAAAGGTTCGCTTTCCTCTACAGGCTCTTCCATAAAAGGTTCATTTTCCTCAACAGATTCAATTCCATCATCCAAAACCGATTCTTCAACAGGTTCCGAAATAAAATCTTCTATGGGTTCTTCACTTGCTTCTTCGGTAGGAATTTCTGGCTCAGATTCTACCTTTTCAATATTTTTTTCTGTTTCTTCAAAAGAAGCGTCCAATTCTTTTTCAAATTCTTGTAAAAAAGCATCTGTATCTTCATCATCAAGTTCAGACTCAAAATCGCGAAGAAAAGCCTCTTCTGATAAAAATTCGTTTAGATTTTTACGTTCAACAGGTTTAGGCTCATAATTATCCAAACCAGAAGCTTCGAGAAAATCCTCATTAGGATTTATTGCTCTACGTTCCTGATTTCTTTTCTGTCTCAATCTGTCGGCTTTGACTTCTTCGGCCGATTTTTTATGTCTAACATCTTGGATCGAATCAAGCAGATTATCCAAATAGTCTTCCTGGTTAGGCACCTACTTTTCCTCCTGTATAACGCTTTAATAGAAAATAAGGGATGTGGGAAATATCCACATCCCTATTATAAAAGTTCAAAATCAATTTTACTCTTCTGAGCGATATTTCTCATACTGAGCAACAAGACGGTCAACAGCCCCAACCAATTTACCGATCTCAGGTTTTGTAAGCTGTTCATCAGCCCCGACTGCTTCGCCCTTTCTTCTGATGTCATCATTGATAAGTGATGAGAAGATAATTACAGGAATCTTCTTCAATGTATCATCTTCCTTAATAAGCTTACACAATCTATGACCATCCATCTGTGGCATTTCAATATCAGTGATGATAAGGTGAACTTTATCAAGTGCAGTTCCATCCTCACGCATCTCTCTAAGTTTATCCCAAGCTTCCTTACCATTGAAGCAAGGATTAATATTTGTATATCCTGCCTTTGTAAGACTTTCCTGAATCATCTTCATCAGCATCTTAGAATCTTCTGCGATAAGAAGAGGTGATGCGCTTCTATCCTTAGTTTCATAGTTATCAAGATCAGATACCTTAAGAGATGTCTCAGTATTAATTCCAGCAACGATTTTCTCGAAATCAATGATTACGATAAGTCTGTCTTCCCATTTCAAAACACCTGTTGCTGTACCACCGGCATCAGAACTGATTGTTGAATCTGGTTCATTGATATCTTTCCAAGATACACGATGAATACCCAAAACAGTGTCTACATGGAATCCAGTATTAAGATTATTGAAGTTTGTAATAAACAAAAGTCCATCTTTTGAATCACCATCTTCATATCCTAAGCATTTTCTCAAGTTGATAACCGAGATAATAGTATCACGAGGCATAAAAATACCTTCAACTAAAGGATTAGAATTTGGGATTGGTGTAACCTCTTCATAAGGCATAATCTCTAATACTTTAGCTACATTAATACCATAATGAATTCCGGCCACAGTGAATTCCAGAACCTCAAGCTCATTAGTTCCTGATTCAAGCAAAATATTTGTGTCCATATCCGTTCTCCTCCTTTGTCTTTACAGACCTATCTTGATAGCCTGGCCATCTTTGACCATTTCCATCGACTGGCTTGTCATATCCTTAAGTTTGCTAGATGAGAATTGGAATAACAAAACTAACTCTACCTCTTCTCCCGGCTTTACATTGTCCTGATAAGTAGACAAGTCATTTAACAATATAGTAGTGTCATTAGATTTAACTTCAGTTCCATTGATAGTAAAATTATATTTATATTTCTTGGATAAAAGGTCTAAATTTACATCTTGTGAAGATGTATTCTTGCCTTTGACTGTATACACCAGATAAGAATTACCACTGTCCGGCCTTAATGAAACATAATCGCCGTATGTATATTTGTCAACTACCTTGGTAGCCTGACCTTCAAATGTCATTCCTTCAACTGCAAGTGCATCATTTATAGAAGTCGTAGATTCATTTTCCGAAGTAGAACTTGAATCAGTTTTAGATGATTCAGAAGAAGTCTTCTTCTCATCTTCTGTATCTTTAGATGAATCTTCCTTTTCTTCCTTCTTTGTGTCCTTTTCATCCTCGTCTTTATCTTCTGACTTCTTTTCTTCGTAGTATTTAATAAAACCCTTGTCCTGGTTTGTATTATATCTACCTACAACCGATGAAGCATAAGCTATAATCTGATCTTCCTGTGATTCAGATAATTTTTCAAGCTTAGTGCCACAACCTGTCGAAGCAAAAGTAAACATGCATAAAAAAGAAAGAAATATGATTCGTTTATTCTTCATATAATTCTCCAAAAACGCTTTGAAAACTTTTATTAATCGTAACATTCTTAATTCCAATATTCAATAAAAACATAATAAAATCCGTATAAACACTATGCTTTATCAAAGGCGAATGTAAACATAACTCCGTTATCTTTATTGATAACTTTACACTCTTTTTTATAAATATCAGAAAAAGCTTTAACAATAGATAATCCTATACCAGAGCCACCATATTCTCTAGTTCTGGCTTTATCAACTTTATAGAATTTCTCCCAAACCTTATCTAAAGATTCTTCAGGTATTGGATCTCCGGTATTAAATACAGAGAAAATAATCTCTCCATCTTTCTCTGTAAGTTTAATTTCGATTATCTTTTCGTTCTTTGCGTAATGAATAGCATTAGATAAATAATTAGATATAATCTGTTCTGTAGATATCTCATCTCCCCAGATATAGACTTTCTTATCATTATCAAATCTAACCTTAATATCATTTTTACGTAATAGTATATCGGAGTTTTTTAGAATTTCTTTAATAGCATTTGCAATATCAAATCTTTCCATTGCAAAATCATTAACCCCAAACTCTAACTGATTTAAATCCAGAAGCTGTTTAACCATCTTATCCATCTTCTGACTCTCGTCAATAATTACATCCAAATAATATTTAGAATCTTCAGGATCACTACAGACACCATCCCTAAGGCCTTCCGCATAGCCTTCAATCAAAGCTATTGGAGTCTTAAGTTCATGGGAAACATTTGAAAGGAATTCCTTTCTCATAGTTTCATTCTTACCCATGATATCCAAGTCATGAGATAACTTAGTGTTCGCTCTCTTTAACTGACAGATAACCTCTTCAAGTGTAGAAGACATTTCGTTAAAGTTAGTTCCAAGTTCATCTATTTCATTCCATTTTTTCCTTGGATGATACTTAGCATCAAAATCCAGATCTTTCATTTTCTTAGAAAGTCTAGATAACTCAAAAATTGGTTTCGTAATTCGTCTAGCAAAGAATATTGAAACAAAGAAACTAATAACAAGAGCAAAAAGGCCGGCAACAATCAAACACCTATTTGATATCTCAGCACTTTCATTGATACTTTCCATAGGAGATCTAATAACAACAGTATTCCCATCCGGAAGATTACCCCAAAGCACAATAAAATCACTTTCAATTTCTTTATCTCTTTGAAGTTCTATTGTATATTTTTCGGATTGTTTTATAACCTTATCCTCTGAGCCAAAAAGAACATGCTTCATAAACTGCTCAATAACACGAGCAGTGGCTGACTCACCGGCTGAAGACATTACGACAGAACGATCTGCAGACATAACTATAATAGTCAAATTTCCATTAATACTATTCTTTTCAAATTCAGATCTATAACTTTTCTTAAAAAGATTTCCATCCTCATCAGCCGTAGTCAAAGTATTAAATGTATTTATAATAGTTGCTGCTTTTTCAGATTCATAAATTCTTTTCAGGAAAAAAGTATTCGTAAAAAATACAATAATAAGAGTTGAAGCTATAACGCCTATCATAATAGTCAAAATCTGTTTATAAAGAATAGATTTATTTTCTTTAGATAGCTTCAAATTTATACCCCATTCCCCAAATTGTCTTTATGTATTTACCATAAACGCCCAATTTGTTACGAAGTTTCTTTACATGTGTATCGATAGTTCTCGCATCGCCAAAGAAATCATAATTCCAAACATTATTTAGAATCATATCTCTGGATAACGCGATTCCCTGATTATTAATAAAATATGCAAGAAGTTCAAATTCTTTTACTGATAGAATAATTTCTTTATCGTCACATCTTACTACATGAGCTCCAACATCAAGTGTAATTCCACCTGCAACTAATGTCTTTGGTTCATTTACCGAAGCTTTATTATCATCGCTTCGTCTTATAACAGCATTGACTCTAGCCATCAATAGCTTAGGCGAAAAAGGTTTCTGAACATATTCATCAACGCCAAGTTCAAATCCCTTTAATTCATCTTCTTCTGAAGTTTTTGCTGTAAGCATGATTACTGGAATATTTGAAGTTTCACGGATTTTTTTCAATACAGTAAATCCATCCGCCCCAGGCATCATAACGTCTAAAATAATCAACTTTAAATCATCTATATCATAAAAATAATTTAAAGTTTCCTGACCATCAGCTGCTTCATATACGTCATATCCTTCTTTAACCAAGAAGTCTTTAACTAGTTTTCTAATTCTGCCTTCGTCATCTGCAATTAAAACTTTTGATTCCATTTAAGAACCCCCAATCAATTATTATTAGACTTATTAAGTTCTAATTCTCTCTTCTTTAGATTTCTTTCTCTCTGCTGAAGGTCATCCTCCCACTGAGAATATTTGTTTTCAATCTTTTCCTTATAATCAAGTATTGTAGGTAAATCAGATGTTCTAAGAATAAAGAACATTGCTCCAATCGCTATAGCGAGAATCACAACAACAGCATATAAAATCCTGCATCTATCCTTATAAGTCTTGGTTTCAGTCTTTGCAGCCTTGACCTTTTCATTGCAGTCATAAGTGATGGCTTTTAAATGAGTTTCACCAGGATGTGTAACAGGAATAACAGGAATATTATTAGGTTCAACCTTGTATACGTTTATCAAATTTTCTCTTAACAAATACAGGAAAGTAAGTCCATTCTCCGACTTAAAGAATTTCTCATCGCAAAGCTTAGAATATAAGCCCATAATTTGTTTTTCATTTGCGCCAGAAAGCTGCTTTGTCAAATAGTCAACTGCCTTCTGTTCTTTTATGGCATCCTTATATAAGGCTTCATCATTATAATTAAATCCATCTACAACGTAATTCTTTTCGTCCATAATAACCCCGTGAATCTAAATTAATCTATAATCTATATCTTTTTAATTTTATCATAAAAATAAAATAAGGGAATGGCTAAAAATAACCATTCCCTTGAATTAGTGGACCAGACGAGAATCGAACTCGTGTCCAAAAACCAATCCCCTGTTCTTCTACGAGTGTAGTCCTTTATTTAACATTCCTCATATGACACGAGAAAGGACACCCAAAATCATACAAGTAGCTTCATAAATACGTCCATCTACGCAAAGCTTAATAGATGCCGTTTCCTGCGATTGTTTGAGACCCTAGTCTAGAAGTGCAGGTCCAACTAGGTAGGATCCGCGCCTAATTAGGCAGCGTATGCTAAATTATCTTCAGCGTTTAAATTTAATTTTGGAATTTAACGCATCCCGTGCGACTCGCTTCACCAGCTTCATGATCCCTGTCGAAACCATTACTGGCCCAAATAAACGTAAATTATATTAACTAATTTAAGGCTTTAAGTCAAATTTCTAATCTTGAAATCCCTTTCAGCCATACGTTTCTGATCTTTCTCCTGGATATCTCTTCTCTTATCATATAATTTCTTACCACGAGCGAGAGCAATCTCTACCTTGACTCTAGGACCTTTAAAATAAACCTCTACAGGAACTAAAGTATAACCTTTTGTCTTAATCTTTCCCATAAGTTTATTTATCTCTTCTTTATGAAGGAGAAGTTTTCTCTTTCTGAGCGGATCTCTATTAAAGATATTTCCATGTTCGTACGGAGGAATATGCATCTGATTAATAAAGATTTCTCCATCGTTTATTTCGACAAAAGATTCTTTTATACTGCATCTTCCGGCACGGAGAGATTTGACCTCCGTACCGACAAGTTCAATACCAGCCTCTAAATATTCCTCTAAAAAATAATCATGTCTAGCTTTTTTATTATTTGCAATCAAACGTTTACCATTTGTCTTAGGCATATTGATTCTCCGAAAGTAAAAAGTCTATCGTTCTAGTTTCTTTGTTTGCATTATCAACTACGACTCTGATTTTCTGACCAATCTTATAAACAAGATGTGTCTTTTCACCGACTAGTTCCATTCTAGTCTCATCGAAGTTGAAATAATCTCCCTTTATATTTGAAATATGAATTAAACCTTCAATTGTATTTGGAAGTTCAACATAGATTCCAAAACTTGTAACACCTGAAATTGTACCGACAAATTCATCGCCGATATGTCTCTTCATGTATTCAGCTTCTTTCATCTTATCTGTTTCACGCTCAGCTTCATCTGCGCGTCTTTCAAGTACACTTGTTCTCTCAGCTACTTCAGGGAGAATTTTATTATAATGTTTTCTTCTCTTCTTATTCAAATCATCATGTAAGTACTCTTTTATGATTCTATGAATCTGAAGATCTGGATATCTTCTGATAGGTGATGTGAAATGACTATAATACGTAGCAGCAAGTCCAAAATGTCCATCACAATCTGTATCATATTTAGCTTTCTGCATAGAACGAAGTACCATATGAGAAATAATCTTTTCTTCTGGTCTTCCTTCGATCTTCTTAAGTACTTCCTGAATCTCTTTTGGAGTAACTTCTGTTCCCTTAGGACGAATAGTAACTCCTATAGTCTCAGTATAGTCATTTAAAGCTGTAACTCTATCCATATCCGGATTTCCATGAACTCTATATAGGAATGGCAATTCCTTTTCTGCAAAGGCGCGAGCAACAGTTTCATTGGCAAGAATCATAAAATCCTCAATCATAAGACTTGCCTTATCTCTTTCCCTGCATTTAATTTCCCTTGTAGAGCCATCAGGATTAAGAGTGATTTCTGCTTCAGGAAAATCAAAATCGATGCAACCGTCAGCTTCTCTTTTTTTCCTAATAACTTTAGAAAGTTCATGCATTACAAGAAAATGCGGAACCATATCCCTGTATTTTTCACTGAGTTCTTCATTTCCATCGATAATTTCAGTTACATCATGATAAGTCATTCTATAATCAACATTAATTACTGACTCATCAATTTTATAATCTAAAACCTTTCCTTCAGGTGAAACCTTCATAATACATGAAAGAGCAAGTCTATCCTCGCCCTGATTCAAAGAACAGATTCCATTTGAAAGAGCCTTTGGAAGCATAGGAATAACTCGATCACAGAGATAGACAGAAGTTCCTCTTTTTAGAGCTTCTGCATCGAGAGCCCCATTTTCACAAACATATTCAGCTACGTCTGCTATATGAACTCCAAGAATATAATTCTTACCCTTAATGCCAATAGATACAGCATCATCAAAATCCTTGGTCTCATCTCCATCGATTGTAACCATAGGGATTTCTCTTAAATCAAGTCTATGTTTAATATGCTTCTTTTTAACCGGTTTATTCACATAATCTGCTTCAGCAAGAACCTCTGTCGGAAATTCTGTTGGAATATCCATTCCCATAACAACAGAAAGGATATCAGCTCCGGGATCATCTTTTCCGCCGATAATCTCTACGATTCTTCCTTCCGGCTTCTTTATACCATCACTATACTTAGTATAGATACAAACAACCTTATCATTATTTTTAGCACCTAAAAAAGCATCCGAAGGAATGTACAAATCATCAGTAAACTTCTTGTCATCAGGAATTACAAAGCCAAAGCCATTCATCTTGGTAAAAGTACCTACAATCTTTTCCACGTTATGAGAAATGATTTTTACAATATCAGCTTCTCTTCTCTTTCCTTCTGTCTCAGGAAGCAGCTCAATCTGAACTGTATCCTTATGCATAGCACCATTCACATGACGTTCTGGCACATAAAAGTCTTCTTCAAAGCCTTCACATGTTACAAAACCAAATCCTCTTGGATGAGCTGTAAACTCACCTGTTAAAAGAATTTTTTCTTTTTCAAGAGCAGTATTAGATTTTGTCCTGTTTTTAGCTCTTGTCACTTTTCTAGAAGAAGTATTCTTATCATAAGATTTCTTAGAAGATGAATTTTTACCATAAGATTTTCTTGAAGATGATTTAGAGCTAAGCTTTCTCTTTAATGCTGCTTTTCTGTCATCTGAATAATGATATGTTTTATTACTGTTTCTTTTTCTCAAATTAAATCTCCATTAAAAAATAAAGCCACCGCCTAAGCGATGGCCCCATTTAATCTCTTTAAAAACTTCCAATGTTTAGTACTGCGGCGCAGATAAAATAAAGAACAATCAAAACGCTTGTAATTTTTACAAGAATTCCTTCTTTAGAACGTCCCTTGTTCTTTGCCCAGTATGATGAATCTGAAAGCTGGCCGCTGAGTGAACCAAGTCCCTGATCCTTACCCTGCTGTACCAAAATGATTATTGAAATTGCTACGCTTATTAAAATAAATGCAATTGTAACTATGTTCTTAATTAACGCTGTACTCAAAAGTTTCCCCTCCAAGTTTCTAATTTTTTACGCTCATAATAATTTATCACAAAAATGTTACAATTACAAGATTTTTAATTAAACGTTAATCTCAGCTTTCTTTCCAAGAATTTCTTTGTTCTCTTCGAGCATCGGTTTAACAAAATCTCTAAGATAAACTTCAACCTGTCTAGGAGCTCTGCCAACATAAAGTGACATGTCCATTGTTTTTTCCAAATCTTCTTTAGAAAGATTAAATGCATCATCTTTTGCAATTAAATCAAGAAGATTATTATCCATACCCTTTTCTTTTACATTTGCACCGGCCTTCATAGAAAGCTCACGAATTCTCTCATGAATTTCCTGACGATTTCCGCCCATCTTTACAGCATCCATCATAATATTTTCTGTCGCCATAAATGGAAGCTCGCTCATAAGACGTTTTGCAATAACCTTTGGATATACGACCAATCCATCTACTACATTTAAGCAAAGGTCTAGTACACCATCCATAGCAAGGAATCCTTCAGCAATAGACAATCTCTTATTTGCTGAATCATCAAGAGTTCTCTCAAACCACTGAGTAGCTGATGTGATTGCAGGGTTTAATGCATCTATCATAATATAACGAGAAAGCGAAGCTATTCTCTCGCTTCTCATAGGGTTTCTCTTATAAGCCATAGCAGACGATCCAATCTGCTTCTTTTCAAAAGGTTCTTCAACCTCTTTCAAATGCTGTAGTAAACGAATATCATTCGACATCTTATGGCAAGATGCTGCAATTCCAGCCAGAACATTCATAACACGAGTATCTGTCTTTCTAGAATATGTCTGTCCGGAAACAGGAACACAAGACTTAAATCCCATCTTCTTTGCAATAAGAGGATCTATCTTATCAATTGTTTCATCATCACCCTTAAATAGCTCCTTAAACGATGCCTGAGTACCTGTTGTACCTTTTGAGCCTAGAAGCTTAAGAGTAGAAAGCACATATTCAAGATCCTCTAAATCCATCATAAATTCATTGATCCATAGAGTTGCTCTCTTTCCTACTGTAGTAGGCTGAGCAGGCTGAAAATGTGTAAAGGCAAGAGTCGGAAGGTCTTTATTTTTTTCCGCAAAATCACTTAATTCAGCAATTACATTGATAAGTTTAGTACGTATAAGAGTAAGTGCATCTCTCATAATGATTACATCAGTGTTATCGCCAACATAGCAAGATGTAGCGCCGAGATGAATGATTCCAGCGGCCTTCGGACACTGTTTGCCAAAAGCGTATACATGACTCATTACATCATGACGAACTTCCTTTTCTCTGGCACGAGCCACATCATAATTGATATCCTCTACATGAGATTTCATCTCATCAATCATATCCTGAGTTATAACAGGCTTTCCATCTTCACCTGTTAAATTCAATTCCATTTCAGTTTCAGCAAGAGCAATCCATAGTCTTCTCCAAGTTGAGAATTTCTTGTTTTCGGAAAAAATATACTGCATTTCCTTGCTTGCATATCTTTCTGAAAGTGGGCTGATGTAACTATCTTCTCTCATTTTTTAATTCCTCTTTCTACTTCTCAAAATTGCCTCGTATATCTTCATGTGGTGGTTCCATAGGATATTTTCCATTGAAACATCCTGTACATATCGGAAGTCCTTCTACCATTTCATGAAGTCTGTCTATCTGCAAATATGCGAGTGAATCCGCACCAATACACTGTCTTATTTCTTCAACAGATTTATTATATGCTATGAGCTGGTCCCTGGCAGGAACATCTATTCCAAAATAGCATGGCCACAAAAAAGGCGGCGATGAAATACGTACATGTACTTCCTTAGCTCCTGCATCTCGAAGCATTTTTACAATCTGAGCAGAAGTCGTTCCACGAACTATAGAATCGTCTATCATGATAATTCTCTTTCCTTTTACGACTTCTCTTAGAGCATTTAGTTTTACTCTGACACTTGACTCTCTTGCTGACTGTCTAGGTTTTATAAAGGTTCTACCGACATAGGTATTCTTCACAAAAGCCTGTCCGCAATCAATACCTGATTGCATAGAATAACCTAAGGCAGCAGCATTTCCTGATTCAGGAACACCTACTACCAGATCAGCTTCAACAGGTGAATCAATTGCAAGGAATTTTCCCGCTTTGATTCTGGCATTGTAAACACTTACATTATCGATATATGAATCATTTCTAGCGAAATAAATATATTCAAAAATGCATCGTGCCTGCTTTTCCTTCGGAATACAATTTGTCTTATCTGAAACAATGCCATCCTTTGTAATTGTAACAACCTCTCCCGGTTCTACATCTCTTATAAACTCAGCCCCAACAGTATCAAGCGCGCAAGTTTCAGAGGACAAAATATAGCTATTATCACGTTTTCCAATAACAAGTGGATGGAATCCGTATGGATCTCTAAATCCAATCAATTTTCTAGGACTCATAAGAACAACAGAATATCCACCCTTAAGGTGGTTCATAGTTCTTACTACAGCATCCTCAACCGTTTTTGAATTAAGTCTTTCCCTTGCAATCAAATAAGCAATAGTTTCAGAATCAATTGTCGTCTGGAAAATAGCACCAGTCATAGACAATCTTTCTCTGAGTTCATTTGCATTTATTAGATTTCCGTTATGACCAAGAGCAAGCGTTCCCTTAACATAATTCAATACCAAAGGCTGTGCATTTTCTCTTGTACTTTCACCAGCTGTAGAATATCTCACATGTCCTACACCGATATTACCGTGTAATTCTTCGACATCTTTCGCTGTAAAAGCCTCATTTACAAGTCCCATCTCCTTATGGTAACAAATATTACCATATGATGCTTCAGTGTCAGATACAGCTATACCTGCGCTTTCCTGTCCTCTATGCTGTAAGGCAAAAAGTCCATAATACAATGTATAAGAAACATCATTGCCATCTAAATCATAGATACCGAATACACCGCATTCCTCTCTAACACCTGTGTCAGGTTCTCTTTTATCCTCTAAAACTTTTGAAGTATTTTCTTTAAGCATATAAACTCCATCTCAAAAAAATGATCAATACAAACTAAATTAAAATTCTTTTCCGGTCAAAAGTTTATAAGCTTCCTTATACTTTTCAATTGTCTTTTCAATTACTTCATCTGGGAGTAAATAATCACTTTCAGGATTAGCTTTTAGCCAATCACGTACATACTGCTTATCAAATGAAGGCTGTGATTTTCCAACCTCATATGATGATACAGGCCAAAATCTAGAACTATCAGGTGTAAGCATCTCGTCACCTAAAACGATCTCACCATTCTCATCAAGTCCAAATTCAAACTTTGTATCAGCAATAATAATTCCACACTTAAGCGCATGTTCAGCGCATTTCTTATAAAGTGCAATTGTGTAATCTCTGATTTTAGAAGCATATTCTTTGCCTTTTCCAGGGAAATACTTCTCAAGATACGAAACAGACTGTTCGTACGAAATGTTTTCATCATGGTCCCCAATTTCTGCTTTAGTAGAAGGGGTAAAAATAGGTTCAGGAAGTTTCTCTGATTCTCTAAGTCCATCAGGTAATTTGATACCACAAACAGTTCCATTTTCCTGATAGCTCTTCCAACCACTACCTGTAATATATCCACGTACAATGCATTCCACTGGAATCATTGTAAGTTTCTTACACATCATTGTCTTGCCTTCAAATTCCTCTTTTCTGAAGAACTCTGGCATCTCATTTGTATCAATTGTAATCTCATGGTTAGCTACAATATCCTTTGTGTAGTCAAACCAAAAATCTGACATTCGATTTAATACAGCTCCCTTGTCTGTGACTTTATTCTTTAAAATCACGTCAAAAGCTGAAATCCTGTCAGTAGCGACCATAATAATATTGTCGCCGATGTCATAGACCTCCCTAACTTTGCCACTCTTTGCTGGTCTGAATTCCTGGTACATGTTACAAATCCTTTCTTGGTTTTTTATCTCGCAATGATTCGTCCATCGGAGTCAACCCTAGCACTGGTTGATAAGCTCTCCAAATAAGCCAAATCTGTTGCATACTCCGTCTTGTCGGTAATAAGCTTTGTGACACCCATATTAAATTCGCAAGGCACGAAATACGGAATAATTTTTCCATCTCGGCCTATTATAAGTTTGGCAATTCCTGTTTTATAACTATCTGGCATTTCATCATCAAGTGAAAACCAATAATTTCCCAAGCTATAAAAGACAGGAACATTATCAATAAATTCAACGCCCTGAAGGCAATGCGAATGACAACCAATAATCGCATCCGCTCCTGCATCGACAAAGGCATGAGCCAGTTTCACCTGGTCTTCTCCATAAAAAGAATTGCCCTCTGTTCCCCAGTGCACTATCGCAATAACAATATCTGCATTAGTCGACGCATCCTTTATAATATCAACATACTTGTCAGGATTCAATGTTTTTATTACACCTGGACTATTTTCTGTAGCTTCTTTTGTAAAATTCAAAGATCTTTCGATCTGAGTTGCCGATACAAAAGCTATTTTACGTCCATTTAAAACATAGTAAAGAGGTTTTTTCGCATCAGAAAAATTCTTTCCAGCTCCAACATAGGGCATATCATAAGTATCTAGTGCATCTAGAGTATCTAATACGCCCACCTCTCCACAATCATAAGTATGATTATTAGCAAGATTCACAAAATCCACACCAATATTTTTTAACAGTGAAACATCCTTAGAATCTGCTTTAAAAATATAATCCTTGCCCTTAATAGGCTCACCACGTGTGGTATAGCAAAATTCATTATTTACGGAAAAAAGATCCGCCCTTCTCATCTCTTCCAAAAGATCATTCGAAAAGCACTTTGTAATATCATTTCCGTTATCTTTCAAAAATTTAACAGTTCTTACATCTGATGCTAGATTCACATCACCTGTAAATTCTAAAACTGCCTCTGTTTTATCATGTGTTTTTGACTCTTTTATCTTAGTATTTGAATATTCATATACTCCACAATTCTTAGAATACTTCACCCAAAGTGCATGCATAGTATTCCCTGTATATTTATACCACAAAGAAGAGTCGTTAAAATTTCCATTTTTACAAATATTTTTTAGAGTTGAGACTCCACATTCTTTCGTAACATAGGCCAAAAAATTTTCATCAACAGGATAGTTTAAGAAAAATTCCCTGGTTCCTTTTTTCAATATTAAATCTGAATATTTCTGAAACGAATCAATATCATTTTGGGAAAAAATAAAAGGATTTCCGTTATTTCTATTCGCAACAAAAGCCCCCTGCTTTATCTCGCAGGAGGTGAATATAATTACGATTAAAAATAATACAGAAATCCAAAATGAATTATGACGCGTTTGCTTCATTAATTAATTGATCCACTCTCGTAATGGCTTCTTTAGAGCCATCAAAATTATTATTTGATGCAAGACTATAATACTGTTTTGCAAGATTTAAATCTTTATCTACTCCATATCCATTTTCATAGATATATCCCAAATTAACCTGAGACTGTGCATAATTCTGTGCTGCAGCCAATTTAAAATAATATATAGCTTTCGTATAATCAGCATCTACTCCATATCCATTAAAGAACATATATCCAAGCTGATTAAGCGCAGGTGCATACTTCATATCAGCGGCCTTTGAATAATAATTTATGGCCTGTTCAGAATTCTTATCTACATTGATTCCGCTCTGATAAGATGCGCCCTCATAATAATATGCCTTTGCATAATTCAAGCTAGCTGCTTTATTAAAATATTCAATAGATTTTTTCTTTTCATCATCACTAGCTGTATCCTTAGTAAACATAACACCAAGTCTACATGCAGCTTCACAATAAGGATAAGAATCAGTCTTTGATACATTATTGTAATTTGTATCAGCTAATCCTTTATATAATTCCTTAGCCTTAGAAATATTCTGTTGAACTCCATATCCTGTTTCATATAAATAGCCCAAAAGGAATTGACCCATTTTAGAATGATTTTCATATGATTTCTTAGCATTATCATAGCAAAGAGATGATGCATTCTCTAAATTCTGATTCTGAAGATATAGACGACATAATCCACTATAGCCTTCAACCTCTTTACTAGAAATTGCACGATTAAAATATTCGATTGCAGTATCAATATTCTTCTCTACACCTAGGCCATTCATATATAAGTAACCTAAATATACACATGCTTCAGTATTGCCATTTTCATCAGCCATCTTGTACCACTCATATGCTTCAGCAAAATCTGACTTACCAGGATTACTAAAATCATATCTCTTTCCAAGTTCAAGGGCAGCGTCGGCATTTCCATCATATGACTCGACTTCAAGTTCTGATTCACTCATTTTATCGAGAGAAACAGTCTTTTCAGAAGTCTCTTTACTGCTTATATTTTCTTTATTACCGCTATTTTGACAACCCGCAAACAGTAAGCAAGTAGCCAAAAGTAAACTAAAATACTTAAATCTTCTCATAAACATAAAACGAAAAAAGAAAAAAAGGCAAAGAATTAAGGGCCTTTGCCTTTTTTCCAAAAAATTTTAATTAATAATTTACAATACCACCAAAGTCAGCTGTGAGAGAAGCTCCACCTACTAAGCCACCATCGATGTTTGGCTTAGCAAAGATCTCTGCAGCGTTAGCTGGTTTAACAGATCCGCCGTACTGAATTCTGATAGCTTCTGCTGTATCTGTATCGTAAACTTCTTCGATACATTTTCTGATTGCAGCACAAACTTCTTCAGCCTGATCAGATGTAGCTGTTTCACCTGTACCGATAGCCCAGATTGGCTCATAAGCGATAACAGCCTTAGCTGCTTGCTCTTTTGTTACATTCTGGAATGCAATCTTAATCTGCATTCTGATCCAATCGATATAGATGTTCTGCTTTCTCTGTGTTAAAGACTCACCGCAGCAGATGATAGGTGTAAGACCGTGCTCAAACGCTTTAATGACCTTCTTATTAACTGTCTCATCTGTCTCAGCAAAGTATTCTCTTCTCTCAGAATGTCCGATGATAACATATTCAACACCAGCGTCTGTAAGCATTGATGGAGAAATCTCACCTGTAAAGGCACCCTTCTCTTCAAAATACATGTTTTCAGCACCAACGTGGATATTAGTTCCCTTGCATGCTTCTACAACTGGAATAATATCAATTGCAGGAACACAGAATACTACATCTACATTATCATTCTTAACTAAAGGTTTAAGCTCATTTACAAGAGCAACTGCTTCACTAGGAGTCTTATTCATCTTCCAGTTACCAGCAATAATCTTTGTTCTAGACATTTTATAACCGCCTTCTATTTTTTAAATTGTATAATACTAATTTCTAATTATTTGTCTGAAATTGCAACTACACCAGGGAGTTCCTTACCTTCAAGGAATTCGAGTGATGCACCACCACCTGTAGAAATGTGAGTCATCTTATCACCAAATCCAAGGTTGTTTGCAGCAGCTGCAGAATCACCACCACCGATGATTGTTGTAGCATCTGACTCAGCCATAGCTTTAGCTACAGCGATTGTACCAGCTGCAAGAGATGGGTTCTCTGAAACGCCCATAGGTCCGTTCCAAACAACTGTCTTTGCATTCTTGATAGCGTCAGCGTACATCTCAGCTGTCTTAGGTCCGATATCAAGAGCTTCCTTATCTGCAGGAATAGCCTTAATATCACATGTATCTGTATCGATTGGCTGATCGATTGGGTTTGGGAAACCATCAGCTACAACAGCATCAACTGGAAGAAGAAGCTTCTTACCAAGCTTAGCAGCCTTTTCAGCCATTTCCTTACAGTAATCAATCTTTGAATCATCAACAAGTGACTTACCTACTTCGTAGCCCTGTCCCTTGATGAATGTATATGCCATACCACCACCGATGATAAGTGTATCGCACTTCTCAAGAAGGTTATTGATAACGTTAAGCTTATCAGCAACCTTAGCACCGCCGAGGATTGCAACGAAAGGACGAACGGGATTCTCAACAGCATTGCCGAGGAAATCGATCTCCTTCTGCATAAGGTAACCAACAACGTTCTCTCCACCCTTCTCGGTGATGAACTTGGTTACGCCTGCAACTGAAGCATGTGCTCTGTGTGAAGAACCGAATGCATCGCAAACATAAAGATCTGCAAGATCAGCTAGTTCCTTGGAGAACTGCTCACCATTCTTGGTCTCTTCTGCGCCACGGAAACGAGTATTCTGAAGAAGAACTACATCGCCTTCCTTCATTGCTTCTACAGCCTTGGTAGCTGCTTCGCCGGTAACATTGTAATCGGAAACGAAAACAACTTCCTTGCCAAGTTTCTCAGAAAGTCTCTTAGCAACAGGTGCAAGAGATTCCTTCTCATTGGGGCCTTCCTTAACCTTTCCGAGGTGTGAGCAAAGGATAACCTTGCCGCCATCGTTTATAAGTTTCTTAATAGTAGGAAGAGCTGCTACGATTCTGGTTTCGTCGGTGATCTGTCCGTCCTTGAGAGGAACGTTGAAGTCACAACGAACGAGTACTCTCTTTCCCTTTGCGTTGATATCATCAACTGATTTCTTGTTAAGTCCCATTTTTTATCTCCTTATCTTAATTTCATAGAATTCATAGAATTCGATACTATACAAATAGGATTTCGCTTGCGAAATCCTTTGCGCCGAGTGCGATTGCCAAAGGCAATAATTTCATTACGCACGAGCGCGCATCCTCGCGGAGCGTTTTACTTTTCTTAGCATAAGAAAAGTAAAAAGGGCCCGGTCCTAAGACCGGACCCGTAAGGTCTCATTAGACTGAGAATTAAAGCTCAGCGAAGTACTTGATGGTTCTAACCATCTGGCTGGTGTAAGAATTCTCGTTGTCATACCATGAAACAACCTGTACCTGATAGGTATCCTCGTCGATCTTGGAAACCATGGTCTGGGTTGCATCAAAGAGTGAACCGAATCTCATGCCGATAACATCGGAAGAAACGATCTGATCCTCGTTGTATCCGAAGGACTCGGAAGCTGCTGCCTTCATAGCTGCATTGATGCCTTCCTTGGTAACGTCCTTGCCCTTAACAACTGCAGTAAGGATAGTGGTAGATCCTGTAGGAACAGGAACACGCTGTGCAGATCCGATGAGCTTTCCGTTGAGCTCAGGGATAACAAGGCCGATAGCCTTTGCAGCACCGGTAGAGTTGGGAACGATGTTTGCAGCGCCTGCACGTGCACGACGAAGGTCACCCTTTCTGTGAGGACCGTCAAGGATCATCTGGTCTCCGGTGTAAGCGTGGATGGTGCTCATGATACCGCTCTGGATAGGAGCATAATCGTTAAGAGCCTTAGCCATAGGAGCAAGGCAGTTGGTGGTGCAGGATGCAGCAGAGATGATCTGATCATCCTTGTCAAGAGTCTTCTCGTTTACAGAGAATACGATGGTCTTAAGGTCATTTCCTGCAGGTGCGGAGATAACTACCTTCTTTGCGCCGGCAGTGATGTGAGCCATTGACTTCTCCTTTGAGCAGTAGAAACCGGTACACTCGAGAACAACGTCTACTCCGATCTCTCCCCAGGGAAGCTCCTCAGCCTTTGCCATAGCATAGATCTTAAGGGTCTTTCCATCAACAGTGATGGTACCTGCTTCGTCGTCAGCAGAAACAGTGTGAGTATTCTCACCGATCTTTCCGCAGTATCCGCCCTGAGCGGTGTCATACTTAAGAAGCTGAGCAAGCATAGAAGGCTTTGTAAGGTCGTTGATAGCAACTACCTCATATCCTTCTGCGCCAAACATCTGTCTGAAAGCCAGACGGCCAATACGGCCAAAACCATTAATCGCAACTTTAACTGCCATTTTTGATTCCTCCTAGAAACAATAAATTAAGTTAGTATTTAAAAGCCAGACAAAAGATTGTCAAAACTTTGTCAACGAAATTATTTTACAAGTTTATCTCTTATAATTCAAGATATAAATCTAATAAAATTCTAAATAATTCAGTTTTCCCTCTCGGCGATTGCTACTCCGATGCCACACAGTCCAAGGATAATGAATACTGCCGCAGCGAATGTCAATACAAAAGCGATAACTGAAAAATGAGGTCCTTTCTCGATCACCTTGTTCATAAGCTGAGCACCCGAAAGTCCCGCCTTAGCCTTTGCATCTGTAAGAACTGCGAAGTTGATCTTGATGAAGAAATTCGGAAGTCCTACAACCAGTGCGATTGCTCCAATGATCAAATGGATAACAACATCTCTAACTGTATTTCTCAATTTGTTTTCCTCCTAAAAGTTACTGCGCTGTCACGCTCTATAATTCTATCACTTTCACGCAATCTAAACAACAGAATTATTCACTATATTTTTGTTTAATTTATAGGAAGTGTGTATATCATTCATCGAGTATAAAAAATCCAGCCACATAC
>JAIKZI010000077.1 GCA_024682375.1 Lachnospiraceae bacterium | reverse complement strand
AAGAGGCGAAACAATGATTAAATATGAATATCACGGAGGCAATATAATGTTTAACATGAATAAGATCGGAAAGATAATTAAGGATGCAAGAACAAAGAAGAATATGACACAGTTGGAGCTTGCAGACAAGATGGGCGTAAGCTACCAGGCGGTTTCAAATTGGGAACGAGGCAACTCGATGCCGGATATCGCTAAAATCCCGGATCTGGCAAAAGAACTCGGACTGGAATTATCGGAACTTCTTGATGGTAAAAACGGACAATTTGCTGCAGAGACAGTAAACAAGACGATATCTGAGCCTGATGCGGTCCTTTCTCCTAAGGAACTTGCAGAAGTGGCACCTATTCTTCCGCCCAAAGAACTAAAGGAAAAAACGGAAAAAACTGTCGGAAAGGAAAAGATTGATTTTTCCGCACTGATTCCATTGGCACCATTTCTTGATGACGAATATTTGGATGAACTGATTAGGGGAACGGATGTATCCGATATGACCGGTTTGGTTGAATTAGCTCCTTATCTTTCTGATGATGCACTTATTGATATAGCTAACAGAACTGATATTACAGATATGAAAACCCTTATAGCGATTGCACCGCATTTGCCGGATGAGGCATTAACCGAACTTGCCGGTAAGATCGGAACTGCACGCATAGATGATCTGATCGAATTGGCACCGTATCTTCCGGACGAGGCTCTCGATGATATCGGTTCAAAACTTATGCTGTCAGGAGATATGGACGGATTAGAAAATTTGGCACCATATCTTACGGATGAGGCATTGGATGATATCACGAATCGTTTGTTGGAAGCGGGAAAAGCGTCTGATCTGATAGAGATAGCTCCTTACTTGACGGATGAGAGTATTCGTAAGGTAGCAGATTATCTGCTTCATAATAAGGATATCGAGGGGCTTTCCAAGATCAAAGATTATCTGTGATTGCTTATAGCAGTAATGTCTCATTTTCAACTGACGCATAAAATACAGGATTGAAACAGTGAAAAAGAGAGCTCTGTTGCCTACGAGGGCCCTGGGCAGCCCTCGGTAAGAAACAGGTAATAAGCAAAGATTTTTAAGGATGCAGAACTTCGTTTAGCTAAAGGAATTGTCTGGGCAATTCAAAAATAGAACATGAGAGGTAGACATGAGTTTTTTATTTGTAGCATTAGGAGGCGCATTAGGCGCAGTAGCACGATATAGTATTAGTCTTATACCTGTAAGAACGGGTTTTCCGATTCTGACACTAATAACGAATATATTAGGTGCAATTTTGATAGGTTTTGTAGTCGGTCTTACAAGTAACAGAGAGGGTGTTTCAGATAACGCCGTTTTATTTTGGAAAACAGGTGTGTGTGGAGGATTTACTACATTTTCAACTTTTTCCCTGGAGGCACATAACCTTTTTGCAGGGAAAGAATACATGATGGGTTCTTTTTATGTAGTTTTAAGTTGCCTGTTTTGTATATTTGGTATTATATGTGGAAAGAAGATCGCTTTACTTTTTTAATAAATATATGAGGGTGTAAATAATGTCAATTCTTGAGAAAAAAGTGATATATTTTATGTCTGTGGTTGAAGAGGGATCCTTCTCAGCTGCAGCAAAGAAACATTATGTTTCTCAGGCCAATCTATCTAAACAGATTCATGCTCTAGAGAATGAACTTGGGATAGAACTTTTTAATAGAAGTGGATATAGGCCGGTTATAAATGATGCCGGGAAGTTTTTCTATGAAAATTTATTAGATATCAGAAGTAAAGAAGCAGAAGTTTATGATGGTATAAATAAATTTATACCTGGTAGCATAAAGGTTGGTTTTACAGGTGTATTTGAAAACCATGAATTGATCGAAGTTATTAGAGCTTTTAGAAATTACCATGATGGAAATGAGATAGAATTAAATAGATATGATTTCGATGGATGTGTATCGGCACTGTTAGATGATCAAGTGGATTTGAGCTTCGGTTTAGAGACTATATTTAAAAAGTATAAGGATATAAAATATGATGTTCTACATGGATATGATATCTGTTTTATATGCACAAAGAACCATCCTTATGCATCGCATAAGTCTTTGACTATAGATGATATAAAAGATGAAGAACTTGTTATTCTATCGAAGAAGTTTAGCCAGGATTATTACAATGATTTTATGGAATCCTGTAAAAGGGACGGATATAAACCAAATGTAAAAAAGGAAGTAGATAATTTCGATGAACTGATTTCTACGGTATGTTTGGGTGAAGCATCAGCTATTGGTGGAATCAATTATATGCAGGAATCAGAACTTGTGGGTATTCCTATAAAGGATACAAATCATAACCCGAACTATGTGGTGGCTTATAAAAAGGACAAGTTTAGTTCTAGCTCCAATCTATTTTTAAAATACGTAAAGGACTATTTTAGAACACTATAACTATAGGTTATAGTGTTCTTTTCGTTTTTGGATAGTGTTTATATGAGATTAAGCTAATTATAATATAAATAAGTTTTGATAAATATTTATCGAGGAGGGCAAAGATGAGGAATTCAAAAGTATTCAGTCCTTTTAGAATTGGACGTATGACAGTTAAAAATAGAATCGAGTGTGCACCATATGGAAATGCACTTTTTAGAATGGATGGCGCAGCAGACAATAAACAGATGATGCATTTTAGAAATCTGGTTCAGGGCGGAGTCGGTATGGTAACAATCGGTTCTGCAAATTGTAATTTGGATTATGGTGCAGCACCTGTTCCATATATGCACAATCCTTTTTTGCTTAGCAGCTATAAAAATATGGTAGAGCTAGCTCATCAGTATGACGTAAAAATTGGATGGGAGCTAATCGGTGCGAAGGAAATGTTCATACCTGCTGAAGTTATGGTAAATACTTATACAAAAGAGGATATTCATAACTATCAGAAAGGAATTATAGATGGTGCGGTTAATGCGATGTCAATTGGATCTGACTATGTGATGATCCATGGAGGACATGGTGTCGTTCCTGCTGCTTTTTACCGTGAATCTACAAATAAGAGAAATGATGAATATGGCGGAAGTTTTGAAAACCGTACTAGAATTATCAGAGAAATTTTACAGGAAATCAGGGAAAAAGTCGGCGATAAACTTGCTATTGAATACCGTATTTCTGGTGAAGAAATGCAGGAGGGTGGACTTACTCTTGAAGATCAGATTGAGTTTGCAAAATCTATAGAAGAGTATGTGGATCTCTTTAATATTTCTAGAGGTGTTCTGGAAAATACTGAGGATCTTCCTTTTGTCTTCCCTACAGTTTATGACAAGAAGAAAATCAATGTAGATAATGCGGCTAAATTTAAAGAAGCACTCAATACACCTATCAGTGTTGTGGGTGGAAATAATATGTTTGTGGCAGAAGAGATTATAGACGAAGATAAGGCTGATATGGTTGCTATGGTTCGCCCTCTTATTGCAGATCCTGCATGCGTAGATAAGTTTAGATGTGGTATGGAGGATGAGATACGTCCTTGTATCAGATGTAATAACTGTATTAATCAGACACATGGAAAGCTTCATGACTTAAGATGTACTGTAAATCCTCTTATTGGAAGAGAAGAGTACTTCGGAAGAATGGATAGAAGAGCTGTAGCTAAAAAGGTTATGATCATAGGTGGTGGCCCGGCAGGACTAGAAGCTGCAAGAACAGCAAGTTTACGTGGACATAATGTGATTTTGGTTGAAAAGAGTGATAAGCTCGGTGGAAACTTTATAAGAGCAGCCAGAGAAGACTTTAAAGCAGACCTTCGTAAGTATTTAGACTGGTCAATTAGAACAGTTTCTGATAAGGGAAATATCGAAATCAGAATGAATACAGAAGCTGATGAAGAACTAATTAAGAAGGAAAATCCTGATGTGCTTATTATAGCCGTTGGAAGTAACCCGATTATTCCAAACTTTACAGCAACAGGAACTTCTAAAGTACAGTGGGTCGGTGATGCTACAAATGAATCTCTGGGTGAAAATGTCGTAGTAGCCGGTGGTGGATTTACAGGTCTTGAAGCAGCTTATGCATATTCACGCGCTGGAAAAAAGGTCACTGTAGTCGATATGATTCCAGAGTCAATGCTTGGCAATGGTGCATCTCTTATGAATAGCACATCTCTTCTTCAGAAATTGAATGCGAATAATGTTAAATTCATCTGTGAAAGCAGGGTTTTAGATGTAACAGAAGAAGGAATTAAGATTTCTAATGCAGAAGGTGAATCTACAATTTTATGTGATAATGTGGTCCTTTCATTTGGACAGAGAAAGAATACTGAAGTAGTAGATAAGCTAAAAGATATCGTTCCAAAGACTTATGTAATCGGTGACTGCTCTAATGTAGGAGGAACACTATGGCAGGCAGTTAGATCTGGCTTTGAAATGGCATTTGAGATAGAGTAATAAAAGAAGTTAATTCGTATATTAAATTCTTATTAAATAACTTCACTCTGGATAGACATATACCTTTGGCTATGGTATTTTTCTAATGGGGAATCAAGGTTTTTGGTTAAATATGCAGGGTGAAGTGACTTATGAATTCAACAGTAGTGGTGATTAATATAGTAGCGATTTTTTTCCTCGTTCTAATACTTGTAGGCGTGAAGGAAGTACCGGTTAAATCTCTTCAGGATACAAATGTAGTTGGAATGATGAATAAATTCATATGTTGCGTACTGACATGCATTAGTGGACTTACGGTGGAAGCTGTAAGTCTATTTTTGCTTAATTCAGCTGTAAACAGTCATTGGGTTATTGGTTTAAATCTGATGGCTTTTATTATTTTTAGTTTAAATTTTGGTTTTTACATGCAATATACCTCAAAAGTCATTGAGCTATTTGGGCTGAAGTTTCCAGAGGAAATTCAGATGATAGCTTGGGGATTTTTGGGGATAAATATTGTTTCGGAAGTTATATTAACGGTTGAAGGAAAACTTTTTTCCATAGAAAATGGAAAAATAATAAATAGCTACTGGGCTTATATTTCATATATAATTCCGCTTCTTGTATTTTTGGTATGCTTTATTAATATGTTAAAGCTAAAGAAGGAATATCAGGCTTCTGAGGCTTTGGATAAATATATTCTTGCACTTATGCCATATGTTGTTATTGCCGTTTTGGTTCATTTTAAGGCGATTGGACATGGATTTATGTGTATAGCTATTGTGTATGAAATTATATATATGACCTTCCAATCTAAAATGACCTTGAAGGCAAATATAAGTGCTCAGATTTATAATGAGTTATCGACGGTGGATATTCTGACCGGTCTTTTAAACAGACGTGGATATCAGGAATATATCGATAAATTAAAGTGTGAAGAAAAGATTGCGGTTGTATTTGCCGATGTGAATTCGTTGAAGGCAGTAAATGATAATCTTGGACATTATGAGGGCGACAGAAGAATTAAAAAAGTTGCAGAAATACTTAGGAACGTTTTCGATGGAGATGGTATATTTAGGATAAGCGGAGATGAGTTTGTATGTATAAGTCGTATTCAAACTGAGTCTGCTTTTAGAAGTAAGGTTTTAATTCTTAAAGATATAATTTATTTCAATAATAGGATTGCATCATACGGTTTTTCTATTGGATTTGGGAAAGAGATTTATGATGTAATAAAACGAGCTGAACTTGAAATGTATAAGGACAAGAAGAAGTATTATACTGAGACAGGTAATGACAGAAGAAGGTGAATTCGATGGATGATTCATTAAAAGTAAGATATTTCGATGATTTATTTGAAATTTTTTCCAGCCAGAATGAAGGTTGGTATGCTTTCTATGCCGATTATGCTCATGGAAAAGTTCATTGGAGCCAGGAAATGGTAGACTTTTTGGGCTTACCATCTCGAGTTATGGATGAAAGAGAAGCACTTATGAGTTATATCAATCGAATTCATCCAGATGATAGAGATGATTTCGTAAAAGCTTCTGATGATATGTTAGCTGGGAAGGTTGACGAACTTAATATGCCTTATCGTATTTTGGATAAGGAGGGAAATTATAAGACTGTTGCAACTTTTTCACGTTTTAAACGAGACGAAAAGGGTGAAGCTGTCTTTTATGCTGGATCAGTTATTAATTATGAAAAGAATGATATGATTGATCCTCTCACTGGACTTTTTACAATTCATAAACTTATGAATGATATGAATAAGGCAAATGAAGAGAAAGTTCCATATTCGCTTATGATGATAAGTATAAGGGATTTCGCCGGCGTAAATAATAGATTCGGATTTATGACAGGAAATTCAGTTCTTAGAATTGTTGGAGAGATACTTTTATACTTTAGAAATGCTGGATTAGTATACCGTCTTGAAGGTACTAAGTATGCCATTATGAAGACTTTTGACCAAGACGATGAATCAATTATGGAATTCGGAAAGAAAGAGTTTAATGATATCAAATCATGCATAAATGATGGGATAATTGTGAATGATACTTTAATACATATTGATGTATATGGCGGAGCAACTATTGCAAAGGACGCATCAATCAGCCCAAAGACAATATATACAAGTACATTATTTGCTCTTGAAAAAGCAAAAGAAGATAGTAGTGATCCTACACTTCATATCTTTAATTACTTGGATAAAAGATCTGATGGTTGCCAGCTCTGCGTTTACAATGAGATTCGAGAGGCAATAATTGCCAATTGCAGAGGCTTTTATATGGTATATCAGCCAATCATGAGTGCAAAAACCGGAAAGCTTGTGGCGATGGAATCTTTGATTCGCTGGTCGAATGAAAAGTTTGGAGAGATTCCCCCAAATCAATTTATAGAGTGGCTTGAAAAGGATCCTATTTTCTATACTTTAGGTAGCTGGATTTTTAAGAGATCACTTACTGATGCTAAGAAGATAATTGAAAAATATCCGGATTTCATAGTAAATGTTAATTTGGCATATCCTCAGCTCGAGAGAGATGATTTTGAGGAAAAGATGATTAATACTATAAATGATGTAGGAATTGATACCAAGAATATTCGTATTGAGCTCACTGAAAGATGTAAACTTTTAGATCCAACATTTCTAAAACGAAGAATTGATTTCATTCGTTCACAAGGAATTCAGACAGCCTTAGATGATTTTGGTACTGGATATTCATCTATTGGGCTTATGTTTGAACTTCCGATGGATCAGATAAAGATTGATAGAACTTTTATCAGTGATATTGAAAATGACTTATCAAAACAGATCATGTTAAAGGCTATTTCAGATAGTGCGAAATTGAGAAATACAACTATTTGCGTAGAAGGAATTGAAGATAAACACATGGCTGATTTTATCAGTAAGAATTATGAAGTTGCCTGCCTACAGGGATTTATGTATTCGAAGCCAATTCGTTTTGAAGAATTTGTAAATAGAATAGATGATTGGATGTAAAAAAAAGAAGGATGCTTCCTGGATGGGAGCATTCTTCTTTTCCTTTTAGGGAGAGTTATATTACTTCATAAGGTTTAAATACCTTAATAAGTACAAATGATTGTAGATATGCACTGAATGCAAAGCCAAATAGAACTAGAAGAATTCTAAATGGTGATGAAAAATAAGCTAAGAAGAATATAAATGCCTTTATTACAAGTATAAGTCCAGTGGCTTTTGCGTTAAGAAAACATAAGCCGATGGCATTTTTAAAAGTCTGTTTTGTTGTATTTTCAAATCTTGCAATAAGAGGAAATACATAAGAAGTAACACAAAGAAGTGCAAATAAAAATACAAGCATCAAAGTCATTACAATTGATCCTAGTGGACTTCCTATCGCCTTCCAGAAGAAGAAATTGAAGGATAGGATTAAACCCAATATAAATATAATTAAGAAGCTTTCTGTACTCTGCTTGAAGTTCTTTTTAAATTCACTTATGTATGGTCTTATTAAATATCCATACTCGCCTCTGGCTTCTTTCATCATCACACTATATAGAGCACTTAGAGATGCGCCTATTGTTATGATTGGAATACAGGTTATTAAGAATACGATGTTTAGCGCTATAAAGTTACATAATGTGTTTACCACATCTAATATGCTGTTTTTAAATTTCATAGTAAAAACCTCCAGTGAAAATATCTTTATATTAATGATAAAAAATATCTATAAAATTAAGTACATTAAAAATCGGATGGACAGTACTATAAAAATTAAAGATTCGTAAATTCTTAAATGGAATAATCAATTTTTTGCAGAAAGACGTGGCAAATTTTTCAAGTATTTCAATCAAAATCAAAATGATAGGATTATTTTAGACAAAAGAAAAGGGGAGGACGCTTATGAGTGAGGTCACAAATACTAAAGATAATCATATTGGAAAAAGCAAAAGCGTTGGTTTTAAATACTTTTTATGTATTTTACCTTTCATAATATTGGTTTTTCTATTCTCATATTTCCCACTTCATGGTTGGATATATGCGTTTTATGATTACAAACCGCCTAGAAGCTTATCACAGTGTGAATTTGTAGGTCTGAAATGGTTCAAGATGCTAGTTTCAAATCCTACCCAGGTAAAACAGTTAGTACAGGTTTTAAAGAATACATTTGTAATGAGCTTACTTGGTATTGCAACATCGATTTTGCCATTGTTCTTTGCAGTATTCTTAAATGAGATAAAGAACAAAAAGTTCAAATCATTCGTACAGACATTTACAACATTACCTAACTTCATCAGCTGGGTATTGGTATTCTCTGTAGCATTTGCACTTTTTTCCTCAAACGGAATGGTAAACACATTCCTACATCAGATGGGATGCATCAAAACACCTATCAAATTCTTGGATAGTGATTCATATACTTATCTAAAGATGCTTTTGTGGGGATTGTGGAAAGGCTTAGGATGGGGATCAATTATTTATCTTGCATCTATAGCCAGTATTGATCAGGAACTATATGAAGCAGCCAGTATCGATGGAGCCGGAAGATTCCAGAAGATACTTTATATAACAATTCCTGAACTTTTACCAACATTCTTTGTAATGCTTATGATGGCCGTTTCAAACTTCCTGAACAATGGAATGGACCAGTATTTTGTATTTCAGAATTCATTCAACAAAGAGCACATACAGGTTTTGGACTTGTATGTATATAACATTGGTATGACGGGGTCTAGTTATTCTCTGGCGACCGCAATCAGTATGCTAAAGAGTATAGTTTCAATTGCTTTGTTGTCATTATGTAATGTCGTATCAAAGTTGACTCGTGGTGAGACTATAGTTTAAGGGGAATATAAAATGAAAAAAGAAAGCAAAGAAAATCTACCAAATGGTGGAAAATATAAAACAAAAGTTTCAGATAGGGTATTTGATGTATTTAATTATTTGATATTTGGAATTTTTACTTTGATTTGTATTTATCCCTTCTATTACATGATCATCAATACTATCAGTTCGAATGAACTTTCTGCACAGGGGTTGATTAATTTCATCCCAAGGGGAATTCATTTTGAGAACTATAAGGCGCTTATTTCATTGAATGGACTTGGCAATGCAGCGCTAGTATCTTTGGGAAAAACAGTAATCGGTACGGTTACAACAGTACTTGCAACTGCATTCCTGGGATATATGTTTACACAGGAAAGAATGTGGAAAAGAAAATTCTGGTATAGATTTGTAGTAATTATTATGTACTTCAATGCAGGTTTGATTCCAATGTTTATAACAATGAAAACACTTGGACTTACCAATACATTCTGGGTATATATCCTGCCTTGTATCGTACAGCCGTTCAATATCATCTTGGTAAAGACTTATATAGAGTCACTTCCTAAATCACTTCAGGAAGCAGCTGAGATTGATGGAGCAGGAGTACTTCGTAGATTCTGGCAGATAGTTTTACCTGTATGTACACCTATTTTGGCTACAGTTGCAATTTTTTCCGCAGTAGGACAGTGGAACAGTTACCAGGATACATTGATTTATATTACAGATCAGAAGTTATATAGTTTGCAGTATTTGTTATATACATATATTAACCAGGCAAGTTCTTTAGCTTCCATGGTTAAAAATACTGGTGTACAGGGATTGAATGCAGCGACAATGGCAACACAGCAGACACCTACATCTATTCAGATGACAGTTTCAGTAGTGGTTGTATTACCTATACTTTGCATTTATCCTATGTTCCAGAGATTTTTCGTCAAGGGTATTATGATTGGTTCTGTAAAGGGGTAAGAATCAATTAATATTAAATATCATAATAAAAAAAGGAGTGGTCAAATGAAGAACAAAGTTTTAAGTTTGCTTCTATGCGGATCAATGGTTGCAACCATGTTCGCAGGATGCGGAAAATCATCCGCAAGCAAATCGGCAAGTGCCAAAGGGGATTATAGCGATGAGTTAACACTAGATGTTTACGATGACTTCGCTAACTACAATGGTGTGCAGACTGGATGGTTTGCAAAGATTATTAAAGACAAGTTCAACATCAAGCTAAATGTTATTGCCCCTAACGTAGCTGGTGGTGGAGATACATTGTATCAGACACGTACTGCAGCTGGAGATTTAGGTGATTTGATTCTTGTTGGTACAAGCAATGGTCGTCTTAAAGATCTAGTAGATTCAGGTTTGGTACTAAACCTTGATGATTACATGAAGGGAAAAGACGTAACAAAGAATTATGGCAATGCTATTAAGGCAGCTAACAAAGGCTTAGATGGAACATATGCAATGCCATATTCAGTTTCACAGGACTCAGCTACAACTCCAGGTGAAGGTACAGAACCTACATTTGGACCTTATGTAAGATGGGACTACTACAAAGAAATGGGTTACCCAGAAGTAAAGGATCTAAATGGTCTTCTAGACATGCTTGAAAAGATGCAGGAAATGGCTAGAGAAAAAGAAGGAAAGAAAGACATCTATGCTCTTTCATTCTTCAAAGACTGGGATGGAAACATGATGAACAATGCTAAGCAGCCTACATGTATGTATGGTTATGATGAGCTTGGTTTCGTTCTTTCAAAGTATGATGGATCAGAAGATGTTGATATCCTCGCTGATAACTCACCATACCTTGATGTTTTGAAGCTTTACTATGAAGCAAACAAGAGAGGACTTGTAGATCCTGATTCAACTACTCAGAACTACGATACAATGTCTTCTAAGTATTCACATGGTAAGATTCTATTCTGTCCATGGCCATGGGCTTCAAAGAGTCTATTCAATACACAGGAAAACACATCAGCTGGAAAGGGATATCAGATGATTCCTATTTCTAACATGAAGATTTTCTCATACGGTGCAACTCCAGATGGTAACACATCACAGGCTATCTGCATCGGTTCAAAGGCAAAAGACCCTCAGAGAATCGCAGACTTCATCGATTGGCTCTACAGCCCAGAAGGTGTTGAATGCAACGAGCAGGGTAATGGTGCACAGGGTCCTAAGGGATTGTCATGGGATCTTGATAAGGATGGAAAGCCATACCTTACAGAATTTGGTAAGAAGGCACTTCCAAGCAACGATACTAAAGTTCCAAAAGAATGGGGCGGCGGTAGCTGGAAAGATGGTGTTTCAGCACTTAACTTCAAGTGTGTCAGCCTAGAAGATCCTGATAAAAATGCAGGTGGAGCTAAGTATGATTACACAACATGGGAAAGCTACATTTCAGCAGCACAGACACCTATCGATAAGGATTGGTCAGAGCACATGGGTGGTGCTAAGACAACTATGGAATACCTAAAGAACAATGATATGTTAGGTATTGCACCTGGTACTACATACTCAACACCTGAAGAAGATTCAAACATCTCTACAATCAGAGGACAGGTAAAGGCTACTATCGTAGATAACTCATGGAAGATGATCTTTGCCAAGGATGATGCTGAATTTGATAGCATCAAGGCTAACATGATCAAGACAGCTAAGGGACTTGGTTACGAAGATTGCTTAAAGGTAGACTTTAAGAATGCTAAAGATCAGAATGCAGCTAGAAAGAAAGCAGCTTCAAAGTAAATGACTTACAAGAAATTTAATGACAGAGTAGAAGAAATTCTATATGGTGGCGATTATAATCCGGAACAGTGGCCGGAGGAAATATGGGAAGAAGATATGAAACTTCTAAAAGAAGCTAATATCAATGAAGTAACTTTGAATGTTTTCTCCTGGGCATCTATCCAGCCATCGGAAGACGAATATGATTTTCGTCGACTAGATAAGATTATGAATCTGGTTCGCAAGAACGGATTGAAAGTGATGTTAGCGACATCCACAGCGGCTCATCCGCCGTGGATGGCGCATAGACATCCAGATGTTCTAAGAACTGAATTCGATGGTAAGAAAAGGAAATTCGGTGGAAGACATAATTCGTGCCCGAATAGTCCGACCTACCGTAAATATGCTCCTCTTTTGGCTAAAAAACTGGCTGAGAGATACAAGGATTATGACAACATAGTAGCATGGCATATTTCGAATGAATATGGCGGCGTTTGTTGTTGTGAGAATTGTGAAAAAGCATTTAGGCTTTGGTTAAAGGACAAGTATAAGACATTAGATAATCTAAATTATGCCTGGAACACTGAATTCTGGGGACATCATTTTTATGATTGGGATGAGATAGTCATTCCGGATTTAAGAAGTGAATTTTTCGCTTGGAATCGTACACAGTTTCAGGGAATGTCATTAGATTATTTTAGATTTAATTCTGATAGTATTTTTAGAAACTATCAGGATGAATATAGGGAAATCAAGAAAATAACTCCTGATATCCCTATTACTACCAATTTGATGGGCTTCTACGAAGATTTAGACTATCGCAAATGGGCTAAATATATGGATTTTGTCTCTTGGGATAATTATCCATCAAACGAGTGTGGACCGGCTGAAATTGCAATGTCGCATGATCTCATGCGAGGCATACACAATGGAGATTCCTTTGTACTTATGGAGCAAACCCCTTCGGTGACAAACTGGTTACCGTACAATGCTCTAAAGAGGCCGGGAATCATGAGACTCTGGAGTTACCAGGCTATGGCTCATGGAGCAGATTGTATTCAGTTCTTCCAGATGAGAAGAACCAGAGGAGCCTGTGAAGCACTTCATGGTGCTGTAATAGATCATGTTGGTACAAACAATACTCGAGTATATCGAGAAGTAAAACAATTAGGCTTAGAACTTCATAAACTTAAAGGTGAAATTTTAGGTTCCAGATTGGATTCTAAAGTTGCAATCTATTTCGATTGGAACAACTGGTACGCGCTTCGCGTTTCAGCGGGACCTAGTATAAATATCGATTATAAAAACGAAATATTGTGCTATTATAGGGCACTTTTTTCCGAACATATAGATGTCGATATTATTGGACCATCTGATCCGCTGGATAATTATAAAATCCTGATTGCACCTATGATGTTTATGAGCCAGGATGGATATTATGACAAGGTAAAGAAGTTCGTTTCGGATGGAGGTACATTTGTTGCTACATATCTAACCGGAATGATAGATGAAAACTACCTATTTAAATTGGGTGGATATCCTGGCGAATATAAAGAAGTCTTAGGCTTATGGGTTGAAGAATCTGATGCCTTGCCAGAAGATAAGGCGAATAGTTTTATATACGATGGAACTAAATATCCTGCAAAACTTATATGTGATTTAACTCATCTTGATAAGGAGGACGATTGTCTTTCTGTCTATGAGGAGGATTTCTATAAGGGAATGCCCGTGGTTTCCAGACATGAATTCAATAAAGGTAAAGCATATTACATAGGCACACATTCATCTTCTGAATTCTATAGGAAGCTTGTACACAATCTATGTGTAGAGCAGGATATAAAACCAATTATAGACATATCGGCTTTGGATGATCCAGAACAGATTGAGGTGACTGCTAGAGAAAATTACAATGGCAAGTTTATCTTTGTACTAAATCATTCTGATAAAGATATTGAAATTTCACTCCCCCAAAATGGTACCGTGCTTCTGAGTGAAGAGCACATAGAAAATGGTCATCGTATTAAAATAAAAGCTCATGATCTTTTGATTTATAAGGTTTGATTTAGATTAAAAAAATCCTCTTTACTGTAATAGTAAAGAGGAGTTTTTTTTATAAAAGAGAGAGCTCTTTTGATAGATTGTTTTGTCTATATTCAGCAGGGGATGTGCCGGTGTTTTTTCTGAATTTGATGTAGAAATAATTTACATCCTTATATCCGACCTTTGCTGCTATTTCATAAACCTTTAGATTTGGATTCTTAAGTAGTTTCTTCGCTTCATGGATTCTAACCTTATCGAGGTATGCATTGAAGTTTATGCCACCTTTTTGGGAAAAAAGTTTTCCAAGGTATGAACTACTGTATCCAAATAGAGGTGCTATGGATTCAAGCTTTAAGTCATACATGTAGTTATGCTTTATATAGTATTGGATGTCAGCTAATGTATTTGCACCGTTTGATACACCGACTGATTTCATCATAAGTTTAAACTGTTCCTGCATGAAATCAATGATTTCATAGAGATAGTATTTCTTCTCCAACATACCGATTACGGTAGCATTTGGCGGGAAAGGAATCTCTGTATTTGGGAACTGCTGCATAATCTGCTGTTTTACAGAAATATAGATATCTATAAGTGTATGCCTGATTTCAGGAATCGTTGACTGAGTGTGGTACATAAAATCGGACAGCTCATTTAAGGTATCTCTCAATTGCATTGTATTATTTGATTCTATATATTTTACAAAACGTCTTGCATATTCAAAGCTTGTATTCTTCTTTATAAGAGTTGGCTTTCCCATCTCTTCTTTTAATTCCTGATAGCCTAGGATATGCTGGTTGTTTTTACAGAAGAATCTGCGACTTCCTAGAGATTGTACATCATGGAAGGAAAGTGGTATGTCTGAAAGTCTAGAAACAACTCTTCCGTAAGCTAAAAATATTGAATCAAGAGGAGAACCCTTCATAGGTGTTTCCTGATAACGTTTTAATAATCTCTGGAATTTTGAAAGAGAAGAGTTTCCCATCAAAAGCAGTATGTTTTGCATATCGGATTTTAGAACGAAGAAAGAGTTCTGGTCCTCATTTGCAATTCGAAACATTTTTTCAAAATCCCAAGTCTGATAGATATAGTTCTGATTGTAATTTTCATATGCGATAACCTGATATAGGTTGGAATCAAGGTTTAGACCTTTTATATCCAGACGGTCTATATCTGCAGTACCGTGTAATATATCTAAAAGAATACTGTTTATAGCTTTGGATTTATATTGCTTATAAATCTTTTCCTGATTGGACTTATCATTTATTTCATCTCTTACTGAGATTACAGCCTTGCTTAATTCATCTTCATCGATAGGCTTTGTGAGATAGAAGTCTACACCATTTCTCATGGCGGTCTGTGCCATCTTGAAGTTTGCCACACCGCTTAGGATGATGAATTTTCCGTTGTAACCCTTTGAAACAGCTTGTTCAACGACGTCTATGCCATTTAGTTTTGGCATACGTATGTCCAAAAGGACTAGATCAGGCTGAAGTGCTAATATTTGATTAAGTGCATCCATTCCATTTGTGGCAGTTCCACATATAGAAAATCCAAGGGAATTCCAATCAATAATATATTTTAATCCTTCAAGCACAATTTCTTCATCGTCTGCAATAAATACATTCATGTTATTCCTCCCCTTTAGTTTGTAGTGGAATTTTGATACTTACAAAAGTACATTTCTGAGGCTTAGATAGTATCTTGACTCCATATTCCTTTCCATAATAAAGATGTATTCGTGTATTTATGTTATACATAGCTACACCATGATTAGCATTTGGATTTGGAACCTGATTTAGGCGACGTCGCATTTTCTTTAAAGCGTTCTTATCCATTCCAATTCCGTTGTCATAAACGGTGATTAGAAGCTTATCATGTGGCATCTTTTTTATTTTTAATACAAGTAACCCCGGTTCCCCCGTTTCTTCCAGTCCATGGATGATAGCATTTTCTACCACCGGCTGAATTAGAAGAGGGAGAATTAAAACATCGTCGAGAGACAGAGTGGAATCGATCCTGATATCATAGTTTAGACGATTTCCAAAACGCATCTTCATGATAGATAAGTAATTCTCTAGATAAGTGATTTCTTTTTGCAAAGTCGTAGCTGTGGATTTTGTATTGCTCAATACATAATGCATACATTTTCCAAGCATTTGAATGGCTTTGGATAGAGAGCGGTTCCCCTCAGTGAGCGCCTTCATACGAAGCATTTCTAGAGTGTTATATAGAAAATGCGGATTTATCTGTCCGGCTAATAATTTCATTTCCATTTGCTGCTGTTCATTTAATAATCGTTCAGCTGCAATCTTGTTTTGGTAGATGGACATCTCTTCCTTTTTTAAAGTTTGTGCCATAACTTTTAGGTCGGAAAAAGTCTGAGATAATTCATCATTTCCATGTATCGAATTTACGATTTCATAATCATTATTTGCAGCTTTATGCATAGCAATTCTCAGAGTTTTGATTCTATCTGAGAAGTACTTGTTGTAATAAAATACGATTGAGAATGAAATTATAATTGCAATTAGAACTATAGATAAAGTAATTACTATAAATCTATGTAATTGCTTATAAAATGAATCATTACTTACAAGTATTTTTAAATTGCAGTTTGTTTTATACATTTTTAGCGATTCAAAGCTTAGAATCGTGGACTTATTATCAACCTTTCCATTTCCAATGTCTAAAATAGATTTGGAATTTGATTTCTTTACAGTCGGTAATTTCTGTCCTTCCAGTTTTCTTTCTGAAGCGAAAAAAATCACATTATCGTCAGCTGTAATATAAATATTGTACTGGTCCTGATCAATCAAACTTCTCAAATAATCATTTGAGATTGTGACCGAAAGAATTGCAAATTTACCCTTCTGTGGAAGAGAAATTCTACAGTAATAATTAAGCTCATAGTATTTTACTTCACCTGTTCCAATCCTTTTTCTGGTAAGCCAGAATCCATCGGAGGTGTGTTTTGCATAGTTGTACCAATTTGTATTTTTTATATTGTCATCGATTGGATAGAATCCATTGTATTCCTTTAGCCCATGCATAACTTTTTTATCAACATACATTCTTACTGCGGATATACCAGGGTAATCGCTGATTGAAGAATTGATTTTAGAGTATTCGGACATACTTAATTTAGCATCATTCTTCGTCTTGTATTCGGTTTGTATTATGTTTGCAAGAGCTGGATCTGCAGTAAATTTAGATTGTAGCTGGTAAACGTTTAAAGATAACATTACCATCGCAGTTTTGATTTGGGCGGCCTTACTTATACATAAATGTTGATAATTATCTTCCATCTTCTGATAACTAAATGTATAAAACAAAGCTCCTAGTATAGTTACAGGAATCAAAATCGCAACAATATATAAGGTATGCAGCTGTCTTGATATTTTATGTCTTATAAAAAATGAGTCTCGTATTTTTTCCATGTGATAAGTATAAATCAAAAATTGAACTTATTAAACAAATGTAGCCCCCAAGAAGTAAAAATCTAGGGTTGTTGTCAAATTTTTAGGGTATTTTTGTGTGGATTTTTATGGTAATGAGGAAAAAATGATTTTTTTATAATTAACTAGAGGACAGCATAGATATAGAAAGGGAAAGATTATGAAATTTTTAAATGGTTGTTGGTTATGGAAGGAAGGATGCGAAGGATTCTCTCCTGCAGAAGCTTTTGAAACACACATTAATGAACGAGACGTCACGATTGTAGCACCAACACATCATATTAATCATAAAGGTGATACTTTAGGTGGAGTCAATTTGACTATAAAAATTACGGTTCCATGTGATGAAGTTATTAGAGTTTCGACAAGCCATTTCTTAGGCCTTAAGAAAAAAGATCCATCATTTGATTTGAATTTAGGTGAAGATAAGAAAATCGATGCGATTGAAGAGGATGGAAAGCTGATTGTAAGAAGCGGTTCACTTTCTTTGATTATCGATGAAAACAATTGGAGCATGGCTTATTACAGGGGAGATGAACTTCTCACAAAGAGTAAGGGCAGAGACCTTTCTTTGATAAAGACTGATTGGAAGGGCGATTATTATAACAAAGATAGTCGTGATTCTTATATGAGGCAGCAGCTTGATTTAAGAGTAGGTGAGAATGTATATGGACTTGGTGAGCATTTCTCAGCCTTTGTAAAGAACGGTCAGAGTATAGATATGTGGAATGAGGACGGCGGAACTAGCACAGATCAGTCCTATAAGAATATTCCATTTTATATGACAAATAATGGATACGGTGTATTTGTAAATCATCCTGAGAGAGTTTCTTTTGAAGTAGGAACAGAACAGGTAAGTAAGGTTGCTTTTTCAGTACCTGGTGAGAATCTGGATTATTTTGTAATCAATGGACCTACTATGAAGGAGGTTATTGAAAGATATACAGATATTACTGGAAAACCGGCACAGCTTCCACAGTGGACTTTCGGTCTATGGCTTTCTACATCATTTACAACTGATTATGATGAAAAAACAGTTATGAAGTTTGTAGATGGTATGAGAGAAAGAAACATTCCTCTATCAGTTTTCCACTTCGATTGTTGTTGGATGAAGCCATTTCATTGGTCTGATTTTATCTGGGATAAGGATATCTTCCCAGATCCTGTTGGAATGCTAAAACGTATGCATGATAAAGGACTTAAAATCTGTGTTTGGATAAATTCCTATATCGCACAGGCGTCAGCTCTTTTTGAAGAAGGTATGGAGAATGGATATTTCTTAAAGAGAACTGATGGTTCTGTATGGCAGTGGGATATGTGGCAGCCTGGTATGGCACTTGTAGATTTCACAAATCCAGATGCAAAGAAATGGTTCAAGGATAAATTAAAGAATCTATTAGATATGGGCGTAGATTGTTTTAAGACAGATTTCGGTGAAAGAATTCCAACTGAAGATGTAGTCTGGTTTGATGGTTCTGATCCAATGAAGATGCATAACTTCTATACATACCTTTATAATCAGGCTGTTTATGAAGTTTTGGCTGAGAACAAGGGTGAAGAAGAGGCAGTACTTTTTGCCAGATCAGCTACAGCCGGCGGACAGAAATTCCCTGTTCACTGGGGCGGAGATTGCTGGTCAACTTATGAATCTATGGCTGAGTCACTACGTGGAGGATTGTCTCTTACAAGTAGTGGATTCGGATACTGGAGCCATGACATAGGTGGATTCGAAGATGCTTCAACTCCTGATGTATATAAGAGATGGGCTGCCTTCGGACTTTTATCTTCACATAGTCGTCTGCATGGCAGTACTTCATATAGAGTTCCTTGGGTTTACGATGAGGAAGCAGTCGATGTAGTTCGTAGATTCAGTCAGCTTAAATGTCATCTGATTCCATATCTCTATAGCCAGGGTATAAAGACTCATAAGACAGGTGTTCCTATGATGAGAAGTATGGTTATGGAATTTGAGAAAGATCCAAGTACTGCTTATCTGGATAGACAGTATATGCTCGGAGATAGTTTACTTGTAGCTCCTGTCTTTGATGAGAAGGGAAGAGTTTCATACTATTTGCCACAGGGCAAATGGACCAATGCTTTTACAGGAAAAGTTGTTGAAGGTGGAGTATGGAGAAATGAAGTATGTGATTACTTAACTATTCCTCTTTGGGTTCGTTCTAATAGCATAATTCCTGTAAACATGGATCAGAAGGAAGCTGGTGATTCATATAGAGATAGTATCACCTTAAGAGTTTATGAATTAGAGGATTCTGCAAAGGCCGAAGTTTACGAAAATTCAGAACTTCTTTATGACATAAAACTTGAAAGAAATGGAAATATAGTTTCTGGAGAATTGAGTGGAGCACTTTCAAAGGCAAAACTTGATTTTGTAAATGAAGGAAAAGTATTTGATATTACAGCAGGCAAATTTGAAATTTCACTGAAATAATAGGATACAGATATGATGGGACAGAATGAATATATAGAGAAGGCAAAATCTTTACTAAAAGAGATGTCTTTAGATGAAAAGATAGGAATGGTTCACGGCTCAGAATTATTTAAGACAGCAGGTGTACCTAGATTAAATATTCCGGGTGTAAGTTTTTCTGATGGACCTTGTGGAGTTAGACAGGATTTTGAACCTGATAGATGGTGCGCAAAGGGAACTTCTCAGGATTATGTTTCCTATCTTCCATGTAACAGTGCTATTGCAGCTACCTGGAATACTAAGTTAGCTGAGGCATCAGGAAGTGTTCTCGGTGAAGAAGCCAGAGGTCGAGGAAAGGATATGATCTTGGGCCCTGGTGTAAATATAAAGAGATCACCGCTTTGTGGACGTAATTTTGAATACTTCAGTGAGGATCCATATCTTACGAGGAAACTTGTGGTTCCTTTTATAAAGGGCGTTCAAAAATGGGATGTATCAGCCTGTATTAAACATTTTGCAGCAAATAATCAGGAGACAGATAGACTTTTTGTAGATACAAAGGTCGATGAGGAAACTCTTGAAGAAATCTATTATCCAGCCTTTTATGATGCAGTAAAGGCTGGGGTATATTCCGTGATGGGTGCATATAACAAGCTAAATGGAGAACACTGTTGCCAGAGTGAAACACAGCTTACTAAAGTCCTTCGAGATAAATGGGGATTCGATGGAGTTGTAGTTTCTGACTGGGGTGGAGTTCACGATACGAAATGTGCTTTGGAGTCAGGCATTGATATCGAGATGAATGTCACAGATAACTTTGATGAATACTGTATGGCTAATCCGCTTAAGGAAAAAATAGAATCCGGCGAAATCAGTGAAGATAAACTGGATGAAAAGGTTCTTCATATTTTAGTTATGATGCAAAGACTTCATATGCTTTTTGGCGAAGAAAGAAAGAGTGGTTCTTATAATACTATTTCGCATCAAAAATCTCTTCTTGAAGTAGCTGAGGAATCGATTGTACTTCTAAAGAATGAGAATGTATTACCGCTTGATATAAAACCGAAAGAAAGAATACTTCTAATAGGTGAGAATGCAAATAAGATGCATGCATCTGGTGGTGGAAGCGCTGAGATAAAAGCACTTTATGAGATAACACCACTACAGGGACTTTCAATGATTTTAGGTGGAAATAACACTGTAGATTATGTAGCGGGATATTGCAGCAATACATCGGAAATTCAGGATTCTTCATGGCAGGCAACATCTCTTGTAAATCAGGAGAATGCAGCTTCAAATACAGAAGATGTAAAGAATCAGGAACTTATGAAGTATAGAAAAGAATTACATGATGAAGCAATCTTTAAGGTAAAAAATGGAAAGTACGATCATGTAATTTTTATCGGTGGTCTAAATCATGATGAAGATCAGGAAGGCTATGACAGAAAGGACATGTCATTACCATATGGGCAGAAGGAATTACTTGTAGATCTTCTTTCAATTCGTCCTGATATGACTGTAGTTATGATTGGTGGAAATCCAATTTCAATGGATCCGTGGATTGATGATACAAAGGCACTTCTATGGATGTTCTATAACGGTATGGAAGGCGGAAGAGCTTTGGCAGAAGTTTTGCTTGGAAGAGTAAATCCATCTGGAAAATCTCCTATCAGTTTTTACAAAAAGCTTGAAGATTGCTCTGCTCATTCTCTGGGTGAGTTTGGATGCGAGGGAGAAGTAAATTACAAAGAAAAGGATGAGGTCGGATATAGATATCTGGAAGCTAATAAGATAAAGCCTCTTTTTTCCTTCGGATATGGTTTATCCTATACAGATTTTGAGATTTCTGATGTTAGAAGAGAGGGTGAAAATGTAGTCTCTCTTAAAGTCAAAAATACCGGAAAGATGGACGGAAAAGAGGTTGTAGAAGTTTATAAGAAGCATAAGTCTAATAAGTATATAAAACTATGCGGATTTGATAAGGAATTAATATCTTGTGGAGAAACAAAAGAAGTCAAAATTCAGGTAGATGCAACTCGTGATGAGAAACTTTATATAGGAACTTCTGTAGATGATATAGTGGCTGAAATTTAGTACTTCAAAGGGAAAAAATATGTATGAGGCAGAATTAAAAAAGATAGATGAAGTGATAGAAAAGGGACCGTATAAGGATGATTGGAATTCACTTTCAAATTATACAGTTCCTAAGTGGTTTAAAAAGGCTAAGTTTGGAATTTTTATCCACTGGGGAGTTTTCACTGTGCCGGAGTGGGGCAGTGAATGGTATCCGAGATTTATGTACATGCAATCGGAGGATTATTTTAAGCATCATGTAGAGACCTATGGTCCTCATAAGAAGTTTGGATATAAGGACTTCATTCCTATGTTTAAGGCAGAGAAGTTCAATCCGGATGAGTGGGTTTCACTTTTTAAAGAGTCGGGTGCTAGATATATGATTCCAGTTGCGGAGCATCATGATGGATTTCAGATGTATGATTCGAAACTTTCTAAGTGGAATGCGAAAGTTATGGGACCACATAGGGATGTCTTAGGTGAATTAAAGGAAGCTTGTGATAGAAATAAGATGTGCATGGGAACATCTTCTCATAGAATGGAGCATTGGTTCTTCTTCGATCATGGAAGAGAGTTTGAGAGTGATATAGAAGATAACTGCGGAAGAGATGATTTGTATTGGCCGGCAGAAAGACTGGAGAATGATAATTATTTTGACCCGAAGTCAAAACCTTATCCTTCAAAAGAATTTTTGGAGGATTGGCTTGTAAGAACTTGCGAGCTAATCGATAAGACACATCCAAAGGTTCTCTATTTCGATTGGTGGATTCAGCATGTTGCGGCCAGAGACTATGTAAAGAAGATGATAGCTTATTACTATAATCGTGCGGCAGAGTGGAATGAAGAGGTAGTACTTTGCTACAAGTATGATGTATTCGCTTTTGGTGCAGGTCTTTATGATGTGGAACGAGGCTACATGAAGAGTGCACCTTCTTATTATTGGCAGACTGATACTTCTACAGCTATGAATTCTTGGTGTTATACAGTTGGAAACAAATTTAAAACTCCTGAGAGTTTGGTTCAGACACTTGTAGATGTAGTTTCTAAGAATGGTAACTTGCTTTTAAATGTAGGACCGAAGGCTGATGGTTCTATCTGTGATGAGGAGAAAGAAATCCTTAGACAGATTGGAAAGTGGCTTAAATTAAATGGTGATTCGATTTATGACACTATAACATGGAGATGTAATGGCGAGGGACCGACAAAGACTCCGGACGGATTTTTTTCCGAGGTCGAAGATTACGGATATACATCAAAGGATATCAGATATACAGCAAAGGGCGATTCGCTGTACGCAATAGTTATGAAGGAATCTTTGGATGGAGGATATCTTCTTACTGAGATGGCGGCAGATAACTCAGATCCTAAATTTGAGGATAAGTTTAGGGGAGTCCTGGATAGTGTCGAATTACTGGGAAGTGATGAAGAAGTTAAATATGAGTTTACTAGAGAAGGTCTAAAACTAAAAGCAGGGGTTCTTAATACATCATATCCTGTAGTGTTTAAAATGCATTTAATTTAATTATTAGAATGAGGTGGCATATGTACTTTACAACAATGAATTCATTCAATGAAATAATGGAATGGCCGAATATGAAAAACTGGGTGAAATTTCTATTTTTGGAGGAAACATTGGATTTCTTTCAGAAAGAGTATGCAGATCAACCACTTAGACTTGCGGCTTTTCATCAGAAAACTCCTTGGGGAGATGATTTAAGAGGTACTTCAGATCAGCTTGTTGATACAGCAAATTTAGCTTTGGAAATAGAGGATGGAAAACGTAGATGTTTAAAGTTAAGAGATTGGACAGATTTCGTGCCATCAGATTCAGATTCTCCAGATGATCCTGAATGTAATTTTTTAATTGTTCCAAAGGTATTAGATCCTGAAAAGAAAAAACCGGCAGCAGTTATTTGTCCTGGTGGAGCTTATAGTTGTGTTAGTTTCCAGAATGAGGGCTCTCCTATTGAGACGATTATGGAAAGTCGCGGATATAGATGTTTTATGTTGAATTATAGAGTTAAAGAGAATTCAACTTATCCCAATGCTCAGATGGACCTTTTGGATTCAATCGCATATATAAGAAAAAATAGTGATATATACGGTGTAGATGTGGACAAGGTCGTTGTAGTAGGTTTTTCAGCAGGTGGACATTTGGTTGCATCTGCAGCAGGACTTGCGGATGAACTTTTGCCAGAAGGAAAACCAAATGCTGTTGTAGCAGGATATCCAGTTATCACTATGAGAAAAGAGACAACTCATTCTGAGACTGAAATGAATATTACAGGTGGAGATGAGAGCTTGAGAAAGAAGCTTAGTGTAGAAGAGATGGTAGATAAGAATTATCCACCTACTTTTGCCTGGGCTTGTGAGGACGATAACTGTGTTCCATGTATTAATACAACATATTTAGAGGATGCTTTAGCAAAGCATGGAGTATTACATGAGACACATATTTATCCTACTGGTGGACATGGATGCGGCTTAGGATATGGAAACTCGGCTTCAGGCTGGAGTTATAAGATGTTTGATTTTTTAGAAAAGGCTTTATAAAAGACTAGATATATAAGGGAGGAATTAATTATGAATGAAGAGAATATGCCAAAGGTAAAACTAGGGGTTGTAGCAGTATCAAGAGATTGTTTCCCTGCTTCGCTTTCTGTAAATCGTAGAAAAGCAGTTATTGATGCATGTAAGAAGAAATATCCTGATCTCGATGTGTATGAATGTCCGGTTTGTATTATCGAGAGTGAAGTACAGATGAAGGAAGCACTTTTAGATATTGAAGAAAAAGGTTGTAATGCACTTTGTATCTATTTGGGAAACTTTGGACCTGAGATTTCTGAAACTATGTTAGCTCAGGAATTCAAGGGACCAAAGATGGTTATAGCAGCTGCAGAGGAATCTGGAAATAGCCTTTTGGATGGAAGAGGAGATGCATATTGCGGCATGCTAAATGCAAGCTACAATTTAGCGCTTAGAAATGTAAAGGCCTACATTCCAGAATATCCTGTTGGAGATGCAGAGGCATGCGCTGATATGATTGCAGACTTTTTCCCTATAGCAAGAAGTATAGTCGCACTTAGCGAATTAAAGATTATATCTTTCGGACCTCGTCCAAATAATTTCTTAGCTTGCAATGCACCTATCAAATGTCTATATGATTTGGGTGTAGAAATTGAGGAAAATTCTGAGCTCGATTTATTTGAAGCATATCATAAGCACGATGGAGATCCACGTATTTCTGATGTCGTTTCAGATATGGAGAAGGAACTTGGAAGTGGAAATAATAAGCCGGAAGTTCTTCCTAAACTTGCTCAGTATGAACTTACACTTTTGGACTGGATCAAAGATCATAAAGGATGCAAGAAGTATGTTGCTATCGCAGGAAAGTGCTGGCCAGCATTCCAGACACAGTTTGGATTCGTACCTTGTTATGTAAACAGCCGTCTTACAGGTATGGGTATTCCTGTTTCTTGCGAGGTTGATATATATGGAGCACTTTCAGAATTTATTGGAACAGTTGTAAGTGATGATATCGTAACTCTTCTTGATATTAATAACTCTGTTCCAAAGGATTTATATAAGGAAGATATCGAAGGCAAATTCCCATATACATTAACAGATACATTTATGGGATTCCACTGTGGAAATACTTCATCAAAGAAGCTTGCATTCTGTGAGATGAGAAATCAGAAGATCATGGCACGTTCACTTCCTGAAGAAGTAACAAATGGAACACTTGAGGGAGATATCGCACCAGGTAAGATTACTTTTTTCCGTCTGCAGAGTACTGCTGATAGTAAACTTCGCGCTTATATCGCACAGGGTGAAGTCCTACCTGTAAGAACCAGATCTTTCGGTTCTATCGGAATCTTTGCAATTCCTGAGATGGGCAGATTCTATCGTCATGTTCTGATTGAGAAGAATTTCCCTCATCATGGAGCTGTGGCTTTCGGCCACTTTGGAAAGACTCTATATGAGGTATTTAAGTATATCGGAGTTCCTGTAGAAGAGATTGGATATAATCATCCTGCAAACGTTCTTTATAAGACAGAGAATCCATATGCATAAAAATATTCGATGAAACTGAGGAGATAAAAATGTATTACGTAGGAATAGATTTAGGTACTTCTGCTGTAAAACTGGTTTTGATGAACGAAGGTGGACAGGTCATTAGTACGGTATCTGAGGAATACAAGGTAGATTTCCCGCATGTAGGTTGGTCTGAACAGAATCCTGAAGACTGGTTTTTAATGACGATAAAAGGTTTAAAGGAACTTCTTTCAAAAGATGAGATGAAATATGTGAGGGCCATGGGTATTGCTGGTCAGATGCATGGTCTGGTGGTTTTGGATGAAAATGACAATGTTATTCGACCTGCTATTTTATGGAACGATGGACGAAGCATATTGGAAACTAGATTTCTAAATGAGGAATTTGGAGTAGAAAATCTAGGAAAAGAAACAGGAAATATAGCTTTTGCAGGCTTTACAGCTCCTAAGATTCTTTGGATGAAGAAGCATGAAGAAGAAAATTTCAAGAAGATTAGAAAGATTATGCTTCCAAAGGATTATCTTGTATATCGTATGACTGGAGAGTTTTCGACTGATGCCTCTGATGCCTGTGGCATGTTGCTTATGGATGTGAAAAACAGATGTTATTCAGATAAGATGCTAAACATTTGTGGTGTGGAAAAAAGCATGCTTCCAAAGATTCACGAGAGCTATGAAACTGTTGGTGAATTGAAGAGTGATATCAAGGAATTGATTGGATTTGATAGTAATCAAAGAATCATTATGGCAGCAGGTGCAGGAGATAATGCAGCGGCAGCAGTCGGAACGGGTGTTATCTCCGGTGTAGATGGAAATAAGACAGAGGAAAACTGTAACTGCAATATATCTCTGGGTACGAGTGGAACTATATTTATTGCAAACAAAGATTATGTAGATGTAAAAGGTCATAGTTTACATTCTTTTGCCCATAGCGATGGTACCTATACTCTTTTGGGATGTATGTTATCAGCTGCAAGTTGTAATAAGTGGTGGATGGATGATATTTTAAAAACTACAGATTACAAGCATGAGCAGAGTTTTATCAAAGATGAGATGCTAGGAGAAAATAATGTATATTTCCTTCCATATCTTATGGGTGAGAGATGCCCTCATAATGATCCAAAAGTGCGTGGTGGATTCTTCGGTCTATCCATGGATACTTCTCGAGAAGCAATTACACAGGCGATACTTGAAGGAGTATGTTTCGGAATTCGTGACAGCATAGAACTTGCAAAGAATGCTGGTGTCGAGGTCAACATCAGTAGGATTTGTGGTGGTGGAGCTAAGAGTGAACTTTGGCGACGAATGATGGCTGCGGTTCTAAAAATTCCACTTCAGCAGGTTGAGTGTGAAGAAGGCCCGGGATTTGGCGGTGCAATTCTTGCAGCAGTCGCAGATGGACTATATCAAAGTGTAGATGAGGCCGTATCAAAAGTTGTAAAGGTGAGTGAAGTCACAGAGTGCGATATGAAACTCGCATCAAAATATGAAGAAAAATATCAGAAGTATAGAAAACTATATCCTATGATAAAAGAATTTTATAATTAGTTTTTGTAAAAAAATAAAGGATGCACCTAAAGTATGGAATTTAGGATGCATCCTTTTTTCATATAATTATAATTCTTTATCAACGTCTACCTTATCAATCATGACGTTTAGAATCTCGACGTCAGTTTCTTTCATTCCGACTTTTCCGATGTATCCCATATTTTTGATAGTCTTTTCAACATCGTCTTCGATGAAACCTTCGCCGCCTTTGAATTCTTTGTCTGAGACGCTCATGTAATGAGCCATGAGGCAGGCATGTACACTAGATGCGATTTTGGCTGCACAGCTAGGCTTAGCTCCGTCGCAGACAATTCCGCCTACATTTCCTAAGGTATTTTTGATTGTACGTCCGATGGCGTTTATATCACCGCCAGAGAGGTAGGTGATAGCTGCGCCAGCTCCTGTTGCAGCACTTACAGCTCCACAGAAAGCTGAGAGGGCACCGATGTAGTGCTTTATGTATATAGAAACTAGGTTGCTGATTAGAAGAGCACGGAATTTCTTTTCTTCTGAAACCTTCCATTCCTCTGCGTATGTGAGGACTGGCATAGTAACCGTGATACCCTGGTTTCCACTTCCTGAATTGATAACTACTGGAAGAGGGCATCCGCTCATTCTTGCATCAGATCCGGCAGCAGCACGGGCGCATGCTTTTGTCTTTACATCGTCTGACCAGTTCTCTAAAAAAGTCTTTCCGACTCTAGCTCCCCAAGGATTTTTCAATCCTTCATCAGAAATTGCAGTATTGCATTCAATCTGTTTTTCGATAACAGGACGTATGCATTCGATGTTTACAGAATCTGCGTATTCAATAATTCCTCTAAGAGACATCTTTTTATAATCAAGTTTTACGAAGCGATTCTCTTCGTTAGAATCATTGTCTTCGATGTGTCTGTGAGAACGGCTAAGTACTTCGCCGTCTTTTTCAATCAATGTGATATTAGTATGATTGTCCTCGATAAGAACACATGCAGTGTGGTTATCACCTGTTGCAGTAGCCTTGATATAAAGGTTTGGAACACCTTCCTCTAGTTCTACTTCACAGAAACCTTCTGCTACTAATTCACCAGCCTTATGTCTATCTTCGTCAGTAACCTCTGCTATAACTTCTAATTCCTTTGAAGCGTCACCACCGATAATACCGAGGGTAGCAGCTACTTCAATTCCCTTCTGATTTCCTGAATTAGGGACAGTAACACCTTTTACATTTTTAATGATGTTTCCTGAGCAACGAACATTTAGATGTGTTGCCTTTTCTCCTAACACTTCACCAACCTTTGCAGCAGCATATGCTACAGCGATAGGCTCAGTGCATCCCATAGCTGGGACTAATTCCTTTTTAAGTATGTTTGTGTAATTGTTACACTCTGCTAAAGATAAACTCATATTTCCTCCTATAAAAAACGTCTACTTATCATAACAACCTTTTTTTAATAAGAATGGACACTTAAAGAGTTTTTTTCTGTAAAAAATGATAAATAGTGTTGATAAATAATTAACGAAAGAGTAGAATAACAATTGCAGAACAACTTGGAAAGCTCCAGTAAAGGAGAACTTTATGAGTAATTTAATATCGCAGAATGGTAAGAAGAGTGTTTATGTCGACGGAAATAAGCTTATCAAAGTATTCGATAGCGATTTTCCAAAAGACGAGGTATTTCATGAAGCTTTTGTAAGTACTCGAATCGAGAACATCGAAGGCTTAAATGTACCAAAGATTCTAGGTATTTCTATGGATTCTGATGGAAGATTCGGAATCGAGAAGGAATATATTCCTGGAAAGACATTGCTTTCGCTTATGGAAGAGCATCCTGAGAAGATGGACGAATACATCGATAAGATGGTTGATCTTCAGATGGAAGTATTTTCAAAGCGTGCACCATTGCTGTCTCGTATGCGTGATAAACTGGCATTCCAGATTAATGGACTCAACACAATTGATGCAGGTACTAGATATGAGCTTCTCACTCGCTTGAATTCTATGCCAAAGCATTTCAAACTGTGTCACGGAGATTTCAGACCATCTAACATCATTGTAGGTGAAGATGGAAAGCTCTATCTCATAGACTGGGTACATGCTACTCAGGGTAATGCATCTGGAGATGTAGCTAGAACATACTTGACTCTTTACCTCAAAGATCAGGAGATGGCGAAGAAATATTATAATAATTTCTGCTCAAAAACTAATACAGATATCGATTATATCAAGAAGTGGTTGCCAATTATTGCAGCTGCCAACCTCACAAAGAATAGACCAGAAGAGAAGGAACTTCTCGAAAGCTGGTTGAATATTAGTGATTTGATGTAATTTTTTTCCATAGAGACGACACCCTCTTTTTGAAAAAAATCTGTATCAAAGAGCTCCCATAATTCGGGGATTGACGAATCATTAAAGAACGTAAATGATTCGTGAATGCCTGAAAAATGGGAGCTTTTTTTATTGGGAAAAAGTTGGGTTATTTTTTTAACAAATCTATTGACAATGAATTAACGAAGTTCTATATTAGAACATGGTTAAAGAAAAGGGAAATAGAGCCTTTCAAAGTTATTCTGCGAGGAAAATGGTGTTAGTTATTTAGGAGGAAGATATATTATGAGTCAGGAATATAAAAATCCGGACGTAGTTAAAGATATGGATTCTCTGATGGCAAAAATCGCTGTTGTTAGAGAAGCACAGAAAGAGTATTCAACATATTCTCAGGAGCAGGTAGATAAGATTTTTAATGCCGCTGCAACAGCTGCTAACCTTCAGAGAATTCAGCTCGCTATGGATGCAGTTGAAGAGACTGGAATGGGTGTAGTTGAGGATAAGGTAATTAAGAATAACTACGCTGCTGAGTATATTTACAATAAATATAAATATAGAAAGACATGTGGAGTTATTGAGGAAGATCCAGCTTTCGGTATTCAGACAATCGCTGAGCCTCTTGGACTTATCGCAGCTGTAATTCCTACAACAAACCCTACATCAACAGCTATCTTCAAGACTTTGCTTTGCTTGAAGACTAGAAATGCAATCATTATCAGCCCTCATCCACGTGCAAAGAAGTGTACAATTGATGCGGCTAGAATTGTTCTTGAAGCAGCAGTAAAAGCTGGTGCTCCAGAAAACATCATTGGATGGATTGATGAGCCTTCGCTTGAGATGACAAACGAGATTATGTCACAGGCTGATTGTATTCTTGCTACAGGTGGTCCTGGAATGGTAAATGCAGCTTATTCTTCAGGAACTCCAGCTCTCGGTGTTGGTGCCGGAAATAACCCATGTATCATTGATGATTCAGCTGATATTGAAATGGCAGTTTCATCTATCCTTCATTCAAAGACATTTGATAATGGTATGATCTGTGCATCAGAGCAGTCTGTTACAGTTCTTGATAAAGTATATGACAAAGTAAAGAAAGAATTTGAATACCGTGGAGCATACTTCCTTTCTAAAGATGAAATAGAGAAGATGAGAGGAGTAATCCTTATCAATGGTTCTCTAAATGCTAAGATCGTAGGACAGCCAGCTTGGAAGATTGCAGCTCTTGCTGGTATCGACATTCCTCATGATAAGAAGGTCTTGATCGGTGAAGTAACAGATACTTCAAAGGCTGAACCATTTGCTCATGAAAAACTTTCTCCTGTACTTGGTATGTATCGCGCAAAGAACTTTGACGATGCACTTAAGAAAGCACAGCAGCTTCTTATGGATGGTGG
>JAIKZI010000062.1 GCA_024682375.1 Lachnospiraceae bacterium | reverse complement strand
CCTAGAGATGTTATTATTTCATGCTACATGTATGGACTTGGACTTATCTCATTTATTACACCTACAGGACTTATCCTTGCTAGTTTGTCTATGGTAGATGTAACATATGATAAATGGCTTAAGTTTATTATGCCTCTGATGGGAATCATTACAGTATTTGCACTTGGACTCCTATTAGTAGAAGTAAACTTCTTTTAGATAGAAGTGAGTAAAGATGAAATTGTATCATACGAGCGAAAGTGAAATTAGAAATCCTGATATTTATTATGGCCGAAAGAATGCGGATTTCGGACAGGGATTCTATTTGACTCCTGATAAGGAGTTTACTTATCGCTGGGCGAAGAAAGATTCGTATGTGAATATTTACGAATTAGATGAAACCGGATTGAATATACATAGATTAAACCGAAATGAGGAATGGTTTAATTACATCTTTAATAATAGAAGAGTTAAAGATGGTTTAGATGTGGATCTTGTTATTGGACCAATTGCCAATGATACAATTTTTGATACCTTGGGTGTTATTACCAGTGGATTTTTGAAACCGAAAGAAGCTATGGAACTTCTTATGGTTGGTCCAGAGTATACTCAGGTTGCTATTAAATCTGAAAAAGCCTTAGCTAATCTTTCTTTTATAAAATCTGAAAGGATAACAAGATTAGATGATAAAATAAGAGAACAGGAAGCTTTGGAATATCAGAAAGAATTTACAAAAAGAATGGAAATGCTATTTCCGGATGAATAAAAAATAACACGTCAGTTTTATACTGGCGTGTTATTTTAGGTTTAAAGAAAAACGAAAGAATTATTATCCAAGCTCAATGGTACAGATGTATTCTGTATCTATTGGGATATCGAGGTTTGGATTTGCTATTTCATGCAATATAATGTTTCAAGACTTTTTAGGGAAAAAGTGGAAAGTAGAAATGTAATAGTATTTGATGTATAATACAAAAGTTAAAATTTAAGTAAGAAATAGATTTTAGGTGATATTATGTGTGGAATAGTTGGTTATATTTCTAAAGGTAAGAAAGAAGAGAAAAAACCAGTCATAAAAGCTATGGCTGATGCAATTAAACATAGAGGACCTGATGGAGAGGGCTATTTTGTTGATGATGATGTAGCCTTAGGCCATCGTAGACTTTCTATTATCGATTTGGAAGGCGGAAAACAGCCTCTTTATAACGAAGATAAATCTAAGGTTGTTATCTTCAATGGTGAGATTTATAACTTCAAGGAATTGAAGGTTGATCTTATAAATAAAGGCCATAAGTTTGAAACAAAGTCTGATACAGAAGTAATTATTCATGGTTATGAAGAATATGGAACAGAAGTAGTTAAGAAACTTCGTGGAATGTTCACTTTTGTTATCTGGGATAGGGAAAAAAAGGAGATGTTTGGTGCTAGAGATCCATTCGGTATCAAGCCTTTCTATTATTACAAGAAGAATGATCAGTTTATGTTCGGTTCTGAGATAAAGAGTTTCCTTCAGAACCCTGCATTTGAGAAAGAACTTAATAAGCAGTCACTTAAGAACTATCTTGTATTCCAGTATGACGCTTTGAATGAGACTTTTTTCAAAAATGTATATAAACTTGAACCTGGCCATTTCTTTACATATAAAGATGGCGAGATGAAGATTGAAAAGTATTTTGATATCGAGTATAAGAACGATATTCAGGATTTGAATCAGATTGTAAATGGAATCAATGATATTATGGATGATTCTATTAAGCATCATCAGATTGCTGACGTAGAAGTTGGATCATTTCTTTCATCAGGTGTAGATTCTAGTTATGTAGTAAGCAATGCAAAACCAAACAAAACTTATACAGTAGGATTTGAAGGAGAAGGCGGATTTAATGAGATAAAAGATGCTGAAGCACTTTCAGAAATTTTAGGTATTACAAATAGAAGTGAACTTATATCTCCTGATATGTTCTTCGATGCTGTTCCTAAGGTTCAGTATTTCTCGGATGAACCTCATGCTAATTTATCTGCAGTTCCACTCTATTTCTTAGCTCGTTTGGCTGCTAAAGATGTAAAGGTTGTTCTTTCTGGAGAAGGAGCAGACGAACTCTTTGGAGGATATGCTTCATATAATGTTGCTGAAGAATATTTAAAATATAGAAAAGTTCCTTTTGGTATCAGAAAAGCTCTTAAAGGGGCTGTTAAGCATCTACCACATTTCAAGGGAAAACATTTCTTGACTGTAGGTGGATCTAAGCTAGAAGATTCATATATTGGACAGGCATTTATTATGTCAAATGAAGAGGCAAACTCACTTCTTACAGAGGAGTATAAGTCAGATCTTCGTTTCCAGGATATTACAAAAGATTCTTTTGAAAAAATGAAGGACAAAGATGAAGTCTTGAAGAAAATGTATTTAGATACACAGCTTTGGCTTCCATCAGATATTCTTCTTAAGGCAGATAAGATGACTATGGCTTCATCACTAGAGCTTAGAGTTCCTTTCCTAGATAAGGAAGTATTTAAGTTTAGTGAAAGAATCAGTGTTCCATATATTGTTCGTAACCATATTACTAAGTTTGCTTTTAGAAAAGCAGCTTCAAAGATGGTTCCAGAGCAGTGGTCTAAGAGAAAGAAACTAGGATTCATGGTTCCTTTCAGAAATTGGATCAAAGAAGATAAATACTATAAAATGGTTAAGGAAGTATTTAATAGAGATTATGTTTCAGAATTCTTCGATGTTGCTAAGATAAACAAACTTCTTGATGATCATTATTCTGGAAAGAGAAATACAGCTAGAAAAGTATATACTATTTATACATTCTTACTATGGTATGGAATCTATTTTAAAGAGTATGCATATTAATAATTATTAGAGACGGCTTAGGCCGTCTCTTTTTTTATAAAAAATTGGAATTGATTAAATCTGAAACAAGATTTAAGGTGTGTGATTTCATGTTTGTATAGTTTGAAATATAAGGGGTGTTATGATAATAGTCCAGTAATGCGCGTAAATACTTTTCGCCGCGTAAAGAGTCTTCGCGTAATAAGGTTTCGGTTAATTGGTTTAAAATCTCTATTTCATTTATTGTCATTCTATAATCTAAGATTCGTTCAACGTTAAACATAGGTTGTGTTTTACGTAATGAGTTTTCTAAGACAAGTATTTGTTTTGATGTATCGGGCAGACTAGAACTGATTAAATCAGAAAATTGGCTAATTAAAGTTGCTTTAGTGTCGAAGGAAACATCTCTTGAAAGATAGTTAAGCTTCGAAACATTACATTTTCCGGTTCTAATAAACGTATTTCGCATATCATACAACATAGCATCCTTAGCTGATCCCCATATTGTAAAGGCAGTATTAAACAGTCCTAGGCGTTCTAATAAAGATTCTAGAACGATAGGTGGAATTGTAATTAAGCCATTTTCAAAGTGGGATAGAGTATATCTGGAACAAAGACCCCTAGATAAAGTTTCCTGAGTTATACTCTGTTTCTTACGAATGTGTTGAACAGTTTGATTGATGGTAAACGTCGGTTCGTCGAGGGATACTATAGGCGGAGATGCGATATCACAATAATGCTTTAGTGTAATTAGGCTATTGAATAACTGATTGTTCTTGCAGCTATTAATAGGAGTTGGGGCATTGTAAATCAGTTGTTTTATAGCATTTTTTTCAATATTTGAAAGTGGAGTTGAATCTATACGCTTTGTAAATGCATAGGTATTATTGTAGTCATTTGCTGCATAAAAGTATATTTCGTAGTCTAATACGGTTGAAATAGGGGAGATGAAGTCAGAGAAATTTGAGTTAGTAGTATTAATAATCTTGTTTAAAATAGATAAATCAACATGAGAAATGATACTGTATTTTCTTAATGTAATGTAAGCTAAGAATAACCAGCATTTATATTCATATGTAGAGAAATATCCATGTTCATATATAGAGTTCAATTCGTCGACAATATTGTAGTTGTTCTTATACATAAATCTATAGTGAAGGGAGCGGAGCTCAAGATATGTTTTTAAATGGAGTTCGTTATAAAAGGTGTTGAATGCATACTCTTTAACCCCGGCTTTGGAACATAATTGATTAAATAAGAAGGGAGAAGGAGTGGCATGATGATTTTCAATTCTGCTTAAAAATTGAGTAGAACAGATTCCATCACAGAATTCTTCTTGAGTTTGATTATTATATATTCGTAGTTGTTTAAGAAGTTTGGATGAATCTTTAATTCCCATGATATCCCCCTGAAAATTAATAAAATGTGCAGATTAGTTGATGTACGTAATCGGAATTTTCTGATAAATATAATTTATAGTATCTGTTAATTCTTTTCAAGAAAAAGAATTATGTGAGGTTATATAAGAAGGAGGATCTTATGAAGAAGATTAAAATGACCTTGCTTGGAATGCTTTCAGTAATTGTCGCTGTTAGTTGTGTGCGCTTCTCCGTTAAAGCGCAGGAAAGTAGCTATGATGCTGTTTTTGATGAGGAAGAGTTGGAAGCATTAACGGAAAGAGTTGAATTAAAAAGTAGATTATTTAGAGCGAGGAAAAAACAAAATACAAAAGGGTTACTAAAAGGAACTGGATCGTATCCTAGACGAAAAGGAAATATATTGGTTACTAGTGATGCGTATAAGAATTTAATTCCAACAGGGCATGCAGCAATTGTGTATAGTTCTAATTCAGTGGTTGAAGCTTTGGCTAATGGCGTAGTAAAAGGAAAGAATAATTGGAACACAAGCAAGGGAACATGTTGGGGAGTAACAGTAAGTTGGGCGTCTAATAGTGAGGAGGCAGCAGCTTCTGATTGGTGCTATCGTCAGATAGGGAAACCTTATAATTACAATTACTTAAATACAAGTACTAGAAGTTGTTTTTATTGTTCTCAGCTTGTGTGGGCAGCTTTTAAAGATATGTATGGTGTAGATTTAAATACTTCTGCATTTGGTAATGCCATTCATCCGCTTGAATTAGTTGGTTCTGGTGAGACAACGATTCTTTATCAAAAATAATAAGGGTGATTAATTATGAAGTCCAAAAGAATGAAAAGTTTTGTATTATTCGTTCTCGTTTTGCCATTATTAGCAGGGTGCTCGCAATCAAAACTGTCACGTGATAAGGTTGATTTCGGTGTAGTTTTTACTTCTGATAATATCTATAAGACGGAGATATTGTGGTTTGAAAAAAATATAGATAACTGTCAAAGAAAAAAATATCATTATGCAGCGTTAGGAACTCATTTTAATCAGGTAGTAGATGATGGTAAAGAATTATATCTAATACCTGAAGGAATCTTTAACACAAAAGATACGAAAAAAGTTGTAAGCTTTAATAAGGAAACGCTTGCTTTGAGTGAGTATCCATTTGAACATATAGCATTGAATTGCACTGCGGTCATTAATGACAATGTATATGCGGTAAATACATTAAATGACATTAATTATATTGAAAAATATAATATGAAAACAAAGGAATCTAGTCAGTATAAGCAGAAAGGAGATTATTTTGAGTCTATTATTGCAGTAGACGATAAATTGTTTACAATTGTGAAGAAAGATAACGGATCAAAAAATGTTGATTATAATATATATCTTTATGTTTTTTCTAAGGATTTAGTACTTGAAAAAAATATTGATATAACAAAATATGGTCAAGTTAATGATAAATATTATCAAGATGATAAGGATATTTATTTTACAATTGGCCTGGATTCGTTTGATAATCAAGTCGGAAGAATATTGAAGATTTCTAAGAAGGATTATCATATTGAAGTGATGACAACTAAAGAAAAAATGCCGTTTGATATTTATTTCTATAACGACAAGTTTATTATAACGCATTATGATCCGGTGTCGTGTGAAGGAACAAAAGTATCTATAATAGATAAAGAAGGTAATGAAAAAATCTATAATTTACATATGGATTTATGTAGCACTGGCATTTACGATGGTAAATTGATTGTTGCTGGAAAGGATAAGATAGCACTTTTTTCAATAAAGGATAATATGAAAAAAGTAGCTGAAAAAGAATATAAAATAGGTGATGACTTATATCTCTCGAATATTTTATTAGTTGGTAATAATTATTAGAGACGGCTTTTGGCCGTCTCTTTTTTATAGAAAGAGAATCAGGAATAATAGAAAAAGAATAAGAGTTGTATTTATCATAGAATCTTAAGAAAAAGTTTTTCAATGTAACATTTAAAATATTGTTTAATTGTGATATCCTATTGTTAGGACAAACTAACAATAGGATATTTTTTATAGAGGTGATGGTTATGTCAAATGAAGAACTATATTTTTTAGATATAAAGGATGTTCATAAAAGTTTTGGAGAAGGTGAGACTAGACAAGATGTTTTGAGAGGACTAAATTTTCATGTTTCAAAGGGAGAGTTTTGTGTCCTTTTAGGACCTTCAGGTTCAGGAAAGTCTACACTTTTAAATATTATAGGTGGAATAGATAATCCAAATAGTGGATATATATCCATAAATGGGGATAAGCTAGTTGATATGAATGAAAAGGCTCTTACTAGATATAGAAGAAAGCACCTCGGATATGTATTTCAACAGTATAATTTAATTCCTAATTTAAATGTAAAAGAGAATATTGAGGTCGGAGCTTATTTGTCGGATAGTCCTCTTGATATAGATGATTTACTTGTAACACTTGGATTGTATGACCATCGATATAAATTGCCTAATCAGTTATCTGGTGGGCAGCAACAGAGAGTATCTATTGGAAGAGCAATAGTTAAGAATCCGGATATTCTTCTTTGTGATGAACCAACTGGAGCTTTGGATTATAAGACTTCCAAAGAAATTTTGAAGTTGATTGAAGAAGTAAATGAAAAATATGGAAATACAATAATTATGGTTACACATAATGAGGCCATTTCGAAGATGGCTGATCATGTAATAAAGCTTCGCGATGGTATGGTGAGAAAGAATGTTTTAAACGAAACAAAATGTGAAGCAGATAACCTTGAATGGTAGTTTTTTGAGAGGAGGCAAATATGAAGAAAACTAGAATTAAAAATCCTCTGAGAAAACGTATATTTAGGGAGTTAAGAGATGATTTCGCAAAGTTTTTTGTAATATTCGTTTTTATGATTCTAATCATAGGTTTTGTTTCAGGATTGTTTGTAGCTAATCATAGTATGATTACATCTTATGATTTAGGAATAGAATCACATAAATTAGAGGATGGACATTTTGAGCTTGTTGATAAACCATCAAAAGAATTGATAGATGAGATTGAAAACAATGATGATAGAAGAGTAAAAGTTTTCAATCAGTATTATAAAGAAGCAAAGGAGGTACTTTATGCAGAAAAAAGTATTTCGAAGAATGACAAAGATAAAAAATCTGATGTCCGTATTTTCAAAGTCAGAAAAGAAGTAAATACGGCTTATGTTTTTTCCGGAAGACTTCCAAAAGAAAATGATGAGATTGCGATAGATAGAATGCACGCTGATAATGTTGGAATAACAGTTGGCGATACAGTTGAAATTGGTGATAAGAATTTTAAAGTAGTAGGTTTAGTATCAAATCCTGATTTTTCAACACTTCATAGAAAGAACACGGACATCATGTTCGATGCGATTTCGTTTGATGTCGCACTTGTAACGGATGGTGGCTTTGATAGAATTGATGAGAAAGTTCATTATAACTATGCCTTTAGGTATTATGGAGATGGATATGTTCGCCCTAAGGATAAGGTTCAAGAGAAAAAATGGTCGGATGATTTAGTCGAGGCCATTTCAAAGGAAGCCTATGTAGCAGGCAATCAGGTTGACAATTATCTTCCAAATTTTATGAATCAGGCAATTCACTTTGCGCCAGAGGATTTAGGCTCTGATAAAGCTATGGGAGGTGTAATCCTCTATGTTTTGATTGTGGTTTTGGCGTTTATTTTCGGAATTACTATTTCGAATACTATTACACGTGAATCGATGACAATCGGAACCTTAAGAGCTAGTGGTTTTACGCGTGCAGAAATGATTTCCCATTATATGGCTATGCCGGTTATGGTTACACTTCTCTCGGCATTAATTGGTAATGTTTTGGGATATAGCGTATTTAAAAATGTTGTAGTAGGAATGTATTATAACAGTTATAGCTTGCCAACTTATCACACATATTTCAGCTCTGAGGCTTTTTTAAAGACAACAATTATTCCAATTATAATTATGTTTGTAGTAAACTTCGTAGTTTTATCGAAGAAACTTCGAATTTCACCACTTCGTTTTTTAAGAGTTGATTTGGAAAAAAGAAAACGAAATAAGACGATGCGTCTGCCTCGAGTTTCTTTTCTTTCAAGGTTTAGGATGAGAGTTTTTCTCCAAAACATGAAAGGTTATCTAGTTATTTTTATTGGAGTATTGTTTGTAAATATAATGCTTGCGATGGCAGTTGGTATGCCACAGACTCTCAAATATTATCAGGATCATGCATCAGATATGATGCTTGCAAAGGTCCAGACTAATTTGATTAGAAGTAAGGATGAGTTAGGCAATGCAATTGATACTAAAGAAACAAGTGCTGAAAAGATAGCAGTTCAGACACTTGTAATGAAGAATGGAGAATTCGCAGAAGATATAACTGTTTATGGCATTAATAAAAATAGTGAATATGTTTCATTACCGTCTCTAGGAAATAAGGAAGTTGGTATAAGTGCAACTTTTGCTGAAAAGTATGGCTTAAAGAAGGGTGATACTATAAAGCTAGAGGAGAAGTATAAGCATAAGAAATATAATCTTAAGGTGAAGAGTGTTATTGATTATGAAGGCAGTTTGGCGGTCTTTATGAATTCAAAAGGCTTTGAAGATTTGTTCTCATATGAGGATGGATACTATAATGCTTTTTTCTCAGATAAGAAGCTTTCTGATATAGATAGCAAATATGTTATGAATGAGATAACGAAAAAAGATATAACAAGAATGGCTGATCAGATGGATCATTCAATGGGAGCATATATGCTTTACTTCCAGTATCTATGTATAATTTTATCTGCTGTTCTTATGTTCCTTCTTACAAAGCTTATTATAGAAAGAAATGCGAAATCCATTTCTATGACAAAGATTTTAGGATATACGTCCACTGAGATAGCTAAGATATATCTAGTGCCAACAACCTGGGCAGTTATCATATCAGCAGCTATAAGTACATTTATTTCAAATGCTCTTATGCACTATCTTTGGATTCAAATCTTTAAAGATATTGCAGGCTATTTCTCTTTCGTCTTAACTCCGACGGGAATGCTAAAGATGTTTGCATTTGTAATGATAGGATATTTGATTGTTCTAATTATGGATGTAAGGAGAATAGGAAAGGTGCCGATGGATGAGGCGTTGAAGAATGTAGATTAAGAAGGAATTCATCAGGTTGTTTATTGTATTTGTAATACAGAAATCTGTGATTATCATAGTAAAATCTAATATAAAAATCAGTGGTTAATAAACTGGCATTAAACCCCAAAATCAGCGGTTGATTAACAACTTTTTGGCTCCTAATAAAAGTAGCCAAAAAGTTGTTAATACCGGATTTTGGGGTTAAGTGTTTTACTAACCACTGATTTTTTTATCGAGCAATATAATAATCACAGATTTCTGAAGACCAACTTTGCTAAACAACCTGATGAGATTCTCTTAATCTACATTATTCAATGGATTGCTGTTCTAGTGTAGTTTAGTGAAGGATTATAGTTTTTGTAAACAAGTTAGATGTGTAGTTGATGGAATTTCCACGTAACAAGCTAAAAAGGAAGTCTGCCGTGGAAGGAATAGGAAGTTAGAGAGGACGAAGCCCGTCCAATCTCCACGTAACAAGCCAAAAAGTAAGTCTGCCGTGGAAGGAAAAGCAAGTTAGAGAGGACAAAGCCTGTCCAATCTCCACGTAACAAGCTAAAAAGGAGGTCAACCGTGGAAGGAATAGGAAGTTAGAGAGGGCGTAGTCTGTCTAATCTCCACGTAACAAGCCAAAAAGGAGGTCAACCGTGGAAGGAAAAGCAAGTTAGAGAGGACGAAGCTTGTCCAATTTCCACGTAACAAGCCAAAAAGGAAGTCAAGCGTGGAAGGAATAGGAAGTTAGAGAGGACGAGGCCTGTCCAATCTCCACGTAACAAGCCAAAAAGAAAATCTGCCGTGGAAGGAATAGCAAGTTAGTGAGGGTGAAGCCTGTCTAATCTCCACGTAACAAGCCAAAAAGTAAGTCTGCCGTGGAAGGGATAGCAAGTTAGTGAGGGCGAAGCCTGTCTAATCTCCACGTAACAAGCCAAAAAGGAAGTCAACCGTGGAAGGAATAGGAAGTTAGAGAGGGCGAAGTCCGTCCGACCTCCACGTAACAAGCCAAAAAGTAAGTCTGCCGTGGAAGGAAAAGCAAGTTAGAGAGGATGAAGCCCGTCTAATTTCCACGTAACAAGCCAAAAAGGAAGTCAACCGTGGAAGGAAAAGCAAGTTAGAGAGGGCGAAGCCCGTCTAATTTCCACGTAACAAGCCAAGAAGGAAGTCAAGCGTGGAAGGAATAGGAAGTTAGAGAGGACAAAGCCCGTCTAATCTCCACATAACAAGCCAAAAAGTAAGTCTGCCGTGGAAGGAATAGGAAGTTAGAGAGGACGAGGCCTGTCCAATCTCCACGTAACAAGCTAAAAAGGAAATCTGCCGTGGAAGGAAAAGCAAGTTAGAGAGGACGAAGTTCGTCCAATCTCCACGTAACAAGCCAAAAAGGAAGTCAACCGTGGAGAAGAGAGTAAGTTAGAGAGGGAGTAGTAGGCTAAATCTCCATGTAAAAAGCTTTGGTTGTAAAAAAATAAACTCCAAAAATCCGGTATTAACACATTTTGGCTACTTTTTTCGTAGCCAAAATGTGTTAATTAACCGCTGATTTTTGGAGTCTATAATTAGAGTATAACCACAGCTTCTGGAGATTTAATCTCCTACAAAAGCTTAACTTATTTTACCTACAATCTCTCAATCGTACTTTTATACAACCTCTTAAAGAATACTAATGACAACACCAATGATACGCACTCAGCTATCAAGAATGACCACCATACGTTGTTTACGTTTCCGGTTAGGGAAAGGAGGTAAGCAGCTGGAATCAAAATGAAGAGCTGACGGATTAGTGATACTAGTAGTGAGTAGAAGCTCTTGCCGAATGCCTGGAAGATTGATGCGAATACGATGCTGATTGCAGCGATTGGGAAGTGGAGAGCGATTGTTCTAAGAGCTCTGATTCCCATGTACATCATTTCTTTTGATGGGTTGAACAGGTCTAGGAGAACATTTGGGATGATTTCAAATGTAATAGTTCCGATAGACATGATACAAACCGCAAGGATTAGGGCAAAGCGAAGGGCTTCGTTGATTCGGTCTTTCTTCTTGGCACCATAGTTGTAAGCGAGTATTGGAATCATACCGTTGTTCATACCGAAGATTGGCATGAAGAAGAAACTCTGAAGTTTGAAGTATGCGCCGAATACTGTAGTTGCAGTAGATGAAAAAGCCATAAGGATTAGATTCATCATATAAGTCATGACTGAACCGATTGACATCATAAGGATTGATGGTATACCAATCAGATAGATGTGACCGATGATCTCGAAATGTGGCTTGAACACCTGTCTTAAGCTAAATGATATTTCCTTGTTTAGTTTTACGTTTAGGTATAGACCGAGGACGGCTGCGATGCACTGACCGGAAACGGTAGCGATTGCTGCACCGGCAATTCCAAGTTTTGGAAAGCCGAGTAAACCGAAAATCATGATTGGGTCTAAAATGATATTTATAATTGCACCTACAAGCTGAGAAATCATTGAAAGAACTGTACGACCTGTGGCCTGAAGTAATCTCTCAAAAGTAATCTGAAGGAAAACACCCAGGGAAAAAGTCATAACAATTCCGAGGTAGATATTTCCAAGTGATCTAATTTCTGCATTGTCTGTTTGTGAGTTAATAAAAGGTGTAACTATTAATAATGCTAAACATAAGAAAATAAAATAGTTAAATAGAGCAAGAAGAATTGCCATATTGCCAGCAGCATCGGATCTGTTTTTGTTCTTTTCTCCGAGTGCTCTTGAAAGAATTGCATTTACACCGACTCCGGTTCCGGAACCTACAGCTATCATCAAATTCTGTAGCGGGAATGCAATAGTGACTGCAGTTAGTGCCGATTCACTAATCTGTGCAACGAAAATAGAATCTACAACATTGTAGAGTGCCTGTACCAGCATAGACACCATAATCGGAAGTGACATGTTGATAATTAAAGGCTTGACGGGCATAGTTCCCATCTTGTTTTCTTTGACATTATTCATTTTTTTTCTCCTAACGTAATACATTGTATAGTGGTAAAATGAAAATATCAACTTTTTAAAAAGACAAGTTAAGGGATAAATATGTTAGTGGATAAATTTACAAAAACAAAAGATATTTCTTTATTTAATTATAGGGGAGATATTCCGGTTATTCTTTTATACCAGTTTGTGACGAAGTCTATACTGCTATTCACACTTCGATTCTTTAGAGAACTAGATGGTATCATTCTGTGGAATGATGATAAACCAGCCTTATCAACGGGAAAAATACCAGAACTCATGAGCTCGTGGCAGGGTAGAGTACTTTTTGTGCTTGGGATATTGTCACTTGTTGTATATACAATGTTTGATGTCAATACGACCATTATTATGAGTGACAAGATTCTACATCAGAAGAGAATCTCAATTCCAAAACTTTTAAAAGAGACTATCAGCTCTTTGAAATATTTTATGAGTCCACTTGGACTTCTTGTGATTATATATACGGCAGTTGCGGGTCCGCTTTTTGGGGCTCCGCTTGGAATAGCGCTTACAACAAACTTTTCCGTTCCGGAAAAAATCATCTCTTTAATCTTTGATGATCCTCTAAATAGAGTTTTATATTCTTTACTATTAGCAATACTTTTGGTGATTGGATTGTACTTTATATTTGTCTACCAGTATGCAATCCTGGGAAAAATGAAGACCTTTAGGGCTATGAAGAATTCTAGGAAAGTGATGGTTGAAAACTGGAGAGATTTCTTTGCTAGAATGATCACTTTTATAATAAGAAGTGCAGTGCTTTTTGTTGGTGTAGAGCTGATTGCTTTTGTGATTCCGACACATGTTTTAGAACTTTTTTTGGAGAGAACCTATCTTTATAAGGTGGGCATAGTTTTCTTTACGACTCTTGCAATTACATTTGCGATACTGTTCTTTTTGATCTTTTCTTATTTCTTTACAATGAAGCTGACTATGATTTATGAGAGCTACACTGCAGAGGATGAAGGCGATTATGTTTTTCCGGAGAGAGGCAAGAGAACATTTACTGTTACAGCTGGATCAATAGTATTTGCAATGATTTGTGCATTTAGTATTGTGACTGCTGGAAAATTCGATGACTTTTTTCCAAGCGTATATGCGACAAATATCATAGCCCACAGGGCTGGCGGATATCTTGGAAATGAAAATACGATTGTGGCTTTAGATAGGGCTGCAAAGGAAGGCATGACTTCGGCAGAAATCGATGTGCAAAGAACATCTGACGGATGGTATGTGATAAATCACGATACCACTTTTTATAGGTGCTGTGGCGTCAGGGAAAAAGTTGAAGATATGACTCTCGACGATGTGATGCAGCTTAGGGTGAAGAATAATTTTTCCCCGGAAGATAATGATACAGATGTAGCGACTATCGATGAGATGGTAAAGGAAGCAAAGAAGCTAAATATTCACTTGTTCGTGGAACTAAAAGGAGATACTGCGGATCGCCAGATGGCTGATGAAGTTTACGATATTGTGGATAAGCTAGATTATTTAGAGGGATGTACGTTTATAGGTATGAATTTTGATACCATTTATTATTTGGAAAGTATGCATCCTGATGCGGAAACTGGATATCTTTGTTTCTATTCTTATGGCAAAATCAGAAATATGAAGTGCGATGCACTGTTGCTTCGTACTGATGCAGCCAGTCAGACCAATGTAGATGTAGCTCATCAAAATGGAAAGAAAGTATACGTATGGACAGTTAATACAGTAAACGGTCTTTCTAATTTCTTGACTTCAGATGTAGATGGAATTATTACGGATGAGGTGACACTTGCTAAAAGTACAATTGATACGCTAAATGAGAGAGGCGATGAGGCCAGAGTTTTACAGTGGTTTATCAATTTATGGAAAAAATCGAATACAAATCGATAATTTTTATACAATCTAGCTCTAACAATGATTTTGCTTATGGAGTATAATTGTTTTCGATTTTTGAAATAAAAGTTTTAGAGGTGTAATTTATGGGAAGCAAAACTTCCAGACAGAAGGAAATTGTTAGACTAATCAATGAGAACGGAACTGTTAGCTTTAAAGACTTGAAAGAATCTTTTCCTGATGTTTCAGAGATGACTTTGAGGACTGACCTGAAATTTCTAGATCAGAATCGACAGATTGTAAGAATTCATGGTGGTGCAAAGTCGATTGATCTGGTTATGGGTACTGAAGGAGTCATGACCTGGAGAAGCATCACAAATATCGATAAGAAAGAAGCTATAGCAAAGAAGGCGAGAAATATGGTTTTCCCGAATTCTACAGTATATATCGATACTGGAAGCACTACTACGATGTTTGCAAGATTTTTTCCAGATGTAAATGCACTTATATACACAGAAAGTATTAGCTGTGCAATTGAGTTACAGAAGTTAGTTCGTCCGAAGGTGTTCTTGCCGGGTGGACAGATGGAGAGAAGCTCCCTTTCTTTGTATGGAACTAGAGCGCTTGAAGAATTGAAAACTATGAATTTCGATGTTTCTTTTATTAGTGCTTTGAATTATAAAGAGGGAATTGGTTTTACCTGTTTTAGAGAGTATCAGGCGCTTCTTAAGAAGACTATTATTGAGAGAAGTGAGAAGGTAGTACTTCTTATGGATTCGTCGAAGGTTGGAGAGAAGAGTATTTATACTTTCTGTAAACCTGAGGATATTGATGTTCTAGTAAGTGATGGAGGGTTAACTCCAGATTTCATTGGCCTCATGAAGGAACATGGGGTAACAGTCATACAGTAATTGAAATTAGCTTTTCGTTTGATGTAATCTATATAGGTTATATTAAATGAAAAGCTTTTTTATCTTAAGGAAATCTTAATGTGTTAGTACCTATTTCCTTAATCGTTATATAAATATAATAAAATTACAAAATAAATAGTTCCCGGGAGATAAAGATGGCAAACGTACTTATATGTGATGATGAAAAAGATATAGTTTCTGCGCTGGAAATTTATTTAGGCTCAGAAGGCTACAATATATTTAAGGCCTATGATGGGATGGAAGCTCTTTCTGTTATGAAAGAAAATGAAATTCATCTTGTACTTTTAGATGTTATGATGCCGAAACTAGATGGTATAAAAACTATCATGAAGATACGAGAGTTTTCAAATGCACCTGTAATTTTTTTGACAGCAAAATCAGAAGAAGCTGATATGATTTTGGGATTAAATGTTGGAGCAGATGATTATATTACAAAGCCTTTTAATCCTCTTGAGGTTCAGGCGAGGGTGAAATCCAATCTAAGACGTTATATGAAATTAGGCAGCAGCACAGTAGAAAAGGATGTTCTTTCAATTGGTGGTGTGGAGCTGAATAGAAAGACAAAGGTAGTCACATTGGATGGAAATGAGATTTCACTCACTCCGACTGAGTTTAAAATTCTAGAACTCTTTATGAGTTATCCGGGGGAAGTTTTTTCCCCGAATGCCGTATACGAAAGAATCTGGAAGAATGATCCTTATGGTACGGAAAATATTGTGGCAGTTCATGTCCGTCATCTTCGGGAAAAAATAGAGTACGATCCAGCCAATCCTAGACATCTTAAGGTTGTTTGGGGACAGGGTTATAAGATGGAGGAATAGTGATGGAAAAAAAGAATATGCAATATTCCATATGGTCAAAAGTAGGCTTTACTATATTGAATTTACTTAGTCTGATAACATTTATTGTAGGACTGATAGGTGTATGCTTACATGAATCAATAGAAGGAAAGCGTGATTTCTGGTTTTTCGTAGATGATATGCATACGAATGTATATGCTTTAAAAGGTTATAGTTTTAATACAATAAGCTTTATTGTTAAAGCGCTTATGAATTACGGATATCTCCTATTTGTTATCAGTGGAATATTATTTATAGCTACTATGATTATAATATGTTTACTTGGAGGACATAGAGATGACACAGATGAAATCAGGCTTAGATTTATTGATAGAATTCCATATGGATTATTAATTTTTATATTGATTGGTATCATAGGTTGTTGTCTGGCTTTTTTTGTAGATACATATTTTTATGTGCAGTCGCTTTCTTTCATTATTACTTTTGGTGGCTTATTTTTTTTAATGCTATATGCTTCGTGTTACATCGGAGTTTTAAGTACTGTTGTTAGATTTAAAACCAAAGAATTTATGCACTATACTGCAGTTGGTATGATCTGGAATTGGCTTAAAAATCATAAGATTTTTAATTCGCTTGAAGGGATTAAAGATAATTGGAAAGAAAGAAATAGCCTGGTAAAGCGGTTTAATATAGGACTCTTTGCACTGACTTTTTTCGAATTGATTGTCATTTCTGCAATAGATCCAAATGGAAATATAGTTCTAGTTTGGGTTTTTTATAAGATTGTTTCAATACCGGTACTTGAGTGGGTTGTGATACAGCTTGGAAAGATATTCGACGGTATGGAAAAGATAGCAAATGGTAATCTTGAAGAACCGATTTTAGAGAATCATATGTACTATGATTTTAAGAAGGCAGCGGGCAATTTGAATCGTATAAAAGATGGTGTTCAGATTTCTATAGATGATAAAGTAAGGAGTGAAAAACTAAAAACCGAGCTGATTACAAATGTATCTCATGATATAAAGACACCGCTTACATCGATTATCAATTATGTGGACCTCCTCGGTAAAGAATATGAGAAGGATGAACCATCATTTGATACGGAAAAAGAGTACGTCGCTATCCTTTCAAAGCAGAGTTCAAGATTGAAGAAGCTTATAGAAGATTTGATTGAGGCATCGAAGGCTACTACAGGAAATATAAAGATGGATATGAATGATGTGGATGTATCTATAATCCTAAATCAGGCAGCAGCCGAATTTGATGACAGACTTGAAAAAGCAGGTCTTTCACTTGTGATGCCAGAGAATCATTCAAATATCATGGCGAAAGCAGATGGAAGACATCTGTGGAGGATATTTGATAACCTTCTTTCGAATATCACTAAATACTCAATGGCTAATACTCGTGTCTATATTTCGGCTGAAGATACGGGGAATAAGGTGAGAATTACATTTAAGAATATATCAAGAGAACCACTTAATATTTCTGCGGATGAACTTATGGAAAGATTTACTCGTGGAGATTCCTCCAGAAATACAGAAGGTAGTGGTCTCGGACTTTCGATTGCAAGTTCACTTACTAATCTGATGGGCGGAAGAATGGAATTGAGTGTAGATGGGGATCTGTTTAAAGCGATAGTTGAATTAGAAAAAGCTTGATTTGTTAAAAAGAAGAACCGGATGTTTTCGTATGAAAACATCCGGGTTTTTGTTAGTTTTTATTTCGAATGATGTATCTGATAATAGTTGCTAATAGAGGGCCACCTAGAATAATTATTATATGACGGTACTCATAATGAGATATGAATTCAGCAATTTTGTTCCCTGTTAAGCGTTCAAACTTTACGTTTAATGCGATAAACAGTGCAGCTACACCTAAATAAAGAAGAGCGTTTCTTAGGTCATATTTACCTTCGAGGATAAACATGGTCATTGTGAGAACAAGAATTAGTAATACTCTGTTGACGATATGTAAGTATGAAAAAGAACTTACATATAAGTACTCAATGCTAACGCTGAGGACTACAAATGGAACTAAGTAAATAAGCATAAGAATTAATTTCTTACTTGGTGAAATTGTAGATTGCCTTAAAGAATTATCCATAGTTTTCATTCCCCCTTTAAAATGAATGAATATACTTAATGAATTACAAGTTGAGTATAGCACATCTTTTATTTTTTTTAGATTTTCTAGAAATTATTTTAGGAATTTTGAAATTAGGAGACCGTGATTCCATACAAAATACGAAAAAGTACAAAAACGCCTGATTTTAGGGCATTTACGTCGGATGGTCGTAATATTGACAAATTCGAGGATTTTTTTTGGCAAAAAACTAGATAGATTTGACAAAATGTTCTTTTTTGAAAACAATGTTAATAAAATAACGAAATCGGTTGAATAAATTCTACTTCATCTATATACTAGGATTGTATACAAAAAAGGTTTTGATTTATTAGGGATTTATTTTTTCCCTAAATTAGTTAGTTATTTAATTGTTATTTAGGAGGAGAACATGTCAAACAAGACGGAGTGGAGAAGTTTCGTAGATGGTCATTGGAATGATGATGTAAACGTACGTGACTTTATTCAGAGAAACTATACACCATATGACGGTGACGAAGAATTCCTTGAGGGTTCTACAGAAGCAACTGATAAGTTATGGGGACGTTTACAGGAACTTCAGAAGGCAGAAAGAGAGAACGGCGGTGTTCTCGATATGGAAACTGAGGTTGTATCAGGCGTAACAGCTTATGGCCCAGGATATATCGATGAGAAGCTTAAAGATTTAGAGCAGGTTGTTGGTATTCAGACAGATAAGCCTCTTAAGAGAGCATTTATGCCATATGGTGGTATTAAGATGGCTGAGGAAGCTTGCAAGACTTATGGATATGAACCATCAGAGAAGCTTCATGAGATTTTTACAAAATATCATAAGACTCATAACCAGGCTGTATTTGATGCTTATACTCCAGAGATGAGAGCTGCTCGTCATAGCCATATTGTAACAGGTCTTCCAGATACATACGGACGTGGACGTATCGTCGGTGATTATCGTAGAGTCGCTCTTTATGGTATTGATTTCCTCATTCAGAAGAAGGAAGAGGACAAGGCTAACTGCGGAAACGGAACTATGACAGAGAAGGTAGTTCGTCTTCGTGAAGAGATTGCTGAGCAGATCAAAGCTCTTCATCAGATCAAGGCTATGGCAGAGTCATACGGTTATGATATTTCTGGCCCAGCTAAGAATGCTAAAGAAGCTGTTCAGTGGTTATACTTCGGATATCTTGCAGCTATCAAGTCTCAGAATGGTGCTGCTATGTCAGTAGGACGTATTTCTACTTTCCTTGATATTTATATTGAAAGAGATTTAAAAGAAGGAACACTTACAGAGAAGGAAGCACAGGAACTTATCGACCACTTGGTTATGAAGTTTAGAATGGTTAAGTTTGCACGTATTCCTTCATATAATGAACTTTTCTCAGGAGATCCTGTTTGGGCAACTCTCGAGGTCGCTGGTACAGGTATGGATGGACGTTCTATGGTTACAAAGAATGACTTTAGATTCCTTCATACACTTGAAAACATGGGACCAGCTCCAGAACCAAACCTTACAGTTCTTTATACAAAGAGACTTCCTGAAAACTTCAAGAAGTATGCTGCAAAGATTTCTGTTGAGACAAGCTCAATTCAGTATGAGAATGATGATGTAATGCGTCCAGTATGGGGCGATGACTACAGCATTTGCTGCTGTGTATCAGCTACTCAGACTGGTAAAGAAATGCAGTTCTTCGGAGCTCGTGCTAACCTTGCAAAGGCTCTTCTTTATGCAATAAATGGTGGTAAAGATGAGAAGTTTAGAGATAAGGTAACAGGAAAGCATATGCAGGTTGGACCTGAATTTGCTCCTATTACATCAGATGTTCTTGATTATGATGAAGTAGTTAAGAAATATGATGTTACACTTGATTGGCTTGCTGGATTATATGTTAATATTCTTAACCTCATCCAGTATATGCATGATAAATATTATTATGAAGCAGCTGAGATGGCTCTTATCGATACAGATGTACGTCGTACATTCGCTACAGGTATCGCTGGATTCTCACATGTTGTAGATTCACTTTCTGCTATCAAGTATGCAAAGGTTACAGCTATTAGAGATGAAGAAGGTGTTACAACAGACTTCAAGATTGAGGGAGACTTCCCTAAATATGGTAATGATGATGAAAGAGCAGATAAGATTGCTGTAGATCTTCTTAAGAAGTTCATGGCTAAGATCAAGAAGAACGAGACTTACCGTGATTCAGAGCCTACAACATCTATCCTTACAATTACATCAAACGTTGTATATGGTAAGGCTACAGGTGCTCTTCCTGATGGTCGTGAAGCATTTAAGCCATTCGCTCCTGGTGCTAACCCAGCATATGGCGCTGAGCAGAACGGACTTCTTGCATCACTTAACTCTGTTGCAAAACTTCCATATGAGTACGCACTCGATGGAATTTCAAATACACAGACTATCAACCCAGGTGCTCTTGGACATAGCGATGAAGAGAGATCTGAAAAGCTTGTAACTGTTCTTGATGGTTACTTTGCTCAGGGCGCTCATCACCTCAATGTAAATGTATTTGGTGTTGATAAGCTTAAGGATGCTATGGAACATCCAGAGAAGCCAGAGTATGCTAACTTCACAATCCGTGTTTCAGGATATGCTGTTAAGTTTATTGATTTGACACGTGAGCAGCAGCTCGATGTTATCTCAAGAACTTGCCACGAGAGATTGGCATAATTATGAATGGTTTTGTACATTCTATCGAATCCTTCGGCTCAGTAGATGGGCCGGGGATCCGATTTGTAATCTTCCTGAATGGATGTAAGATGCGCTGTCAGTATTGTCATAACCCTGACACCTGGAAATGCAATGTTGGCGATGAAATGAGCGCAGATGAACTGATTGAAAAGGCACTTAGATATCGACCTTATTGGGGAACTGAGGGCGGTATTACTGTGAGCGGGGGAGAAGCATTATTGCAGATTGATTTCGTCCTGGAACTTTTTTCTAAAGCGAAAAAGATGGGAATCAGCACATGCCTTGACACTTCAGCAAATCCATTTTCCAGGGATGATGCATTTATAAAGAAATTCGATAGCCTTATGGCAGTTACTGACCTAGTACTTTTAGATATAAAGCATATCGATTCAGAATGCCACAAAAAGTTGACTGGTCAGGACAATGCAAATATTCTTGACTGCGCGAGATATCTTTCTGATATTAATAAGCCGGTTTGGATTAGACATGTGTTAGTTCCCGAAGTAACAGACGATGACAACATGCTTAGACGGACTAGAGAATTTATCGACACTCTAAAGAATGTGGAGCGAGTCGAAGTGCTACCATACCATACTCTAGGTGTTTTCAAGTGGGAGGAACTTGGAATTCCATATAAATTGGAAGGTATTAATCCACCTACAAAAGAACGTATTGAAAATGCAAAGAGTATTTTGGGCGCGAACTAAATTTGTCAGAAGAAGAGCTTATTTTTATAGGCTCTTCTTTTTTTTATTGTTAAAAAATCTCGTTATAGACAAGAGAATTTATGTGGTTCATAATGTTTGTGGAAATGGAAAGAAATACTATGGATTATAAATTACATGATAGAGATATAAGAGAACCACTTTTTGACTATTTGGAGGAAAGAAATTCAAAGTCAAGAATTCTCGAGGAAATTGAAATTGGAAAATCCAGAGCTGATGTGGTTATGGTTCTTCCAAAAAGGATAGTTGGAATCGAGATAAAATCAGATGCTGATACCTATGAAAGGTTGAATAGGCAGGTTAAAGATTATAATAAGTACTTCGATGAGAATTATTTAGTGGTTGGTTCGACACATGCAATGCAGTGTTCTAAACATATTCCTTTATGGTGGGGAATTATTTCAGTGGAGATTGTCGATGATAAATATCTGGATTTTTATGTAGTTAGGGAGGCATCTCCCAATCCGAAGAGTGTTTTAAAGAACAAAATCAAGCTTTTGTGGAGACCGGAACTTTATTCTATTCAAATGAGACATTCCATGTTTAAATATAAAGAGAAGTCGAAAGCTTTTGTCCAAGAGAAAATTTTAGAACGAATAGATAGTGATATTTTAAATGAAGAAATCAGCGAAGAGTTGTTTGAGAGAGATTATACAACTATCGCTGAAGAGATAGAGAGGTTTAAGAAAAACAGACGGAGGTAGAAATGCAGGAAGAGAGAGAGGTAACAACTGTAGAACTTGTAAAAGTTTTAAAAGACCGTGAAGAGATGTTCGATCATGGTAAGAATCGTGCAAAACGTGAAGGCGAAAAACTTGCATGGATTACTTTTGGTGCTTTTCTTTATGCGTTTGGGTTGAACGTTTTTATACAGCCTCTAAACTTTTATGCAGGTGGATTTACAGGAGTGGCTCAGCTTATAACTTATGGCTTGGCAGCGACAGGAATCAAACTTGCACATATTGATTTAACTGGTATTTTGTATTACCTATTGAATCTTCCACCACTTTTGATGGCTGTTAAACATATGAGAAAGCGTTTTATAGCAAGAACTGTTATAGCTATTACAATGATGACAGTGCTTATGACGTTTATTCCTATTCCAGCAACAGTTATCTTTGATGATAAGTTAGGATCAGCTCTTGTAGGTGGATTTTTAGTTGGTGTCGGAACAGGATTTATTTTAAGAAGTGGAGCTTGCGATGGTGGTATTAACCTAGTCGGAATGATCCTTCTTAATAAGAGCACAGGATCTACAATCGGAAGGATTTCTGCTATTTTCAATGTACTTTTATATGCAGTATGTTTAACTCTGTTTGATATACCTACAGTTATCTATTCTCTAATATATTCACTTGTAGTTTCATTTGCCTGTGATAGAATCCATACACAGACAATCGGCTCACAGGCTATCATTCTTACGAAGATTCCTGATCCTCGTAAGCTTGAAATTGAAATCATGGGTAGAATGGGAAGAGGAGTTACAAAGATAAACGGAAATGGTGCATTCACAGGCGAGAATGTAACAATACTTATGGTCTATCTAAGTAAGTTCGAAGTACTTAGATTACGTATGTTAGTGAAGAAAATTGATCCAAATGCATTTATAGCTGTAAATAATGGAATTCAGGTAGATGGTTATTTCCTTAGGAAATTGACTTAAAACTTGAACACAAATATATAATATGTCAGAATGAAGTTGTCGTTTTTTAACGATGACTTCATTTTTATTTACGGGAAAAAAGAGGAGAAAAAGATTATGAAAAAAGTAGAACTAGAAGATATCCTTCGGTATCAGTACCCGGAAAATATTGTCATGAATGATTCTGGAACTGCATTTGCATATCATATCGCATATGCTGATGGAGAAAAGAATCGTTATAAGAGGAATATCTGGCTCTCAAAGGGAAATAAGAAGCCATTCCAGCTTACATCTACACTGGACTCAACTATTTCTTTTTGGGAAGATGATGAGACTCTTATTTTAAATAGAAAGAATCCGGAAGATGAATTCGAAGGAGTTATGCTATATTCAATTAATATAAATGGTGGTGAAGCTAAGCCATGGGCGAAGTTTTCACATCCTTTTTCAGGTTTTCAGAAGGTGGGAGAGAACACTTATATAGCTCTTGGTGAATTAGATGTTCTCGATGTAGATGCATATAAAGATGATGATGAAACGAGAGCGAAGAAGAAGGAAGAGAAGAAGAAAGAGCTCGAATCAGATTATGAAGTATGGGATGAAGTTCCATATTGGATTAATGGACAGGGAGTTATAAATGGAAAGAAAAACTCTCTTTTCTTATTAAAAAGGAATCCGGAAAAAAGTGTATGTGATAAGGATCTTTTTTCCGTAAAAAGATTAACTGATACAAATACTGATGTTTTATATTTTGATAAGTGCGATGGTGGTGTTATCTTTGCCACATCGAAGATTCAGAAGAAGATTGATTTCTTCTGTAATTTATATAGATATGATGTAAAGGAAGATAAGATAATTCCTCTTTATGATAAGGGAGATTTAGGCCTTGCGGATGCAGCATTTGTAAATGGAAAGACTTATTGTTTCCATTCAGATTATAGAATTTATGGTATCAATGAGAGCGCTTATCTTTATCAGGTTTTGGATGGAAAGCTTTCGAAGGTTGAAAAATATGTTCCAGAATATTCACTTCATAATAGCGTAGTTGGCGATGTTATGGTTGGAGGTGGAAGAGGTTCTAAGGTTCTATGTGAAGATGGTGTACCTTTCTACTATACAATTTCTACTGTTGAAGATCATACAGCTTTGGTTCGAATCAATCTTTCAAGTGGAGAGAAGGAGACTCTTCTTGATATTCCGGGTTCAATTTATTTCTTTGATAAGGTGGGAGATAAGGTAGTACTAGCTTATGGAGATTGGAAGAGCCTAACAGAGATTTATACTTACGATGTTAAGACGAAGAAGATGAAGTTGCTTTCTAATCATAACAGTGAGTTCTTGAAGGATGTATATGTGGCAAAGCCAAACAGGATTGACTATAAATCTGAAGGATTGAATTTACATGGATGGGTTTTGCTCCCAGAAAATTATGATCCTAAGAAATCTTATCCTGCTGTTCTCGATGTACATGGTGGACCTAGATGTGTATACTCAGAGCTTTTCTTCCATGAGATGCAGTATTGGGTAGCAAAGGGATTCGTTGTTATGTATACGAATATCAAAGGTTCTGACGGACGTGGTGATGAATTTGCTGATATTCGAGGAGATTACGGTGGAGTAGATTTTAAGAATCTGATGGATTTTGTGGACACAGTTTTAAAAGCATATCCGGCTATCGATTCCAGACGACTTTGTGAAACAGGTGGTTCGTATGGTGGTTTTATGACAAACTGGATTGTCACACATACGGACAGGTTCTGCTGTGCAGCTAGCCAGAGATCTATTTCAAACTGGATTTCTATGACATATATAAGTGATATTGGTACTTATTTCGGACCTGATCAGTGTGGAATAGGATTTGATGACTGGTTTGGAAAGATGGATGAGAAAACGCTTTGGAAACATTCTCCTCTAGCTTATGTAGACAATGCTACTACACCTACACTTTTCCTTCATAGTGATTGTGATTATAGATGTCCTCTTGCGGAAGGAATGCAGATGATGCAGGCTATGAGAGTGAGAGATGTAGAAACTAGAATGATTGTATTCCATGGTGAAAATCATGAGTTATCTCGTTCCGGAAAGCCAAAGCATAGAGTTAGAAGGTTAAATGAAATAACAGATTGGTTTGAAAAGCATATTAAGTAGACAAGAAGGGGCTGTGAAATAATCAGCTCACGAAAAAAAGAGAAGGGGCTGTGAAAAAATGATTATCTCATTTTTTCACAGCTCCTTTTTTAATGAGCTATTATTTCTATTTCCTTTTGAAGTACTAAAGTAATACCAGCTCTAGACCTATTACAACTGATACTGCCTTAGATTTATTTGTTATTTATTTCGGCTAAAGTTTCAAACTTCTTGATATCTCTGTCATAATTTTCTGTATATTCATAATCCTTTGCTGGAAGGATTGCATTTAATGCGATTCCGAAGATAGCAGCAAGAGCGAGTGCTGTTAGAGTTATAGATGTACCAGCTATTTCAAATGTAAGTCCTTCTGGAAAACCGAGTCCTGTTACAAGGATAACTGCAGCGATGATTAGATTTCTTGACTTTGTGAAATCAACTTTGTTTTCTACAACATTTCTAACGCCAATTGCTGAAATCATTCCGTATAGGATAAAACTGATTCCACCGATGATAGAAGCTGGTAGTGAACCGATTAGATCGGCAAATTTAGGAGAAAAGCTGAGCACGATTGCATAGATTGCAGCTAGTCTGATAACTCGTGGGTCGTGTACACGGCTAAGCTCAAGAACGCCTGTATTTTCACCATAAGTAGTATTAGCAGGTCCACCGATTAGACCGGCAAGTGCTGTTGCAAGTCCGTCTCCAAAAAGTGTTCTGTGAAGACCCGGATCTTCTATGAAGTTTCCATCTACTGTCGCAGAGATAGATGAGATATCTCCGACATGCTCCATCATAGTAGCCAGTGAAATAGGAGCCATAACAAGAATTGCTGTCAAATCAAATTTGCAGAATGAGAATGGCTGGAAATGGATTGGAGCTGCCTTTGATACTGCTGCGAAATCAAGGATTGCAGATCCATCTGCATTTGTCATGCCAAGTTGGTTGAAGATAAGAGCACAAGCATAGGCGATGATAACACCCATAAGGATAGGAATGATTTTAAAGATTCCTTTTCCCCAGATATTGAAGAAGATAACAACGCCGAGTGCAATAAGTGCAAGTGGCCAGCAGGTCTTTGCGTTATTGATTGCGGATGGAGCAAGTGAAAGACCGATGCAGATAATGATAGGTCCTGTTACAACAGGTGGAAGGAATTTCATAACCTTCTTAATACCAACCATTTTAATAATTAGTGCAAGTACGATATACATAAGACCTGCGACTACGATACCACCACATGCATATGGAAGCTTGTCCGCCATAGACATATTTTTGTAGATACCTGTGTTTAGGCTTGCGATAGTTGCAAATCCACCCAGGAATGCAAAAGATGAGCCTAAAAAAGCAGGAACTTTACCTTTTGTGATCAAATGAAAAAGTAATGTTCCTGCTCCTGCGCAAAACAATGTAACCTGAATTGAAAGACCATGTCCTTTAAAATAAGAATTGACAATCATTGGTACTAAAATAGTAGCACCAAACATAGCAAACATATGCTGTAAACCTAATAGCATCATTTTTGGATAACCGAGCGATCTAGCGTCAGTTATCGCCTTCTTTTTCTCGTTCATAATTTCTCCTCTCTGAAAGAATTAATCATTTTTCTAACCCAATATCTTATCAGTTTATAAATATGGATACAAGAGAAAAAAAGAAAATTCTAAATTATCGTCTCCTTTTTTGTACATTATTTTTATTGACTTTGATTTACGTCTCTACTAAAATATCGTCGGAATTATAATTAAAAATAGTATATAGAAAGAGGACTACATATGGATTTAGGATCAAACGTAACAGTACTCGACCATCCGCTTATTCAGCACAAAATTTCAATGCTTCGTGATAAGCAGACAGGAACTAATGAATTTAGAAGCCTTGTAAGCGAAATCGCTATGCTTATGGGATTTGAAGCACTTCGCGATCTTCCTACAAAGGAAGTTGAAATTGAAACACCTATCGAAAAATGTATGACACCAGTAATCGCTGGTAAGAAAATGGCTGTTGTACCTATTCTTAGAGCTGGTCTTGGAATGGTAGATGGTATTACTAGTCTAGTTCCAACTGCAAAGATCGGACATATCGGACTTTACAGAGATCCTGAAACACATGAACCTCATGAATATTATTGCAAACTTCCAGCTCCAATCGAGCTTCGTACTATCTTAGTAGTAGATCCAATGCTTGCTACTGGTGGTTCAGGAAGTGATGCTATCAAACTTATCAAGGAGCACGGCGGAAAGAAAATCAAATTTATGTGTATCATTGCTGCTCCAGAAGGTGTTAAGAAGCTTGCAGCTGATCATCCAGATGTTCAGATTTATGTAGGCCATCTTGACAGAGAGTTAAATGAAGATGCATATATCTGTCCAGGCCTTGGCGATGCTGGAGATAGAATCTTCGGTACTAAGTAAGAGATTACTATAGTGAAATTATCACAGAACAAAAACCAAAACTATATACTAATCGGAATGCCTTCTGCTGGAAAGAGCACTGTTGGGGTTGTTCTTTCCAAAGTCATGGGGCTTTCTTTTGTTGACTCTGATATCGTAATCCAGAGTAAGACAGGAAAGAAACTCTCTGAACTTATTGAAGAATACGGAGTGGATGGTTTTTCGAAAATAGAAGATGAGGTGAACACCGGTATTTGTGGCGACCATATGGTTGTCGCAACCGGTGGTTCTGTTGTTTTTTGCCCAAATGCTATGAAGCATTTTAGTGAAATAGGAACTATTGTTTATCTAAACGCGTCGCCTGCAGTTTTAGATGAACGATTAGGGGATTTAGATGAGCGTGGCGTGATTCATAAAGCAGATGAAACCGTATATGATATATATGAGGCTAGAAAATCTTTTTATGAAAAATATGCAGACGTAATAGTCAATGAACCAGTTGGTCCGTTTAACATAGAAAAAATTCTAGATTTGACTCTAGAAGCGCTAAAAGCAGGAGAATAGTTTTTTAAATGTTTAATACAAAGAAAAAGCCAGAGAAGAAGCCTCTTAAGATTATCATCGTGGGTTGCGGTAAAGTAGGACGTACTCTTGTTGATAAGCTAAATCAAGAAGGAAATGATATCACTGTAATCGATCAGATACCTGAGAGAGTAGAGGAAATCACGAATCTTTATGATGTAATGGGAATTGTTGGGAATGGAGCTTCTTTTTCAATTCAGACAGAGGCAGAAATTGAAAATGCGGATTTATTTATCGCTGTAACAGATTCTGATGAACTTAATCTATTATGCTGTACAGTGGCAAAGCACGCTAACTGTTCTACAATAGCAAGAGTTCGTAAGCCGGATTATATCAATGAAGCAGGTTACTTAAAGGAGCAGCTTGGACTTCAGATGATTATAAATCCAGACTTAGAATCGGCTACTGAAATTGCTAAGCTTTTTTACATTCCATCTGCATTGGAAATTAATTCTTTTGCCCATGGTCAGGCTGAACTTATAAAAATCGTTGTGGAAAAAAATGGCCTTTTGGATGGAAAGACTCTTTCAGAAGTTTTTACTAACTGTAAGAATGATGATGAAAAGATTCTTGTGGTTACTGTAGAACGTGATGGCAATGTCATAATTCCAAATGGTGATTTTCAAATAAATGCTGATGACAAGGTTACTTTCGTACTTCCTAAGAGACATAGAAGAGCTTTTTTAAATCGTCTTAACATACAGAGTGTACAGTTAAAGTCTTGTATGATCATCGGTGGAGGTATTACCTCTTTCTATCTTGCAAATCAGCTTATACATATGGGACTCGAGGTAAAGATTATCGAGTCAAAACCTGATAGATGCAGATTGCTTTCAGAATTACTTCCAAATGCTATTGTTATAAATGGTGATGGAACTGATGAGATTTTGCTTCGTGAAGAAGGCATAGATATCACAGATGGATTTGTAGCACTCACAGGTATTGATGAGCAGAATATCTTCCTTACAATGCATGCGAAAAAGGTTTCAAATGCAAAGGTTGTTACAAAGATTACAAGAGAAAATTTTAAAGATCTAATCGATTCTATGGATTTGGGATCTGTTATTCATCCTAGAACTATTACTTCAGAGGCAATCATTGCTTATGCAAGAGCAAAGAGAGCATCTTTGGACTATAACAATATCGAGACTTTGTATCATATGTATGATTCTAGAGTAGAAGCTATTGAATTCAAGGTGGATTCTCAGTCTCTAGCGACGGAAAAACCACTTAAAGAACTGAAATTAAAAGATGGCATTAATGTTGCTTTCATAAATCGTAACGGAAGAATTATTATTCCAAATGGTGATGATAAAATCATAGTTGGAGATAGCGTTATGATTGTAACTACAAATACTGGATTTACTACGTTAGATGATATTCTTAACTAGGAAATAGGATTATGAACATAAATATTATACGTTATATTCTGGGTTTGGTTTTAAAGATTGAAGCCGGGTTGTTATTGCTGCCAGCTATAGTTGGTATGTTTTATAGAGAAGATACGTTTAGTGCGTATTTAATTGTTGCGACTTTGACTTTTATAGTTGGATCTATAGTTTCTATGGCTAAGCCTAAGAATACAGTATTTCATTTAAAGGAAGGTTGCATCGCGACTGCTTTGAGCTGGATTCTTCTATCATTAGTAGGAGCGATACCTTTTGTAATAACTAAAGAGATACCTAGTTTTGTGGATGCTTTTTTCGAAACTGTATCAGGCTTTACAACAACAGGAGCTTCGATTCTATCTGATGTAGAATCTATTTCCCATGCATCTCTATTCTGGAGAAGCTTTACACACTGGGTCGGTGGTATGGGAGTTTTAGTATTCTTACTTGCTATCATGCCTCTTTCTGGTGGATCTAATATCAATCTTATGAAGGCTGAATCACCGGGACCATCAGTTGGTAAACTGGTTCCAAAGGTTCGATCTTCGGCTACGATTCTTTATCAGATTTATTTTGGTATGACACTTATTCAGTTCGTACTTCTTCTGATTTTTAAGATGCCTGTATTTGATGCTATGTGTCTTACTTTTGGTACAGCTGGAACAGGTGGATTCGGTGTTAGAAATGATAGTATCGCAAGTTACTCTGTATATCAGCAGTGGATTATAGGAATATTTATGATGTTGTTTGGCATCAATTTCAATTTCTATTATTTCTTCCTGCGAAAGAAGATGAGGAAAGCTTTTGCGATTGAAGAAGTAAGATGGTATCTTCTTTTTATCATTGGAGCAACACTTGGAATATTTTTACAGCTAGGTGGCATGGTTTCTGGATTTGAGCACAAACTTAGAGTTGCTTTTTTCCAGGTAGTATCTATGATTACAACCACAGGATATTCAACTGCTGACTTTAATGTATGGCTTCCTAATGCACAGCTTATACTACTTTTACTTATGTTCTCTGGTGCATGTGCGGGAAGCACAGGTGGTGGATTTAAGGTCTCTAGAATTGTTATTCTTTTAAAGGCATTTGTAAGAGAAATAAAATCTTATATTCATCCAAAGTCGGTTGGACAGATCAGAATGGATAAGTCTCCTCTGCCTGAAGGCGTTGTGAAATCTACTATGGTTTATTTGGCTACTTATATTTTGATTTTTATAGTGTCACATTTTCTTATTACGCTTGATGGAAAGGATTTTTTGACATCCTTTTCAGCTGTGACAGCTACATTTAATAATATTGGACCTGGACTTTCAGAGGTTGGACCGATGTCTAATTATGCATCCTTAAGTGCATTTTCAAAGCTCGTTCTATCATTTGATATGTTAGCAGGACGATTAGAATTATTCCCAATGCTGCTTTTGATAACACCGGCTATGTGGAAGAATACACATAAACAAAGCAAACATGACCTAGTATCACTCTTCTAAGGAGTGGTACTAGGCCATTTTTTATTAAAAAAATCATACAACAATGTTGATATGATTCTTTATCTTATTTGGAATTTTCTCTAGCTCTGATAGAAAAGAGGATTTCTTTCCGAAGAGATTTTCATAGTTTTCATTAGTTTTAATTTTTAAACTCGATGACATTTTCATATATCCGTCTTTATCATAATTGATACCTAAGGATTCTAGCTCGTTTTTATATTTCTTTACCAGTCCTTGCATGGATTTATATGCTTTTTTTATGTCAGCATTATCACTTTTCTTTGAGGAATCTAGGGTATTATTATAGGTATCTAAAAAGGCTTTTAATTTCTTCGTATAATTTACTACATTACCACCAGATTCAGTTAAATCCTTTTTGTCAGTGTAGATAGAAGATTTTAAATTTTTAATAGCACGTTTTAGAGCATAGGAATCCGCCTGAGAAAGCATTTCATTGGATGCGTGTTCTCGGTCATTTTTAGAAACCAGATTCCTGTAGTTTCCATATGTGCCTCTTAATACTGAATTTGATGTGATGCTAAAACCCATAGTTTCCCTTCCTTTTTTCTTTCTAAATAATATATCGGAAATATATACAAAAATTTAAGGTGGGATTTTGTATAACTTTTCAGAGGTAAAAAGATTGTGTATAGACAGGGCAATGCTATAATTAATTAAGACGTTTAATTAATTAGCAGTTCCGAAAAAAGGGGGAATCTTTTTGAAAGAATTACTGGAAGATTTAGAGCTGGTGCTTGGAGTTGGTGAAGATCATTTCACCATGAAACGGGGAAGCTTCAAGTACAAGACCAAGCTCTCAAGAACGGTTAAGTTGGAACGAATGGGGACTTTTGAAACAAAAGAGGGAAGTAGAATAGATTTCAAAGGGCCACTGACTGGAGAATTATTTAGCCTAAATATTGAAAAAGAAGATAGACGTATGAAGGTTTCTTTTTCGGGTGAAGGGGCTAAATTTAACCGGTTTATCGTTTCGTTTAAGGCGAGTCCGAAAGAGAGAATCTATGGGTGTGGGGAAACATATTCTAAATTCAATTTAAAGGGGGAAAAGGTTAGAATCTGGGTTGCAGAACATCAGAATACGAATCGTATTGGCAGAAAGATTCTAAAAGAGAAAATCACAGGAAAACATCCCGAAAAAACACTTAAATTTGAAAAGTATGAATCCTACTATGCACAGCCGACATTTGTTTCGTCATTGAAATATTATGTGCACTGTGATGTGAAAACTTATAGTGAATTCGATTTTAGAGATCCAAACAGGATTACTTTAAAGTTCGAGGAGCCACCGGTTTTTTATATCGGATATGCAGATACATTTGAAGAAATATCGGAGGAACTTTTAAAGCTATTAGGAAGAACAGTATCTCTTCCTGAGTGGATTTATGAAGGCGCTATTCTCGCGATTCAGGGTGGCTGCGATATTATCGATGAAAAAATAAAAAAAGCGAAAGAACACAATGTCAAAATCAGTGGTATCTGGTCTCAGGACTGGTGTGGCTGTAGAAAGACAGGATTTGGATATCAGGTCATGTGGAATTGGCAGTGGGATAGAGAATTATATCCTAATCTTGATAGTAAAATTTCAAAGTGGAATTCAGAAGGAATTAAATTTTTAGGTTACATAAATCCTTTTATTGCTTTGGAAAAAAATCTGTATAAGATTGCTTCAGAAAAGGGGTATTGCGTCAAGGATAAGGAAGGAAAAGATTATCTAGTTAAGATTACAACCTTCCCTGCAGCGATGGTAGATTTTACAAATCCGGATGCCTATGAATGGTATAAGAATCTTATAAAAGAGAACATGATTGGCCTAGGAATGGGAGGCTGGATGGCAGACTTTGGGGAGTACTTACCAGTTGATTGTGTTTTATATAGCGGTGAAGATCCTTCCAAACTTCACAATGAATGGCCGGCTATTTGGGCAAAACTAAATAGAGAAGCTATAGAGGAATGTAACAAGTTAGGTGAAGTATTTTTCTTCACTCGAGCCGGGTTTACGGGAACGGTGAATAATTCGCTTATGATGTGGACAGGTGATCAGCATGTGGACTGGTCGGTGGATGATGGACTTCCATCTGTAATTCCAGCGACATTATCACTTGCGATGTCAGGTTATCCTATAGCACATTCTGATGTGGGTGGATATACCACAATAATGCATATGAGAAGATCGAAAGAGCTTCTTATGAGATGGGAAGAAATGAATGTTTTTTCGCCGCTGTTTAGAAGTCATGAAGGCAATCAGCCTGTAAACGATGTTCAGTTTGATGACGATGAAGAACTTTTGAAGCAGCTTGAAATCACATCTCATATGCATGCAAATTTGAAATATTATTTGATTCATTTAGTCGATGAAGCAAACAGTAGGGGAATTCCTGTTATGCGACCGGTTTTCTATCATTATGATGAGGATTGGGCTTACGACGAAATGAGTGAGTATCTTCTTGGAAGTGATGTTTTAGTTGCACCGATTATAAAAGAAGGGGCAGTCGGTAGAAACGTGCATTTACCTGATGATGAATGGGTACATCTTTTTTCCAAGAGAGAATATAGGGGTGGAGAATATTATATAGATGCACCAATTGGTGAACCACCGGTGTTTATAAGAAAGAACAGCTCATACTTTGAGAATCTGATTGGGGTAGCAGACTTGTATAGCTTGTGTTAAAGGAGAGGGTTAAATGGAAGATAAGGTATTGAGGGAAAGACAGGCGAAACTGTCGTCTAAGATGGCGTATGGATTTGCAGATATTTACGGAGGTGGAGCCTTCGTAATTATTTCGACATTCTTTACAGTGTTTCTTACAAAAGCACTGGGAATGTCACCGGCTCTTGCTGGAACTATTCCATTGATTGGAAAAGTCTGGGATGCAATTACCGATCCAATGATGGGAAATATAGCCGATAGAACTAAATCAAAATTCGGGGCGAAGAGATTTTATATTTTGATAGGTTCTATTATTTCAGCGATTACATTTGTGCTTCTTTGGATACCTTTTGAAGGGGCGTTTCAGTATGGATTTTATGTACTTATGTACATTCTTTTTTCCACAGGATTCACTGTTGTAATGGTCCCATATAATGGACTACTGCCTGATATGGTTGAGGATTACACTGTTAGATCTAAGTTTTCAAGCATCCGAATGATTTTCTCATCCTTCGGTGCGATTCTGGCAGGACTCATCCCGACAATCATGATAAAGGATAATACCGATAGTTCACAGTATTTTAAAGTGGCTCTTATCTTTGGTGTGATTTTTATCATATCCATTCTTATCACATTCTTTGGGACATGGGAAAAAGATAAACCGGTAAAATCCATGACCATGGGTGAGACTTTTACTCAGTCTTTTACGGTTTATAAGAGCAAAGCATTTGTGATGTTTCTTTGCATTTTCATCTTCGGACAGTGTGCAGCAGATTTTGTAACAGGACTTGCTGTTTACTATATCGATGATGTTTTAAACGCATATGGAGGTGGGAACTTCACACTTTTGATGGGAATACTTTTGATTGCACAGTTTCTTGGAATGATAATTTTCGCTCCGGTTATGGCAAAGACATCAAAGAAGTTTCCTATTTTGGTAGCAACACCTATAAGAATTATTGCAACTCTAGCACTTCTATTCTTTTCCTATGAAGGAGCTAATTTTAAGATAATTCTTGCGCTTTCATTTGTAATAGGACTGGGAATGGCTGCCACATCCACATCAATCTATGCAATTCTTGCAGATATGGCTGATGTAGATGAGCTGATCACAGGAATCAATAGACCTGGTACTGTATCTGGAATGGCTACGTTTATAAGAAAGATTTCTACAGGCCTTTCTACATTTTTGATTGGACTTTTGCTTTCAGCGATAAATTATGATGAGCTCCTGGCTGCGCAGAAGATGAGACAGTGTGCATCAGTGCAGATGGGAATTGTTTATATCTATGTATTTTCACAGGTAATACTTCTTCTGATTACGCTATTTGTAACTTGGAAATTCCCAATGGGAAAGAAAGAGTTTGAAGTGATTGTAAAAGAAGTCGCTAGGAGAAAAGGCGAAGATAGAAGCGAAATTACAGAAGATGAAAGAAGAATTTGTGAGAAGGTTACAGGTTTTAAATATGAAAATCTGTGGGATAAAAATAACGCACTTAAATTTAAAAATAATTAGTATATAAAGGAGAAAAAGATGAAGTATTTTTTAGACAGCGCAAAGATGGATGAGATTAAAGAAGCTTATGAGACATTTGGAATAGATGGAGTTACTACAAATCCAAAACACATCATGTTATCAGGAAAACCTTTTATGAAAGCTATTACTGATATGGCAGAATGGGTTAAGAAAGAAGGTATCGAAGGATATGAAAAATTCCCTATTTCAGTAGAGATAAATCCACATCTTGATAATGCAGAGGATATGGTAAATGAAGCTAGAAAAATCAGTTCTATCTGCTCCAATTTTGTAATCAAGATTCCTGCAACTGAGGCTGGAATCTGTGCTGCCAGAAAACTTGAGAGGGAAGGCATCCGTACAAATGTGACACTTATTTTTTCCCCTGCTCAGGCGATACTTCCAGCAAAGAATGGATCTAAGTTTGTATCACCATTTATTGGATGGAAGGAGCAGAATGGCGAGGACTGCAAGCAGTATATAAAGGATATCGTGGATATCTATAAGAATTATGGCTTTTATAAGAATACTGAGATTATCTGCGCGGCAGTTCGTACTCCAAAGCAGTTTGTGGACTGTGCTACGGCCGGTGCAGATATTGTGACAGCAGGACTTGCAGTTTATAAAGATAGCATGCATCATGCGTTCACTCGTCAGGGAATTGAGACTTTTGAAAATGCCTGGGACAATACAGTAACTGAATAAGGGGGAAAACAGAATGAAAGTAGGTTTTGTGGGACTCGGAATTATGGGCGAGTCCATGTGTGAAAATATCGTAAAGAAAAATTCAGATAGTGTATATGTTTTTGATTTCGTAGAAGAAAAGGTAAAGAAACTTGAGTCGATTGGAGCTATAGCCTGCTCATCATCAAAGGAAGTCTGTGAGAATGTAGATGTTTTTATCAGCATGGTACCGAAATCAGAGCACAGTAAAGCAGTTTATGAAGAGATTCTACCGGTTTTGGATTCTAGTAAACTATGTATCGATATGAGTACTATCGATCCTAGTGTGTCGGTAGAAATATCTGAGAAGGTGAAGAAGACTGGTGCTGAATTTATAGATGCTCCTGTGGTAAAAAGTAAACCTGCCGCAATCGCAGGAAAGCTGGGAATTTATGTAGGTGGATCTAAGAGTGCTTATGAAAAAGCTCTTCCAATTCTAAAAATGATGGGAGAGAATGTGATTCGACTTGGAGACAATGGCAAAGGTCTTGTTATGAAGATTTGTCACAATGCACTTGTGTCCCAGATTCAGAATGGTGTAAATGAGACATCTACACTTGCCGCTGCAAATGGAATAGACATACTTACATTTGCAGAAGCTATTTCTTATGGTGGAGGTCAGAATTTCTACTTGGATTCAAAGAAGGAATCTATAAATAAAGAAGACTATACTACTGCATTTTCGATTGAAAATATGCATAAAGACGTGCATATTTGTGCAAATTTGGCTAAAGAGTCAAATGTTTCTATGCCAGGCGAATTAAATGCTGTATCTGTGTACGATAAAGCGTTAGAATTAGGAATTGGTAAAGAAGATTTTTGTGCAACAATCAAAGTAGTAAAGGGGAAATAATGATGGACAAGATTGTAGAACTAAACAGCAAAAATGATGTAAGAATTCATGATGTTAACTCAAGCCATTTCAAATCATATGGAAGAGTTATCAAAGAAATCAATGTAGATAATTTGATTTCTATCATGGATGAAAAAACAGAAATCCCTAGCGATGGAAATGTTTATGAACCAAGTATTTCAGATTTGGAAAACACAAAAGAGTATGAGGAAATCAAAACTCTTCTCTATGGTGGAATGCCAATTCAGATTGGATACTGTAACGGAAAGAATTCACTTTACAATGGATTTGAGTACCATAAGGGAAATGAAGTAAACATTGCTGTTACAGATTTCGTTTTAGCACTAGGTCATTCTTATGATATTGAAAACAATACCTATGACTTTAATGATGCTGAAGTATTCTTCGTACCAAAGGGAACAGTTGTCTCTATGTTTGAGACAACACTACATCTTTCACCAATTCGTGTAGAAGATGATGGATTTAAGGATATTGTTGTTTTACCAAAGGGTACAAACACAGATTTATCTTCTGAAGAGAAAGAAGAACGTGATCAGCTTATCAAAGAAAAGGGTGATAGCTGTGAGGAAGTCCTTCTGTTACAGAAGAATAAATGGGTTATCTGCCATGACAACAAACAGCCACTTGTAGAACAGGGTGCTCATGTTGGAATTTTTGGAGAAAACAAATCTATCAACTACTAATGTGAAGGAAGAATAATATGATAAATGAATTACTATTTATGGTTGTAATTCTCTTATCAAATATAATTCAAGGCATCACTGGATTTGCGGGAACGATTCTGGCGATGCCTTTTTCCCTTAAATTAGTCGGAATGGATGTAGCCGTTCCGGTTTTAAATATGTTGGGCGTCTTGTCTGGGATTTATGTTCTTTTTGGAAATTATCGATATGTGAATCTAAAAGAACTTTTAAAAATACTACTTATTATGGGACCGTCTTTAGGAGTTGGACTTCTTATAAAACAGGCTCTGCAGAAAGACGCAGGTGTTCTTTACCTATTATTAGGAGTAATTGTTTTATTTATTTCTATAAAGGGATTACTCGGATTATATCTGGAATATCTAGGGAGAAAATCTTTTATAAATCCGAATAATGCCACATTAAATCTGATTCTGGTGCTTTCTGGAATTGTGCATGGAATGTATGTCTGCGGTGGACCTTTTTTAATTGCTTATTTAGCGAAGAGGATAGATAAAAAAATAGAGTTTAGAGCGACAATCTCGACGGTTTGGATATTTTTAAATGGAATTATATTTGTAAGTCAGTTATTAAATGGAATGTGGAATTCAAATAGTATTAGAATTCAGCTATATTCGATTCCTCCTTTAATAGTGGGAATGTTTATAGGCAGTATTCTATCGAAGAAAATGTCTCAGAAATTCTTTATGGTTCTGACCTATATTCTTTTATTGATAGCGGGAATATCATTGTTTTTTAAATAAAGGGGAAATAAGTTATGAAGAAATTTGAAGTTGCCTATGTACCAATCGGTGCGCCAACTTTTCATTTAGAGAGCGCAAAAATCTGTTTCGATGATTCAATTTCACTTTTAAAATCAGCATGTGATGATGTGATTTATCCAGAAGATATGCTTCTTTCAATCGATGCATTGAAAGAATTTTTAGATAATATTAATCCATCCCTAATAGTGCTTCAAAATATTACTTTTGCAAATGCAGCTTTTGCAAGTGAAGTTTTGCATAAATTTAAAGATGTGCCAATCCTTCTATGGACTTTAAGAGAACCTGTAATCGATGGTGGAAGACTGCGTCTTAATTCGTTGACAGGTGCATATTCTGCAGCTAATACGATAAAAGCTTTTCGAGAAGAACCTATAAATTATATTTTCGGAGCGCCGAAAGAAGAGAAGGTTATAAATCATATCAAGGCAACAATAAATGCCGCAAAAGTAAAACTTATGATGCAGGATATGACATTGGCACAGGTGGGACATACACCTCAGGGATTCGGTTTCGGAAGAGCACTCGATAACGATATGCTTGAGAAATTTGGAGTTAGACTGGAGTCTGTAGAAGCTAGAGAACTTATAAATAGAGCAAAAGGATATAGTGATTTTGAGTGTGAAGAGTATCTAGCTGATGCAAAGAAAAGACTTGTTGGATTTGAAAAAGTTCCAGAGAAGAATATTTCAGACTTCTCTAGACTATATAAAGCCTATGACACTTTTGTTAAAGAGCGAAATATTGGAGCGCTCTGTTCAAGATGTTGGCCGGATTATTTCGTAGACTTTGGCACACCGGTCTGTGCTGTTTTATCAATTTTAAATGATTTAAAGGTTGCAACAAGCTGTGAAGCAGATGCTTATGGTGCACTATCTATGTATGTGGGAATGCATCTAAGTGATATGCCGGTATTCTTTGGAGATCCGGTTTCAATGGATGAAAAGGAAAATACAATCACGTTTTGGCATTGTGGTATGGCCGCCTGCTCTTTGGCAAGAGAAGATAGTGGAGCTAAAATCGGTGAACACTGTAATAGACATATCGGACCTACTTGTGAGTTTGGTTGTAAACCATCAAAAGAAGCAACAATCTTTAGAATTGGTAGGAAGAAGGATGGAAGTTTTAGATTCCTTATATCAGGCGGGGAAATCCTTGATAAACCAAAACAGTTTAATGGTACATCTCTAGTTGTGAGGACGAATAATTCTGCAGAAGGAATAGTATATACAACTGTAGAAAGAGGATATGAGCCTCATTTTGTTGTCGTGTATAAGGATGTTTTAAAAGAACTAGAAATATTAGGAAAGATGTTAAATATACCTGTGGAGATTTTATGAGAAATACAAAACATACAGGAATGAATATGAGCCTTATAAAGAAACAGAATCGCTCTTCGATTTTAAATTATATTTGCGAAGTGGGACCTGTTTCCAGAAAAGATATATCAGATGCGACCGGACTTACTCCGGCTTCTGTAACTCAGATTACCAATCAGCTTATGGATGAGGGAATTCTTGAGGAAATTGGAACTAACAGTGAGAGCAATAAGGCCGGCAGGAAAAAAGTACTCTGTGATATTAAGTATGACAGTGAGTATCTCTTCGCTATAAATATAGAGGCAGAGATAACCACAATAGCTTTATCTGATTTAAAAGGAAATTGCATTGAAAAGATAAATATTCAAACAGATAACAGAATCGGTGCAGAAGACTTCTTAAAGAAAATCGCAGTACTGGTAGATAAAATCAGGGAGAGTCAGAAGAAGATAAAGAGATGCAATATTAAAGTAATCTCTGTAGGAATCTGTGGTCTGGTAGATAGAGAAGAAGGTATCTCTGTTCATGCGTATGGGGTATGGGATGATCCTGTTAATGTATGCGAAATTCTTGAAAATGAAACTGGATATAAAACCTATATTGATAATAATGTAGATGCTTTTGCAAAGGCAGAGATTCTATATGGAATGGGTAGAAAACGAGATGATTTTTTGCTTATAAAATGGGGACCTGGTGTGGGAGCAACTATCGTAATCGGAAGAGAAGTGTATGCAGGGCGTCATGGAAAATCAGCAGAACTCGGTCATTTTATAGTAGAACAAAATGGAAAAGTGTGTAGTTGTGGAAGAAGAGGCTGCCTTGAAACCAAAGTTTCATATCATGCGATGCAGGAAATAAAACCGTTTCAAGTGGGGGCTTTTGGCGATTGTGTCCGTAACGCTTCTGGAAGAGAAAAGGAACTGTTTGATGAAGTACTAGACCTCTTTGCAAGAACTATAGTAAATTCAGCGACTATACTAGCTCCGGAAAAAATAGTCCTCTCAGGTAAACTTTTTTCCGACAGTGATATAAGAAAAAAGGTAATCGATTTTTGCATGTCTTATGATAAAAAAATCGATGTAAATCGAGTTTTATATACATCACTATCGGAGATGGAAGATTATATAGGACCTGTAGCTTCATATGTTTCAGAAGTAATTTTTTAAAAAATGCCATTTGGCATATTGATATTTTTTCTTGTCTAACCTATAATCGTGAAAGTGTTTATTAATCGGTATTTACGGGTTATTAAGGAGAAATAAATGAATCAGGAAAAAGTCATAGTTATAGACTTTGGTGGGCAGTATAACCAGTTGGTTGCCAGAAGAGTTAGAGAATGTAACGTATATTGTGAAATATATTCTTACAAGACTGATTTAGCAGAAATTAAGGCTATGAATCCTAAGGGAATTATTTTAACTGGTGGGCCAGATAGTTGTTATGTAGATGGTGCAGCAACTTGTAGTAAAGAACTTTTTGAATTAGGTGTACCAGTTTTGGGACTATGCTATGGCGCTCAGCTTATGAATTTCATCTTGGGCGGAGTGGTAGAAAAAGCTCCTGTCCGTGAATATGGAAAGACGAAATGTATTACTTCGGGATCGTCGGAACTTTTTTCCGAAGTATCTAGAAATACAACTGTATGGATGAGTCATTTCGACTATATAAAGGAAGCAGCTCCTGGATTCAAGGTTGTCGCTTATACAGCTGATTGTCCGGTGGCAGCGTGTGAAAACAAAGAAAAGAATCTATATGCGATTCAGTTCCATCCAGAGGTTTTGCATACAGTAGAGGGAAAGACAATCCTAAAGAATTTTGTGTGCGATATCTGTGGATGCAGTGGAACATGGAAGATGGATTCTTTCGTTGAGCATACTGTAGAGGAACTCCGTGAAAAGATTGGGGATGGAAAGGTACTTCTTGCTCTTTCTGGTGGAGTTGATTCCTCAGTTGCAGCAGGACTTCTTTCTCGAGCAATCGGAAAACAGTTGACTTGTGTTTTTGTAGATCATGGTTTACTTCGAAAAGATGAGGGAGATCAGGTCGAGAGCGTTTTTGGGGAAAAAGGCGATTTCGAGCTTAACTTCATACGTGTAAACGCAGCTGAGAGATATTATAAGAAATTAGCTGGTGTAGAAGAACCGGAACGTAAGCGAAAAATCATTGGAGAAGAGTTCATCCGAGTTTTCGAAGAAGAAGCAAAGAAAATCGGAGCTGTAGATTATCTTGCTCAGGGAACTATCTACCCAGATGTTGTTGAGTCAGGACTAGGCGGAGAATCAGCTGTTATTAAATCTCATCATAATGTAGGTGGTCTTCCTGATTTCGTCGATTTTAAAGAAATTGTTGAACCACTTCGCAATCTTTTCAAGGATGAGGTCCGAGAAGTTGGACGTCAGCTTGGAATTCCAGAAGATTTAGTAAGTCGCCAGCCATTCCCAGGACCAGGACTTGGAATCCGTATAATTGGTGAAGTTACTGCTGAAAAGGTAAAGATTGTTCAGGATGCTGATGCAATTTATAGAGAAGAGGTTGATAAGGCAGCAGACCTTTATGAGAAAACAAATGGTAAGAAGGCTCCTTGGAAACCTGATCAGTATTTTGCGGCACTTACAAATATGCGTTCTGTTGGTGTTATGGGTGATGAGAGAACTTATGATTATGCTGTTGCACTTCGAGCAGTTAAGACAGTCGATTTCATGACCGCTGAGGCAGCAGAGATTCCGTTTGCAGTTCTTCAGACTGTAATGAGTAGAATTATAAATGAAGTTCGTGGAGTTAATAGATGTATGTATGATTTGACATCAAAACCACCTGGAACGATTGAGATGGAGTAAGCGAGCAAATAGCCGTGAGACCTTTTAAATAAAGGGTTTCACGGCTTTTACTTTTTCTCAAAGTACTGTTGCAGTACTGTCTGCTATTTTTGGAACATTTCAGACATGGTATATTTGAT
>JAIKZI010000045.1 GCA_024682375.1 Lachnospiraceae bacterium | reverse complement strand
AAGCTTAGAATCATCACAAAGTGATGTACCGATTTCATAACCAAGAGCCTTCTGGAATGTGTATGACATACCACCACCGATGATAAGTGTGTCGCACTTCTCAAGAAGGTTATTGATAACGTTAAGCTTATCAGCAACCTTTGCACCACCGAGGATAGCAACAAAAGGACGCTCTGGAGTTTCTACAGCGCCATTTAAGAACTTGATTTCCTTCTGGATGAGGTAACCAACAACAGCTGTATCAACATACTTTGTAACACCTACGTTTGAGCAGTGTGCACGATGAGCTGTTCCGAAAGCATCGTTAACAAAGATATCGCAAAGTGAAGCAAGTTCTTTAGAGAACTCATCACCATTCTTTGTCTCTTCAGCTCTGAAACGAGTGTTCTCAAGAAGAACAACATCGCCATTCTTCATGTTCTCAACAGCCTTCTTAGCATTCTCACCAACTACAGTATCGTCAGCTGCGAATACAACTTCCTTGTCAAGAAGCTCTGAAAGTCTCTTTGCAACAGGTGCAAGTGAGAGTTCAGGAACAACCTGTCCCTTTGGCTTACCAAGATGTGAGCAAAGGATAGCCTTACCACCATCATTGATAATCTTCTTAATTGTAGGAAGAACTGCAACTAAACGGTTCTCGTCTGTAATCTTTCCGTCAATAAGAGGAACGTTGAAATCACAACGGCAGAGTACTCTCTTACCCTCAAAATTGACATCATCGATTGTCATTTTGTTTAATGCCATTTTTTATCTCCTTAATGTATAAATCTTTAAAAAAAAGAAGGTCCGGTCAATATTATATATGACAGGACCCTCTAAAATCTAGACTAAGATTAATTATTTATTAAGAAATTTTGCAAAATACTTGATAGTTCTGCACATGTTTGATGTGAATGAGTTCTCATTGTCGTACCATGATACAACCTGAACCTCAGTTTTGCCATTACCAGCTGGAAGAACCATAGTCTGTGTTGAATCAAAGAGTGATCCGTAAGTCATACCTACGATATCCTTTGAAACGATAAGGTCTTCGTTGTAGCCGAATGATTCATTTGAAGCAGCCTTCATAGCATCATTGATCTGATCAACAGTTACTTCACCATCAACTACAGCTGTAAGAATTGTTGTAGAACCAGTTGGAACTGGAACTCTCTGTGCAGCACCGATAAGCTTGCCCTTAAGTTCTGGAACAACAAGACCGATAGCCTTTGCAGCACCAGTTGTGTTAGGAACAATGTTCTCAGCGCCGGCACGTGAACGTCTCTTGTCACCTTTTCTCTGTGGTCCATCAAGGATCATCTGATCACCTGTGTAAGCATGGATTGTGCACATGATACCTGACTCGATTGGAGCAAGGTCATTAAGTGCCTTAGCCATAGGTGCAAGACAGTTTGTTGTACATGAAGCTGCAGAAATGATGTCATCATTCTCTGTAAGAATTTCATGGTTTGTATTGAAAACAATTGTAGGAAGATCATTTCCTGCTGGTGCAGAAATAACTACCTTCTTAGCTCCAGCATTGATGTGAGCCTGAGCCTTATCCTTTGATGTATAGAATCCTGTACACTCAAGAACTACATCGATATCAAGCTTGCCCCAAGGAAGGTTGTTAGCATCAGCTTCTTTGTAGATTTCGATTTCATGTCCATCAACGATGATTGAGTGATCTGTGTTAGAAACCTTGTCAGCCTTAGCATAACGTCCCTGTGATGAATCATACTTTAAAAGGTATGCAAGCATGTCTGGGCTTGTAAGATCGTTGATTGCAACGATATCAAATCCTTCTGCCTGGAACATCTGACGGAATGCAAGACGACCGATACGTCCGAATCCATTAATTGCTACTCTTACTGCCATAATTATATCCTCCTAAATAATATAATCGCATTATGTTCGAATCTCTCTCGAACCAATTGTAATAATAACTTTTTTTTAACAGGATTTCAAGTCGATTGTTGAATTTTTATCAAATATATAGTATTTCATTAATTCTTGCTTATTTTTTTGTAAAAATTGTACCACCACCGGCGACATATTCACCATCATACAGCACTATTGACTGTCCAGGTGTAGCAGCTCTAACAGGCTCCTCAAACACAGCCTTATATTCATCATCTGATATCTTCTCAACTGTACAATTTGTGGTACGGCTTGAATATCTGACCTTAGCCTGATACATCTTTCCCGGAACAAATTCCTCATCAGAAATATTATTAGCCTCATTAAAGTATACTTCTGTAGTGAATAAGTCCTCATTTTCACCAAGAACCACTTCATTCTTTTCGGCATCAATTCTGATTACGAACATCGGCTTACCAAATGCAATTCCCAAGCCTTTCCTCTGACCGACCGTATAATGAATAATTCCCTTATGTTGGCCAAGCACATTTCCATCTTTATCTACAAAATTGCCAGGCTTCTCTTCCACACCGTGCTCGACTAAGAACTTTGCATAATTTCCATCGTCAATAAAACAAATATCCTGACTGTCTTTCTTATCTGCTGAAAGTAATCCAAGATCTGATGCAATACGTCGCACTTCATCTTTTGATGAAAAATCACCAAGCGGTAAAATAGTATGTGCAAGCTGTTCCTGAGTGAGCTGGCAGAGGACATATGTCTGGTCCTTTGATGCTGCATCAGAATTTCTTACAGCGAGACGCCCATTCTCAAGTTTCTCTATTTTTGCATAATGTCCAGTTGCAACATAATCTGCACCAAGTTCTTTTGCACGTTCCATTAAGGCCTGCCACTTGATGCAGCGATTACACATAACACATGGATTCGGTGTACGACCAAGTGTATATTCCTCGATGAACTTTCCGATTACATGCTCATCAAATTCCGTCTTAAAATGCATGATAACGTGCTGAATTCCGAGCTGATCAGCTATACGCTTTGCCTCAATTCCATCCTCACAAACATCAGGCTCATCTCGCCACATTTCCATAGTGACACCGATAACCTCATATCCCTGCTTTTTTAATAAATAAGCGGCAACAGAAGAATCTACTCCTCCTGACATGCCTACAACAACCTTCTTCGCCATAATTCACCTGCGTTTCAAACACTACTTTCTCAGCGATTTAACCTTCGATCTGATTCTCTGGATTGCATTATCGATTGATTTCGGAGACTTATCTAGAATATCAGCAATCTGGATATAGTCATATCCAAGAATCATCTGTGAAAAAACCTGCTGCTCAAATGGAGATAGCATCTTTAAAATCATTGAACGAACTTTCTTTTCATTCTCCTTGTCGAGGAGCAATCTCTCAGGATCCATGAATTCATCGAGAAGATAATCATTAATACTGTCTATCTCGAGATCTAAGGATATAGCTGAATTAAGCGGACTATTCTTCTTCTCATTTGAAGAATCGATAGCCTTAATCATTTTTCTGTTAATACATAATTTTGCAAAAGGATAAAACCTGTCCATCTTCTTGCCATCATAAGCCCTAATAGCATCAAGAACACCTAATAGACCTTCCTGAACAAGATCATCCTTCTCTCCCCCTACAAGAAAATAAGAGCCTGCAAGACGCTTTACTATCTCAGAGTATCTGAGAAGTAAAACATCTGTAGCCTCTTTATCATTTTCTTTTGCCAAACTAACCAGTTTCTCATCTGACTGATTGCTAAGACTCATTATTTCCCCTTTACCAATCTCTGGCGAACAATTTCGTAAGAAAGTACACCACAAGCAACAGAAGCGTTAAGTGATTCAATATCTCCATTAAGAGGAATAGAGCCTATCATATCGCACTCTCTCTTAACAAGTGTACTTACACCTTTTCCTTCGTTTCCAATAACAAGACCGATTGGACCTGTAAGGTTTAAGTCATACATAGAAGTTCCACCCATGTCTGCACAGACAAACCAGAGACCTTTTTTCTTTAAATCCTGCATAGTTCTAGTAATATTTGTAACTTTTGCAACAGGAGTATAATTGATTGCTCCTGCAGAAGCTTTTGCTACTGTTGCAGTAAGACCTACACCGTGACGTTTAGGAATGATAACTCCATGTGCTCCAGCGCAATTAGCAGAACGGATAATAGCTCCAAGATTATGAGGATCTTCGATTTCATCTAAGATGATAAGGAATGGATCTTCATTTTTTGAATAAGCAATCTCAAGAATTTCATCAACTGTTTTATATTCATAAGCTGCAATATAAGCAATTACACCCTGATGTCTGTCGCCAGGACACATCTCATCAAGTCTTGATTTCTGAACGAAATCGATTACAGTCCCCTGTTTTTTTGCTTCGCGAAGAATAGATGAAATAGCAGAATCTCTAACTCCATCTAAAATGAACAATCTATCTATAGTTTTTCCTGATCTAAACGCCTCAAGTACGGCATTTCTTCCTTCAATTACTGACTCACTATCTCTCATTAAAAAACCTCTATTATAATAAATTTAATCCTTCTAATCCCTTCTGGACAAGATATAAAATACGTTCATCTTCGCCTTTTAAATATAAATAACCGAGCAAAGCTTCATAGCCTGTCGCTTTTCTATAATCGCCAAGAGATGCATTTTTCGCTCTCGTAGGAGAGTTTGCATTCTTACCTCTGCGATACACATTTGCTTCTTCCTCAGTAAGTATCGAAAGGAGCAAATCTATAGATTTTGACTGGCTCTTTGCCTTAACAATTTTTGCACTATCCAGGTGAAGTTTATGAGCTGATCTATTTCCCATGCTAACAACAAGAGTCCTGATAACAATCTCATAAACACCATCACCTAAAAAGGCAAGAGCTAGAGGGGAAAAAGTTCTTAAATCCTTTTCCTTAGCTCCAAAAAAATCCAATATTTTAAAATTAGATCCCTTATTTTCTTCACCTAAATTTGAATTTAGATTCTCTTCCACTTAACACCTTCTCTAGTATCTAGAAGTTCGATACCCATATTTTTAAGTTTATCTCTGATTTCATCAGCCTTAGCAAAATCTTTGTTCTTACGGGCATTCTGTCTATCTTCAATTAGCTTTTCGATATCAGAATCCAATACTTCCTCTTCTCTCTCAACACGAAGTCCAAGTACATTTGTAAGTTCAAGAAGCTCGTCATTAGCTTCCTTTACAATATCGTATGCTAAATCAGAATTAATATTTGAGTTAATAAAGCTTACGAGATTGAAAACTGCTGAAAGAGCATCAGCTGTATTAAAATCATCATTCATAGCATTTTCGAATTCTTCTCTAAATCCGAAAAGCTTTTCCTGAATATCAATCTTTTCTTCATTAGTTGAAGTTGTTTCTTCGTCATAAGAAGAAAGAATATCCTTCATTCTCTCTTCGCAGTTTCTAATACGCTCTAGTCCATTCTTTGCAGACTCCATAAGTTCTGCACTGAAGTTTAATGGATTTCTGTAATGAGCAGATAGCATAAAGAAACGAAGAACTGCCAAATCGAATTTCTCAGAAATCTCACGTACAGTGAAGAAATTTCCGAGTGATTTTGACATCTTCTTATTATTGATATTTAAAAATGCATTGTGCATCCAATAATTTGCAAAAGTATGTCCTGAGCAAGCTTCAGACTGAGCAATTTCATTTTCATGATGAGGAAATACCAAATCTTCTCCGCCAGCATGAATATCGATTGTAGTTCCAAGATATTTCTTACTCATAACAGAACACTCGATATGCCAGCCAGGTCTACCATCACACCATGGAGATTTCCAAAAAGGTTCACCTTCTTTTTTTGGTTTCCAAAGAACGAAATCCAACTCGTCTTCCTTCTGATCAGCACCAGTAACCTTGATATCTCTATGACCACCTTCGAGATCTTCAATATTTTTATGAGAAAGCTTTCCATAGCCTTCAAATTTTTTAGTTCTGTAATACACAGTACCATCAGAAACTACATAAGCATATCCCTTATCAATAAGAGTCTGAATCATATCGATCATTCCATCGATTTCTTCAGTAGCTTTAGGATTCTTAGTAGCCTTCATAATATTCATGCCATTCATATCTTTTAGGCACTCTTTAATGAATCTCTCTGATACTTCAGTAGAAGTAGTATTACCTTCAATAGCAGCTTTAATAATCTTGTCATCTACATCTGTAAAGTTTGAAACATAAGAAACATCATAACCTTTGTAAAGGAAATATCTACGAACTGTATCAAATACAATCATAGGTCTCGCATTTCCGATATGGATAAAGTTATACACTGTAGGTCCACAGACATACATTGTAACTTTTCCTTCTTCTATGGGTTTGAATTCTTCTTTCTGTTTTGTAAGTGTATTATAAATTTCAATCATTATTATCTTCCTCGTTCTATTTTTTAGTAAAAAAGTTATCTAGATTTTGCACAGCCCGGACAGGCAGCACATCCACCATCCGATCCATGAATAACTTCTGAATCATATACTCCTTTACTACCTTCATAGAATGATTCTAAGAGGCAAATCGCATTAGCTGAAATGCCTTCTCCTCTTCCCGTAAATCCAAGATGCTCTTCTGTAGTTGCTTTTACATTAATAGCATCAATCGGAAGTTCTAGTGCATCAGCGATATTACTTCTCATATCATCGATATATGGTCTCATCTTCGGTGCCTGACAAACAATAGTCGCATCGATATTAGATATTAGATATCCTTCTTTAGAAACCATCTTTCCAACTTCTTCCAAAAGTTTCATAGAAGAAGCACCCTTATACTTAGGATCCGTATCTGGGAAATGATAACCGATATCACCAAGCGCACATGCACCTAAAAGTGCATCCATAATTGCATGAAGAAGTACATCCGCATCTGAATGGCCTAATAGACCTAGTTCATATGGGATTTTTACCCCTCCAACAATCAAATCTCTATTTTCTACTAATTTATGGACATCATAGCCCTGACCTATTCTCATACATTTACCTATTTCTGTCTATTCTGACTCAATATCTTTTAAAGTATAATATATCGTAGATGTAAAATAAAGAGTAATTCTTTATAGAAGCATTGAGTTTAAAGCAAATTTTGCAGAAAAACTGCAAAATTACAAATGGAGGTAATTATGGCAAAGCTAGCTCACTTAACAGAACGCCAAGCTGTAAGTTTGATGATTGATGGTCTTCTAAACAAACTTGACGATAGTAAAAACAAACAACAAACTTTCGAACACATCCTCGATTTGACACAGCATTTTATAGGAAACGAGGAAAACAAAGAATCATTCGATAAAGTTAGAGAGATTTTAAAAGATCCTAATAACAGATGGATGAAAATGATTAATAATATTTTGGAAAACACAGATAAAAATGTTGCCAAAATGACTCTTTTAAACTTGGGTTATGAATCATTTCTATGTGGTACAAAAACTATTCGTGAGAACCGAAAGAAATACCACTGTAATATCCCATGGTTAATTCTTTTTGACCCTACTCAAGCCTGCAACATGCATTGCGTTGGATGCTGGTCAGGAACTTATGGTCATAAAAGTTTTCTAACATTTGAAGAAATGGATAAAATCGTTACCCAAGGAAAAGAACTTGGAGTTCACCTATATATGCTCACTGGTGGCGAACCAATGGTAAAGAAAAACGATGTTTTAAAACTTATGGCAAAACATCAGGATTGTCAGTTTGCAGCATATTCAAACTCAACTCTCATCGATCAGGATCTCTGTGATAAAATCAAGAAACTAGGAAATCTAATATTTATGCTTTCTATCGAAGGTTCACCAGATACAAATGATTCTCGTAGAGGTGATGGTCATTACGAAGCAGTTATGAAAGCCATGGATCTTTTAAAGAAAAATGGAATTCTATTTGGTACTTCAATTTGTTATACTAGTAACAATGTTGAAGCTGTTACATCTGACAGTTTTCTACGCATGCTTGCTGACAAGGGAGCTCATTTTGGATTCTATTTCCATTACATGCCTGTCGGAAAGAATGCAGTATATGATCTCGTTCCTTCAATCGATCAGAGAACTCAGATCATAAAAGACTTACGTCGTATCAGATCAGATGAAAGTGATATTGAATTCTTCCCAATGGATTTCCAGAATGACGGAGAATCTGTCGGAGGATGTATCGCCGGTGGCAGAAACTACTTCCACATCAATGCAAACGGCGATGCTGAACCATGCGTATTCATTCACTATTCTGATAGAAATATAAGAGACAATTCCATTCTTGAGATGCTTAAGAGTCCACTCTTCATGGCATATCACAACGGACAGCCTTTTAATGAAAATCATTTAAGACCATGTCCTATGCTTGAGAATCCGGAAATCCTTCGAAAGATGGTAAAAGAAACCGGTGCTCATCAGACAAACGCTGAAGCCCCTGAAGAAGTTGACGAACTATGTGACAAGAACCTCGAATACTCAAAAGTCTGGGGAGAAAGGGCTGATGAGATTTGGAAGAACTCACCTCATAAAAAACTATCATACCTAAACTATAGAGATGATAAATCAGAGGAGAAATCACATCACTTCTTTAGCAATCTTAAGAAGAAATTGCACGCTTATAACCACTAATCTTTCTTATCAAAGGGGACTAATTATGGAAAAGACTAAAAAAATGGTACTAACAGCAATGATGTGTGCAGTTCTATGCGTTTTATCTGTTTTACAGATACCAATGCCTTCCGGTGTTCCAATAACACTTCAGACATTTGCAGTCGCATTATGCGGATATGTTCTAGGTCAAACGTATGGGACAATAAGCGCTATGCTCTATCTTCTAATCGGATTCATCGGTATCCCGGTTTACGCAGGATTCAAAGCTGGTCCAAGCGCTCTATTCGGAGTGACAGGGGGATTTATTTTTGGATTTATTCTACTTGCTTTCTTCTGTGGCCTTGGAAAAAAGAAATCACGGGGATTTGGATTCTTCCTATCTATCATTTTAGGAATAATCGGTTTAGCTTGTTGTCATACTTTGGGAGCAATTCAATTTTCCTATGTAGCGCACCAGACTATACTTCAATCCTTCCTACTTGTATCAGTTCCATATATTGTAAAAGATGTTTTATCAATAATTGGAGCTAAAGTTGCATCACTAGCAATCAATAAGGCTTTAGAAAAAGCTCACTTTTCTAATATAGAAACAGCATAATAAAATCCCGAGATGTAAATTACATCTCGGGATTTCTTTTTTCCTAAAATAATTTCTATCAATCAATTCTAAATTTGCTAAGCGCTTCATTGATGGATACAGCTGAATCAGAAACTGAATTAGCTGAATTTTCTACATTCTTCGAAGTATCTGCGATTCCATTTGCTGATGTTACCAGATTTTCTACTGTAGCCATAACTTCCTGTGAACTTGCTGACTGTTCTTCTGAAATAGCTGCCACGTTTGCAGCGATGTCATTTACATTGTTCATCATAGAAATCATTGATTGCATAGTATTTGCAGCATTATCAAGTTCACCAAAGATGACCTTAAAACTATCTCCTGCCTGTTTAACTGCATTTGAGCTGTCAGAAATTGCAGTCATATTTTCCTGAGACTTATCAGAAAGCTTTGCAATCTCACTTGTAATAGCTGCTATGATCTCTGCGATTTCCTTTGCTGCCTCCTGGGAGTTTGCAGCCAATTGGCCAATCTCATCAGCTACAACTGCAAATCCTCTTCCAGCCTCACCTGCACGAGCAGCTTCAATTGATGCATTTAAAGAAAGAAGGTTCGTCTGACTCGCAATAGAATCAATCATTCCAACGATTTCAGTAATCTTATCAGCAGATTCTCTTACGACATTTACAACATCATTCATCTCACTCATTGACTCTGTGATATTACCCATGTTGCTCTCAACATTCAGCATATCTTTCTGTCCTACGTCAGCCTGCTTTACTAGATCAAGCATAACCTGGTTTGTTTCATTTCCATTTGAAGTCAAATCAGCAACTGACTGAGCTAAATCTGTAGCATTCTCAGCAAGTTCTGTTACAGCTCTTGTGATACCGTCCATAGCTTCCTGAATCTGTTCCATTGATATAGACTGATCATTAGCTTCATTTGACATAAAGTTTGAAGCCTCTTTAGAGCTATCAGAATCGGACAAAAGCTGATTAGCTCTATCCTGAATGCCTTTTATAGTTTCTCTCATTGAAGAAACATAATTTGACATCTCAGTTGCAATAAGTCCAATTTCATCTCCATTTGACTTAGGCATCTCCGTTGTGAAATCACCATCTGAAACCTTAAGAATACTATCAGAAAGGCTTCCAACAGGTCTTGCAATAATCTTTCTGATTGCAATAAGTACAATCAAAGAAATAAGAACGAGCACAACTATCATTACCAAGAAAGCAATATTTCTGAAATGTGTTGCTTCTGCAAGTACATCCTTCTCAGCAACAACAGAAAGAACACACCAATTAGTACCTGGCATAATATATTTTGCTACATAATTCTTAGTTCCATCATCCTGTTTTAGTTCGATAACTTCTGTCTGTTTTTCATCAAAGGCATAAGACTTAAGATTATTTACATAATCACTATTTGCTTCCGATAAATTCTTTCCGTTCAGCTCATTTTTTGCATAAGAAATAAACTGAGTCTCTGTAATAACAGCTGATCTACCGGTGTTCATAGGTTTTAGCTTTGAAGCTACTTCCTGCATATCAGTAAGATATACATCCATAGCCATAACGACCTTTGAACCATCATTCATATCTACTCTTCTGGCAAATGTTACGCAATATTTTTTTACAGAATCATCATAATAAGCATCAGTAACTTTAAACGTATCATTCTCCATACCGAATTTGTACCAATCACGTTCACGCGGATCCCAGTCGTCAGGTCTTGTATCACCACTGGCAAATAGATAAGAGCCATCCGGGAACCCAAGATAAATACCAGTATTCTCAACAGGCTGATATTCAACTGAAGGTTTGATATAAGCCATAATAGCATCGTGATCACTAAAAGGAACATTTTCCAAAGTATCAGCATATTGTCCATATTTGGACATCAGCATCTGGAAAGGTGTACCCATAGATCTTGCATTCTTTTCGGTCTCTGATTGAAGGTCTAATTTTGAAATATCAACCAGACTTTTCGAAGCCTGATTATTCAAAAATACGATGATAAAAATAATACCAATCGTTACAACCGGTAAAATTACCAGAAGAAGAGTTTTACTGATACTCCTCTTCAATTTTGGTTTTGCTGCAGAAGATACAGCATCATTCATTTTTTCCATATCGCTTGTCTCCAGTCTTTTAACATAAAAAAACAAACTACAACTTTTAAAACAGAATATAACTATTACAATTATAGTTCTTATTTTTAGAAAAGTATATGCGACAAGCGCTATATTTTGTAAACATTCTATTAATTCTCTTATAGACGCACAACATCTCGAGGCAAATAAAAAACCCAGGAATAATTTCCTGGGTTTAGATTTCATAGCGAGAGGGGGACTCGAACCCTCGACACTGCGGGTATGAACCGCATGCTCTAGCCAGCTGAGCTACCTCGCCATATAACTAATATTTAGTTATAAAGTGGAACCAATAGGACTCGAACCTATGACCCTCTGCTTGTAAGGCAGATGCTCTCCCAGCTGAGCTATGATTCCATTTATCTCGACCGCTTTTCAACGGCCGAGTAATAATATATCAAATACCAAACTTTATGTCAACGACTTTTTTAGGTTTTTTTTAGATTTTTTTAATTTCCAAAAATCTAGGCCCCAATACATATATTTAACGAGTGAAATACTCTACTCCGGATTCGAATATTTTCATATCCTGCTCACCGTAAATATTAATAGCCACATTCTCGCCCTGTCTCTCTGAATGAGCCATTTTACCAAGTACTCTTCCATCCGGGCTTGTGATACCTTCTATGGCCATATATGAGCCATTAACATTCCACTCATCATTCATTGTGACATTACCATTTGGATCACAATACTGAGTTGCTACCTGACCATTCAAGAATAATTTATCAAGCCACTCTTTTGGTGCTACAAATCTTCCCTCTCCATGTGAAGCCGGATTTACAAATACATCTCCAGGTTTTGTATTTCTAAGCCATGGTGATTTGTTTGAGCAAACTCTTAAATAAACTTCACGGCTAATATGTCTGCCAATCGTATTATATGTAAGTGTAGGCGAATCTTCTGTCTGAGTACGAATTTCTCCAAAAGGAACCAAACCAAGTTTTATAAGAGCCTGAAAGCCATTACAAATTCCCAGGCAAAGTCCGTCTCTCTCATCCAAAAGTTTCATAAGTTCATCTTTTAAAACTTCATTTCTAAATGCTGTCGCAAAGAACTTGGCACTACCTTCAGGTTCATCACCTCCTGAGAATCCACCAGGGAACATAACAATCTGTGCATCAGAAATAGCTTTTCTAAATGCTTCAACAGATTCTCTAATATCATTCTCGCTTGAATCTCTAAATACAATAGTCTCACAAGATGCACCTGCCTTTTCAAAAGCCTTAGCACTGTCAAATTCGCAGTTTGTGCCAGGGAATACTGGAATGAATACTTTTGGCTTAGAAACTTTGTGCTTGCATACATATATATCTTTAGAAACATATAGCTCATTTGAAACTTCACTTTTATCCGAAGAAACAGAAGTTGGGAATACTTCCTCTAACCTATTTTCCCAGGCAAAAAGTGCTTCTTCTCTTTTTATAGTATTATTTATAATTTCAAAATCACCATCTACAATTGTACCAAGAAGGACTGAATCGAATTCTTCCATTTCCTTCTCAAAGCCAGGTTTCACTTCTAAAACAAGTGCTCCAATATAAGGTTTGAATAATTCCTTTGCTGAAAGATTAATATCTGTTCTAAATCCAAAATTATTACCAAAAGCCATCTTAAAGATTGCTTCAATAGCACCATGAGCTTCAACAGAATAAGAAGAAACTACGCCACCAGCTCTCTGCAATTTATTGATTTTGGAAAAAATACGTAAATCAGTATCAAATTCTGGCTGAGTATACTCATCGATAGAAAGTTTCACAAGATAAACTTTATTTCCTGCTTTCTTAAATTCTGGAGTGATGATATTCTTCCCTTCATCAGTACACACTGCAAAAGAAACCAATGTAGGCGGAACATCAAGTTTTTCGAAGGTTCCGCTCATAGAATCCTTACCACCAATTGAACCTAGTTTGAGTTCCATCTGAGCTCTATATGCACCTAGTAAAGCTGAGAAAGGCTGGCTCCATCTCTTTGGATCACTTGTCATCTTTCTGAAGTATTCCTGGAAAGTGAAATGAATCTTCTTTGCATCGCCACCGAGAGCAACCATTTTTGACACTGAACTTAGCACAGCATACTGAGCTCCGTGATATGGGCTCCATGAAGATAAATATGGATCAAATCCATAAGTCATCATAGTAACAGCATCACATTTTCTATTTCCTACAGGAAGTTTTGAAACCATTCCCTGCATCTCTGTTTTCTGATATTTACCTCCGTAAGGCATTGTTACAGTTGCAGCTCCGATTGATGAATCAAACATCTCAACCAGACCTCTTTCACTACATACATTTAAGTCAGAAAGAGTTTCTAAGCATGCTTTTTTCACATCAGAAATCTCTAAAGCTTTATCTACTTTAGGACTTGCAATCTTCTTAAAGAAATTATCATTTTCATCAGGGAGTTCCACAAAAACTTCTGTCTCCTGATGAGCTCCATTTGTATCGATAAAAGCACGAGAAAGATTAACTATTTCCTTACCTCTCCACTTTAAAATCATTCGAGGATCAGATGTAACCATAGCCACTTCTACAGCTTCAAGGTTTTCTTCATGAGCATACTCTAAAAACTTATCTACATCAGAAGGAGAAACGACTACTGCCATTCTTTCCTGAGATTCTGAAATAGCAAGTTCTGTACCATCAAGTCCCGCATACTTCTTTGGAACTTTATCCAAATCTACAATAAGACCATCAGCAAGCTCTCCGATAGCAACAGAAACTCCACCTGCTCCAAAATCGTTACATTTTTTAATAAGGAGGCTAACCTCTTCTCTCTTAAACAATCTCTGAATTTTTCTTTCTGTAGGAGGGTTACCTTTCTGAACCTCAGCACCACAAACAGATGTAGATGTCTTATTGTGTGACTTAGAAGATCCTGTAGCACCTCCAATTCCGTCTCTACCAGTTCTACCGCCTAAGAGAATGATTCTATCTCCCGGATCCGATGTGAGACGTTTTACAGCCTTCTTTGGAGCCGCTGCAATTACAGCACCAATTTCCATTCTTTTTGCCTGATAATTAGGATGATAAAGCTCCTTTACATATCCTGTAGCAAGTCCAATCTGGTTTCCATAAGAGCTATATCCATGTGCAGCTTCCTTTACAAGCTTCTTCTGAGGAAGCTTACCTGGAATAGTGTCTTTTATGGCAACAGTTGGATCAGAAGCACCTGTAATTCTCATAGCCTGGTATACGTAAGTTCTACCAGAAAGAGGATCACGGATTGCACCACCTAAACATGTAGCAGCACCACCAAAAGGTTCGATCTCTGTAGGATGGTTATGAGTTTCATTCTTAAAATTGATAAGCCACTCGTCTACTTCACCTTCAATCTCTACAGGAACAACAATTGAACAGGCATTGATTTCATCAGAAACTTCCTGATCAATTAGGATTCCTTTTTTCTTCAAAACCTTTGCACCCATCAGTGCCAAATCCATAAGACAGATAAATTTATCATCTCTATCCTTATATAAGGCCTTAAAATTATCCTTATAATCTAAGAAAGTATCCTCCATCGGCTTCTTATAATAACCATCCGAAAATGTCACCTTTGTGAGTTCAGTTGAAAATGTTGTGTGACGACAATGATCAGACCAGTAAGTATCCAAAACACGAATTTCTGTGATTGAAGGATTTCTATGTTCTTTATCTTTAAAATAATCTCTAATAAAAGAAAAATCCTCAAAGGTCATAGCAAGATTAAGAGAGTCATATAAGTCCTTCAAATCACTCTCTTTCTCGTCTATAAAACCTTCAAGAATTTTCACATCTTCTGGTTCTTTAAAATTGTCTTCTAGAGTTTCAGGCTTAACCATGCTAGTTTCTCTAGAATCTACACTATTAATACAGTGTTTTTTTATAGCCTCAAATTCACTGTCAGAGATATCGCCGCTAATTACGTATGTAAAAGCAGAGAGAATCTTTGGATTCTCCTTTTCATTCAAAAATCTCACACACAAAACAGCAGAGTCCGCTCTCTGATCGAACTGACCCGGTAAATACTCGACAGAAAATACTCTACCTTCGTAATCGAAGTTCTCCTCATAAACCATATCCACTGGTGGCTCGGAAAAAATTGTCCTAAGCGCCTTCTGATATGTCTCATCAGATAAACCCTCGATATCATATCTATTCAAGATACGAACATTCTTGATGCCCTTGATACCTAGATACGTCGTAAGTTCTGCCTGAAGCTTCTTTGCACTGACTGCATAATCCGACTTCTTCTCGACATAGATACGTCTAACGTTTGCCATCTTAACCCTCCAAATGTAACAATAAATATTTCTTGGTTTATATTGAAAAAAGGCTCTAGTCCTCATTCCAAAACGAATCAATCCTATCACGGACATTATTTACATTTACTCGACTTATCTCTCCCCAATGATTAGGGAAACAAAAACTATATTCAGATTTAGAAAATCTCTCATCGAGTAGCGCAATAACTCCCCTGTCCTCTTCAGTCCTAATCAGTCTGCCTGCAGCCTGTAAGACCTTGCACATCCCAGGATATAGATATGCATAATCAAATCCATTCTTAGAATCATTGTCGAAGTATTCTTTCAAAAGCTCATTTTCTCTACAAACCATAGGAAGAGCAGCCCCGGCAATAATAACGCCAATCAGGCTATCGCCAGTCAAATCGATTCCTTCGGAAAAAAGCCCACCTATAACACAAAATGCCACAAGACTTTTATCCCTCTTCTTATGAAATGCATCAAGGAAATCCTGCTTTTCCTCTTCTTTCATATCATTCTTCTGAACCATAATTTCACAGCCAGAAGAATAAGCATAAAAGAATCTAAGAATATCATTCATAAATTTATAAGACGGGAAGAAACAAATGTAATTCCCTTTCCTAGCACTAATTATTTCGTAGATATATCTAGCATATTTATCAAAAGTGAAATCACCTCTAGAAGTATACTTTGAAGTAATATCAACCCCATTTACAATACACATCTGATCACTTTTAAAAACAGTATCAGCATAAACTGCTATTGGATCATCTACATCACAGAGCAAACTTCTGTAATAATTTAAAGGTAACAGTGTTGCAGAAAAAAACACTGACGCTCTTGCTCTGTCCAATCTCTCCTGAAGTATCCTCGAGGGATCCATACAAGATAGATTTAAAACATACTCATTATTATCTCGCCTTTCAGCATATACAAGATAATGATCATCATAATAATCTAATAGATTATTAAAATTTCTAAGCTTGAAATAGAAATCTCTAACACAATCTTCACCTTGGTAATGAATTTTCTTATGAAAGAATCTATCGAAGTCACCTAATACTCTAAGCACTTTTAACATAAAAGGATCAATATCGTAGATTTTTAAGAAATCAGGGTTTTCTTTTTTCCATTTCAAAAAGGCTTGATTTAGTGTTCCCAGCGAATTATATAATCGCTTGTCCACTAATTTCAAAATTTTTCTACAGGATAAAATGTCTTCTTTTACCAAAGTTTCAGAATACATCTGCCTGCCTCGATCGACTAAGTTATGCGCTTCATCCATCAAAAAAACATAGTCATGTCTTACCCCATCTGCGAAGAATCGCTTTAAGTAAGACGTTGGATTAAATACATAATTATAATCGCCAATGACTGCGTCACACCAAAGCGCCAGATCAAGAGAAAACTCAAACGGGCAAACCTGATGTTTTATCGCATATTCTTTTATTATATCTTCGGAATAGATATCTTCCGAAGTCAAAAGATCGTAAACAGCATCATTCACTCTGTCAAAATGACCTTTTGCATACAAACAATCATCCGGATTACAGGACCTCTCCTCCAGCATACAAATTCTATCTTTAGCTGTAAGAGCTATCGCTTTAAGTCTAGTAGCGTTGTCTCTAAATATTTCAAAAGTATTTAGAGCTACAGTCTTTGTAATTGTTTTGGATGTAAGGTAGAAAATCTTTTCCAAAAGCCCTCTACCTAGAGCTTGAACAGATGGATAAAGTGTTGAAATAGTCTTTCCAGCCCCTGTTGGTGCTTCGACAAATAATGTCTCACTTTCTTTTATAACTTTATAAATCTCTCCAACCAGCTTTCGCTGTCCATCTCTATATTCAAAAGGGAAACTCATATTCTTTATCATCTGATTTCTATTAATAGTCCAGTGATAAGAAAAATCAGCCCATCTTTTGTACTCGCCCCAAATTTCATTCCAGAAATCTATAAGCTCATCAAATGTATAATCACGCTCTATCTTTTTAATTTCATCCGTATCCAAATTACAATAAGTAATTCGAATAGTTATAGACGAAAGATTATTCAAAGAGCAAAGTATATAGCCATAGCATTTAGCCTGTGCAATATGAACCGGAATAGGTTCTTCTATAGTATCAAGGTCAATATACATTCCCTTGATTTCATCAACTAAAGTAGGCTTTTCATCATCGTTATCATAGATAACTCCATCTGCTCTACCTTCGACTTCGACTTCATACTCATCGAATTTAACCAAAGTCTTAAGCATTACTTCAGGAACATATCCACTTGCCTGATTTCTCTGAATCATCTTGTGGATTCTCTGTCCTTCTCTCATAGAAATGACTGGATCATTTCCTCCGAATCTATCATCGATATCTCCGGATTTAAAGACAAATTCAACAAGATTTCTGACCGATATATGAAAATGTAGCTTCTCTGTTTCTAACAATTCTTTAATATTCCCTGATAAAGTGGCAAACCATCTCTATAGGAAAGGTCTACCTCTCCCTGAATAAGTGGTTTTAAATAATTAATCATCAAAGGAGTCACATCGTTTCCTTCCTCATTTATATATTCACGAGGAACTTTTCTCACACCATTTGCAATGAGCTCGATACGCTCCGTAGAATATTCTACCAAATATTCACTATCAGAAGAAGCGCTAATCGGATTAACTCTATTAATTACTGACATAACGCCAGTCTTTCCTTCTTTTGCGGCTTTATAGGATGTCGCTCCGAGCATCTCAGACTCAAGAATATCAGTCTTAGATGTCATATGACCGGCAACTCTCTGTAAAATATTTACTTCAACTGATCTAACCTTTACTCCTAATGTATCTTTTATAACATTTTCAAGGTATTTTCCTGCTCCAGAAAGCATAACATGACCAAATTTATCATGAGCTGATTCACTTTCGCAGATGTATCTGCCATTTCTATCTCGAATTCCCTCGGATACTGCAACTACTACATTTCTTTTTTCCTTAAGAACTGCTGCTACATCATCCACAAAAGAATCAACAGAGAAAGGGACCTCTGGTAAATAGATTCTATCAGGAACGCTTGAATATTCATTTCTAGCAAGCGCTGATGCCGCTGTTAACCAACCTGCATCTCTTCCCATGATTTCAACGATTGTAACACTTGGTATTCTATAAATAGAAGTATCATGTGAAATCTCAAGAAGTGAAGATGCAATATATTTTGCAGCCGATCCAAAACCTGGAGTATGATCTATAAGAGGAAGATCATTATCGATAGTCTTTGGTATACCGCAAATCCTAATATCGTAATTATATTCTTTAGCATATTCTGAAAGCTTAAGAACAGTATCCATTGAATCATTTCCTCCTATATAAAAGAAGGATTTAATTTCATGTTCACTAAAAAAGTTAAAAATCATCTCATACACTTCTCTAGTGCTATATGTTTTATCAGCGATTTCAATAGTATTATCTGAATCAACATCAGGTAGCTTATATCTGCATGAACCTAGGAACATAGAAGGAGTTAGAGATAATCGATCTATCTTCTCTTCTGTATCAAAAAGCTCGTCTAAAGCTACATATTCATTTGTAAAAATTCCAGTGATACCAAATCTAAGTCCAAAGATTTTGTTATAGGACTCATCTTTCAAAAATTCCCTAAGAACGCCAGCTAATGACGCGTTAATTGCGGCTGTAGGCCCGCCTGACTGTGCAATACACAAATTAGACATTAAAATAAAATTCCCTTTCGTTTTAACTAGTATTTTCGCTTATATAAAAGAACGAAAACAAGGCATTTCATATTATACATTATTTCAGGAAAAAAGGTGCCAAAAGGCACATTATTTTTTCTCAAAAAAAGAAGTAGCATTTCCTGTATAGAAAAAAACTACTTCTTTATGCTATTTATGCAATAGCAAACTTCTGAATCTTATGTATAAAATCGTTATCTTCACCAATAACGCGAACGCTCATCTTTCTGTTAATTCCCATTGTAAGTACTCCAAGAAAAGACTTTGCGTCAATAAATACGCTACCACTCTCAAGGTTAATTTCGCGTGAAGATTTAGAAGCTGTCTCTACAAACTCTTTAACTTCATTTGGATTGTTTAAAACAACCTGAAACATTTTAATTACCTCGTTTCAAAAAACTTCTCTTTAATACGAACTACGATATTTAAACATAGAAACTAAACTTTGTAAAGTAGTTTCACACTAAAACATTAACAAGAATTTATTGTTGTTTTAAAAGGTTTTGTTCATTATTACATGGTGTTTTAAAAGTCACTTGTAATTATAACTAGAAATTCAGATAAACAAAAAAAGACAGCCGAAGCTGTCTTAAAAAAGCAGGGGCAGAAGGACTCGAACCCTCGACATTTGGTTTTGGAGACCAACGTTCTACCAACTGAACTATACCCCTATACAGAAAAAGCGGCGACAAAAATGTCGTCGGAATTTCTTGATATTAAATTTATAAATACGTAACGTACCTTCAAAACTTCATACAGAATTCTTCTAACTGAGGTTATTAACTCGTGTTTTCTACGAAAACCTTGATCACCTCAACCGTTGCTTCGCAACGCTTTCGGTGGGTTTGCTGCGCAAACTCGTTCGTCGCTTTGAAATCATTTCTGTAAACATATGATTTCTCCGCTCCTTACCAGAGTTTTCTTCGCTATTGATCATGCCTTCGATCTATTAGTAACAGTCAGCTCCATGTGTCACCACACTTCCACCTCTGTCCTATCTACCTTGTACTCTTCAAGGGATCTTATGTTCTTTAAGAACAGGGACATCTCA
>JAIKZI010000035.1 GCA_024682375.1 Lachnospiraceae bacterium | reverse complement strand
AGGCTGAGAGTTCTAAGAAAGTGGAAACTACAGACCATACTGATGAGGAAGCACAGCCGTTCAACCAAGGAACAGAATGATTCATCCGTAAGACCGGAGATAGGAAGTGAAACTGTATCTCTTGACGGCTATACAACCATTTATATCGGATATCCAATCTGGTGGGGAGAAGAGCCCCGCATCATGGATACATTTGTGGAGAGCTATAGCTTTGATGGCATTACTATGGCATGAGTGCGCAGTTAAAAGAAGTAGTGGACAGATTTTGTGCCTATAACAGTAGCCTTAACAGCAGGAATTTATAATCAGCACTTCTTACAGTAGCGTGGAATGCAGATGACTGGACGTTTGATGCTTTGGTAGCGCACTATAAGACGCTTGTCCGTCACATCAACTTTGAAGATCAGGGAATGGTTTTGGGATATGGTTGTGGAACCCCATCCAAGACAAGAAAAAGTGTATACATGAAAGAAGCATATGAACTAGGAAAATGTGCTTTTTCTAGGGTGAATTATATTCGTAAGATAATCTTACAAAAGACAGACAAAGATTTAATGAGTAGAAAGTAAAATCAGAGTATTATTTTTGATCGCAGTTATTCAAGTTGCCACCAGCCGCATACAGTAGCCCTGAGCTTTCTACCGTACACAACAGGTAAACAGCAACTAGATGAAGAAATGCCTCAAATACGGCATTTTCACTTCATTAATCGTTCTCAAAGAGATAATTATGACTCTCAAAGAGAGTTGTTCTCATTCAAAAGAGAATACAAAGAAGCTTACAAAGCTCTGGAAACCTCGAGTTTCCAGGGCTTTTTCTATTTTGAAAATATAAAAATCTGTTTGGTTCTAACTTAATTGGGATCAATATATGGATTAAAAATGTATACGAAAGGATGGCTGGAAGAAGAGATAGATGATGTGACTTATGAACGCCAGATAATCATGACAGAACAAGGCGTCTTACTTGCTGATTCCTGAGAGACATTAAAAATAAGATAACTCTTTATATTGACATAGCTATAGGAAGAATGCGATTTATACAGAATTGTAAATGGCAACATATTTAATTGTACAAAAGTGGAATATATTTTGTACAATTAAATACTATAATTTACATTTAACAGACTGACGGAAGGACGGGATAGATTTTATATTTATTTGAGCGGGTATCATAACACGGTGAAGCAAAAACTTTTGCAGAAAATCTACAAGGATCAGGAGTGGAAAAAACAGTGGCTGCACTTCGGAGATATAGATCCGGACGGTTTTTATATCCTTGAGAGTCTTAAGAGAGGAACAGGGATAGATATTCGCCCACTTTGGATGGGGATTGAAGAACTGAAAGCGTATGCAGGATACGGAAAGCCACTTCAGGAAAATGACAGGATGAAGGCAAAAAATCTCTTGATGAGTGGAAAATATGAAGATGTCATGAGATATATTCTGGATAACAACCTGTATATATTAGTTTGGACGTGCTGGCATCAAAAAGCTTAGAAAGGCAAATTATTAATTCATAGCAAACAATGATCTGGCTAGTCTGGAAGGGGTGGAGCTTAACTGTGATAAAACGCATTATTTGCGGTAAAATAAAAATATATATTTTTTATGAGTTTGATTCTGAAGATGCATTAAAAAGAAAATAAATATAATTTCAGAATAAATGGTAGGCGCTGGTGGAGGAATGGTAATGAAGAATCATATTAATCGTAAGATATTATCACGAATAATCATAACGGGCAGTTTGATAAGTGCTCTATGTTTAAGTGGATGTTCAAAAAAAGAAGGTTCTGAAATGGATGGAATTATTTCAAACATGACAATGGATGAAAAAATTTCCCAGATGATTATACCGGCCATAAGAACCTGGGATGGTGAAAACGTCACAGATATAGTTGACAATCCGGAACTAAGAGACGCTTTGCAAAAGCATCAGTATTGTGGTGTCATTCTTTTTGGTTCTAATATCATAGATAATGAACAGGTATATAATCTTGTGAAGGATCTTCAGGATAATAATAAACAGTCCGACAACGTTTCGGTTCATATCCCTTAT
>JAIKZI010000033.1 GCA_024682375.1 Lachnospiraceae bacterium | reverse complement strand
AGATCGTGATTGGGACCAATTTCATTCACCATCTAATTTGGCAAAGTCAATTGTTATCGAGGCGGCAGAATTATTAGAGTGCTTTCAGTGGGATAATGAAAACTTTGATGAGCAACATGTTAAAGAAGAACTGGCTGATGTCATGGTATATTGCCAGAATCTCGTAGATAAGCTTGGCTTTGATATAGATGAGATTGTCAATATGAAGATGGCACAGAATGAAGCAAAGTATCCGGTAGATAAAGCTAAAGGAAGCAGTGCGAAATATACGGATTTATAGGTGATAACAATGAGCAATATAAATACGTTATTTTATTACGACGAAAAAGCAAAAGAGTTTTGTGAAAATACAGTTAATGCTGATGTGTCACCCCAGCGAGATAGGTTTCTCAGTTATTTGAAAGAAGGCGCGAGTATTTTAGATTTTGGATGTGGCTCGGGTAGAGATATAAAGGCTTTTCTGGATTTGGGGTATAAAGTCGAAGCTATAGATGGTTCGGTAGAACTGTGTAAAACTGCTTCAGAGTATACAGGTATTGAAGTGAAGAATATGCTGTTTCAAGATTTGAATGCTGTTGAAAAGTATGATGGAATCTGGGCATGCTCTTCAATTTTACATGTTTCAAAAGCTGATTTGAAATCAGTGTTAAAGAAAATGGTGACTGCATCAAAAGATGATGGTGTCATATATACATCATTTAAATACGGGGATTTTGAAGGAGAAAGAAACGGAAGATATTTTTCTGATTTTACAGAAGAATCTTTTAGAGAATATATATCAGATTGTCCAGATGTTTCTATCGTAGATAGTTGGATAACTGGTGATGTAAGACCGGGGCGAGGAGAAGAAAAATGGTTGAACCTAATTTTGAAGAAATAGGTGAAAACAGTAAGAATAATGCGATTGAATCTATAGAGATAGATTGTCGACCACTGGCGATGACCGGCGATGATAATAAGGCGGTTCAGTTATACGCAAAGCTTTTGTCGAGTTTTGATAAGGCAAAACAGGTTGATATTATTGTGTCTTTTTTGATGGAATCGGGCGTGAAAATGCTTCTTAAGCAATTAGAACGTTCTATCAATGCAGGCACAAAGATACGAATTCTTACGGGCAACTATCTTGGAATTACTCAGCCATCAGCACTTTATATGATTAAGCGCGAACTTGGAGATCGAGTAGAATTGCGATTCTACAATGATTCAAGTAGATCATTCCATCCGAAAGCTTACATTTTTCATTATGATACTCATGGTGAAATCTTTATTGGTTCATCTAATATTTCAAGAAGTGCTTTAACGTCAGGTATTGAATGGAATTATAGATTTAGCACTTTTTCAGATGAGAAAAACTTTAATAAGTTTTGTGACACGTTTGAAGACTTGTATCAGAATCACTCGATTGAAGTGACAGGAGATGTATTACGTGAGTATTCCAAAAACTGGCACAGACCTGCGGCGGCCAAAGATTTAGATAAATATGATGAGGCTGAATCTGATATAGATACAAATGTAAAGATGCTATATGAGCCAAGAGGTGCTCAAATCGAAGCGTTGTGTGCACTGGAGAATTCCAGAGCAGAGGGATCAACAAAAGCTCTTGTTCAGGCTGCGACTGGAGTTGGAAAAACGTATTTAGCAGCATTTGACTCCAAAGAATACAAACGAGTATTGTTTGTTGCACATAGAGAAGAGATTCTTAATCAAGCCGCTATTTCCTTTCGCAATGTAAGGAATTCAGATGATTACGGCTTCTTTAATGGAGAAGAGAAGACTATAGATAAATCTGTTATTTTTGCTTCGGTATCAACACTTGGCAATGACAGGTATTTGAACGTTGATTATTTTGATACTGATTATTTTGATTACATCGTAGTAGATGAATTTCATCATGCTGTAAATGATCAGTACAGGAGGATAGTAGATTATTTCAAACCTAAATTTCTTCTTGGTTTAACAGCAACTCCGGAGCGAATGGATGGCAGAAATATATATGAACTTTGTGATTACAATGTTCCTTATGAAATATCATTATATGAGGCGATTAACAAGGGGATGTTAGCACCATTCCATTAT
>JAIKZI010000006.1 GCA_024682375.1 Lachnospiraceae bacterium | reverse complement strand
TGTTAAGTTTTTATGTGTAGGTGATTATGATGTTCTTCTCGATGTTCAGGCAGAATTAGAGAAGAAGCTGGATGGAGCAGTGAATATTTTCTTTTCTGAACCTTTCTTTATGGAAATCACTCCAAAGGGAATCGAGAAGGCGTCTTCTCTTGAATTTCTTTTAGGAAAGCTTGGCATTGATCGTAAGCATCTAATGGCTTGTGGCGATGGCTACAATGATATTCCAATGATGCGCTACGCAGGCCTTTCAGTTGCTATGGAAAACGCTCAGGATGAAACAAAAGAGTGGGCTGACTACATCGCTCCACTTAATGATGAGGATGGAGTTGCTGTTTCGATTGAGAAGTTTGTGGGTATTTAAGCTATTGTAGGCTAATTAGATTGTTGGTGGTTGTGTTTAACTTGATTTATCAAGATACACAACCACTTTTTTTGTTTTAATACTAAAGCTCAGGTAATCAAATATAAATCCTCAAAATCATCTTTTACTTACATTTTACATCCCCTTGCATTCAAACTTTACATTCGCTCTCTAATATGTACTTGTAACGTAAAGGAAAGGGTTCATTTCATTAGAAAGAGGAACGATTATGAAGAAGAAAGTTATTGCAGCTTGTTTGGCAGCATGCCTTATGGCAACGATGACGACAGGATGTAAGAGTAGTGCTGCAAAAGAAAATAATGCTAGCGGAAAGCTTGCACTTGCAGGATCTACATCCATGGAAAAGATGTGCGAGGCAATGTCAGAAAGCTACATGGATGCAAATCCAAATGTGACAGTTACAGTTGAGTACACAGGATCAGGAGCTGGTATCGAATCAGTAACAAAGGGGTCAGTAGATATCGGAAACTCATCCAGAGGTCTTAAAGATGAAGAAAAATCAAAGGGGTTAGTTGAGAATATAGTTGCAATCGATGGTATTGCAGTAATCACTGACAAAGATAATGGTGTAAAAGATATTTCATCAGAAGACCTTTCAAAAATCTATGATGGTGAAATTACAAACTGGTCACAGCTTGGTGGAGAAGACAAGCCAATCGTAGTAATCGGAAGAGAAGCTGGATCTGGTACAAGAGATGCTTTCGAAGAACTTCTTGAAATCCAGGATAAATGCAAATATGCACAGGAACTTGATTCAACAGGTGCTGTACTTGCAAAGGTTGCAAAGACACCAGGAGCAATTGGATATGTTTCACTCGATGTTCTCGATGATTCAGTAACAGGAATGAAAATTGACGGTGTAGAGCCTACAGAAAAGCAGATTCTTGATGGAAACTACAAACTTCAGAGACCATTTGTTATGGCTACAAAGGGAGAAGTTAAGGACCAGAATGCTAACGTAAAATCTTGGTTCAAATTTGTAGAGTCAAAACAGGGACAGGATGTAATCAAAAAAGTAGGACTAATCATTCCAAATAAGTAAATCAAGCCCAAGGCTGATTAAACTTACAAAAGGAAAAGGATCATTATGAAGCAAAGAGCATTTATAGAAAAACTAGCAAAAACAATAGTACTAATTTGTGCTGCGGTTGCTATATTTGCGGTCTGTGCAATCACACTTTATATGATTTTAAAGGGAACTCCGGCTTTGAAAAAAGTCGGGGTTTATGACCTTTTATTTGGAAAAGTGTGGAAGCCGACTGCAGCACATCCGGCGTATGGAATCTTTTATATCATACTTTCGTCGCTCGTAGGAACAGCGGCAGCTATACTTCTTGGAGTCCCAATTGGACTACTCACTGCAGTCTATCTCTCAGAGATGGCTGGAAAAAAGACTGGTTCAATCGTTTCGTCTGCCGTGGAGCTTTTGGCGGCAATCCCTTCTGTAATATATGGACTTCTGGGAATGATGCTTTTAAATCCTATGATGTACAGACTAGAACACAAAATATATAGAGGAGACAGCCAGCATGTGTTTACTGGAGGAGCTAACATGCTTTCAGCCATCCTAGTTTTGGCAATCATGATACTTCCGACAGTTATAAGTGTCAGCAAATCCTCTTTGGAGTCAGTTCCTAATAGCTTAAGAGCGGCCTCCCTCGCTCTGGGTGCTACACAGGAACAGACAATATTTAAGTCAGTTATTCCAGCAGCAAAATCAGGAATATTGACGGGAATTGTTTTAGGAATAGGAAGAGCACTTGGAGAAGCTATGGCTATAAATATGGTAGCAGGTGGAGCAGTCAACATCCCCCTGCCATTTAATTCTGTCAGAACACTTACAACCCAGATAGTAAGTGAAATGGGTTATGCCGGTGGACTTCACAGAGAAGTTCTGTTTACTGTAGGTTTAGTGCTCTATGTATTCATTATGATAGTTAACCTCATACTTTTGAACGCGAGAAAGAGAGGTGCAAACTAATGGACGGAACACTCCTTATAGAAAGAAAAGAAAACAAAACGATGATTAGCTCTAAAAGACATATCATAAATCGAAAACTAAAAGATCTTATGACTAGAATGCTAATCTACGTTTGCACGCTTTTTTCCGTATCACTTTTAATAGGGATTATTGCCTATGTCTTCGTTAGAGGAATAGGCGTCATAAATTGGTCATTTTTGACTTCTGTTACGAGCGTCTTGGATGGAACAGTCGGAATTGCAGGAAACATTGTAAACACAGTTTTGATTGTCTTGATTACGATGATAATCGCTACACCAATCGGAGTAGGAAGTGCAATTTACTTAAATGAATATGCGAAAAAAGGTCGCTTAGTTACAATAATAGAATTTGCTACGGAGACTCTTGCTGGTATTCCTTCTATCATTTTCGGATTATTCGGCATGATGTTCTTCGGGGAAAAATTAGGACTAGGTTATTCACTTTTGACAGGTTCTTTTACTTTGATCCTGATGGTGTTACCTCTGATTACCAGAAATACACAGGAGGCATTAAAGACAGTGCCAAAGATGTATAGAGATGGTGCGATTGGATTAGGTTCAGGAAAGTGGCACATGATTAGAACAATTTTAATTCCATGTGCGATGCCCGGAATCATAACAGGTGTAATTCTTGCGATTGGTAGAATAGTTGGAGAATCGGCGGCGCTTCTTTTTACCGCGGGCAGTGCAAAACATCTCCCAGCAGGAATCTCAGGCCTACTTCAGAAGCCATTCCAGTCAGGAGGAACACTAACCATTCAAATGTATTTGTCAGCGACTAGCGAAGGAAACTTCGATGTGGCCTTCGGTATAGCGGTAGTGCTTCTAATTATTGTTTTACTTATAAACCTTATGACAAAGAGACTGACAAAGAAATTCGATGTTACGAGACAGAGTAACTGAGACAGGAGATAATTTATGACAAAAACAAAAATTGATATCAGCCACCTTAATCTCTATTACGGTGATAATCACGCGCTTCAAAACGTGAATATGAAAATAAAAGAGAACGCAATCACTGCTTTCATCGGACCATCTGGTTGCGGAAAATCTACACTCTTAAAGACACTCAATAGAATGAATGATTTAGTTGATGGAGTGTCTATAACAGGTTCTGTCGAAATAGATGGAACAGATATCTATGAGAAGAATGTGGATACGACACTTCTTAGGAAAAAAGTAGGCATGGTTTTTCAGCAGCCTAATCCATTCCCTATGAGTATTTATGACAATGTAGCTTATGGTCCTAGAGTTCATGGAATCAAAGACAAGAAGAAGTTAGATAAGATAGTTGAGGATAGTTTAAAAGGTGCAGCTATCTGGGATGAGGTATGTGACAGACTTAAAAGTTCAGCCCTCGGTCTTTCAGGTGGACAGCAGCAGAGAATATGTATTGCGAGAGCTCTTGCGGTAGAGCCAGAGATTCTTCTAATGGATGAACCTACATCTGCGCTAGATCCTATTTCAACTGTAAAGATTGAAGACCTGATGGAAGAGTTGAAGAAGAAGTATACAGTAGTTGTAGTCACACACAACATGCAGCAGGCGGTGAGAGTTTCGGATTATACTGCTTTTTTCCTGGTAGGAGAAATGGTCGAATATGGAGAGACAAAGCAGATCTTTTCATATCCTAGTGATAAGAGAACTGAAGATTATATAACAGGTAGATTCGGTTAAAGTTAGAAGGGATAGGTATGAGAAGCAAATTTGAGGAACAGTTAAAAGAACTGAATCGTGAAATGATAGAGATGTCAAATCGTATAGTACAGTCTATCGCAGATGCTGTAGAGGCTTTGAATGATAGGGATGTAAGTCTAGCAAAACGAATAATGGATTCTGATAGAGAGATTGATCATCAGCAGAAGAAGATAGAGAGAACGTGTTTTAATCTTCTCGTTCAGCAGCAGCCTGTAGCTAGAGATCTTCGTACAGTAACGGCGGCTATGAAGATGGTTACCGATATGGAGAGGATAGGAGATCATGCAGCGGATATTTCTGAGATGACAATTCTAATGGGACAGGATAATCTGATAGAGAATTTTATGTGTATTAAACGTATGTCAGCTGAGACTATGCTTATGCTGAATCATGCTCTTGAGGCTTATGTAGAGAAGGATAGAAAGAAAGCTGAAGAAGTAATAAAGCATGATGATATTGTAGATGAGTTGTTTATTGATGCGAAAAAAGATATCATAAAACTGGTTATAGAAAACCCACAGGAAGGTGAGAAGGCGATGGATCTTCTTATGGTTGCAAAGTATTTCGAGAGAATAGGAGATCATGCAACTAATATTAGTGAGTGGGTTATTTACTCGATTAATCAGAATACGGGAGAATAGTAATGGCATTAATTTACATTGTGGAAGACGATAAGGACATAAGAGAGATTGAAGAGTTTGCACTTAAAAATGTAAACCACGAGGTAAAGTCGTATTCAAATGCAAAGGATTTCTTCTCGGCGTTTGATAATAGAATACCTGATTTATGTCTTGTAGATATTATGCTTCCGGATGAAGATGGAAACGAGATTGTAAAGAAACTTAGGAAGAATCCTGAGACGAAAAAAATGCCAATCATAATGGTTACAGCGAAGACTTCTGAAATGGATCTAGTACGAGGCATCGAAGATGGGGCAGATGATTACATTAAGAAGCCTTTTTCTGTAATGGAGATGATATCACGAGTTAAGGCTCTTCTTCGTAGGGTTTCAACGGAAGAGGTTCATGAACTTAAACTCGATGATTTAGTAATGAATAATGATAAGCATGAGGTTTCTATTTCAGGCAATGTAGTAGAACTAACATTCAAAGAGTATAAGTTACTCTCGCTATTTCTTGTAAATCGCGGTTTGGTTTTAAATCGTGACACAATTATGGATAGAGTTTGGGGAACAGACTACGAGGGCGAGTCACGTACAATCGATATGCACGTAAAGTCTTTGAGGAAAAAATTAGGCGACTATGGTAATCGTATTAGAACAATTCGTAATGTAGGGTATGTGATAGAGTAGATGAAGATAAAAATTAATTTGAGGTTGGTTGGAATTGCGATTTTAGCGATTCTAACCACGGTAATAGGAATTACAATTATATATTATGGGGATTATAAGAAACGAGTTCGAATGGACTTAGAGACCAGTGCTCGTATCCTCCAAGACTCAGGTTTATTTGATAATGCAGATTTAGGAGTTATAGGTGCATCTGGTATAAATATAAAGACAAATGTAGATGATCTTCGAGTTACCTGGATAGCGGAGGACGGAACAGTTCTTTATGATAATGGGGCTAAGGCAGCAGAACTTGAGAATCATATGAATAGACCTGAAGTTCAGGCAGCACTTTCAAAGGGCCATGGTGAAAAAGTTCGTCATTCAGATACTATGGGAAAGAATACTTTTTACGAGGCTTATCTTTTAGAAAATGGTTCTGTACTTCGAGTTGCAACAGATGCAGTTAGTATTTGGTCAGTGTTTATGACAGCAGCTCCACTGCTCGGTGTAATCGTTTTAGTTGTTGTAGCTATATGTGTTATCTTGTCACACCTTCTTACAAAGCAACTTTTAAGACCTATCGAGCTTATGGCTGATAATCTTGATAATTCAGAGTATGAGGCTCCTTATAAAGAATTAACTCCTTTTTCTGAGAAGCTTAGATCTCAGCATGCAGAGATACTTTTGGCAGCGAAGTCTCGTCAGGACTTTACAGCAAATGTCTCACATGAGCTTAAGACTCCGCTTACAGCAATCTCAGGTTATGCAGAACTTTTAGAGAGTGGCATGGTTGGAGAAGAGCAGAGGGAACATTTTTATCATGAGATAAGGAAGAGCTCAAATAGACTTTTTTCCCTAATCAATGATATTATTCGACTTTCAGAATTGGATGGTGCGAAGAATACACCTCCATTTGCTGATTTGAATTTGTATGATGTTGTAGCTGACTGTGAATCAGAGCTTGTTATGGCCGCAAAGGCTCGTAACGTTTCTCTTTCATTTTCTGGAACAATAGCTACAGTTTACGGTAATACGAATATGCTAAAGGAACTTGTTGAGAATTTGGCTTCGAATGCGATTCGTTATAACAATTCTGGTGGTCATGTTTGGATTTCAGTAACAAAGTCAGATAGTAATGTA
>JAIKZI010000072.1 GCA_024682375.1 Lachnospiraceae bacterium | reverse complement strand
GATTTAAGTTTTGGCATAAAAACGACCTCCAATGACCAGTATATATAGATATATATTAGTATATATATCTATATATACTGGTCAAATAATTTATTTGTTCTACACATAATATCAAGATGTAGACCAAAAGTAAATTCTCATAATTTAACAAAAATAGGAAATATAACAAAGTTCCCTAGTTCATCTTTCTATCTCTGTCTCTAAATCTTCACCAAAATATGCCCTCTAGTTTACTTTCAAAAACTATGCTACTATACCTACATCTAAGGAGGTTTTATGTCTAAAGATAGAATTGGTTTAGATGATCATTTTACTTATGACAAGTTGTTTAAATTCTGTTTTCCATCTATTGTTATGATGGTTTTCACTTCTGTGTATGGTGTGATAGATGGATTCTTTGTTTCAAACTTTGCCGGGAAGGTTCCTTTTGCGGCTGTGAATTTGATTATGCCTGCGATTGTTGTGCTGGGAACTTTCGGTTTTATGTTCGGAACCGGTGGTGCAGCACTGGTGTCGATGACGCTGGGTACAGGTAACAGAAAACGTGCCAATCGCCTGTTTTCTATGCTTGTTGAAACTACAATCATCTTCGGTGTTGTGCTTTCTTTTTTCTCATTTATATTTATAGAAGATATAGCAAGACTTCTTGGAGCGACAGATGAACTGCTTCCGTACTGTGTAGATTATGCAAGAATCGGAATTATTTCGGCGACGGGTTTTGCTCTTCAAAATGTGTTTCAAAGTATGTTTGTAACAGCAGAGAAACCGAAGCTCGGTCTTATCATCACGGTACTAGCTGGAGTTTCAAATATCATTTTAGATTTTATTTTGGTCGGAGTTTTAGATATGGGTGTAGTTGGTGCATCCCTTGCTACTTTTATCGCCGAATCTATAGGTGGATATGTTCCACTTTTATATTTCAGTCGAAAGAATGATAGCTTATTGGAATTTAGGCCGATAAAGATTGAAATCAGACCTATTTTAGAAGCCTGCGTAAATGGAATGTCAGAACTTCTTTCCAATATTTCAACTTCAATAGTTTCAATCGTTTATAACGCTCAGCTTCTTAAATTTATAGGTTCTGATGGAGTTGCATCATTTGGTGTTATGATGTATGTTTCCTTCGTATTCGTAGCTGTTTTCCTAGGATATGCCGTTGGAACAGCTCCCATCTTTGGTTATAATTACGGGGCCAAAAATGTTTCGGAGCTAAGAAATCTTTTGAAAAAAAGTTTGATTATTGTTTTTTCCTCAGGAATACTTATGACGCTTATTGCAATTGTGCTTGCAGAGCCTATAGCAGATTTATTTGTCGGATATGATAGAGCTCTTCATGATATGACCGTGTTTGCCTTTAGAATCTTTGCGCTACAGTTTATCTTTGCCGGATTTAATACTTTTATCACAGCATTCTTTACAGCGCTTAATAATGGATTGGTGTCCGGCGTTATTTCTCTATTTAGAGTTATGATTTTCAAGCTTTCCTTTGTAATGGTTCTCCCGATTTTCTTCGGTGCAAATGGAATCTGGGCAGCGAACCCGCTATCTGATTTTGCAGCGCTTTTATTGGGTGCTTTTTTCCTGATAAAAGAGATAAAAAAAAATTATAGAAAAGTATAAAATAAGCCTCCTTTACATGATGTAAGGGAGGCTTATTCTTACTTATTTAGTTTCACTAGATCATTAAACACCGTTTTGATATCGGCATCTAAAAGAATCGATCTATCTTCTATCGCTTCCGGGCAACTGCACTCTCCGAGGTTTACGCAGACGTATGTCGCATTCGGATTTCTCATGGTAAGTTCCCAAAGCGGGTGTCTTATAAATTCTTTCTTGTACGGACCAGAGCCTAGCTCTAAGTAGAGAATCTTTTTATCACGATTCTTTAAAAGGAAATCGTCCTTTGCAGCCGAACTTATATACCACTCATCAGGTCTTGCAAAATGCGCACCGAAATTTACATGAAGCGCCATATTTCTTCCGCACTTAGGGCAGACTGGGATGCTTTCTTTCTTTACAGCACGATTCACATTTTCATTTGAAATCATGTTTCCATATTCATCTTCAGTAAATCCCTGTGAAAGCATGAGTTTTCTAATTTCCTTCTCATTTTCATAGACTTCCTGATGACACGGCTCTATACATTGGAATTCGCCGTAATCTCCTTCTAAAGGAAAAATTCTCTCCTCTTCGAACCCTGCCTTTTTTAGCTGCGCATCGATATTCGTAGTTACGAAGAAATAGTTCTTATCCTTTAGTACTTCAAGCATATCATCATATAAGCCATTATCATGGGTATTATAGCGATAGAACCAGGCCACCCTGGCGATATAAGCCCACATTTCACTGCTCGAGGCAAAAGGCGAATATAAGCCTCTATAGGCATCCTCCATATGATACTTTTCTATAAAATCTGCGAAATTTTCTTCGAAATCAACCGGACTTGAAAGCCCCGCTGCTGCAGATAATCCAGCTCCACAGCCGATTAGAATCGCATCGGCTTCCTGAATTACCTCTTTTAGAATTCTGACTTTGCGGATGTAATTTTCTACTCCGCCACGTACAATCTTCCCGAATTGCATATTTCTCCCCTTTACTTTGACAACCAAAAAACTTGTTGATTCTTTTTCCCTTAAAATCGATTATATCAATTATTGTCAAAAAAATAAAACTATGATTTCACTTTTTCAGAAAAATCATAGTTTTATATTCTATTCGTGATTATGTACTTCGGAAAAAAGCGACAACGCTTCAGTTTCCATCCTCTTCATGGCAGCATTGGTAATTCCAACATTGTCCATAGCTTCAGGAACCTGATCGCCCTGTTCTCTCTTCGCTTCAAGGATTGCCTCATTCAGTGAAAGCATCTTCGCATCCAGCATAGATACGATTGCACTACACTCTCTCAGATCCTTACTGATATAAGAAGGAGCATTTCCCTCGAATTTGTAGTAAATCTTGTGCTCAAGGCTGGCCCAGAAATCCATCGCAATGGTTCTAATCTGAACTTCTACCTTTGTCTCTACTACTCGATCTGATAGAAAGACTGGAACCGTGATAATCATATGATAACTCTTATATCCGCTTGCCTTTGGATATTTGATGTAATCCTTTACAGATAAAACAGTCAAATCATCCTGTGAAGCAATCATGTCTGCCAGGCGATAAATATCGGATGTAAAAGAACATACGATTCTGATACCAGCTACATCGTTTACATGCTCGATCATGTTCTCCACAGTAGCTTCAAGATTATGTCTCTTTAGCTTCTTTACGATGCTCTCTGGAGTCTTCATCCTCTTCTTCACGTATTCAATTGGATTGTACTGGTGAACATGCTGAAATTCATCGTTTAGAATCTCAACCTTCGTTCCCATTTCTTTTAAAGCCGAGTTATACAGAAGCATGAACGTGTTCCATGAGTCCGCACTCTCCGCTAAATAATCGCTCTCAGTCACTTTTATCTACCCCTATAATCTACCTAATTTCCACCGTAGATTATATCATGTATGTCTCTCTAAATCAGTAAAAATACTATAAATTATCAATAGTCCTCATCCAATACATGGATTTCCAAAAAATCGAATTCCACATCCTCTACAAAGCAGTCCTTTGTAAAACGAGCCTTTGCATGAGCTTTAAAATCACGGATTGTGACGTCCAGCCACGATGGATGTGATAAATCGAAATCCATACACACATCATCTATGGCCTTTAAAATCTTATGAGTTCTAGTATCATCACCCTCTACCTCGACTACCTTGTCACGGATCATGTGATTATCTTTCCATTCCTTGAACCAAATTCTCATAAATTCCTTCTCTGTCTCTTTATCTCATAAGCCAGAATTCCGGACGCCATTGCCGCGTTTAAAGACTCAAGTTCTCCACCCATAGGGATGAGAATCAGCTCATCAGCGCACATAGCTGTCTCTCTCTTCAGGCCATTTCCTTCATTGCCAATCAGATATCCGACATCCTCTGTGAAATTCACTTCATCATACATCCTCTCTCCACCGAGATATGCCGCATAAATCTTCGTTCCCTCTTCCTGAAGACGACTGATAACCGCCTTTAAATCAGCTGTCTCATAGAAAGGAACTCTAAATATACTTCCCATTGTAGCCCTGACCACTTTCGGGGAAAAAAGGTCCACAGTCTGTTTTGTCATAATGATTCCTGTGATATCTGCGCCTTCTGCTGTACGCATGATTGTTCCAAGATTTCCCGGATCCTGTATATCCTCTAAAAGGATAAAAGCATGTGGTCTTCTTTCAAGCAATTCGTCCAAAGTATATTTTGGCATTTCAGAAACCGCCAATATTCCCTGTGGTGTATCAGTATCAGACATTTTCTTCATAACATCATCCGATACCGCACCAATTAGAATTTCGTTCTCAGGACAAATTTTAAGAGTAGCCATTCCCTCTCCCGAAAGATCAAGAATGGTTACTCCTAATTTAGATTTAATTGTTTCAAACTTCTCCTGATCAGCTAGAAAACTTTCCGCAATATAAAGTTCTCTAAGCTTATCAAGCGGAGTCTCCATAACGATACGAAGGCCTTCCGATACGAATAGGCCTTCATTTCGTCTGTCTCTACGCTTCTCGCGAAGTTTGATTACATGTTTAATTTTTGAATTAGAAATACTCTTTATCATAAACCTAAAAATTAATCTGTAAGAGTGCTGCAGAGTTCAAGCTGATATGGGTCAACTTTCTTCTCCATAGCGAGGGCTTCATCCAAATCTGTGTGGATGAACTTGCCATCTCTCCAACCAATTACTCTCTGTTCCTGTCCTTCAAGTAGAAGGTCAATAGCCATAGCTCCCATAGTAGAAGCATAAACTCTATCTCTTGCAGTTGGTGAACCACCTCTCTGCATGTAACCAAGAATAGTAGCTCTTGTCTCAATACCTGTAGCAGCTTCAATTCTCTTAGCCATAGAAGATGAATGTCCGATACCTTCAGCATTGATGATAAGGTGATGCTGTTTACCTTTCTTACGGCTTTCGATGATATGATTTACAAGCTTCTGCTCATCGTAATCATAATCCTCTGGAAGCAATACATCCTCAGCACCGTTAGCAATACCACACCAAAGAGCGATATAACCAGCGCCACGTCCCATTACTTCTACGATAGAACATCTCTCGTGTGAAGTTGATGTATCTCTGATCTTATCAATAGCTTCCATAGCTGTGTTTACAGCTGTATCAAAACCGAGTGTATAGTCTGTACTTGCGATATCAAGATCGATAGTACCTGGTAAAGAAATTGTATTGATTCCGTGATTCTTGAGGTTTCTAGAACCCTTGTAAGAACCATCACCACCAATAGTTATGATAGCATCAAGTCCGTGTTTTCTACAAATATCTGCAGCCTTCTGCTGATATTCTTCTTCGAGGAACTCCAAACAACGAGCTGTCTGAAGAATAGTACCACCACGTGAAATGATGTCAGATACGCTATGAGCATCCATAGGCTCCATCTCTTCCTGAAGAAGTCCTGCAAATCCTCGGCGAATACCGTAAACTTCAACACCTCTTGCGATACCCTGACGAACAACTGCACGTACTGCAGCATTCATTCCTGGAGCATCTCCTCCACTAGTCAGAACACCGACTCTTTTCACCTGATTTCCCATATCTTTCCCTCCAATTAACTAACTACTTCTTGTCTCTTAAACCTTTTATATCCGCAGACTATTTTAAACTCTTTCACGATTGAATTCAATGCGCTTTTCAACAACTATGACATTTTTTTCACTATGATGTTCAAAAAGTCCTTTCATTATTTCGGAATTTTGTGAAATCGAATAGAAGGCTGGCATAATTTTCCGATTCTTTTCATCTTCGAGGTAAATTACTATTCTTTCATTACCGCTCGGATTAGTAGGTAAAGAATCAATTTCATCCTTTGACTTTTCATAATCTTCCATATTACTGAATCTAATCCAAATCTCCTTTGGAACATCAGCAAAAGAAACCATCTTACTGCAGATAAGTTTTGCATCCTTATCTTCTTCCGCCTGAACTCTTCCCTTTATAAACACACGATTATCATCAATATCAAGAAGCGCTCTATTCTTCTCAAAGTCACGAGGAAATACGATTACCTCAACAGAACCAAACAGATCCTCCAAAGTGATGAAAGCCATCGCCTGATTCTTCTTTGTAAATTTGATGGTTTTTTCCGTAATCATTCCACCGATTATACGCTCTTCGCCATCTTTTACCTTGCACTTATTTGTCTCATCATCCAGGAAAAAATCTATCGAAGAAGCCGTTACGTTTGCCTTCATGAGTTTTTCATCTTCTTCTAGCGGATGTCCACTGACATAGATTCCAAGCACTTCTTTCTCATAGGAAAGTTTTAGTTTCTTCTCAAATTCTTCCACATTTGGGAGCTTTACTTCGAGGACTTTCTTATTTTCATCTGAAGCAAAATCGAATAAACTCATCTGTCCTTCGATTGTATTTTTACTATCACGAGATAGTGCATCCATTATAGATGCATAAATCATAATCTTCTGTCTGCGATTTCCAGGAAGACAATCGAGAGCTCCTGCTTTTATCAGATTTTCTACTGCTCTCTTATTTATCTTACTTCCCAATCTTTCTAAGAAGTCCTGTAAAGTCTTATATTTTCCATTTGCTTCTCTTTCAGAAACGATTGCATTTACGACAGGCATTCCCAGATTCTTTATAGCACACATACCATATCGAATCTTTCCATCGTCTACTGCAAACTTTCCCTCACCGGCATTGATATCAGGAGGTAAAACCTCAAGTCCCATATCTCTGCAGACTGCGATATACTGGGAAATTTTTCCCGAGTTATCAATAACTGAAGTCATAAGGGCAGCCATAAATTCAACCGGGAAGTAGGCCTTTAGATAAGCTGTCATATAGGCTACATAGGCATAGCAAGCCGCATGTGACTTGTTAAATGCATACTTTGCGAAATCTATCATCTCGTCATAGATTTTGTTTGCAACCTCTTCTTTAATGCCTTTTTTCACGCATCCCATTACGCCCTCTTCTTCGTTTCCATATACGAAGTTCTGACGTTCCTTTTCCATGACGTCGGCTTTTTTCTTACTCATCGCACGACGAACTAGATCAGATCTTCCCATTGAATATCCGGCCAGGTCTCGTACAATCTGCATAACCTGCTCCTGATAAACGATACATCCATATGTTGGTGATAGAATAGGCTCAAGTTCCGGCGTATCATAAACTATCGAATCCACGTCATTCTTTCCCTTGATATAACGAGGGATGAAATCCATAGGGCCCGGTCTATAAAGCGATATTCCGGCTATTACATCCTCTAGAGAGTTCGGTCTTAACTCTTTCATGAAAGACTTCATACCGGCGCTTTCAAGCTGGAATATTCCCTCTGTATGGCCAGAGCTTATAAGGTCATAGACTTTCTTATCTGAGTAATCTATCTTTTCTATATCTAAATCTACGTCATCTCTTCTATTTGCAAGTTCAACTGCATCCTGGATTACAGTCAGGTTTCTAAGGCCCAAGAAATCCATTTTTAGAAGTCCAAGTTCCTCGACAGTAGTCTTTTCATACTGTGTGATAAGTGAACCTTCTGCACCTCTGGCAACCGGAACGAATTCATACATTGGCTTCTGCGCAATAACGACTCCGGCTGCATGCATTCCTATATTTCTAGGCAAGCCTTCCAGTCTCATTGAAATATCGATAAGTCTCTTTACATCAGACTCAGTCTCATAACGCATCTTTAATTCCGGATTCATCATAAGAGCTTTTTCGATTGTGATATCCATTTCATTTGGAATACTTTTTGAAATAGCATCTGCAAATGAATATGGCATTCCAAGAACTCTTCCGACATCTCTTACAACACCTTTTGCCTTCATAGTACCGAAGGTAACAATCTGAGTAACACACTCTTTTCCATACTTTTCTACGACATAATTTATGACTTCTCCACGTCTTTCAGGATCGAAGTCGATATCGATATCGGGCATGGATACTCGTTCCGGATTTAGGAATCGCTCGAAAATCAGATTGTATTTGATAGGGTCGATATCAGTAATCTCAATTGCATAACTTACGATTGAACCTGCAGCACTTCCTCGTCCCGGTCCAACAGGGATACCATTGGATTTTGCATAATTGATAAAATCCCAAACGATCAAAAAGTAATCGACATAGCCCATCTCTTTTATGACACCGAGCTCATAGTCCAAACGTTCTTTATATTTAGGCGCATCTTCGCCATATCTTTTTTCCAAGCCATCATCGCAAAGCTTGTTTAGATAACTCCAGCTGTCATACCCTTCTGGGACTTCGAAATGAGGCAACTTAGTATTACCGAATTCAATCTCGACATGACATCTATCAGCGATTTTCTGAGTGTTCGATACAGCTTCTTCTGCATAGGGAAAAAGTGCCCTCATCTCTTCCTCAGACTTCACATAATACTGTCCGCCCTCATATCTCATTCTGTCCTCGTCATCAACATTCTTACCTGTCTGGATGCAAAGAAGAATATCGTGCGGATCAGCATCCTCCGGATATGTGTAGTGACAGTCATTCGTACATACAAGCGGTATATTTGTCTCATTATGAATCATTAGTATTCCCTGGTTTACAGTTTTCTGCATAGGAATACCATGGTCCTGCATCTCGAGGAAGTAATTATTCTCACCAAAAATTTTCTGGAAACGAAGTGCTACCTCTTTTGCCTCTTCCAGTTTTCCACGAGCTATAGTTCTAGCCACTTCACCTGCAAGACATGCAGATAGACAGATGATTCCCTCATGATATTTCTCTAGGATTTCCATATCCACTCGAGGTTTGTAATAAAATCCATCAATAAATCCAAATGAAACAATCTTTACCAGGTTTTCATAACCTTTATTGTTTTCAGCAAGGAGAATCAAATGATAATATCTATCCTCTCCACTAGAAGTTTCTCTATCAAATCTAGAACCTGGTGCGACATATACCTCGCATCCAAGGACTGGATTGATGTCATTCTTCTTACACTCTTTATAAAATTCAATCTCACCATACATAACGCCGTGATCTGTGATCGCAGCAGCATTCATGCCAAGTTCTTTAACTCTTTTTACATAGTCTTTTATCTTATTAGAACCATCTAGAATACTATATTCAGTATGTGTGTGAAGATGTACAAAACTCAATTTATAAACTACCTTTCGTGATAATCAAATTAAACATTATCATTATACATAAAAAGAAGGTTCTCGCGAACCTTCTTTTTATTATATTTCATTTTAAAAATCTAAGCCCTGGATTCTTTTTTCTTTCTACTATATAGTGTCACACCAACTACTGCGATACATAAAAGGATTCCAAGGAAAGGACCTGAAGATGCACCAGCAGTTCCAATCCACTGCGTACCTAACTCAATATACTGTGCTTCAATATACTGCATATCTCTTGGATCTAAGGGATCTAAACTCTGTGCGTATTTACTTGGCATTAAATTCTTGGCAACACTTTCAGCATCTAACTCATATTCAGCCTGAACAGTTCCATCTTTTTTCATAGTAATATAGATAGAACCAATGAATCTTTCCCAAGAATACTTATGATTAATATTAGTTATAGTATTATAGTTTTCTTCCGGTGTGCCTTTTCTACCTACCGGATAATTACTATTAACAAGTGCAAAACGATATGTACCTGGAGCTAGATTCTCAACATTATTATAAGTCATGTTTCCTTTTGAATCTAATTCACAACAAGCTAAATTAAGATAGTGATCACCGTTTACACGTATACAAATAGGTGAAACATGATTCTGATAAAAGCTTTCTTTCTTTTCTTCTACATAGCCAAAAATCTTATTTCTATTTGTATCAAAAATTAATGAACCGCAAGCATCATCACCATCATGAGTTCCAGCAGTTGTATAATCTATAACCTGTCTAGGGTAATTCTTCCAATCAGAATATTTACCATCAATATTAATGTTAGATCCATCTACAGGTGTTTTTTCTTTATCGTCTGACGAATCACCACCATGAGGCTTTCCTGGATTTTTAATATCTACCAGTTTTCTCATAATAAGTCTAGGAGCATCACTTGCTTCATATATACCGAAATTTAAATATTTTGTATTTTCTATTCCTTTTATTTCAGAAACTGGAATAGCCATTTCATACATATGATTTCCATACTTTATTGTGGATTTTGTATTTTTAACATGTCCTAAACTAATATTAGCACCATTATTATAATTAATAGCTACTGTAGTCTGTTCATTCTTATCAGTCTGGATAACAAATGTACCATTACTATTAGGTGTGGCACCATTTATATTTCCATCATATCCAGAAGGATTTTCCTTTAAGTAAACATATAAATAATCGCCATCCCAAACCGCAGCTGCTTCTTTTAAACTGTCATTATTATTAATCTTCTTAATTGGTGTTACATCTGTAAACCAATCATCAAAATTTCCATCAACAGAAATTCCTGAATAAGTTTTTTTCTCTGAAGATTTATCATCGGTCTTTTCTTCAGTTTGATCACCAGTCTTTTCTTCAGTTTTATCACCAGTCTCTTCTTCAACTGCAATATTTGTAATCTGATCTTTTGTAACTGTTGTATTTCCAACTGTAAAAGAATTGAAATCACCTATATAGCTAAGTGGAAATGATGCCTCAAAATAATAAAATCCGCCATGATTAGAAGGCGCCTTTGTAGATGAAGAATTCGCTATATCAGAATAGCTATTTCCCTTAATGCTTATAGCATTATATTCAAATTGAAACTGTTTTCCATTATCAAATGTAAACACCTGACTATAAACATCTGATCCCCACTCATTGCCTTTTGCTTCTACAATAAAATAAAATCTAGAATCATCTACGCAAGCAGACCATTCTCTAATAAGGGAATTGTTACTTTTAAATTTTGTAATTCCATCCCAATCACTATAATTTCCGTCCACTGTAATATGCTTAGCATTTTGAGGCGCTGCAAAGCATGACGAATAGCTCACTACAGTACATATAGTGAGCACAACAACCAAGCCTAATGCAATTTTCCCTCTAATCCCTCTCATATAACAAAACTTCCTTTTTAAACATAATTTGTTATTTTTATCGTAATGCGAACTCGACTTTCTGTCAAATTTTAAATTTATAAATTTAAATTATACCGTTGTGTCTACATTACTCCCCTTCCATGATGAGACCATTTTTGTAAACATATATAGGCAAAAATAAGTTGCAATCATGGACACCAATAATACAGCACCAAACAAAATTGGGATTTCATATGTATAACCTAAAACCATAGAGATCATTCCTGATAAGGAATTAAAGAACATATGAACCAGAATACATATTGTAAGATTTCCTGACTTCTCAAATAGATATCCCAGTACTAATCCCAAAAGTCCTGCATAGATTCCCTGAATTACATTCATATGGAAGGCACCAAACAAAACTGCCTGAAAAATATTTGCAATCCAGAAGTTAAATGACATTCTCGCGTATCTAAAAGTTATACCTCTAAATGCAAGTTCCTCCAGGATAGGTCCAAGTACACAAGCATATACGATCATAATCATGCTTGTCTGTCCGCCAGCCAAATGTGCATCTTCCATAAGTTTTGAGTATTTCTCACCTGCTTCCGGTAGTAATACCATACTAAGCTGCATAACATAATCTGTCACAAGCTGAAGTGATACCGCAAGTAAAATCAAAAGTGGAACCATTCCACCTCGTAATGCCTGTATTTTAAAAGATACGCCCAAGCTTCCTTTTTTCTTAAGTGATCTAATCCAAAGTCCCATAATCAGTAAACCTAAGAATGAATACAAAAGATATACGTAATCCATGATTCCACTGTTATTTATGAAATCACTGAACTGTACGAAGAAGCTATCTCCTTTTTTCACATCAGCTACATTCAAAAACCATGCCATTCCCCATCCAGTTACTGCGATTGATGATGCTATCTGAACAATCACCAAAATCAAAACTGGTAATAAACCTAATAAATACGCTCTATTCTTTCTCATAAAAAAACTTTCTAGTACTCTATCTCTATCTTTTCCAAATGCCAAATATCATCTACATATTCCTGGATAGTTCTATCAGAAGAGAATTTTCCTACATTTGCCATATTTAAAATACAAACCTTTGCAAATTCTTGTGGATCTTTGTATAGATTCTCGATTCTCTCCTGTGCCTGTGCATAACTTCTAAAGTCCTTCAAAACGAAGTATATATCGGCTTTATATGTAACAAGAGTATTTAGCAATGAGTTATAGATATCTCTGAAAAGTTCAGGATCATCAGGACTATAAAATCCATTCACAAGCTGTTCTAGAACTTTTCTTATATCACTATCCTCATTATATATTTCCATAGGATTGTAATCGTTATTATTCTCATGAGCAATAACTTCCTCAGCGCTCATTCCAAAGATTACAGCATTTTCTTCGCCCATCTCCTGCACCATTTCAACAGTGGCGCCATCCATGGTTCCTATAGTAACCGCACCATTTAGCATAAACTTCATATTAGAAGTTCCTGATGCTTCTTTAGATGCAGTCGAAATCTGCTCAGAGACATTTGCCGCAGCAAAAATCTTCTCAGCATTTGAAACCCGGTAATCCTCTATGAAGACTACTTTTAACTTATTATCGATACTAGGATCGTTATTAACAACCTCTGCTACATTGTTAATAAGTTTGATGATTAGTTTTGCAATATGATATCCTGCGGAAGCTTTTGCCCCAAAGATAAAAGTTCTAGGGACATAGTTTCTCTCCGGATGTTCTTTTATCTGATTATAAAGATACATAACATGAAGGATATTTAAGACCTGACGCTTATACTCGTGAAGTCTCTTTACCTGCACATCAAAAATAGAATTAGGATCCACAGTAACTCCATTATGCTTCTTTATATATTTTGCAAGCTTAACCTTGTTATTGTATTTGATTTCTAAGAATTCCTTCTTGGCCTTCTCATCGTTCGCAAACTTCTCTAGCTTCTTCATCTCAGAAAGATTTGTAATCCAACCATCACCGATTTTTGAAGTAACCCACTCTGCAAGTTCCGGATCACCATGAAGCAAGAATCTACGCTGAGTAACACCATTTGTCTTATTGGAAAAATGTGACGGGAACATATCATAAAAATCATGAAGAGTCTCTTCTTTTAGAATCTTTGTATGAAGAGCCGCAACACCGTTTACAGAATAGCTTCCGACGATTGCCATATTTGCCATTCTGACATTTCCATCACCGATGATTGCCATTCTAGAAACCTTTGCCTCATCCCCAGGGAACATCTCCCTAACCGAATGCACAAATCTACGATTGATCTCTTCTACAATCTGATAGATTCTAGGAAGTAGCCGGGAAAAAATATCCACAGGCCACTTTTCCAATGCCTCAGTCATGATTGTGTGGTTTGTATATGCACAGGTTTTCGTCGTAATATCCCAGGCATCATCCCAGCTTAAGCCTTCGATATCCATAAGAATTCTCATAAGCTCAGGAACTGTAAGAGTTGGATGTGTATCATTCATCTGGAATACAACCTTCTTAGGAAGGTCATGTATATCCGAATGATGTCCTTTAAATCTCTCTATTGCTCTCTGAAGTGATGCAGATACAAAAAAGTACTGCTGTTTCAGACGAAGTTCTTTTCCAAAGATATGGTTATCGTTTGGATATAAAACCTCTACCAGATTCTTTGCCAAAAACTGATCTTCTACAGCCTTGTCATATTCGCCCTTATCAAATACATCCAGATTGAATGCTTCTTTTGGAATAGCATCCCACATAAGAAGTGAATTGATAAGATTATTCTTATAGCCTACAATCGGCATCGCATACGGAACTGCATATACAGTCTGGCAGTTTTCCTGTGTAAAGCGAAGAGTTCCATCTTCATCAGGATAACTTCTTACATCTCCACCGAATTTGATTTCATATTTCATATCCGGATTCTTAAGTTCAAAAGGATAAGGTCTACTCAACCAATCATCAGGAACTTCCTTCTGAAAACCATCCTCGATTTTCTGTTTAAACATCCCATAATGATAATGGATACCACAACCATAGGCAGGGTATCCAAGTGTAGACAAGGAATCCAGGAAACAGGCCGCAAGACGTCCAAGACCGCCGTTTCCAAGAGCTGGATCTGGTTCGCAGTCTTCGATGTCTTCGAGGTCGTATCCCAATTCCTCCAAATATTTCTTTTCTTTATCAAATGAGCCTAGATTGATAAGGTTGTTTCCCAAAGCTCTGCCTACGAGAAATTCCATAGACATATAGTAGAGGATCTTTGGGTCCTCACTATCGAGAGTTTTCTGTGTTGCTATCCATCTGTCTATAACTTCATCTTCAACCATGCGTGAAAATGCCATATAAACTTCTTCAATAGATGCATCTTCAAGGTTCTTCCTGTAAAGATTCTTTACGTTCTTTTCTAGTTGTTCCTTAAATTCATGTTTCCCGATAGAATGACCCTTCATATTCTTACCTCCAGTTTGCTCATCTAAAAAAATGCTACAATAACTTTTCGGTGCTTAAAATCAGATCTTCTCTACTGAGAGAGTTACAGCCTCATTATTAATATTCCAGTCCTTCTTGTATCCGTTTAGCTCACCTGATTTAATCTCATTAGCAAGTACTTCGCCTGCGATGAAATCTCCTTTTTTCTCAAAGATATCAGCGATCTTTGCAGTTCCTTCGAATCCGACTTTGATTCTGTCCATAACTTCGAAATCTGCTTCCTTACGCATAGTCTGAATCTTTGAAATCAATTCTCTAGCGAATCCTTCTTCAAGAAGCTCATCTGTAAGGTTTGTATCAAGTACAACTGTGATATCTCCATCAGCTGCTGCCTGGAAGCCTTCCATCTGAGAGATATTGATAAGTAGATCTTCTTCAGTAAGTTCAATTGAAGAATCTACTTCTGGAAGACGAAGAACTCCGTCTTTCTTTAGTTCGCTATAAGCCTGATTTCCATCGATTTCTGAAAGCGCTCCTCTGATCTTTCCAAGGAACTTTCCATACTTTGGACCAACAGTAGGAAGGTTAGGTTTGAACTCATATGTTGTATAAGCTGTCAAATCTTCCTTAAGTTCTACTGCTTTTACATTCAACTCATCTTTAATAATATCAGTATAATACTCTGAAAGTTCATTTGGTGTTTTAATAAACATCTTAGCAAGTGGCTGACGGTTCTTAATCTTAGAATCGTTTCTTGCAGAACGTCCAAGTACTACAACCTTAAGTACTGATCCCATGACTTTTTCAAGTTCACTATCGATCCACTCTTCTTTCACTTCTGGATAATCACAGAGGTGGATTGATTCTGGAGCATTCTTATCGATAGAACATACAAGGTTCTGATAAATCTGCTCTGTCATAAATGGAATCATAGGAGCTGCTGCCTTTGAAATAGTAACAAGTGATGTGTAAAGAGTCATGTAAGCATTGATCTTATCCTGCTCCATTCCCTTTGCCCAAAATCTATCACGGCTACGACGTACGTACCAGTTTGAAAGATCATCTACGAAACTCTCAAGTGCCTTTGCAGCTTCTGGAATCTTGTATTCACTTAGATTCTTATCTGTATCTTTTACAGCTGAGTTCAATCTAGAAAGAACCCATTTATCCATAACGCCGAGGTTGTTGTAATCAAGTGTGTACTTAGTTGCATCAAACTCGTCGATATTTGCATATAGTACGAAGAAAGCATAAGTATTCCAAAGAGTACCTAAGAACTTTCTCTGTCCTTCTACTACAGCCTTGTCATGGAACTTGTTTGGAAGCCATGGCTGAGAATTTGTGTAGAAGTACCATCTGATTGCATCTGCACCAAACTGTGAAAGTGCATCAAAAGGATTTACTGCATTTCCCTTTGACTTAGACATCTTCTGACCATTCTTATCCTGAACATGACCAAGTACGATTACATTTTCATAAGGTGCTTTGTTGAATAGGATTGTTGACTCTGCCATAAGTGAGTAGAACCAACCTCTAGTCTGATCTACAGCCTCAGAAATAAACTTAGCCGGGAACTGCTGTTCAAACTTATCCTTGTTCTCAAATGGGTAATGGTGCTGTGCATAAGGCATAGCTCCTGAATCGAACCAGCAGTCAAGTACTTCTGGTACTCTCTTCATTGTCTTACCACAATGAGGACATGTATATGTAAACTCATCGATATATGGTCTATGAAGTTCTACTGTAAGAGCATCTTCACGACCTGTCTTTTCCTTGAGTTCTTCACGGCTACCAATAATTTCCTGATGACCGCAGTCTTCACACTCCCAAACATTTAGAGGAGTTCCCCAATAACGGTTTCTTGAAATGCCCCAGTCCTGTACATTCTCAAGCCAGTTACCGAAACGTCCGGCACCGATTGACTCAGGAATCCAGTTTACTGTGTTGTTATTCTTGATAAGGTCATCCTTTACCTCTGTCATCTTGATGAACCATGATGATCTAGCATAGTAGATAAGAGGTGTATCACATCTCCAGCAATGTGGATAATCATGCTCAAATTTTGGAGCGTCGAAAAGAAGTTTTCTAGATGAAAGCTCTTTTAAAACTTCTGGGTCAGCTTTTTTCACAAAGAGACCTGCAAATGGTGTCTCTTTTGTCATCTCACCCTTTTCATCTACGAACTGGATTACTGGAAGATCGTATTTCTTTCCAACTCTATTATCATCCTCACCAAAAGCAGGAGCGATATGTACGATTCCAGTACCATCTGACATAGTTACATAATCATCTGCTACTACATAGTGAGCTTTCTTTCTCTGCTTCTTAGCCTCTTCAGCTGTACACTCATAAAGAGCTTCATATTCTTTTCCTTCGAGGTCGATACCCTTATAAGTCTCAAGAACTTCATAAGCCTTCTCGTCCTCTTCTGTCTTAAGCTTCCCAAGCACCTTATCAGCAAGAGCTTCAGCCATATAATATGTAATACCATCACAAGCTTTTGCCTTGATGTATGTATCCTCTGGATTTACACAAAGTGCTACGTTTGAAGGAAGTGTCCATGGAGTTGTTGTCCATGCAAGAAGATAAGCATCCTCACCCTTTACCTTGAAACGAACTACTGCAGACTTTTCTTTTACAGTCTTGTAACCCTGAGCTACTTCCTGTGCTGAAAGAGGTGTTCCACATCTAGGGCAATAAGGCACAACCTTATGTCCCTTATAAAGGAGGTTCTTTTCCCAAATCTGTTTTAAGCCCCACCACTCTGATTCGATAAAGTTATTATCGTATGTGATGTATGGGTTATCCATATCTGCCCAGAAGCCAACCATATCTGAGAAATCTTCCCACATACCCTTGTACTTCCATACAGATTCCTTGCACTTCTTTACGAAAGGTTCCATACCGTATTCTTCGATCTGTTCCTTACCATCAAGTCCAAGTATCTTCTCAACTTCAAGCTCTACTGGAAGACCATGTGTATCCCAACCAGCTTTTCTTGGAACATAATTTCCCTTCATAGTCTGGTATCTAGGAATCATATCCTTGATAACTCGAGTAAGAACATGACCGATATGTGGCTTACCATTAGCTGTAGGTGGTCCATCATAGAATGTGTATGTCTCACCTTTCTTTCTAGAATCCATACTTTTTTCAAAAGTATTATTCTGTTTCCAGAAGTCGATGACTTCCTTTTCACGATCCACAAAATTCAGATCTGCGGAAACTTTTTTATACATAGAAACCTCCTGCGTGTTTTAAATAATCTAAAGTAGTAGTATAGCATTTTTTTAACACAAAACTACGTTGTTTTTGGAAAAAAATTAAACAACTGACATATGGAATATAATTCCTACTATACCTGATGCAATAATAAACAAAATCGGATGCAATTTCTTAGTGAACGGAATGAATCTCGAGCACACCAAAACCACTGCTGCCAGTATAAAACTTCTATAGTCAACTACAGCTTTTCCGAATTCATATACATTATTAATCTGGAAAAAAGAAAACAGAATAATTACGATGCCAGCTGATGTAATCATAGCTACTGATGCTGGACGAAGTCCGTATAATGCTGCATTTACATATTTATTATCTCTGAATTTTTCAAGCATCTTTGCAACTATCATGATGATAATTACTGAAGGTAGAATCAAGGCAAAAGTAGAAACGAATGCGCCAAGGACTCCACCCAGCTGTCCGAAATATTTATGACCTACAGTATAACCGACATAAGTCGCCATATTTACACCCATAGGTCCAGGTGTACTCTGTGAAATTGCAATCATATCTGCAAGCTCACCGGATGTATACCATCCAGTATTTTGAGATATATCCTGTAGGAAAGGTACTGTGGCCATTCCTCCACCTATAGCAAATAATCCTGCTTTAAAGAACTCATAAAAAAGTCTTAGATAAATCATCATTTCGTGCCTTCACCTCCTAAGCTTTTTCTGCCTTTTATGATAAGTCCGGCAATAGCTGCCAAAACTACCATAATAACCGGTGAAGCATCGAAAAATACCGATACTAAAACAATAAGAATATACATAGCTAATGTAATCTTATCCACAATAGCACTTTTCCACATCTTTGTAACAGCTTCAAAAATAAGAACACATACGCAGATTCTGATTCCGGCAAGTGCATCCTGAACTGCCTGAATATGAGCAAAATTTCTAACAAGAGCTGCTACTATTAATATAATAAAGAATGACGGTGTAACTACTCCAACAGTACCAGCAATCGCACCTAATTTACCGCGAATTTTTCTTCCTGTAAAAGTAGCTGTATTTACTGCAATAACACCCGGTGTACACTGTCCTAAAGCGAAATAATCCATTATCTCTTCCTGGGATACCCACCCAGCTCTATCCACTACTTCTCTTTCAATGATTGGAAGCATTGCATAGCCTCCACCAAAAGTCATCGCTCCGACTCTAAAAAACGTCTTATAAATATTCCAAATAGTTGGCTTAATCGGAGTCTTCTTCTTCATTTCTTCTTTAATATCAATCACTCCTTACTTTTACATATTCTTTCAAACTATACACTATTAAAATTAAAAACTCAAACATTAAGAAATCTTAATATTTATTTGTCTTTTCTTAATATTATTTCCTATATAAAAGACGTATACTCAAATTGATGCAAAGGAGGAAGCATTATGAAAAAGCACAAGAAATTAAAGATTACTCTTTTGGTGATTTTCGCCCTATTAATTGTATTTTTAGTAGGCAAAAAACTCACTAAAAAAGGAGGAGAAACAAACGATGTAGCTATCGATTACGGGGATGATAACGGTAATACTACATCCAATTACTATCCAGGCATAATCGAGCCAGAACAGAAATATAACATCAATCTCGACTCCGAGAGAACAGTCGAATCTATCGAAGTAAAGGTCGGCGACACAGTTACAACTGGTCAAACTCTCTTCACTTATCAAAGCAAAGACTATTCACTACAAATCCAGCAGGGAAAATTAGAAATTGAAGGGCTTAATAGCACCATTTCAAATACAAACGATCAGATAAATGAGCTCACAAAAGAAAGAGATTCTGCTTCTAACGAAGTTCGTCTTCAGTACGAGTCTCAGATTCAGGATTTAAACTCACAATTAAAACAAGCTGAGCTCGACAAACAGACAAAGCAGGCAGAAATCGATTCACTCACAAAAAAGGTATCCGCATCAAAAGTCGTCTCTCCAATCGATGGAACTGTATCTTCTATAAATGCAAGCTCAGACTCAGGCTCTCCTTTTATCACACTTCTTTCCAGCGGAAGCTTCAGGATAAAAGCAGAAGTGGATGAACTTAACCTAAGCTCTCTAAAAGAGGGAATGAATGTAACTATAAAAACCAGAGTCAATGATAAAAAATACACTGGAAAGATTACAAAGATAGACACAAAAAGCACTTCTTCTGATTCGGAAAAAAATCAATCCTCTGATTCAGAAGAATCCGATTCAAGTAATCAGGCCTCAAAGTACTACTTCTATGTTTCAATCGACAATCCAGACGGACTAATCGTAGGACAGCATATTTATGTAGAACCTGATACTAAATCTTCGGAGGCAAAATAATGATAGAACTTACTCACATCGACAAATCATACCAGGTTGATACTGAGCCAATCCCTATTCTTCACGATATTTCACTCACTGTAAAAGACAATGAATATCTTTCAATCATGGGTCCATCAGGTTCAGGCAAATCAACACTTATGAATATTATAGGTTGTCTGGATACACCTACGAATGGTGAATATAAACTAGACGGAATCGACATCCTCTCTCAAAGCGAAAATAATCTCGCAGAGATTAGAGCGAAAAAGATTGGATTCGTTTTCCAGAATTTTGAACTTCTAAAGGCTCAGAGTGCTCTTAGTAATGTAATGCTTCCTCTATCTTATACTCATGTTCCCAGAGGAGAGAGAAAAGCACTCGCAGAAGAAGCACTGGAGCGCGTCGGACTAAAGGATAGAATGAATCATCTTCCGACTCAGTTATCCGGTGGTCAGAAACAAAGAGTTGCTATTGCAAGAGCGATTATAAATAAACCTTCCATACTTTTAGCCGACGAACCTACAGGTGCGCTAGACCAAAAAAGTGGACACGAAATTATGAAGCTTTTTTCCGAATTGCATGATAGCGGCATCACAATTGTCATGATCACTCACGATTCCAATGTAGCTTCAAACGCCGATAGAATAATACGTATCGTCGACGGCAGAATCCACGAGGGTAAGAAGGAGGATGGTCTATATGTTTAAAAAGAAATTAAAAAAGAAACATATTGTACTGCTTGTAATACTATCACTACTCCTCCTCGGTTTTTTCTATCTTATCTACAAGGGACATGTAAACAGCACTACTGCTTACGTAGAAAAGGTATCAGACTTGAACACAGGTTTTGACGAAAGCTCATATAACGGATTCAGTGCTTCCATCACTGATGAGAATGCCTCCACCTTTAACCTGGCCGAGGACAAAACCGTATCGGAAGTATATGTAAAAGTCGGCGACAAAGTATCAGCCGGAACTAAGCTTTTTTCCTATGATACAACTGACCTTAAGAATGAACTTAACGCACAGAAAGCACTTTTAGATTCTACGACTAAACAATTAACTCTTAAGCAGGAGCTTTTAAAATATTACGAAAACCTGACTCCGATTTCGACAGAAAAAGAAGAAGTAGAAGAAGAGGATTCCGCTGATTCGGAAAGCGAAATGTCAAATAATGAAGCAACTACTGATTTACCATCAGTTGAAAACAGCCTGACTCAGGAAGAAAAATCTTCGGCCATCAAAGAGACAAACGAAGATATCGCATCACTGACATCTTCTATAAACAGCACGAAGGTTTCAATCCAGTCACTGCAGCAAAAGATTGACGATTCAATCGTCACTTCTCTAGTTTCCGGAATCGTAAAAACCGTCGGAGACCCGAGTAAACCACAGAACACCGGAACACCTTTTTTAACACTCGGCTCTGATTCCGGCGTAATCGTTCAGGGATATCTGGATGAATACAGTAAGGATGACTTTAAAGTAGGCGAAAAGCTCACTGTAAACAACTATATGAACAACGCTACTTCAACAGCCAAAATCACAATGATTTCCGACTATCCTGCTCCTCAAAACGTTTCTGACGATGGAAAGAAGAATGTCTCCCATTACGAGTTCAAGGCTTTTCTCAAGGATTCGAAAGGCTTCCACTCCGGCGATTCAGTTAACCTTTCCAAGAAGCTAAAGAATTCCGAGTCAGCAATTGTGTTAGATCATATGTACGTGCGTTCCGACGACAAAGGCCACTATTGCATGAAACGCGGCAAGAAAAATCGTCTGGAAAAAGCTTACGTAGATACAAAATACATCAGCGACACAGATAGCTTTTTAATCACAGACGGAATCAAGGATAGTGATTATATTGCCTTCCCTTACGGAAAAAAAGGCCAGGTCGGCTGCAAGACCACAACTAAGAATTCTTTTTCTATCAACAAACTATTAGGAATGTAACTCATGATTGGAGGATATAATGATTGAAAATTTAGAGGAAGCATTGAAGGGTATATCTTCTCATAAGATGCGTTCCTTTCTAACAATGCTCGGTGTCATAATTGGAATTGCTTCCATCCTCGCTATCGTTTCAATCGTCGAGGGAACATCGAGAAAGCTACAGAAAAATTTGATAGGAGCCGGAAACAATGTAACTATGGTTTCTCTAGAGGCAAACGAAGGCTCTGATGGTGAAATGTCAAATGACAGTAACCGTATTATGCAGCCACTAAAAAAGCAAGTTTTAAAAGACATAAAGGATTTGCCAGCAGTAAAAAATGTTAGTGCTTTTTCCTCTGAAAATGTCTACAACGAAGTCACCTACCGTGGCAACTACTCGCCAAATGGCGACAACATAATCGGCATCGATAAAGATTATTTTAAAACTATGCAGGTCAAATTTGTCGAGGGACGTAACTTCACAAAAGATGAATACAACTCGCCTAAAAAGGTATGCATTATTTCAGACTCACTAAATAAGAATATTTTCGATGGCACAAGCGCCATAAATAAAACGCTCGACATAAAGGGTGAGCCTTTCACTGTCGTAGGTGTCATCCAAAGCGCAAGCGAACAGAACGAAGAGTACGAGTCACCAAACGATTACTACAACCATAATGGAATGTCCGACACTTCGAATGTCTTCATTTCATCTAACGCATGGCCAATCATCGCACCTTTCGATCCATTTATGTCAGTTGCCCTAAGCGTAAATGACACGAAGCAAATGAAGTCAGCTGGCAATGATGCCGCCTCTATTCTTAATTCTGGCGTCCTTCCAAATGGTTATGAATACAAATCGAGTTCATCAAGCGAATCCGAAAACGCTCTCAAAACTCTCACCACGGCCATAACCGCGATGCTTGTTTCTATCGCATCACTTTCGCTTTTAGTCGGTGGTATCGGAGTTATGAACATTATGCTAGTTTCAGTCACTGAAAGAACAGCAGAAATCGGTCTAAAGAAGGCTCTCGGAGCCAAACGCCGCGACATCCTGATTCAGTTTTTAACAGAATCAGCTGTCCTAACAGGCCTCGGTGGCCTCATAGGAATCATTCTGGGACTAATCCTCGCAAAGGCAATCTCAGTCGCAGTATCACTCGAATTTGCAATATCCTTCCCATGGATACTAATCGCACTAGGCTTCTCATTATTAATCGGAATCTTCTTCGGAGTCATGCCTGCCAACAAAGCAGCTAAACTAAATCCAATTGATGCATTAAGAAGAGAGTAACACCCCAAGCCGGTGATACTTTCTATTTCGTTTCTAAAAACGAACCGAAATAGAAAGTATCTACCGCTGCTTGGGGTGTCCTCATTTCACTTTAATACACTATATTTTACTTTGTCTTTACAAAAGGTTTCAGCATTAACTTCTGGATTACATCTACACCAATTCCAACAACTACTACGCCAACTAGTTCTGAAATAGCGATCTGTAGTGGGAAAGAACCAATTTCTGCTCCTGGAGCACCGATAAATGTAAGACCGATTGCCCATCCAACTAGAATAGATGGAAGGAAGAAAACCTTGTTCAATATTGCTCCTATAGCAACTGCAATAATAGCCATAGGAATAAAAACAATAAAGTTTGCTGCAATAGGATTAATTCCAATGTTAGCCATGAATAAAACTGTTAGAACTGACCACAAATCTCCAAGCCAGAAGCCTAAGATGATTTTTACTGCATCTTCATATTTGTTTCCGTTTGCGGCAAAAATTCCTGCAGCGATTAGAGCAACTGTTCCTGTTTTAATTCCAACTCCTGTTGCAATAATTCCCCAACATGTTGGTAGAAGACCAATCAAAAAGCCCAAAAGTATTAAGCCAACTAATTTTTCCTTTTTTTCCATTATCTTTAACTCCCTTCGTTAATACACTACAAAAGTAACCTGGAAAATAACTACTATAATCTAAAAAACTGTATTCCTCCCCCACATATCTTTCAGGAGATAGCGTATCTATATCCCTCAAATATTTGAAGTTTAGTACTTTCATCAGGCACTCTTTTCTAGTCCAAGTCTGGTAAAAGAATTCTCTTTTTTCCTTAGATATCCTATATAAAAATTTCTCTTCCTCAGTAAACCCTGATTGCACAATCGACTCTATCGTGCTCTTCTGCTCTTCGATATCCACCGCACATTCATCCGTTGAAACCAGAAGAAGAGAAATCTTTCCAGAGTGAGATATACTTATATGTAATCCTGTATTTGAATCCAATACCGGTTTCCCGTTTTTTTGATACTTTACCATTTTGTCGGTTAAATTATATTTAGGAAGGACTTCATTCAGGAGTAACCCAGCTGCAAAGCTAAGTCTTCTTTCTTCACCATGGCATGAAGCAATTTTATCTAATCTTGTTTTTGGGAAGTAAAGCATCTTTTCAATTATATCTTCATCTTTTAAATGGCTAACATCCATCACATATAAGCAAAACCCCATACTAATACCTACTTAAAAAGAAAAACCCTGAAAAACATTTTTTCCCGTATATTTTTTCAAATTTTCCTTACCATCTAAAACTCGAATTGCACCTGCTGCCATAGCTTCCATTTCAAATTCACCCGGATATGCTGTTACATCAGCTATGAATCCAGTCTGTTTTTTAATATGCGCTACTAGTCCAGCATCATGTACCATTCCTCCACCGAGAAGAATTCCATCTGCATCACCGCCGAGGCTGGCTGCCATAGCACCGATTCCTTTTTCTATCTGATATATCATCGCATCCCATAAAATCTGGCAGTACTCATCCCCTTCAGAAGCCCTTTGGGTGATCACTCTTGCATCAGAAACTCCAACATGGCTTACAAATCCACCATTTCTAGTACATAATCTTCTTACCTCTTTAGCTGAAATATCTGGATTCTTTTCCATATAATCTAAAAGATCACTTACAGAGATGCTTCCACATCTTGTTGGAGCCATTGGTCCTTCACCGCCCACGATATCAAAGCCATCAATCATGCGACCTTTTCTATGAGCAGAAATTGAAATTCCACCTCCGATATGACAAACTACGAAATTACAATCCTCGTATTTTTTTCCTAAAACATTTTCAGCATGACGGATTGCTGTCTCTTTAAGATTCAATGCATGAAGATGAACCGTTCTATACACGCCTTTGATTCCTGTCATTCTTGCCAAATCGCAAAGTTCATCAACATCAGGTGGATTTACAACCATGGCTCTAGCTCCAAATTCATCCGCAAAAGCTTTTGCAAGCTGTGGTCCCAAACTTGCTGGATGTACAACTCCGTTTGCCATAGTACGCGCATGTTCATATATCAAATCATCGATTTCATAAACACCGCCTTCCATAGCGATCAAACCGCCGCCTCGTCCGACGAAAACATCAACCCCAGAAAGCGAAATACCATCTTCTTTCAATAAATCTAATATCATATTTCTTCTATATGGAAGCTGATCTTTTATCTCTTTAAAACGTCCTAATTCCTCTGCGTCATGTGAGACGTTTTTGGAAAAAAGACATTTTTCCCCTTCGAATAATGCTATCTTTGTCGAGGTTGAACCCGGATTGATAGCAAAAACCTTGTAACTCATAATCCCCCTTATTTTGTGCCCATAGCTCTAACAGCTGAAATAACAATATTTCCTTTGATTTCAGATACAGGCGCTCCTCTAGAACAATCACATACAATAGAGTTAAATCCCTGAAGCATCGGACCATATGCATCCGCATGTCCAAACTGCTGAATAAGTTTAACCCCTACATTTCCAACATTTAAATCTGGCCAGATGATAACATTTGCTTTTCCAGCTACCTTGCTTTCTCTCTTAACCTTCTTTTCAGCAACAGCTGGTGAGATAGCAGCATCAAACTGAAATTCGCCATCAATTGCAAGATCAGGTCTCTTCTCGTTAGCAATTTTTACCGCTTCTACGACTTTGTCGATAAGTTCACCCTGACCGCTTCCCAAAGTTGAATAACTTACCATAGCACATCTAGGTTCCCAGTCGAGAAGTGACTGAACTGTTTCACAAGCTGAAATTGCAATATCAGCCAACTGATCTGCAGAAGGATTAGTACATACAGCGCTATCTCCAATAGCAAGAAGTGATCCCTCTGATCCATTAAATCCTGGAATATCAGCAAGTCCGATACTTGAAATAGTACTGATTCCAGGTTTCATACCAACCATCATCTGTCCTGCCAAAAGCACATCACCGGTTGTATTATCTATTCCTGCAAATGTAACTTTGACATCGCCTATAGCCTGAAGCGCCATTGCATAATAGAGAGGATTCTCAAGACGTCTACGTAGAGCTTTGTTTTTAAGCATTGTGCCTTCTGCATTTTCATAACGCACACATACTTCTTCCTTCTTCTCTTCATCTAGAACATCAACAATTTCAAATACATCCTTCTCATATCCGAAACTTTCAATGAAACTCTCTATTTCTTTTGCATCTCCTACGAGCACCGGATGGATGTATCCATCCTTTCCGGTCTCGTAAGCAGACTGCAACATTTTTTCATTAGTTGCTTCCGGAAAAGCAACCTTAACTGGATTCTTTTTTGCTTTTTCGTAAATCTGCTCTAATACGTTCATAGTCCACCAATTACATTTCTTCAATTACTCTGTCAGCTATTTCTCCCAAGGTCTTACAAGCACCTGCATCAGAAAGTGAAAGCATTACATCCAATTCGTTTTCAATATTTGATACAAGGCTTACAAGAAGAATTGAAGTACCACCTAAGTCTTCTTTAATTCTTGTGTCCTCAGAAAGCTCACTTACATCTCTTCCATATGCCATTGATGCATAATCTAAAATATTTGATACAACTTCATCTCTATTCATTTTTATCCTCCTAAATTACTCAACTACCTCGAATACAACCGTCTTATAGTTGAATTCCGGTCCTCTTTCATGTTCGATTTCAATAATCTTTGCTTTTAGATCAACTGGAAGCTTTGCTTCGAGTTCTGCTTTTTTCTTCTTATTTACATTTAGAACCAATCCATTGAACTGAGATCCTTCTTCCATCTCAATAATTCCAAGAGCATATGGTTTTAAATTTGCATTCTGTGGCTTCATATTAAGTGATGCCTGCGAAACGATTGTAAGAAGCTTTGCCTTACCACTCATTTCAATCCATTCTGTTTCCATATGACCGCATTCATTACATGCATATACTGGTGGAAATTCTACATTTCCACACTCTGGACATTTACGACCAAGAATTTTGCCCTCTTCAAGTGCGTCATAATATGTCTTAACAATTTTTTCCAACTTTACTGCCATGACAAAACCTCCTACTCTACTGTTCTAATAATTGTTGCTGTAACATTCTGTGCACCACCAAAACCACGAAGCATAGCTGTCTTTGGAAGATCTTTGCCATCATGTGTCTTTACCTGGTGTTTTCCACAGTTTCCACGCAACTGATTAACAGCTTCATATAAATCAGCAAGTCCTGATGCAGCATGTGCATGACCGAATGATGTACGTCCACCATTTGTATTAATTGGACGATCTCCGTCATAAGCTGTTCTTCCTTCACAAACGTATTTCCATCCTTCACCTTCTGGAAGATATCCAGCGATTTCAGCAGATACAAGATGAGAAGTAATAATAAAGTCATTAGCATAGAAGAGATCTAGTTCTTCTGGCTTAACTCCTGTTACTTCATATACCTGTCGAACTGCTTCTTTTGTGCTCTCAAGCTCAACATGTGGATTTCCACCTTCAAGCATAGCTGCACCTGTTCCTAAAACTTCGATAGGAGTGTTCTTTGTATATTTATGTGCGAGTTCAGTAGGAACCACAATTACAGCTGCAGCTCCGTCGCACTTTGTCTCCATTCCGCTGACACGTAGATACTCACCCATTCTTGGATTGTAAGCTGATTTCATATATGCCATTACATCATCAAATCCAGCTTCTTTTGCTTCCTCTTCAAATGTCTTCTTATGAATAGAAAGGTCATTAACTGATGCATTCTTTCTACTATTGATAGACATATGAATTAAAGCATCATCCATATTTTCATCTGTGAGGTTATATCTATTCTTATACCAAGCAGCTGTATCATCCTGGAAAATACCAACACCTGAAAGAAGCGGACGAGTATAAGCTCTGTCATGAAGCCATCTTGTTGTAGCTAAGAACTCATCCATCTGCATTCTTTCTCTCTTCCATGGATGATTGCTGATTGCGATAGCGTCTCCGAATTCAACACATCCAGAAAGAACACAATCATACTTTCCAGAAGCAACCATCATAACTGCCAATTCCAATGCATGGTATCCTGTACAACAAGCTTCTGAATGATGAATAGATGCTTTTCCCTTCATTCCAAACCAGTTAGCTATCTGTGCATTTGGAGTAATATAATCAGATCCATTTAATGCTGATGCTTCACCGTGGATAAAAAAATCTACATCCTTAGGAGTAATCCCAGCATCTTCCATAGCCTTTAATGCTGCATAGCCATACAATTCCCCTTCTGTAAGACCATTAGTTTCCTCACTATCGATTGTTGCCATAAATGGTGTACAACCAACTCCGATAATTGATACACTTCTCTGATATGGATGAAGTGTTGTCTGATTCATTACCGCGCTCATAATCCTTCCTTTCTTGCCTTTATATAGGCCCCTTGTAAAATGTGCATAACTAATTCTCGAGAATTCTTGTTTTCATTGTCGATTATTACCAACTTCTTGATATGAGTTTAACAGTCGGATTAAAAGCGCACTATCACGAGAATTTTATAAAAAGTTCATTAAGCAACTTTTTTCCCAAAAACGTTGCTTAAGCTAAATTTGAATTGAAAGATTTCTAAACTTTTTATAAAATGATTTTAAAGTTATTTAAAGGGTGGGGGATTATTATGAACCAGAACGATCCAAGAGTAATAAAGACACTAAAAAGCATAGATAATGCGCTACTGCATTATTTAAAAAACACACCATTTCGTCAGATCACTCTAGAAATGATCTGTCTTGAAGCTATGATTAACAAATCAACTTTTTACAAGTATTATCAAGATAAATACGATCTTCTCGACAACTTTCTCTCAAGAACACTCGAAAAATTCAAAAACAATATTAATGTCGATTTCATACTCTCTGACTCAGAACATATCAGAGACGAAATATACACAGAGGCATTCCGTAATTTTGCTCAATTCATGTTAGAGCAAAAAGATATTTATACCATTCTTTGGAACGCTAAAATAGATAGAAATATATATTTAGAAATGAAAGCAACTATTCATGCCTTGATGATAGAAAAAATCGATCACCACGACATCATCAGCAAACGAAAAATTCATCATATAGATTTGCATCTTCATCTTTTGGCTTCTAATGTGATGTCTGTTTTCTATTGGTGGTTTTCTCACGAGTCTTCAATCCCAATTGACGATGTCACTCACATCATGGAAGGAATTATGGAGCTCGGCCTCTTCCACTCCTATCGTTATCTTATGAGTATGGATTTAAATGATATTCCAGATCCAAACGATGACTTAAGCCGAATCATGTTCCATTAGATTGGAGTTTTTATGATTAAACTAGATAAAAATATCGAATACCTTCCTGCAGAAGATAATCCTCTTTCTGCAGATGTATATATTATTTACGGGGAAAAAAGAAACTTCATCATCGATACAGGATCAAATGACGAAGCATATAAACTTATAAAAAATATAGATAATAAAACTATTGTTATAACTCATTTTCATGCTGATCATATTGGAAATCTAAAGAGGATTGATATTGAAGATAAGAATTTATATGTTGGAAAATATACGAAAAAATCTACTGGTCGTGGAACCATAGTTAATGATTCGCTCACTTTTAAGGATGATAATCTAATCAGAGTTTCAAGAATACCATCTTCGCATGCAAAGGATTGTTTAGTTGTATCTGTAAATAATAAATGGCTCTTTCTCGGAGATTCATTTTACGCCAGTGCAAAAGGTTTCAACGTAAGCCTACTGCACGACGAAATTGAATTCTTAGAGAAAGAACCATTTTCACACGCTCTTGTTTCTCATGATAATACAATATATTCAAAAGAACAGATTATAAATACCTTGAAATATTTTTACTCAAAAAGAATAAAAAACGAACCCTACATAAAAATCAATTAACCGCATATTCTTTCATAAAGCTTATCATACTCGCGGTTAATTTCCTGAACCATGTCGTTATCACCATCCGGGTTGTCTGGATGGTAGATTTTTAAAAGCTCTTTATATCTCTTTTTAAGTGAGGATTCATCATTATGAATTCCCGTAAAAAACCAAGCAGTTTGAACGACCTGTGTTCCATCGCCACTTGATATCCTTTCGTATTCTGAAGCCATATCAGATAGACGCTTTTCTTCACTTTCTTTCCAAGCGCTAAACTGCTGGCGTTCTATAGCAAGTTTACGAACCTCATCTTCTAGAACTCCCCATTTCATAGCAAATAGCTTTTCCTTTAGTTCTAGTTCTTTGAGTTTCTTTTCTATTTCCCTGAGTTCCTCGTCTAGAGACTCTCGACTAACTTCTCTATCCAAAGTATGACCCTCCCATGAAATTATCTTCGATTCCATTCTGAGTATCGAACTTCCTGTTCAACCCGTTTCTAGGGAAAATCTTCAAGTCAATATTTTGGGCTACTCACCAAATATTACAAAATTATTTTACAATATATAGTCATTTATTTCAATCACGTATATTATTGTTCTTTTTTCCTTAATATGTTTACCAACTCTGCAATTTTTGGTAGAATGTTAAGCGGTTTTTGTATTTTTACGGAGGGAAAAAATGGATAATTCAAGCTACCAGAATCCAAATGGCGGATTCGAGACTCCAGTAGAGCCAAAAAAGAATGGTAATGGAAAAATTATTGCTATCATCTGTGCAGTTGTTGCAATTCTTGTTATTGCTGCTATCGTTTTTGTTATTTCAAATGACAAGCCTAAGGTTGACGAAAACAGCAAAAAAGGTCAGGATGCTATCAAGGCTCTTCAGAAAAAGACAGCTTTATCTGATTCAGATGCATCTAAATTAAATGAAACTTTTAAGTCAAATATTAATGGAACTGTTTTCCAGGTTATGGATCCAGAGTCAAATGATAACTTTAAATCAGCTAGTGACACTATGAAGAGCGCTGGTGTGAAGGAATATTCTATCGCAGCTAATCCTTCAAACGGATCTTCTATCCAGTTTATCTGTGCTAATCACGATATTATTTCTTCATCTATGCAAGAAATACAGAATCAGTACTCACTTAAGAAAGAATCTTCAACAGCAGATTATACAAAATATACAGGTACTTATTCACAGTCATTTAAGACTATTGTAGTTAAATCTTACAATTATGTTATCATCGGTATGGCAGCATCTGATGAAGCTCTTTCTGATGTTAATACTACAATAGATTCTCTAGCAAATTCTCTTTCAAAATAAGAGATATTTTCACTAAAAAACTAATTTTTATTTAACTACAAAAACTAAAAAAGAGAGCAGAAATGGAAAATTCCATTTCTGCTCTTTCTTTAATAAAGTCTTCGGCACTTTGCAGAATTATTAGAGATTCTCTTTAAGGAATGCTTCAAGTGCTTCTGCGCACTCCTCTTCCTGATCACCTTCAACGATTACATGCAATTCGTGTCCCTGCTTTGCGCCTAAGCTCATTACACCAAGGATACCTTTTGCATTAACTTTCTTACCATCCTTTTCGATTGAAACATCGCAAGGGAAAGCAGCAGCCTGCTTTACGAAAAGACCAGCTGGTCTAGCGTGCATACCCTGTGGATCAGTAAGTGTGTAAGTAAATTCTTTCATTGAACATTCTCCTTTTTTCGTCAATAGCGTTATAGCCTATTAATTTATTAAAGATGCCGAATAAATTATAGATTACTCGACGTCTTTCTTCAATACTCCAAGTAGGAACATTGTTACCAAAGAACCAGCGAGCCAAGCTACGATGTACATAAGTGGGTTTCCGATTGTTGCGAATACGAATACACCACCGTGAGGTGCTCTAAGTGTGCATCCAAATAGTGCTGAAAGAAGTCCGGCTACACCTGCACCTGCCATTGTTGCAGGAATTACATGTGCTGGGTCAGCAGCTGCAAATGGAATTGCACCTTCTGTGATAAATGAAGCACCCATGATAATATTTGAAACCCATGATGATCTCTCAGCCTTTGTAAACTTCTTAGGGAATACTTTACAAGCAAGAGCGATTCCAAGAGGAGGAACCATACCACCAACCATTACTGCTGCCATTGAAATGAAAGCAACTGTTTCAAGTTTAGGGTCTGAAGCGGCCTGTGTAAGCATACCTGTACCAAATACATAAGCTGCCTTGTTGATAGGGCCACCCATATCAATAGCCATCATTGCTCCAAGGAGTAATCCAAGAAGCCAAATAGCTCCACTGTTATAAATTGAGTTCAATCCGCTTGAAAGTGCTGTATTGATAACACCGATAATAGGATTGAAGATGAAGCACATAAGGAGTCCTACGATAAAGATACCGCATAGTGGGTAAATAAGTGTAGGTCTAATACCCTGTAGAGAATCTGGAAGATTCTCTGTGCACTTCTTTAACCAGAGAACGATGTAACCTGAAAGGAAACCGATGACAATACCACCGAGGAATCCAGATACAGTGTTTACATTTTCTGCTGCAAAGGCAAACTTTTCGATGAAGTGGTTAAATGCACCACCATTTGTTCCGAGGTCTGCCCATGTCTTTGAATAAGCTGCAATCGCAGGGTTTCCAGCTACGGCTAACATACCGCCTGTAAATCCGACTGCAAGACCAGGTCTATCAGCAATTGAGTATGCGATATAACCTGCAAGTACTGGAACCATAAGTCCCATAGCCTGTCCACCTACAAACTTAAGGAAAGCTGAAAGTGGAGTTGCTGTACCAAATGCGCCACCGGCTGTTCCACCGAGTCCGCAAATTGTATCTACTAGGAATGCGAGGGCGATTAGGATACCACCACCAATAACGAATGGAAGCATATGTGATACACCACTCATTAGATGTGTATAAATCTGATGTCCTGCTCCGCCAGCTGCCTTCTTATCAGCAGCTTCCTCGCCTGTTGCTCTATAAACTTTTGCATCGCCATTTACAGCTTTCTTAATAAGCTCATCTGGCTTATGAATACCATCAGCAACCTGAACCTGGATAACTTTCTTTCCATCAAATCTATCCATAGGAACCTTTGTATCAGCTGCTACAATGATACCCTTTGCATTCTTAATATCATCATCTGTAAGTACATTCTTAGCACCGCCAGATCCTCTTGTCTCAACTTTGATAGAAACACCGTTCTTCTTGCCGGCCTGCTCCAAAGCTTCAGCAGCCATATAAGTATGTGCAATACCTGTTGGACAAGCTGTTACTGCGAGTACATCGTATCCGTTAGCGCTAACTTCCTTGACTGTCTCTCCGCTTTCAGCCTTGTCGATAACAGTCAAAAACTCTTCTGGAGTCTTTGCAGCTTTAAGTGCTGCTACAAACTCTGGTCTCATCAGTAATGTAGAAAGATTACTTAATACTTCAAGATGAACATTGTCTTCTGTGTTTGGAGCAGCGATAAGGAAAATAAGATTAACCTTTTCTCCGTCCATAGCTTCGAAATCAACACCATCTGGAAGCACCATTGCTGCAAGTCCCGGTTTCTTAACCGCGTCTGACTTACAATGAGGAATAGCGATACCATCACCTACACCTGTAGTGCCCTCTGCCTCTCTTGCAAAAACACCTTTTTTATATGTTTCTGCATCACCAATGTTACCCTGCTTAACCATGAGGTCGACCATCTTATTAATGGCATCCTCTTTTGATGTAGCATGGCCATTCAGTTCAATAGACTGAACCTGAAGTAAATCTCTGGTCTTCATGCTTACGTCTCCCTTCATAAAACCCGATAGGTTACCCTTTATACTAAACTTCTATATAAGAACCCACAGAAGTAATAGCCTTAAAATTCGTAGTCTCTACCAAGTATGTCTAAAAGTTCCTTTACTTCTTCTTTCTTCGCAAGTTCTTCTGAATATGAAGAAGCTGATCCTGAGCAAAGGCCTGTATAGAAAGCCTTCTCATAATCTTTTGTTGCAAGATATCCAGCTGTAAATCCAGCTACAAATGAATCTCCTGCACCAACTGTATTTACAACAGGCTTATCAAAAGTACCGTTGTATCTCCAGTCTCCGTTTTCATCAACCATCATAGCGCCATTCTTGCCCATAGAAACAATTACGTTTCTAGCTCCCTTTTCCTGAAGCTTCTTCGCATATGGAAGAATCTCTTCGGCTGTTTCAAGTTTGACACCAAAAATCTCACCCAATTCCTTATGGTTAGGTTTGATTACAAATGGATGATATGAAAGTGTATTCATAAGAAGATCTTTTGTCGCATCTACTGCAATCAAGACCTTTTTATCCATAAGTCTCTTCATAATATCTGAGTACATCGTCTCAGGCATTGTAGAAGGAATTGATCCGGCGAGTACTAATACATCGCCTTCTTTCAATTTATCGATTTTGGAAAAAAGTTCCTCAATATTTTCTTTTGAAACGCGAGGTCCCATTCCATTAATCTCTGTCTCACCATTGGAACGAAGTTTTAAATTAATACGTGAAATTCCATCTTTAACTTCGATAAAGTCTGTATTAATTCCTTCAGTTTCGAGCATTCTCTTGATTTCATTTCCAGTAAAACCAGCTGTAAATCCAAGGGCTGTATTTTCGAATCCAAGATGTTTCAAAACAATAGAAACATTGATTCCCTTTCCGCCTGGATACATGATTTCCTTACAAGTACGATTAACTTCGCCAACTTCGAAATTCTCTACATCAGCGATATAGTCAATTGAAGGATTTAAGGTTACTGTGTAAATCATTCTCACACCTCCGTTACATTAGTGCACTTAGAATAGTTATCATCCCTAAGACGAGTTGTAATAATCTTCGCTTTATCGAATTCTGCAAATTTCACAGCAGAAATCTGTCCGAATTTTTCTGCATCGACAAGTACAAAAACATCTTTTGTATTGTCCATAGCAGCTCTTTTCATAAGAGCTTCCTTCATCTCAGGAGTTGTAAACCCGTTCTTCTTTGTAACACCATTTGCTCCAAAGAAACCTTTTGTGAAGTTATACTTCAATACATTATTGATTGCCTCTTCTCCTACGACGGCATCTGTAGAATCCTTATATTCTCCCCCGAGAATAAAAGCCTTGAACCCACGCTTAGTGAGTGCAACCACATTAGTAACCGAATTGGTCACAAATACCGCCTCTTTGGCTTCGATCTTATCTATCATAAGTTCAATTGTTGTACCTGAATCTAGGTAGACAAAATCGTCATCATTTATAAGCGATGCTGCATATGAAGCGACAGCCATTTTATCTGACGCATTTTTAGTTCTACGTCTTGAAACCTTCTCGTCCTTCGTATTCGGTCTATTGGAAATTGCTCCACCTCTTACACGAGATAGTTTGGAGCTGACATCCAATGTAGCCAAATCTCTTCGGACAGTAGATTCAGACGCACCTGTGTATTCCATGATGTCCGCTACTGTCGCGCTCCCCATGCGATCAACATATTCGCAGATCATCGCAAGTCTGTCTTCTGTAAGCAAGCCTTGACCTCCTAAAACATCCGACCGTTCTCCTAAACGGTCAATTTCATTCATTACCCACATTATATATTGCATTATCGGTCATAATCAATCAAAAATCGCCAAAATCATTCACAATTTTTTGCGAACGATTTTGGCGATTTTGTCGAGAAAAATATTCAACTTGCGGGTAGGAATATTCATTCTCATTCAACTTTGTGATTTTAATAGTTTGTTGAGGGTTATTTAGGGGTTATGCTTTACTCATTAATTACTGTAAAGCCTGCTTTTTTGAATGCATCGATAACCATCGATACATCCTGCCCATGGTTCATCACAGCCATAGGCATTGTGAGTTCCTTTGTTTTAGGGTTTTCCATGGCACAATGTCTCATCTCCTCAAAGCCAACGCTAGCCATAATATCTAGAAACTCAGGCACCTCTCTCGCAAGGTCCCAAACACACATATTTAGGTCTAGTATTTTTTCCATCTCTTTTATATCCTCTCTTTTATTTTAAAAAATGGTCTCTTGCGAATCCCATTTTCTGTACTACTTCCATAGTTCCCACATAAGATGCGTCATCATCTCTGACAGCCATATAACGAACCAGGCAAGGTTCACCATACTTTTCCAGCCAGACATCAACACTGTCCTTTTTTCCTGACTTAAGATCGGAAATAACAGATTTCACCATCATTTCGATCTGTGGTGGATGGCACTGATAAACAGATTTATCAATAGCCATATCTGGACGTTTGAAATACTTTTCATCTGGGCCATCATTGAAATAACGATTGATATCATTTTCATCTACGAATGATATCTCAAGCGGTATAGTATCGAGTACCTTTTCAATCTGATGTCTCTTCATATGTCCGCTTCCCAAAGTGATGAAATCATCTGCTCCAATCGAAGCAGACTCTTTATATTCTTCTTTAACGACTCCGCCCACTGTTTCATATTTATCCCGGGCATCCTCGGCTTCTTTCCAGATTGGATAGTCGCCCTGAAGCAGACTTCTGTAGGAAGGCATCTCATAATAGATTCTCATCCATGTTTTTTCATCGAAACGCTCCATACATAATGGGAACAAAATGCTATTTTCTTTGTAAATCATCTCATCAGCGCGACGTAAAACAGCTTCCAATCTTTCCTTCCAATCATCAAGGGTTGGAATTGATCTATATATAAGTCCTAGTTCATCACGGATTTCATCATCGACACCCCACATAACATCTGAAGGGCCAGAGAATTTATAGTCTCTCTTTAATACAGGGTAAATGAGATCACCCTTTCTCGCGTAATGAATCTGAACGTTCCTAACTTCATTAAGTGCATCCTTCACCTTCCTAATTTCATCCTCAAGCATATCTGAAGGATCATTAAGTGAATTTAGCACTTTTCTTAAATTTGTTATAAGTGTTTTTATAACTTCATTTTCATTTATAAATACATTAACCGGATGACCTTCAATCTTTCGAAACTCCTCCAGGTTTTTGGCTGTTTTAAGATTTCTCTCATGCTGCATCTTTAAAGATTTGTTTACTGCAGCCTCTGCATTCTGAATCTGTTCTTCTCTGGTTCTTCCATGGAAAAGAGCCGAATGAACATCGCAAAGTTTCTGAACATCACTTACAGGTGTTCCCTGCTTTATAATTTCCTGTTCAGCTCTTGCAATTTCTGAAGCATCTACATCTTCAAAATTTTCTACGAAATCCTTTCTTACAGAATCTATATCCTCGCCCTGTGTAAGACGCTTTATATAATCTTTGATCTTCACAACACGATCATCCATAGGTTTTCCAATTACAAATCCTGCATCCTGGAAAGCCTTTATGATTTCATTCATATCGACGCCTTTTATCAAAGCGCCTCTAGGAATCGTCATCATCTTTCCCATAGTGGATAGTGCCATCGGCTTCGTGATGTCTTTGAACCCTAGTCCTGCCATGATGTCTATCGCTTCAGGATACTCTGTGCATATTTCGTACACGCTCTTAGAAAGATCTAACATCTTTGACATAGTACTTCTCCTTCATTCATCGTTTGTTTCAACAGTGAAAAATATACAGAGTTCTCGGAAAAAAGTTTGTTGCATTCGCAACATTTTATAAGATGAATTGCATTCATCTATTCTATGCAAAAGTGTCATTCTCATATATATTGCATAATTTCTTGCAGGTGTTATTATCAGATTAGGAAGAAGAAAAGAAATAAAAGGAGGTTAGTTTCTATGAGAATTTTTGGATACCGTTTTCATCTCAGACTTAGCGAAATGCGCTCAAACTTCGCTGATAGACGTAGAGAAGAACTCGATTTACATCCATCTATGATCGAATGGCATATTCGAGATATTCATTCTCTTAATGGGCTTCGCTAATTTTTTCTTTTTTTAAAAAACGTGATGATGAAGGAATAGTTGCATTAGCAATTATTCCTTCTTTTTTATATTGAAAAAAAGTGATATATTCTATCTATAAATATCGATCGTGATTTCATACGAGGGGGGGTAATGTCATGAAAGCTACCACTTTTAAAAGCCTCATTGTTTCACTACTCTTTGTAATATTCACCTTGATTGATTTATGGTTTATCATGCCAAATATTATGGATAAATCGCCTGAGATACTCAGGTTATTTAAGATGCTAAGTCTTATGTCACTAGTTGGCGCGACTATTTATTTTGATGATTTCTACAAAAATTTAATTCACAAATAAAAAGGAGCTGTGATTACTCACAGCTCCTTCTATATTAATATCATTCTTTTTTGGTTTTTAAGGAAACTCATCCCATGAATTTCCTGTAAGAAAATCTTGTCTAAATTCCAATCGATACCAGGCGCACGAATACCGTTAGAATTTAAACCATCAAGCTGGCTCCTCTTCTTTCACCGCCATATCGACGTGAGAGATGAATCCAGCTTTGCCACTCTTCTCGTGTAGAAATACACCAGAAGAATGATAAACGGCATTCGCTTCATTCATGGAATTCTTTACCTGAAAACCATTTTCGACATTTTGTAGATAAATAGCACCGACATCTGCCTCCTTTAAGGTCATAAGTGTATCTGTACCATCATCATTTTTTGCCCAAACTAAAAGCTTGTCATATACTTCATCATTTTCATCTATCCAGCCATTATTGTCTGAATCAAATTCACCTAAATCTGAAAAGCCATCTCCAGATTTCGCACCGAATAATTCAGAGCCATCATTGATAACTCCGTCACCATTTCGGTCCAAAGCCAAAAAACCGCTTCCCTTCTTTAGCATATGAATATCTTCAGTCAATCCATCGCAGTCTAAATCAAAAACGAATTTCTGATCAGATATAGATTGAACATCTCCACTCACATTTATCACCAGCGGATCTAAAAGTTTCAACCCAACCTGTTCTACAGAAATTGAAGTTCTTGATTCAAAACTTCGAGACATGGATAAAGATACTCCGAAGTCAATAGTACGACCATCCTCTGTAAGGGCTATACCTTTTGCATTGACAACACTGGTCTCACTTTCAGAATAGTAATGTTCAGTATTAGATTGATATGTTTCAAATGAAACTCCACCTTCTTGTTGTAGGATGTTGGTTAAAGGTGATGTATCATACTGATCATTAAAATCACCGCCGAGCATTTTAAATAAAGCATACAAAAGTTTAAGTCGTATATCATTTAATAGCTCTGTAGGTGTTCTTTCCTGAACCTTAGAAACCTGATTGACGTCCTTTGAAGCTTCTGTTTTTGCCTCATCATTTGATGCATCTTTCTCTACAGCTTCATTTTCCGAATCTTTTGTAGAAGAGCCATCTGTAAAAAATTTCCTTCCCGAAACATCGTACATAAGTAGATTACTTACGTCCCATTCCGGAGGAGACTTCTCACCACTCTTCGACTTCTGATTCTCACCATTTGATTGATCGCCGCAATTCTTCGATCCCTGAAAATCTTTCGTCGCATCCTGCAAACCTTGCAGCGTAAATTTGCCAAAAGAGGCAACGTCTTCAGTCTTGCTCGCACTAACTCTATAAAGAGTTCTAGACGAAGACAAACTTACGTTACTGGCTGCAATTCTCATAGTCTACTCTTTTCTATTATGTAGTTTTTTTGTTTCCATGGAAAAAATAGCTCGCAATATTTTTTCCTGGATGCGCCTACATAATTAATATCGGATCATCCGATCTAATCATGATAGATAATTTATTAAATTAGAGAAAATAATTTCTGCTCTCTTCACCATAGACTCTTCTGTAGCAAAAGCCACATGAGGTGTGAGTAAAACATTGTCTAATTTAAGAAGTGGATAATCCTTTGGAAGTGGTGGTTCTACATCAAATACATCTATTCCTGCAGCTCTAATCCCTCTATTTTCAAGGCATTCAACCAAATCATCAGTCTTTATTACACCACCTCTGGCTAGATTTATAAGAATAGCTGACTTCTTCATAAGTGAGAGTTCTTGCTTTCCAACCATCCCTCTTGTATTCTCATTTAGAGGAACATGTAAAACTACGATGTCCGATTTTTGGTACACCTCTTCCTTTGGAAGAAGCTCAACAAAATCTTTAATATCAGCTTCCAGACTATGTCCTTCTACACCGAGTACATGTGCTCCAAAGGCATTAAATAGTTTTGCACTTCTAGAGCCGATAGCACCCAGGCCTATAATACCTACAGTCTTTCCATATAATTCATTTCCAACCAAACCTTCTTTTGTCTTCCCTTCGATTGTACGCTTCGATACTGCGGGAATATTTCTAAGTAAGTCTAAAGACATGGAAATGGCAAGTTCAGATACCGCAACATTAGAATAGCCAGAAGCATTAGTTACTTTTATACCTCTTTTTTCACACGCCTCTAAACCGACATGATCTAAGCCTGTGAAGGCGACATCTATATATTTTAGATTAGGTGCCTTTTCAATTACAGAGCCAGGAAGCGGCATATTTGCAATAATTGCGACATCGGCATCTCCTATCTCTTCTACAATTTTTTCTTCATCAGAAGTTCTTTCATATGCTTCTATCTCGTGTCCCATTTTTCGGACAGTCTCTAAATAACCTTTCAATAGTTCATCAGAAATTCCCAGTGATTCCAGTAAAACAACCTTCATATTAATCCTCTTCTAAAAAAGGAGCTTTGAATTCCAAAGCTCCTTTCATATTTACATTGTATATCCAATTAAAAGACGAAGTGTGTTTTCTACTCCATCTCTATGACTTCTCTCATATCCGTGTGATGCATAAACACCTGAACCAATAAGTCCATGTCTTACATCAGCTCCGGCAGCAAGAGTAGCTTCTACATCTGAACCATAGTGTGGATAGATATCGATTGCATACTCAGCTTCCATCTTCTTAGCAGCTGCAACAAGTGTATTTACCAAATCATATGAATATGGACCGCCGCTATCCTTTGCACAGATAGATACCTCGTGCTCTGTACATGAAAGTCCTTCACCAACGCAACCCATGTCAACAGAAATTGCTTCTGTAACACCTTCTGGAACATTGGCAGCTCCACCGTGACCAACCTCTTCATATACAGTTACATGAACATAAATCGCACGATCTGGTGTGATATTTTCGTCTCTTAAATATTTTGCATATCCAAGAAGGATTCCTACAGAAAGCTTATCATCTAAGAATCTAGACTTAATATAACCTGATTTTGTAATTCTTGTATTTGGCTCAAAGCATACGATATCGCCTACATTGATACCTAGTTTAAGAGTCTCTTCTTTTGATTTTGTCTTCTCATCGATAACAATTTCAACAGTATCCCAAGTACGCTTTGTATCTCTATACTCGCCATTCACATGAACAGATGCATTACAAAGCTGACATGTTCCCTCGTAAATCTTTCCTTCACGAGTAACGATATGACAGTTTTCTGTCTCTGCATTGTTTGCTTCCATACCGCCGAGGTTAGTAAGCTGAAGACGACCATTGTCCTTTACAGTACAAACCATTCCACCAAGTGTATCTGTATGTGCTTCAAGGAAAAGTCCATTATCCTTATCCTTTCCACCTAAAGAAATGAGGACCCCACCCTTGTTTGTAAATGAAGCAGAATATCCCAAATCTTCAAAATTCTTCTTTACCCACTCACAGGCATTTCTTGTATATCCTGTAGGAGAATCGATGTTCAAAAGTTCTACAGTCTTATCCATGATAAAATCTGTATACTTAGACAAGTCAACTTTTTTCATAATCTAATTCCTTTCTAGTCGTAAATCTGTTGCATCTATTATATGTCATCCGGAAGATGACGCAAGAAGTAAATTGAAAAAGGAAGTGCAATAAACGATGCCAATACATCAGCAAGTGGTTGCGCCAGTTCGATACCTGTAATTCCAAAGAATTCAGGCAAAACAAGAATCAAAGGAATAAAACATATACCTGTTCTTAAGGTAGCAAGAAATGTAGCTCTTCCTGCCTTTCCAATGCTCTGAAAAAGCATATTTGAAGAGATAGATCCCGGCTGGAAAATATCTGATATTACAGAAAACTGCAATGCCAAAGTTCCTATAACTATAACTTCTCTATCATCTCTAAACCATCTGATAATATCTTCTGAGAATCCAAAAATCACGATAGCAAATACAATCATAATAGATGTTCCGGCCGCAAGCATAAATCTATAAGCTCTTCTAACTCTTGAATACTTACCAGCTCCGAAATTAAACGATGTAACAGGCTGCATTCCCTGTCCGACACCGAGAGCAATAGAGGCGATAAAGAAGTTCACACGTCCGACAATACTCATAGCTGCAATAGCTGCATCTCCATACACGGCTGCTTCTCTGTTTAAAAGCAGAGTCGAAATCGCATTCAGTCCCTGTCTACACATGGAAGGAAAACCTACTTTTAGAATCTGTGTATAAACTCTTCTTTCCTTAGAAATAAGTTTTGGAGAAAATCTTGTGACAGTCTTTCCTGACATAATCATGTATAAAAGGATGAAGAAACTGATAATCTGTGAGATCAGAGTTGAAAGGCCTGCTCCCCATACTCCCATTCCAAATCCAAACATAAAGATTGGATCCATGATCATATTTATAACGCCACCCGTCATAAGTCCTATCATAGCATAGAAGGCTTTGCCCTCATATCGAAGTATGTTATTCATCGTACAACTAGCGGATAGAAAAGGTCCTGATAAAAAAATAAAAATTGCATAAGAAATTGCGTAAGGAAGAATTGTTTTAGTACTTCCCATAAATAGAAGGAGTGGTTTCATAAAGATAAAGCATACCACTGCCAATAATGTGCTTAGAAAAATGCATAGGAAAAAAGCGCTCGCGCCATAGATTTTAGCGCGTTCTTCTTTCTTCGCTCCTAAAAACCTGGAAACAAAACTTCCTGCTCCATGTCCACACATAAAGCCTATTGCCTGAAATAGAGCCATAAGTGCAAACACGATTCCTGTCGCACCAGATGCAGATGTTCCCAACTGGCTAACAAAAAAAGTATCCGCCGTATTATAAATATTTGTAACCATCATACTTATAACCGTCGGAATTGCTAATCTAATAATCAGAGGCTCAATCGGAGTCTCTGTCATCATATGAAATTGTTCTTCTTGATTAATACTACTTAAATTACTCATGGAAAGTATTGTACAACTTTTTTCTAAATGAATAAAGGGCTACAAAAAATGAAACTTTTTTGTAGCCCTATTAAAACTATTTAACTGGAACGCAGTGTTTATCATTAATTTCACATACCTTTTCCACTCTTCTCCTATATTTAGGTTCCATAAGCGGATCAGTATTTAACCAAGTTTTTACAACTTCCATCGCCATAAGGCCACCGATGATTTTTGCCCCTAAACATAGGATATTTGAATCGGTGTGCTGACGTGCAAGTGTTGCACAAAGCGGATCCTGACAAACTGCTGCGTAGCAACCATTTATCTTGTTAGCAATCAAAGCACTTCCGTAACCTACGCCATCACAAAAGATTCCTCTATCGCATTCGCCTTTTGCAACTGCAAGAGATGCTGGATAAACAAAATCAGATAAATCACAAGAATTATCATCATAAGTTCCAAAGTCAACTACCTCATAACCTTCGGCTTCCAAATAAGCTTTTATCTCATTCTTCATCTGTGTACCGGCATGATCATTCGCCATAGCAATTTTCATTTTAGAACCTCCAATTACTAACTTTACATTTTTAATACTTAAATTCTAGGTTTTCTAAGACGCATCATTGCATCCTGAACTTCTAGTTTTGTAACAGGTTTCAAAAGTATGGAGCTCGCAATTTTATTTGCAGATGCTTCCGGACATCTCTGACCCTGACCAGTTACAAATACAATATTTGAATCTGGTGAATCCTTGGCTATAACCTGAGACAACTCGAAGCCATCCATTCCAGGCATATTTATATCCAAGAAAATCACATAAGGTTTTTCTGACTTTGCAAGTTTGATTGCATCCGAAGAATTATCTGCAGTTAAAATCTCGCTGTCATCCCCAAGTATACTCTCCAAAACTCGAACTTCATCTTTTAAGATCAACTGCTCATCATCTACTACTAAATATTTCATAGTGGCACCCCTATCTCTATTACATGAGCATTCTAAACATTTCGATAACCTGCTCTTTTGTAGCTTCTCTAGGATTTCCTGGATAACATGCATCATTAAGTGCATCTGTAGCAAGCTGATCTAAATCTTCCTCTTTAATCTTTTCATTCTTAGAAGGAATTCCAACATCAGAAGAGAGCTGCTTTACTGCATTTATAGCTGCATCTCTGTATTCTTCCTGAGTCATTTCATCTACGCCTTCTACGCCCATAGCTCTAGCGATTTCTCTAAATCTCTCACCCGTGTAATCACGGTTGAATTCCATAGAAATTGGAAGAAGCATAGCACAAGCTACACCGTGAGGAGTGTCATAATGAGCTGACAATGTATGAGCCATAGCATGATCAATACCAAGACCTACATTTGAGAATCCCATACCTGCAATATACTGTCCGAGAGCCATTCCTTCTCTGCCCTCTTTTGTATTATTGACAGCTCCACGAAGATTCTTAGAAATAAGTTTGATAGCTTCAAGATGGAACATATCTGTCATTTCCCAAGCAGCTTTTGTTGTATATCCTTCAATTGCATGTGTAAGTGCATCCATACCTGTTGCAGCTGTAAGTCCTTTTGGCATAGATGACATCATCTCAGAATCAACTACTGCTACAATTGGCATATCATTTGTATCTACACATACAAATTTTCTTTCCTTCTCCACATCAGTGATAACATAATTGATTGTTACCTCTGCTGCTGTTCCAGCAGTTGTAGGAACTGCGATAATTGGAACACAAGGATTCTTTGTAGGTGCAACGCCTTCAAGACTACGTACATCTTCAAATTCCGGATTTGTAATAATAATACCGATAGCCTTAGATGTATCCATAGAAGAACCACCACCTACAGCAATAATATAATCTGCTCCGGATTTTTTAAATGCACTCACTCCGTTCTTTACATTTTCAATTGTTGGATTAGGCTTTATATCTGAATAGATTTCATAAGGAAGACCTTCCTTGTCAAGAAGATCAGTCACCTTTGTTGTAACTCCAAATTTAATAAGATCTGGATCGGATGCAACAAAAGCCTTCTTAAATCCATGTCCCTTTACTTCAGATACGATTTCTTTTATTGCTCCAGCTCCATGATATGAAGTCTGATTCAAAGAAATTCTGTTTGCCATAATACTACCCCTTTCTAAAACTATAATTTAACCCTTAAAATAATTATAATTCTCTTTGTTAAAAAAGAAACAGCAATTTCGCTTTTAATTTTTCTTTTTTAATTCAAACAGAATATATATCACGCAAACAACCTCTGTTATCGGCATTG
>JAIKZI010000071.1 GCA_024682375.1 Lachnospiraceae bacterium | reverse complement strand
TAATAATCATTATTTTTCTTCATTCATTTTGTTTGCTATTACTGGAAAACAGTTATATAGGCTTCTGTTTCTACATGAAGCTGTATGATACTCATACAGAGAGATTCCAAATACACAGTTTGTATCCTTGTCCCTTAGCTTTCCAAATTTAAAGTATTTAGGATACTTCGACATAGAAAGAAGGGCTGGATCCATGACAGAACGGCCGTAATCGAGACAGCCGCAGCAAGCATACATAAAATAGTCTTCCTTTGAATAGCCCTGTTCTTTTATATACTTTACGAGATAGTCTGCATCCCACTCGCCATCATCTGAGGCTAAAGCTTCCACTCCCCAATGAAGTGAACCAGAAAACGGCATGAAGTATTTAAAATATCTCATAGAATCACACATCCGATAAAAAGTAGTTACTCCGCCCATCGAGAAACCGGCGAAGGCTCTATGCGCACGTGAATTAAAAAAGCCTTCATCTGTTGTATCCTTAGCAAAGGTATGATACTTTGACTCGACAAGAGGCATCAAATCATTCTTAAGTTCCTCGCCAAAAGCCTTTGTAAGACTGGAGTCCTCATCATCCGTTGTATAAGCTCTTTCTGCCTGATAATAAGATGGTGTAACTACAATTGTTGGCGGCATCTTTTTATCCTGAATCAAATGATCTAAATATCTCTTTCCTAGACGAGTATTATTCGGAGTTCCCAGCCAGGTATCGGCATTTCCACCCATACCGTGCATTAAATAGATAATGTTATATTGTTTTTTTGGATCATAGCCGTAAGGAACATACACCTCAGCATGCTTCTTAATTAGACGATTTGAATCCCCGTCCGGCAAATAATCATGAGTTTGATAGTTTAAAGTTTCTAGATGTCCTTCTAATCTCGCAGTTGACTTGTAAGAAAAAGGAACAAAGTTAAGATATCTTGTTTTAATTTCCACTTCAGTCTTCGTACGTAAATTTGAGTGAAGTGATATTGCGATAAAAATAATAAAAACGATTCCAAGTAAAGTTATCAGTCCCATAAATATACGTTTCCTCATACGAAGCCCTTCTATACATCAACAGTTACAATCTCTATTAAACATCTATTTAGGGAAAAAATAAAGTGCACAGCCAACTGTTCATTAAACTTTCACAGTTGGTGTGCACATTATTTTAAATCTTATTTATCGTTATCATCACGAGTCAAAACTGCAATCAAATATCCTGAAAGGATAATAAATCCGCTTAATACGAAAATGATAAACCAGTTTAGATAATCGCTTGTCTTTGGAGACTTCACAATTCTCTGAATGAAATTATCACCGTTTGATTTACTTCGGTCTGATTTTATTATCCTCTTATCTACCATAACAACTTTTGTCATAGCTTCATTGATATCATCTAAAGATGAACCGATAGATGATTCCTTTACCGTAAATTTAACCATTTTAGATAGAGAATAACCATCAGGAGCAGAAATCTCTTCAAGTATATAACTCTTTCCTGCAGTAAGAACTCCAGTTAGAATATGAGGCTTTCCATCAGTTGTCCATTCTTTTACTACAACAGAACCATTTTCATCAAGAATTCTTAGTTTTGCACCGATTACAGGATGACCACCATCATCTACTTTGTTTACAGAAACTCTTGTAGGAGGTTCTTTCCAAAGAAGATTCAAGTTGCTATTTCCACTCTTTTTTACTACCGTACCATTTCCACTTACAAGTGAAGTTTTGATAACGCCATCTGAATCTATATCAAAAGTGAAAGAAATTGGTTCTATTGAAACCTGACTTCCTGAAGGAGCTACAACCTCTTTTAAAACATAATCATATCCAGTCAAAAGACCATCGATATTTATATTTCCATCCTTATCTGTTCTCACAGACATAACCTCTGTATATAATGAAGGATTGAAATCGACCTCATCTCTTGAAAAAAGAGATACAACACCACTAGCACCTAAGGCACTGGCTGGAACATATTTTTTCGAGTTAAATAACTTAATACCCTTTGCCAAAGAATTCTTCTTTAACATAAAAGCCTTCTTTGTAAAATTAGTTGAATAAGAATCAGCTACTGCACCATCTTTTGCCTTTCTATAAAGGACATAAGTAGAATTTGGCAGTACTTTTTCATTATCGAGTGCATCTACTTTTGTCATAGAAAATGATGCTCTGACAGTATCATTTAGATATGCAGAGAAACTTGCATCACCGCTTAGCGACTTCATAGAAGACACTTTTCCATCCTTTGAAACAGTGAAAGATGCAATCATTGTCTTATCATCAGTTTCCGTTTTAATAACTCTATTTACATCATCGTCATAGATTGGTACGTCTGTTTCCTTCAAATAGTAAGTACCACTCTTAAGTCCTGATATTGTAATCTTACCATCCTTATCGCTTACAACCTCACCATGTGAGTTGGTTGATTTGCACTTAACCGGATCCTTAAGGATTCCATCTTCATATGTTTGATAAAGTGTAAAGGTTGCATTTGGAAGGATTGCATAAGGTTCATCAGTTTCCTTACCATACTCAAAGGCATTTACAAATGTTGTAAATGTAAGCTCATTCGTCTCGTTTTTGATTTCAATGATATTTTTTCCTAAACCATCTACAGAATAGATAGCTTCTGTGAATTCGCCATCAATAGTTTCTGAAGTAGAAACAATTCCCTTATGATCAATTTTTAGGTATATTGGCTCTTTAGCGCAATATGTATCGGCTGCAACAGTTTCTGTAAGCTTATAGATATCACCGGCTCTAAGCATTCCCTCAAAACCTTTGTAGATATCTGAGATACCGCTTATTCCGCCATCACTCTCTTCCATTACAAAGCTTATAGGCTGATTGGATCCATCTACAAAATAGGAATCGACAGGTTCAACTTCAAATGTTGTACCAGCTACAGAATGATTTGAAACACCGCTCTTTACAACAGAAAGAGAAGACTTTTCATTCGCTATAGAAATCACATTATCCTTTACTGATACAAAGTCATAATTTGAATCCAAAGAAACAGCTCCATTTACATCAACAGTAAATGAGAACGAATCCTTAAGTGTAATGTAGCCACTAGGAGTCTTCACTTCTTTTACTTCATAATGATTATTAGGAACTAGGATTCCTTTGAAATCCTTTTCATCAATATTTATCACCTTTGCCTTACGACTCTTATCTGAGAAAGAATCGCCCTCTAGCGGTGTAAGTGAAAGTGAATAATCACTATTATTTCCGGATAAATCGTACTTTGAAGACTTATCTATCATCCTAAAGGAAACAAAATTTTGCTTATTAATCAAATCTAGATTATTATTTTCTACTTTCTCATAAGTCTTATTGTCTATTGAGGAAAAAAGTTCTCCATCATAATTCATCCTTACATAGATTTCATTTGAAAGTGTATATCCATGTGCAGGTAAAACTTCTTTTATAACATAAGTATTTGAATCATCACTTAATGGATTTACAACTGGTTTAATAAGTCCATTAAATCTAAGGACACTACCTTCTTTTGTATCTTTTAAAACCTGTAATTCCTTAAGTGGAGTTTCAGGATTCTTTGCATTATATAGAGCAATCTTAGTTCCAACAAGGGAATTAGTTGCACCCTCTTCTGCTTTTTTAGTAACCGTAAAACTATTAGCTTCATTTATTACTTCAATTGGACATACAACATGACAATCACTTCTATAAATCTCTTTTCCATCAAGTGACATAGTTCCATCCTGATATACAGAGATTGTATGTGTTGTATTATCAATCTTATATCCATCCGAAGGAGAAGTTTCTTTAAGTGTATATGTACCAACAGTTAAATCAGAAAAACTTATTGAACCATCTTCTTTTATTTTTGAGAAATCATCATTTAAACTAAACGAAGCTCCCTTTATCAAATTTCCATCGGAATCGATACATTTAACGACAACAGAAGCATTGATTGCTTCATTTATGAATAAATCATTATTCCTTGTAACAGTAATAGGCTTGCTATACATTCCATTATCATCACATGTATAACGATTAGATGCCTTCACGCAAAAGACATCACTATCCATATCTTTAGTCAAAATATAATCATTTGAAGTCTCTACTTCTCTGAAGAAATAGAATCCCTTTTCAAGGAAAAAACCATCGATCGATTTAGTAGAAACCAGACCATTTGAATCTGACTTAATAACTACATTCTTACCTTCAAACACTACATTTCTTGCATTTGTCTTATCTAAATCATCACAAGTGTAAAGCTCAAATCTAGCATTTCCAGTTTTAAACGGAATATACTTTCCGTCGGCCTTTTTATTTGTGTATTTAACAAATTCAGCCTGACCTATAATTCTTTCATTTCGAATGATAAAAGTATTGGAACTCTTGTCATAGGAATTCTTTTTTCCTAAATCTAATGAAACGATATTTCCAAACTTATCTGTACTAAATTTATCTTCTGAAATATATTCTCCATCTGAATAGCTTACATAGTGATCATCGAGTGCTGTCTGAATCAAACGGTACTCGCAATCACGAAGTAGATCAAAGCTATAATCCTTTACATCTGTTGTAGTAAATGAAGCTACATCAGTGTATGTATCCATATCTTTCCTCTGCAATGTGAAGGAAGAATTTGAAATCACACTATCCATCTGATCTAAGTTACTAAACTTAGATGAGAAAGTATTATCTACTACTTCTATTTCTCTTGAAGAATCTACACTCTTTAAACTATCGCCATACTTTATGCTGCCTTTTTTATCTACAACAATTTTGATAGGTTTTACTGCACAAAGTCTCTTATCATCTGGAGCTTTTTTCTCTGATAGATAATAAACCTTTGATGTAGCATCACCACTTGGGCCAGAAAGCTCTGGAATTGTAAATCTCGCAATTAATGATGACTCATCTGAATCACTAAATGTTCCTAAAGTATCATTCGCTTTAAAAATCAGCTTTGTCTCATTGTCTCTTGGATCTAAAACAATTCCATTATCTGAGCCTTTTGTTGCATCATCTAAATTGTCATAGATTGCAAGCTCACAGCCATCGAGCGAAATATCTGAAGATGCTTTTTTACAAAGATTCAATTTAATCTGGCTATTTGTAAGAGTAAACTCACCATCATTATTTACCATCGGATAATTAACAGTTACACTGCCATCTTTTGCGATAGAAAATTTCACATCATCGGAAAGTGAATAACCTGATTTTGTGCTTTTTTCTCTAAGAACATAATCTCCCCAAGGCAAGTTGGTAAACTTAAGTTCATTTTCTCCCTTTACGGAAAAAATATTCGAAGCCTCATCTTCTTCTTTTGCATTTTCATATACACTATCTGCTCCTGGAATTCCTTCTGTCTTTCCAGTTGCGTATTTATAACTTCCGTCATCCTGTTTCACACAAAATACTGGAATCTCTTTATCTCCCAAAATAGATAGAGAGAAAGTTGACTCGTATTCACTTGCTTTATTTGAATCAGCATTTTCATATGCCTTCTTAAATGAGAAAGTTCCAACCTTATTTCTGCTATTCAAGATAACACCACCCTGGGCTGTCAAATCATGCATACCCTTAGTAGTATTTTTCCCTACGAAATAGACATTCTCATCTTCAGAATATGAAACGTAATCGCTAGTTCCCTTCAATTCTCGAACATAGAGATTCTTTGCATCAGCCGAAACTCCATAGAAAGCCACATAACCATTTTCGTCGGAAAAAACAGGCCCCGAAACCATCTCTACACCATCATCATTTACACTGTATAAACCAAAGAGTGCATTTTTGATAGGCTTTTTAGAAATAGAATCCTTCTTTACAAGCTTGAAGTTTGCAACCTTAGAAAGGAATCCCTTTGCTGAATCAGAAATCTCAGCCACATTTTTAGAGCTTTCCTGATTATTTCCATTTATAAATTTAGCTGTATTTGAAACACTAGATACGGCATTTGTTAGTTTAGTCTTATATGTAAGTATATAAGCATCATTTCCATCCGGAAGTGAAATGCTAAGTTCAAGGCTTCCAGTATCAGAAGGAGCTAGGCTTTTTTCAAAGGATACTTCTTCGCCTTTTGTAAGAGAAAGAGAACCCTCTTCATGAGTAGCCTTATATAATTTTATATTCTGATAATCGAGCGATAAATCTTTTGATATAACATCAATAATCTTCGCTCCATTTAGGAGTGTTCCATTTGGATTGATTTCAATATTCCAAGTGACTCCACTCTCACTTACTTCTGATTTCTTTAAAAGAAAAGCATTATTAATAGATGGGTTTTCTACAGTTGTAGAATCAGATGCCTCCGTTTCCACAACACGTACGATATCAGATAATGAAGAGTTTCCTGTAATCTTTGATGAAGTGTCACAGATTACATTTCCACCTACACCACCTATATCGCTGTGAAGCAAATACTTTTCACGCGCACTGTCTGAAAATTCTATTCTAAATGAAACTGTATAATTATCTGAAGAATCATTTAAATAGTCGACTACGATATTTCCATCTTTATAAGAACAATCAACATCTTTAGAACCATCCACCTTTATACTTGATGGAACATATTTCCATTCTGATGGATCGATTGCAATCTCATTTGAACCTGAAATCAGCTTTGAAGTAAGTTCACTTAAATTTGTAGAAACTACTGAGCCTTTATCAATCTTGATCTGGTTCTTATTTACATTCAAAGTATATTTTATTTCAGGATTTAAACTATTTTTCTCATAGTATCTTTCGCTTTTGATAGAAAGCAAATCGTCACTTAACTTACATGATGCCTTCTGAGATATAGAAAGATTATCACTGCTTCCCGCCTTCTTTGAATCCAGAATCAAAGTAGAGGAACCATTTGCACTAACCTCTTTTGAATTAGTCTTAAAGAAAGAAGGTACAGAAGTATAATATGAAATCTTTACATCAGAGAGTTTTTCAAACTCACTATGAGGTAGATTAAACAAAAGTGTCTGATCTTCATTTATAGTCAAATATCCATTTTTTATAAGTTCATCTTCTGTATATACTTTTGAACCATAATTTAAATGGATGCCATAATCGCTATTATTCTTTACGATTACCTGGTCTTCTTCATTCTTTGTTGTAATCTTTGCACTATCCCAGTTGTCATCTCTAGATGATGGAGAAATAGTCCATTCAACAAGTCCATTTGCCTTGTCAGAAGAATTCTTTACAACAGTAGCACTTTCCTTTAAGAATACATACTGAAACTCTTCTGTTACTGTAGGCATTCCATAGTTTATATGTCCACCAGTTCCATTTCCACCAGTTGGCCAGTCACCATTCATATAAACGGTATTTTTTACTTCTTTGTTTGCATAATTTCCTGTTGTATCAATTTTTGTCTTATAAGTGATGGTATAAACATCATCAATTCTTCCATCACCCGGCCAGGAATATACCATCTTTGTTGAACCATCATTTGATTCTACAGCCAAGCTTCCATTTGATGAATCATCTTTTGAAACAGTCTTTCCATTAATAGTGAATGAGCCATCGACATATTCCATTCCTGTGAACTCATCTGTTATAGAAGAATGAAGTAATACATACTTAGGATCTGTATCATTAACCTTTAGAGTCCAAAGCATTTCATTACCACTGATCTGTTCACCGGATTTTGAAATATGAGGTCTTTCAAGAGTTACAGAACTTGTAGCCTGATTAGAACTATTCTCCTTATCAACAAGAAGACTCATATCTCCCTGAGAAAGCTCACAATCCATAGTTCTTTCGGCAAGACTATCCTCGCTACTTGAAAAATCACTTGAAAGCGCATCACTATCAACAGAAGTTACAACATATAATTTAAAAGGCGCACTTGTATTTATCGAAGCGCTCTCGCCATTTTCATTTGTAACTTCATTTTTAATTCGGTAAGTATATTTACCATCCGATCCTTCTAAATTGACATATATTTTTTCCGTACCTGACATAATATATGCCTTTTCCATCTTAAGTTTAGACTCGTCAAAAGATATAGAAACATCTGCTCCATTTAGGTTAGTTCCTTTGGAATTAGTTCCACAATCGATTGTCCAAACAATAGATGTACTAGCCGGATCAAACTCACCGTCTATATTAATTCCTGAAACATCTGTAGAAAGTTTTCCAAATATCAACTCACATGTATCAGAAGTTCCATCTCCGAAGAGCTTCTTCACTGTCTTATCACTGCTGCTAAACTTGTCTAGATTAAGTCCAAGCTTAAGTGACACCGAACCGCCAATACCATCGTTACTATTTTCTGCATTACATTCATCGGAAAAAACAAGTTCAAAGACACTATCCTTCACCTGGTACGATGCAATCACAGTACCATCAGCTGCCAAAACATTCTTTGACTCGATATTTCCTACAGTTAATCCTGCTTCAGAAAAATCGTATTTAATATAATCTCCGCCTTTTAGTTTTCTAATATCATCTCCATATGGATGCTTCAAAACAGAAAAATCCAAATCGAAATCTATACTAGAAATTGTATCAGGAGCAATTGATGACATATCAAATGTCATCGTATTTCCTGATTTAATAGGAGATATTTTCACTTTGTCGCCACTGCACTCTGCAGTTAAAGAAATATTCTTTGCGACCTCGGAGCTATCTAGAGTCCTATCTTCTCCAGTTGCTCCCGCTGCATAAACATAATCGGGCAAAAATGACACTGTCTGAGTTATTAACATCATAACTAATAGAGAAAGTGCCCCCAATCTTTTGAAACCAATTTTGTTCATAAAAATCCCTTTTCACATTATTCTTTTTTCAATTTACATAAGCTAATTTATTTTAATTTTATAATTCTAAAAAATCAATATAATTTTATAAAAAAAGAAACCATTTCAATTGAAATGGTTTCCTCTTTATGTTGTACAAAATTCACTTTTGTAATATAAACTAAAATTCGATTCTACTCGATACATGATCCCTTGTTGCTACTTCTATAGGAAAGTCTCCAGCCTTGTACTCATTATCGGAAAGTGTAATCTCACTATCTACTGTCTGAAGTGCAAGTTCTGAGTAATTATTCTCATGAGATAGATGTCCGAGAAAAATATGCTTTATCTTATCATTTAGAATTTCAGATAAAAGCTGACCACAGGTATCATTTGATAGATGTCCCTTTTCTCCCATAATTCTGACCTTAAGATTATATGGATAAGGTCCAACTTCAAGCATTCTTTTATCGTGATTCGATTCAAGAAGAACACAATCTAAATCCTTCATATTGTCGACTATATAGTCATCGTAATAACCTAAATCAGTGAGGACTGCAGCCTTTTTTCCATAAGACTCTAATCTATAAGCCACCGGATCTGCAGCATCATGTGAGATATGAATTGGATTTATCTTTAGATCTCCTATTTCAAAATCCGTATCAGGGCTTATTTCATGAAATAGTCCCTCATCAATTTTTCCAACCGAAGATGTGTTTTTTATAGCTTCAATTGTTTTTGCTGTTGCATAAATAGGTAGGCCATGTCTTCTCGCCATAACTCCGAGTCCAGAAATATGGTCTATATGTTCATGTGTTACCAGAATCGCATCCATATCAGAAGATGTGAGGTCGTAATTATTAAGTCCTTCCTCTATCTTCTTTCCACTGATTCCTGCATCGATAAGCACATGGTGTGAAGAGTTTCCAACACAAATACAATTTCCCGAACTCCCCGACCTTATGCTAAATAATTCCATTAATTACTTTTCCTTCCAGCCAATCTCTACAGAATCGCCTTCACTAAGTGAATCGATATATCCGCAAGGATTGGAATTTATCATTGTATATACCGCTCTACCATTTGACTGGTTAGTATCAAATGGATATACAGTAAAGATATCTACAAAGATGTAGTCTTTCTTTCCTGTAAGTGTATATGAATTTCCATTGATTTTTACATTGATAGATTTAAAAGTGACATCTGAAGAATCACCTGATTCTGTAGTTTCACTCTCTTCTATAGAGTCAAAAGATGAGTCACTATCTAATTCACCTTCACTATCTTCTGACACTGTACTATCTTCTACACTCTCTTCTTTTAAATTCTCTTCGCTTATATAGCTATCATCCATACTTGCAAAATCAAGTGTATCCCAATCTACTGAGAAGTTCTCATATACCAAAGTATCAAGTGATGCCTGCTTATTATTTACAGAGATATCGCCCTGTGGATCTAACTGAATATCCATAAATTTAGCGAGCTGACCGACTGTATAATAATTTCTGGTATCAACCTTGTCACCATCTTTTAGTTCATAATCAGGGGACTCTAGAATTCCATTTACTTCTACAAATTTAGGGCAAGCTACTCTCTTCTGATTTACTACAAAGTATAGATTATCAGTTGTGTACTCAGATAAATCTGAAACCTTTGCAGATGCTGCCTGTCCGGTTGTAGATGGAATGAATTCGATATCTGAATCTCTCTTAAGTGGAGTATTTAGACCAACTACTTCACCATTCATTCTTACTTCTGCAGATTCACCTTCAATACCTCGAATCATTCTCGAGATACCATTTACAGTGATATTTAATTCAGCTCCTCTCTTAGGGAAGAGTTCCTGTGTATCAAGTCCTGCCTGAAGAGCGGCATCTACAATCGTGAGTTTTCCATTATCATAAATCTTTAGCATCTCACCGTTAAAATGAACCATGATAAAGGAGTTTCTCTGCTCAAAATAGTTCAAGCAAATACCAATAGGTGTTACCAGAAGTGGATCCTTTACAATTCCGGCTTCATCAAATGTAACCTCATTCATAGCTTCTTCACCACGTAAAGCTACTCGCTCTTCCATAATTCCAAGCTTCTTAGCTAGTGATGTGCAAAAACCATGAACCTTTCCACCACCACCTACGACAAAGGTAGCAGCTACCGGCTTATCACCATTTAACTCAATAATCTTCTCAGCTACTGCTGTAGTGATTTTTTCCCTTGTCTCAGAAAGAAGCTTCCACACTTCTTCAGAATCGATTGTATGGGAAATACCCATGATATCTGTGTATGTAACCTCATCCTTAAATGTAGAATCCAGCTTAATCTGCTCTGCTGTTGCAAAGTCCACCAGATATGCCTGAACAATCACTTCTGTAAGCTCATCACCTGCGTAAGGAATCATTCCATAGGCTGCAATACTTCCGTCTTTTGTAATACATAAATCGGATGTACCGGCTCCTACATCAACAAGGGCGATGTTAAGCATTCTGAAATTCTCAGGAATAGCCACATTCATTGCGGCGATAGGCTCCAAAGTCAAATTTGCAACTTCAAGTCCAGCACGTCCAACCGCTGTATAAAGTCCGTCTACTACATCCTCTGGAAGGAATGTTACAATGATGTCCTCAGAAATCTCATTTGCCTTATGGCCTTCCAAACTTCCAAACGGATCACCATTCAAATAATATTTAACTACTGAATAACCTACACAGTAGAATTTATACTTTTCATTCTGTTTTTCATCAAGCTGTCTTTTTGCCTGATCAATACCCATAAGATCAAGTGTGTGCAAATCCTCATCTACAACCACTGACTCTTCCGGATACTCATATTTAACTGTTGTTGTCTCTGTGACAAGTACACGTCCAGCGGCAGCTATACAAACCTTTGTAAGAGGCTGATTAATCTTCGCTTCAAGTTCTTCCTTTACTTCGCAAACGACCTCGGAAACTCTTGCGATATTATGAATCTGTCCGTCTAGCATCGCACGTGTCTTATGCTGTTTTGTGACTTCGCAAGCTACATGAAACTCGCCATCAGACATATAACCAACTGTACCAACTACATTTCTAGTACCGATATCCAAGCCAAAAACATATTCCATATTTTCACCCGCAGAAACACTATTTATTGCGCTGTCCATACAAACTAATCCTCCCAATTAATGCCTAATACCATCTATAGCTGTACTGATTTCCTTCTCACACACTGCTAAATCGCCATCATTATTAATGACCTTCTTACACTTCGTTCTAAATACATTTTCCCCTTGCTGGTTGGAAAAAATACCAGTAATCTTCTCATCCGTATATCCCCTAGACTCTTTAAGTCTAGCTCTTCTCGTATCTTCAGAAGCATAGATATACCAAAGTTCATCACAGATTTCATCATAGTGTTCTTCAATCAAAAGAGCAGCTTCCAGGAAAAAATAATCATAATTTTCCTTTAAATCCTCTTCGTGAAAGATTTCTTTTACCCTTTCTTTCACGGCCGGATGAACTATATTATCGATAGTCTGAAGCATATTTATATCGGTAAAAATCACCTTAGAAAGCTTATTTCTATCAAATTCACCGCTCTCTTCAAAAATATCCAAGCCACTAAATGCCTCGCAAATTTTCTCATAAGTAGGTGTGCCCTTCTTTATAAGATCCTTTGCAACATCATCTGCACGAACTATACAGGCATTGTAATTTTTCTCGATAAAAGAAAGAACAGTACTCTTTCCAGCACCGATTCCGCCTGTAATACCTATGAATGGAAGTCTACTAGTGTGTTTCATACCAATTATCTCCTGTTTCTAGATCTGCAATCAGAGGAACGTTTAGTTTCGCTGCGTTCTGCATTTCCTCTACCAGAAGTTTCTTTATATCCTCTAGTTCACTATTTTCAGTTTCAATCAAAAGTTCATCATGAACCTGAAGAACCAGTCTGGATTTATATCCATCGCGCACTAATCTATCGTGCACTTTTACCATAGCTATCTTTATTATATCAGCTGCGGTTCCCTGAATTGGTGAATTCTTTGCAATTCTCTCACCAAAACCTCTCTTCATAAAGTTTGAAGATGTAAGTTCAGGTGTTGGACGTCTACGCTTAAAGTAAGTTTCAGCATAACCTTTATCTTTAGCTTCCGAAACCAGTCCATCCAGATAGCTTTTAAGTTTAGGATAAGCACTATAGTACTCATCTATATAATCTTTTGCTTCAGTTCTTGAGATATGTAAATCCTCTGCCAAACCAAAAGCACTAATTCCATAAACAATACCGAAGTTTACAGCCTTGGCATTTCTACGTTCATTATCCGTTACTTCATCGAAGTCCTTGTGGAATACTCTGGCTGCTGTCGCTCTATGAATATCCTTACCTTCATTATAAGCCTTTTGCAAGTTTTCATCACCTGACATAGAAGCCAAAACTCTAAGCTCAATCTGAGAATAATCGGCATCGACAAAAGTATATCCATCGGCTGGATAGAATACTTTTCTGATCTTCTTTCCAAGTTCTAGGCGAATAGGAATATTCTGAAGGTTAGGTTCTGTAGAACTGATTCTTCCTGTAGCTGTAACCTTCTGCTGGAAAAGAGAATGTACTCTTCCATCCTTAGAAACAGCCTGAGCCAATCCTTCTACATAAGTAGACATGATTTTCTGATACTTTCTATAAGTCAAAATATCATCGATGATTGGATTATCATTCTTTAATTTTTCAAGAACATCTGCGGCTGTAGAATAACCAGTCTTTGTCTTCTTACCACCAGGAATCTCTAGTTTTTCAAAAAGAATATGTGAAAGCTGTTTTGGAGAATTGATATTAAATTCTTCTCCAGCCATCTCATAAATTCTTCTTTCAAGCTCATCACGAGTAACCTTTAATTCCTCACCATATTTAAGAAGAGCCTCTCTATCCATCTTCATTCCATACTTTTCCATATCGAAAAGTGTAAAGATAAGAGGAAGTTCGATATCTCTATAGAGATTATACATATCAAGCTCTTTAAGCTTACTAATCTCACTATCTTTTACCTTAAGTGCGGAATATGCGTTTATAAATCCATATTCAATCAGAGCTTCCCTCACTTCTTCGTCTTCATAAAAAGCTGCAAAAGCCTTCTCTATGGATTTCTTCTTCAAAAGTTCCTGAAGTGAAGGTACTAAAATATTACACTCTTTTTTCAAAATCGAATCCATAGGATATTCACTTGGCAAAGGGTCTAAAATATATGCCGCAACTTGGGCATCAAAGAAGACTTCACTATCCATATGTGAATTTCTAAAATCATTCACTCCCGGCATAAGGTGTAGAGCTTCCTTAATATCCGGGAAGCAAAGCATAATTCCCTTTTCAAGGAATTTAAGTGCAACCTCTTCAGGATTCTCAATTTCATTTAAATAATAAGTCTTATCAGAATCGGCAATAAATAATCCGAAGTTTCTATCATCGTCCTTCTGACCTGAAGTCAAAAGATAGAATCCCAGTTCTTTCTTTAAGCTGAGTTTCTCAATGATTTCATTCTCCATACCCTCTTCAACTCTTACATAGTTTTCCTTAGGGTTCTCTGTCTGTTCCAGATTCTTCGGTGCTTCAAAGTGAGAAAGAATCTTTCTAAGCTCCCACTTCTTGCAAAGTTCATATGCCTCTTCTGTAAAAATATTTTCAAGCTTTGCATCTTCGATTTTAAAATCGATTTCGCAATCAAGCTTTATAGTAGCAAGATCTTTTGACATAACAGCCTGATCATAGAATTCATGAAGGTTCTTAGATGCACGAGGTGGTTTTACATTTTCCCAATCCTCATATGCTGCCTCTATAGAATGATACTTCTCGATAAGAGCTGTCGCTGTCTTCTCTCCGATTCCTGGAACTCCAGGAATATTATCTGAGGAGTCTCCCATCAAAGCTTTTACATCGATAAACTCAACAGGTGTTACCTTTAGAGTTTCTAAAACATCTTTTGCATAATAGTTTTCGATGATTGTTCCTGTCTTCTTAGTTCTAGGAATAGAAATCTTTACTCTGTCAGTTGCAAGCTGAAGTGTATCTCTATCTCCAGATACAATTGTGACGTCTAAATCACTTCTTTCTCCTACTCTAGAAAGAGTTCCGAGAATATCATCGCCTTCGATTCCCTCCTGTTTTATAACAGGAATATCCATACTAGAAAGCATCTCCTGAATCATCGGCACCTGCTGACGAAGTTCTGGATCCATCCCCTTTCTGTTGCCCTTATAGTCCGCATACTTTTCGTGTCTAAAGGTCGGCGCACTACAGTCAAAAGCAACTGCAAGATAATCAGGCTTTTCACTATCTAAAAAGGAAAACATCATATTTAAGAAGCCATAAATTGCTCCCGTATGAATTCCCTCAGAATTAGTAAAATCCGGAACTCCATAATATGCTCTATTTAAAATACTATGTCCATCGATAAGTAATAACTTCATAAACTTCCTTTGCTACTTAGATTTCGCGTGTTGCATTTTTGAGCCATTCAAGCTCTTCTCCTTCAAAGTCAGGAGAAAGTGTTTCATATACGAAACGGTTATATCTATTTAGAGTCTCTTTCTCATACTGAGTGAGCATCTCTGTTTTAACAGCATCCAAATCATATGGAGCAACTGTCAAATTCTCAAAACTGTAGAACTGACCATACTCTGTCTTAACATCTTCCTTTACAAGGATTTCATTTTCGATTCTGATACCATATCCATCTTCGATATAAAGTCCTGGTTCATTTGATGTAATCATGCCTGGACGAAGTTCCCAAGCATTAGCCTTGCTTACGATTCTCCATCTAAAGGCATTAGGTCCTTCATGAACATTTAAAATATGTCCTACACCATGGCCTGTTCCACATCTATAATCCAATCCTCTATCCCATACTGGTCCACGAGCTAAGATATCGAGATTCTGTCCACAAGCGCCCTTTGGGAAATGAGCATCCATAAGGCGAAGATGACATCTAAGAACTGTAGTATAGTCAACCATCTCCTCTTCAGAAAGTTCACCAAGCTTAATAGTTCTAGTTACATCTGTAGTTCCATCGATGTAATGTCCGCCTGAATCTACAAGTAAGAATCCCTTTGGCTCAATATATGAGAACTTCTCCTCTGTAGCGCTATAATGCATCATAGCGGCATTTGGTCCATAAGCTGCGATTGTATCAAAGCTTACATCCAGGAAGTCCTTCTGTGCCTTTCTAAACTCTAAGAGTTTATTAGAAGCATCTACTTCAGAAAGCTTCTCTGTCTTTGCAGCCTTTTTTACCCAATAGATGAAATGAGTTAATGCGATACCATCTCTCACATGAGCATTCTTAGTATCTCTAATCTCAGTCTCATTCTTTACTGCCTTCATAAGTTCTGTAGGATTTACTTCGAATACAGGTTCTACATCTTCATTGAATGATTCAAGAAGAGCATAGTTTACAACTGAATCATCAATAAGAACTCTCTTCTCAGAAATATTTTTAAGATCACTATAAACTTCATCATAATCCTTTAATGCGATATTGCATTTTGAAAGACTATCCTTGATTTCATCGCTTAGGATAGACTGATTTATATAAAGTGTAGCTTTCTTTTCATTGATATAAATATAAGACAAGAAAACAGGAACTGATGGGATATCATCACCACGCAAATTTAAAAGCCAAGCTATAGAGCAAAGATCTGTCAAAAGGTATCCAGATGCTTTATACTCTTCCATCTTCTTTCTTACATCAGAAAGCTTCTCTTCTCTAGACTTTCCTGCATGTTCCACACCAAGTTCCCAAACTTTTCCTTCTGGAAGTGATGGTCTATCAGTCCAGATTGTATCTACTAAATCTTCCTTTACAGAAAGTGAACAATTCTTCTTATCACAGATTTCTTTGAATTCTTTAGCGATAGAAATAGTAAAAATTCTACCATCTAATCCAAGTGCTGTATTTGGAAGGAGTTCTTTTTCAATAAACTCATTAACAGTAGGAACACCTTCCTCCCCCATCTCATATAGCTTTACACATGAACCATCAAGTTCTCTCTTTGCCTGGATGAAGTATCTTCCATCAGTCCAAAGACCAGCCTTATCTTTTGTAACTACTACAGTTGCATTAGTTCCTGTAAATCCTGACATAAATTCAACTTCCATAAAGTATGCACCTACATACTCTGAAGAATGGAAATCAGCCATAGGAATAACGTAAACAGACATGTTTCTTTCAGCCATGAGTTCACGTAACTTTTCAATTCTCATATTAATTTTTGAAGCCATAATTAAGTATCCCTTTCTATATCTAGTCATACTCGTTTATCATACCACAATTTAGTGGGAAAAAAAATGCTCTTCGCTACGTATCAAACGATACAATAGCGAAGAGCATATAAATTCAAAATCAATTATTTATTCTTCAAGAAATCTGGAACTCTGATTTCCTCTTCCTTGATAGAAGGTGTTGGCTGAACTGGCTGATTCAAAGCTACATGAGGATTTGAAACAGGAGTTGTTGCCTTTACACTTGATGATCCAAGTGAAGATGAGAATGTTGACTTAGGTGCAGAAGCAGTTGTGCTCTTAGCACCAGCTGAGTAATAAGAAGGTTTGAAGCTAAATGCGCTCTTCTTCTCTTCCTCTTCTGGCATACCAGTTGCAATAACTGTAACTGTAACTTCATCTGACTTAGTTTCATCTGGCATAACACCGATGATAACATTGTCTTCATCATCACCACCGATGAGATCCTGAACATAGTTAACTGCTTCAGAAGCCTCTGGAAGTGAAAGATCACCAGTAATATTTACGATAGCGTTTGTAGCACCTGTAATTGTTGTCTCAAGAAGTGGAGACTCAACTGCAAGCTTAACAGCTTCAAGCGCTTTATTATCACCTTTAGCAGAACCGATACCGATATGAGCGATACCTTTGTTTTCCATAACTGTTTTAACATCTGCAAAGTCAAGGTTGATAAGTCCAGGTACATTGATAAGGTTTGTAATACCTGTAACTGCCTGCTGAAGAACTTCATCAGCTTTCTTAAGAGCGTCTGGCATAGACATTCTCTTATCAACAACTTCTAACAATCTATCGTTAGGGATTACAATAAGCGAATCAACGCTTTCCTTTAATTTCTGAATTCCGCTAGAAGCGTTTACGCCTCTACGCTTTCCTTCGAAAGTAAACGGTTTTGTAACAACACCTACAGTAAGGATTCCCTGCTCTTTAGCGGCTTTTGCGATTACAGGTGCAGCACCTGTACCAGTACCACCACCCATTCCGCATGTAACGAATACCATGTCGGCACCCTTTACTGCTGCTGAAATCTCTTCTATACTTTCCTCAGCGGCTTTCTCACCAACCTCAGGATTTCCGCCTGCGCCTAATCCTTTAGTCAATTTCTCACCAATCTGAAGAGGTGTCTGTGCTTTACAAAGGGCTAGAGCCTGCATATCAGTATTAACTCCGATCAGCTCTACTCCCCCAATATTTTCTTCAACCATGCGATTAACAGCGTTGTTTCCACCGCCGCCAGCGCCGATGACGATTATTCTCGCCTTGGAATCATTATCATTCGTAACTACTTCGAGCAAGGTAGGTTCCTCCTTTTTTCCACTCAGTATTGCTTCACTAAATTAGCGTGAAACATCTAGTCAATATAATATATTTTTTTCGTGTTCTTTTCAACCTTATTTAGACAAAAAATGATTATTCTTTTATTTCAAACACAACATCTGTCGTTTCAGGTGTCCAATTTTCAAGGTGAAGTTTTCCGGTTCTGCCTTTAATTTTTTTCAAAATAATGTCAAATCTCATCATTTTTTCATCGAGATATTTAAAATTACCGAAATCTACTTCGATTTTTCCACATTGACATGAGATTCTACTCTTGCCATGGAATTTGACCTCATCGACATCAATTTTATATTTATGAAGAGCTTTTACTACATTTAGCAAAGTCTTCAAGGCATCCTTATCTATAGAAAGCGATTTTCCGATTTTTGGCTTAGTAGCCACAAGTCCACTTACCGGAATCACCTTATCAAGTTTCTTCTTTGCGATTTCTTTTACTATTCCATCATCATCGAAGTAAACATATTTACCATCATCTGCCTGGATAACACCTAGCATTTCCTTTTCTTTCACGTAAATATTTACATGGCTAGGAGATTTAAGTCCTACCTTTATAGATTCTATAAAAGGTATATCTCTAGGTTCATCTATAATTCCCATCACAACCTGATAAATACTGTTCTTTTTATATTCACCTTTATGAATAGCTTTTGATTTTATATAATTCTCATCGTATATCGTTGAACCGCTGACAGTAACTTTCGTCGTAATGAAGACTGAAACCGAAAGAATATAAGCCAACATTATCACAAGGATAATTCCAAGAACAATGTTGAAGAAATAATACCTAAAGGCGGATTTTTTCTTCTTCTTTCTTTTCTTAGTCGGCTCTTCATCTAAAGGTTTGTTCGGCATGATTTCGACGCCTTTAGATTCTTCAGGAGTATTCAACGTAATCTTCTGTTTATAATGCATCTACTGCCTCTCAATTAGACTTCAAATTTCGTACTTCTTGAAACATTTAAAACTACTCCCAGTTCATACATCATCATCCACAGCGATGAACCACCATAACTGATAAACGGAAGTGTTACACCTGTATTAGGAATTGAATTTGTAGCTACAGCGATATTCAATAAAACCTGCAAAGCTACATGCGCCATAACTCCAATTGCGATAAATGAACCGGCCTTGTCTTCGGCCTGGTGTGCAATCCTATACATTCTATAAAGCAATAGTATATACATCATAATTACTACTATCGCACCTATAAGACCTAGCTCTTCACATATCAGAGTAAAGATCATATCGTTCTGAGCTTCAGGTACAAACTTCTTCTGAAGAGAAGCTCCCAGTCCTTTTCCAAAAATTCCACCTGATCCTATTGCATATAATCCCTGCATAGTCTGATAACCTTCAGAAAAGTTTTCCGGGTGATGCCAAATCTTAAGTCTTGTACTTCTATACGACGCAAGTGACAAAAACAGTACTCCGACAAAGGCGATGAATAAAAACATCAAAATAAAAATTCTACTCTTTGGATAAGCAACAAAATACATAATCATCGAAAGCATAACTATGATAAGCGCTGTACTCAGATTTGAAATCGCAACCAAAAAAGTAGCTATAACGGTTGGAACCATGCATTTTGCAAGAACTTTTAATCTATCTTCCATCTTTCTATTTCTAAAAGTAACTCTAGAAATAAAATATGCATTCAAAAGAATACAAGCAATCTTTGCAATCTCAGAAGGCTGTACTGTAATAATTTTTAAATCAATCCATCTGGCTGAATTATTTCTGGCTGAACCATTAAAAATTACCCAGATACAAAGAATTACAGATACAAAATAAATCGGATAAGAAAGTCTGATCCAATGATGATAATCTATCTTGCTACAAAAAAGCATTAGGCAAAAGCCAAGCACCGTATAGATTAACTGCTTCTTTACAAAGAACATGGCAGAACCATATCTCATAGAAGCCGTATAAGATGAAGCGCTAAACAGCATGACGAGACCGAAAGCCAAAAGCAGCATTACAAGTCCCACCATATAGTAATCGAAATACTTTACTGCACCTCGGTTAATTCGTTTTTTCGCTCCAGCTTTACTCATTCGCTTAGGTTCCTCACATATTCCTTAAAGATATCCCCACGTGCTTCGTAACTCTTAAACATATCCCAACTTGCAGATGCAGGTGAAAGGAGTACACAATCTCCCTCCTTTGCATTTTCATAGCAATAATCTATCGCCTCTTCCATGGTATCGAAGATTTCATAATCCTTAAAACCAATTCTATCGCATGACTTTTTAAGCATCATCTTTGTTTCACCGATGATTGCAAACTTCTTAACACGGCCTGGAAATAAATCAACCCACTCATCATAAGAAATCTTCTTATCATATCCGCCACCGATAAGAAGAATAGGTCTATTCATAGCTAAAACAGCTTTTATAGAGGCATCAGGGTTAGTTCCCTTTGAATCATTGTAAAAACGAACGCCTCTTTTTTCCGTAACATATTCAATTCTATGTTCTACCGCTACAAATTCTCTCAAACTCTTTCTGATTGAATCGAGAGGAATATTTGCAAGAATTGCAAAAGCAATAGCACAGGCTGCATTCTCGTAATTATGAAGGCCTAAAATCTTTAGTTCATCTACATCAATTATATGAACCTTCTCACCATTCATTGTAGAGTATAGTGCACCAGAACTATAGTAAACTCCATTCTCTACTTCTCTCTTGCTGGAAAAAAATACGACCTTACAGTTTGTCTTTTTTCCAAAATCGCGAAGCTCTTCATCCTCATAATTCAGGATGCAATATTCATCACTAGACTGATTCTTTGTGATAGCTTCTTTTGCCTTGATATAGTTTTCCATTGTATGGTGTCTATTCAAGTGATCTGGTGTGATGTTTAGAATCGCACTGACCTTCGGTCTAAAATCTACAATACTTTCAAGCTGAAAAGAAGAAATCTCAGCTATAACCTTAGAGTTTTCCTTTGTTTTCTTTGCAACCGAAGTATATGGAATTCCAATATTTCCAACTACAAAAGTTGAATCAAAATAATCAGCGAAGATTTTTCCAGTCAAAGCTGTTGTTGTAGTCTTGCCGTTTGTGCCTGTGATAGCAAATACTTCACCTTTTGACATTCTATACGCAAGTTCAATTTCACCTATAATAGGTAAATCCTTATCACGAAGTGATTCTATAAAAGGTGTATCAAGTGGAACACCCGGGCTTACCACGCAGCATTTTATATTAGATAAAACTTCATCATCTAATTCACCACACAAACACTCTATATCTTTTATCTCTGGATTTTCCTCTTTTAAAGTCGAAAAATCATATTCACTTCTACTATCATATAGAACTGGAGTCTCATCGCACTCTAAAAGAAGCTTTGAAGATGCCACCCCACTCTTTCCTGCACCAATAACTAAATACTTGTCCTTTGACATTTCTACGCCTGATTTCTATCTATTCTTTAAATTCCTACAGCTGCGATCACGCAAAGCATGATTGTAATTACAGTAAATGTAACGCAGACTTTTGTTTCACTCCATCCACCGAGTTCATAATGATGGTGAATAGGTGCCATTCTAAATATTCTTTTACCACCTGTAGCCTTGAAGTAAAGAACCTGAATAATTACAGATACCACTTCAAGAAGGTAGATAAATCCAACAATTACAATATATAAAGGCATGTTCAAAAGATATGCCATACCTGCTACGAAGCCACCGAGCGCAAGTGAACCTGTATCGCCCATAAAAATCTGTGCCGGATAACAGTTAAAAAGAAGGAAGGCAAGAAGCGCACCAATCATAGCCATTCCAGTTACAGCTGAACCCTTACCGAGAATCACTGATGCAAATGTAAAGAAGATTGCAACTGGAACAGTCACTGATGTAGCAAGTCCATCAAGCCCATCTGTAAAATTAGTACCGTTTACTGTACCGATAACAGCGATAAACATAAGTACAATTGCAAGCCAACCGATATTCACCATCTCACCATTTGTAAATGGAATTCTTAAATCCAGTGAAATATGATTTCTCTTTACAATTGTGATGTAAAAAATTGCCGTAAACATGATCTGAAGCAAAAACTTCTGCCATGCGATAAGTCCATCCGGATGCTTCTTAATAACCTTTAGATAATCATCTAAAAATCCGATGAATCCGAATCCAACTGTAAGTATAAGAACGGGAAGTACACCCGGCTCTTTTGTCACATATAATAAATTTCCAATAATAAATGAAAGAATAATAGCGATTCCACCCATTGTAGGTGTACCGTTTTTCTTCTGATGAGAAGCTAATTCTTCTCTCTCAGTCTGGTCCATCTTCTCTTTTCTAAGAAATGGAACTAAAAATCTAAGTATCAAAACTCCTGAAAAAAATGAAATTAATAATGGTGCAATAAACTGCATATATACACTTCTTTCTATTCAAAATTTCTAATCAACTTTTCTACTATAAACTCTTTACTACTATCTTTCAAGTTACCCTTACTGAGCTGGCGCTGCAGATGGCTGAATATTCATATAAGGAAGTATCTTTGACATAATGTCTCTAAAAATCTGTTTTGCTATCAAGTCATGATACTGATCCGCTGCATTTACTGTATCTACTGTTACATAAACCATAACCTTAGGATTATCAACAGGAGCGAATCCCTCAAATGAAAGCACATAGTTATTTTCAGATCTAGGCTGTTTCTCGGCAGTACCTGTTTTACCACCGATATCATAACCTTCTACTGCTGCTGTCTTACCGGTTCCTTCTGTAACAACAGAACGTAAATCTTCTCTAATAGTCTTACTTGTCTCCGGTGAAACAGTCTGTTTCATAACCACAGGATTCACTCTCTCCAATACATTTCCATTGTCATCCTGAACGCTTGTAACAATGTGGGGTTTATATAGTTTTCCTCCATTTATAATAGAGCAAAAAGCTGATGCCATCTGGATTCTTGTTACATTGAAGTTCTGTCCGAAGGCATTAGTTGCAATATTTACATCTTTTTTCAATAAGTCTTTTGAATATAAAAGTCTAGATGTATTAGGTTCACCAGGAAGATCAATTCCTGTCTTCTGTCCAAATCCGAAGAGTGACTGGTAATAAGAAAAAGTATCCGCACCTATCTGCATTCCCATATACATAAGGGCTACATTACAGGAGTCTCTAAGAGCACCTTTGATATCTTCTTGACCATGACCTTTTGTCTCCCAGCAGTGAATATCATAACCTCCGATTGAAAGATGGCCTTCACACAGATAAGTCTCATCGCCTTTTAACTTTCCACTATCAAGACCTGCAGCAACTGTCATAGGTTTAAAAGTAGAACCTGGCTCAAAGGTATTTGTAACTACATTACTGCTCCAAAGTTTATTAAGCTTTGCAGACTTGTCTTCATTTGACATCTTATTCAGTTCATCTTCAGAATAATAAGCACTTAAATCTCTAGGATTATTTAAGTCAAAAGACGGATAATCGGCAAGCGCTAAAATCTCACCGGTATTAGGATCCATAACAATAACAGAAGTAGACAAAGATCCTGTCTTATGTGTTTCATCCACCCTTGCATTGTTTTCCTGAAGAATTGACTCTTCAACAATCTTTTGGATGTTGTGATCTATAGATGTCTTTATAGAGCTTCCACTCTTTGCATCTACTACCGTGCCCTTTACTGAACTGGATCCGTTCACAAATCCGTACGAACGGCCATTTACACCATTAAGTGTATCGTTATAGTAAAGTTCAAGTCCTGTAAGACCTTTGTTGCCAGATGCTGTGAATCCAATTACAGAAGCTGCCAGTGAACCGTAAGGATACTGTCTGACATATTCTTTCTCTGTCCATATTCCTACAACTTCATTATTCTTTGTCTTATCTTTCTTTCTGGCCTTGCATTCTTTATCGAACTTTTCCTTTTCAGCATAGCTTACCTTCTTTGCAAGCACCTGATAACGGCTGTTCTTTTTTTCCTTAAGTCTCTTTTTAAAGTCATCCATATCAACTTCCGGGAAACATGAAGAGACAACCTCTTCTGTGCTCTCCTTTAGTTTTGGATATTTATTTAATTCTTTGCAATCCAAAACAATGTTATAAACATCTATAGATGACGCCAGAGCTGTTCCTTGAGAATCCAGAATATTACCTCTTTGATAAGGGATAACACTGCTCGAATATTCCTGCTGTTCAAGTACTATCTTCTCGTATTTAGCTCCACTTTTTACCTGGATATAAATAATCCTCAGTATTAATAGGGCAAAAAAGACACAGGTCAAACCAAACACTACGGCTAGTCTGCCCTGCATCTTAAAAGTAAATCTATTCGTATTTTTCTTCTTTTTATTTGCCAAAACTTACTCCGTCTTATGGTATATCTTTGTACTGACTCATAAAGTCACTGTCATCGATATTATAATACACTATGTTATCAGGAGTTGCATAGTTCATTCCTAATCTATTTACAGCCGCATCCTTTACATTGTCTAAGTTTGCTTCAGCATTAATTCGGTTTGTCATAGACATGTTCTTAGCTTTGATATCAGAAATTTCACCTTCAAGTGATGCAATAGATCTGTTGCAATCCTGAATTGATGTCTGCATATATACGTAGCTTGCAAAGAAAACACTTGCGAAAAGAATTGCAACTCCAAAGAAAATAGCGTTTAGCTTATTACGGCGCATAGCCATTTCTTTTCTTCTGTTAGTCTTTCTTCTCTGTATTTCTTTGTTACGCTTAGCTTCTTTTCGACGCTCTTCAAGGCTAGGAAGTGGTGCATCAATTTTGCGGACGGTATTACCTTCCTCGAAATAATATCTCTTAACTTCAGCCATAATCTATCTCCTTCTATTCATTAGGAGTCCTTCGTTCAAAAACACGTAACTTTGCGCTCTTGGATCTCGAATTCTCTTCTAGTTCTTTCTCTGTTGGTAAAATTGGTTTTCTTGTTACTACTTTGCCCTTTGAAACTTTCCCACAAACACATACTGGAAATTCAGGAGGACAAGTACAAGGATTCTCGTTCTTTCTGAAATCATTCTTTACGATACGATCTTCAAGTGAGTGGAATGTGATGATACAGAATCTTCCATCCTCATTCAAAATATCTATCATACCGTCCATGCTATCCTGAAGAACACTAAGTTCACGGTTTAGCTTAATACGAACCGCCTGATATGTTCTCTTGCATGGATTTCCGCCAGTTCTACGTGCCTTCGCTGGAATCGATGATACAATCGCCTGATTCAAATCCCCTGTTGTCTCAAATGGCTTTTCACTTCTCATCGATACGATTGTCTTCGCAATCTTTCTAGCGAATTTTTCTTCTCCATAATCTCTAATCATTTCATAGAGATCAGATTCTGAAGAGTTATTTAGAATATCAGCTGCCGTCACCGGGCTAGTCTGATCCATTCTCATGTCGAGAGGTTCATCCTCTCTCATATAAGAAAATCCTCTTTCAGGATTATCTAACTGAAATGAGCTGACACCGAGGTCTAATAGGATCCCATCTACTTTATCAATGCCAAGTTCCATAAGCTTTGGAACCATCTGCTCATAATTACTATGGACAAAAGTGACCTTGTCTAGATGATCTTTGAGTCTTGCCTTGCAGGCACTGATAGCATCCAGATCCTGATCGATACAAATGAGACGTCCGCCTTCTCCTAAGCGTTTTGCAATCTCAAGTGAGTGTCCACCGCCACCAGCAGTTCCATCTACATAGATTCCATCAGGTTTGATATTTAAGTTTTCAATTGTTTCATTCAGCATTACTGAATAATGTTTGAATTCCATAGCTTTTTCGCTTTCTAAAATTAAATACCAACACCAAGTTCTGCCATGTGTTCTGCGATTTCATCCATATCATCTTCATCGAAGTCCACACTGTTCTCCCACTTATCTTTGTCCCAAACCTCAACACGGTCCAAAACACCAACTAATACAACCTCCTTCTTTAGAGAAGCAAATTCTCTAAGAGTGGATGGAACTAAGATTCTTCCCTGCTTATCAACTTCCATCTGAGAAGCTCCTGCAAAGAAGAAACGTGAAAACTTACGTGCATCTTTCGTTGTAAGTGGTACTTCTCTGAACTTTGCCTCGATTGTCTCCCATTCTGAATTAGGGTAGATAAAAAGACATCCGTCCAAACCCTTTGTGATAACAAAAGATTCCCCAAGCTGGTCTCTGAGTTTAGAAGGAATAATAAGACGGCCTTTTGCGTCTATTGAATGACTATATTCACCCATGAACATATGGCACGTCCTCCTCTCTAAATCTCTAAAAACCTTGTTTTTAGTATTAATTGTGGATAACTCGCTGTTTTTATGGTTTTATCAACTCACTTTTCAACTTATCCACCACTTTCTACCACTAGTCACCACTTGTAACCACTTGTTAGCCTATTTTAGAACGAAATTGCGAATAATTCAACCCCAAAAGCCCATAAAATCAAGGTTTTTGGTGGTGGTGAGCAAGTGGTGGGAAATCCCACTTTTGTCCAAGCACTATATATAGTGGTGGTAAAAAATCCCATAACCTATATAAAGAAAAAACGCCCTAAAACAGGCGTTTCTTAAAGATTCATTAATTTTTTTGGATTCTCTACCACTTTTTTCCAAATAAAAAAAGCTACGGTCCAAGCATTTAAAAATGCTAAAACCATAGCTTCTCTATTTTTTAGTTATTGTTTTTCAAGCTTATTCTGCCTGATATTGCAAATCAAAAGAATAATAGCACTAAGTACTACAATCACTCCTGCAAGCGCCTGAGAAACCGGAATCTTCGTTCCCCAGAGGAACAGCTGATCAGTTCTCAATCCTTCTATCCAAAATCTTCCAAGTCCATATAAAAGCAAATATCTCAAGAGCTGTTCTCCATCGAATCTGATTTTATTTCTTAGAAGTATAAGAATAATAAATACGCCTATACACCAAAGTGATTCATAAAGAAATGTCGGATGTACACTTATAAAGGTTGTATCCTTTATAACAGTACTATTATTTAACATCTCTTTTGTGACATCGTCCATCGAACGAACCTGATTGAGCGGAATCTGCATTCTAAAAAGTCCATCACTATATCCGCCGAAAGCTTCTCTATTAAAGAAATTTCCCCAGCGTCCTATAGCCTGTCCAAGAGGTAGACCAAGTATACAAATATCAGCTACCTTTAGGAAGTTTAGACTCTTTATGCGACACACAATCACAGCGGTAATTACACCCGCTATAACGCCACCGTAAATAGCCAAACCACCTTCTCTGATATTAAATATGCTCAATAAATCATCTCTATAGAGACTCCAGGAAAAAATAACGTAATAAGCTCTAGCTCCAATCACTCCGAAGATAAGTGAAAAGATTATAACATCAAGGATGTTATCCTCATTCATTTCTCTTCTTCTGGATTCCCTGATGATAACATAACTTCCCAACAGCATACCTACAGCAATCACTATGCCATAAAACGCTATTTTAAAGTTGAATAGATCAATACTTCTTCCCACATTATTCAGTGTGATATGTAGGTTAGGGAAAATAATTGTATTATTCATACTTTTATCCTTTATTTAGCTTTATCTGATAGTCCTGACATAAGCATCATAGCATCTCCGAAGCTAAAGAATCTGTATTTCTCCTTAACAGCCTCTTCGTATGCCTTAAGTACATGCTCTCTTCCTGCCAAAGCAGAAACAAGCATGATTAGAGTAGATTTAGGCAAATGGAAGTTTGTAATAAGTCCATCTATAACCTTCCACTTATATCCAGGGTAGATAAAGATCTGAGTCCAACCACTCGCAGCCTTCATCCTGCCATTCTCATCAGCTACAGTTTCTACAGTTCTAGTTGATGTAGTTCCAACTGTGATTACTCTATGTCCATTGTCATGGGCTCTGTTAATCTTTTCAGCTGCCTCTTCTGTAACCTGATAATATTCAGAGTGCATCTCATGCTCGAATACATTCTCTTCCTTTACAGGGCGGAAAGTTCCAAGTCCAACATGCAAAGTGACCTCTGCAATATCGACTCCTTTTTCCTTTACCTGCTGAAGAAGTTCCTTCGTAAAGTGTAATCCTGCAGTTGGAGCTGCTGCAGAGCCGTCATATTTTGCATATACAGTGTTATAACGGTCTCTTTCCTTTAGCTGGTGATGAATGTAAGGAGGGATAGGCATCTGTCCCAATTTATCAAGAATCTCTTCAAAGATTCCATCGAAATAGAATCTGATGATTCTATTTCCATCAGGAAGTACTTCCATAACCTCAGCCTTCAAAAGGCCATCGCCAAACTCAAGTCTATCTCCAACTCTCGCCTTCTTGCCAGGCTTAACCAGAGTTTCCCAGTCGGTGTCAGATTTACGGTTCAATAGTAAAACCTCAACCTTTCCGCCTGTTCCTTCTCTAGCTCCCAATAGTCTAGCAGGTATAACCTTTGTATTATTTATTACCAGGCAATCACCAGGTTCTAAATAATCCAGGATATCGTAAAAATGTCTGTGCCAGTATTCTCCAGTCTCCCTATCGAGAACCATCATTCTAGAATCTGATCTCTTCTCAAGAGGATCCTGTGCTATGAGTTCTTCCGGAAGGTAATAATCGTAATCCGAAAGAAGCATTACTTTTTCATTACTCTGTTCTTCCATTATTTTCTAAGTTCAACTCCAATACTCTTTAGGCCTTCAATAATAGAATCGATTGCTGCATTTACATCATTATCAGCAAGGTTTCTATCCTTCGCTCTAAACTTGAGTGAATAAGCCATTGATTTAAATCCTTCTTTGATCTGATTGCCTTCATACAAATCGAACAGACTATAGTCTTCCATGTATTCTCCGCCATCTTTGTCAAAGATTTTTTCAATACTCTGTGCAAGTACATCTTTTGGTACAACGAGTGCCAAATCACGAGTAGATGCTGGGAAATTATTGATTCCTACAAACTTCTTATCGAAGTTAGCCTTCTCGTAAATATGTGGCATGTCGATATCAGCGATGTATACCTTAGTACCAATCTTATAATTCTTAAGAACCATAGGATGTACTTCACCGATGAATCCAATTACTTCACCATCATAGATGATGTTTGCCTGTCTACCTGGATGTAGGTATGGTTTCTTTGATGCCGGATCATATGTAAGCTTATCATCCATACCAACCTTGCTAAGAAGCTCTTCTACACATCCTTTCATGTTGTAGAAATCGCCTTCTCCATAGAATCCAAGTGTAAGCTGCTTTCTCTCATCAGGAAGTTCTGTAAGAGGAAGTGACTTTGCAAGATAAACATTTCCAATTTCATACAGAAATGCTTCTGGGTTACGTCTGTTGTAGTTTGTTGCAAGTGATGTAAGCATACCATTTAGTGAAACTGTTCTCATGATGCTGTAATCTTCACCTAATGGGTTAGAGATTTCGATTGCATCACGAAGTTTGTCTCCTTCTGGAATCAAAAGCTTGTCATATACTTTCTTGCTTTCGAAAGAATATGTCATAGCCTGTGAAAATCCACAGAATTCAACAGTCTCCCTGCAAAGCTTATCGATGCTTCCCTTGTAACCAAGTTTGCCGGCAGTAGCCTCACCGCTAGGAAGTGTAGTTGGAATCTTGTCATATCCATAGAATCTAGCAACTTCTTCAGCGATATCTGCATATGAAAGCAAATCCTGTCTCCAAGATGGGATCAAAAGTTCATTTGACTTCTCATCATATCCTAAATCGATAGCCTTCAAATAAGAAAGCTGTGTTTCTTTATCAATATCTGTACCAAGCATTCTATTGTATCTTTCAGGCTCGAATGGAAGTCTTCTGTCTTCCATAGGCTTGCCATATACATCTACAACTCCTCCTACTACTTCACCACAGCCAAGTTCTTCTACAAGAGCACAAGCACGGTTAATAGCAAGAATTGCATTGTTAGGATCCAATCCTTTTTCAAAGATACCTGAAGCATCTGTACGTAAACCAATCTTCTTAGATGAAAGTCTGATAGATGTTCCATCAAAACAAGCTGATTCAAAAAGAACAGTATCAACATCACCTGTAATCATAGAGTTCTCTCCACCCATGATACCCGCAATACCGATATGCTTCTTTGCATCATTTATCATGATTGTCTTTGAATCAAGTTCTCTCTCTTCACCATCAAGTGTTGTAAACTTCTCACCGTCTTTTGCAACATCAACGATGATTTCTGATCCTTCGATTGTAGAAAGATCATAAGCATGCATAGGCTGACCATATTCAACCATTACATAATTTGTAATATCAACAAGGTTATTTATAGGTCTGATTCCCTGTGAACGAAGTCTGTTCTGCATCCACTTTGGTGATGGAGCAATATGAACATTCTTAATTGCACGAGCTGTATATCTGCGGCAAAGATCAGAATCCTTTACAGTAACCTTTACTAAATCATTTACATCTTCACTGTTTCCAGTTTCTGGAACAACTGGAGGAACGAACTTAAGTCCAAATGTAGCAGCTGCTTCTCTAGCAAGACCGAGCACTGAATAGCAATCGACTCTGTTTGAAGTAATTTCATATTCAATTGCTGCATCTCTAAGTCCGAGAAGTTCTGGTACATCTGCACCAATCTCTGTATCCTCTGGAAGAATGTATAGACCATATTCAGGCGCATCTGGGAAAAAATTTCTATCAGAGCCAAGTTCTTCAATAGAACACATCATTCCATATGATGGAACTCCACGAAGCTTGCCCTTTGAAATCTTAATTCCACCTTCTACCTTTTCTCCGTCATGTCCACCAGCAACTCTACCGCCGGAAAGAACTACAGGAACCTTTGCTCCCTCGAAGACATTAGGTGCACCAGTAACAATCTGTACCTTCTCTGTTCCGATATTTACCTGGCAGATAACGAGTTTATCTGCGTCAGGATGCTTTTCAATACTATCTACCTGTCCAACGACAATCTTATCCAAATCGCGGTCGAACTCTTCGAAGAACTCAACCTTTGAACCTGAAAGTGTCATTGCATCTGTATATTCCTTTGGTGTGCAGGAAAGGCCTGGCACCAAATCTTTTATCCAATTTAATGATGTTCTCAAGACTATACTCTCCTTCTATTTAAAACTGATCTAAGAATCTAACGTCATTCTCATAAAGAAGGCGCATATCATCGATTTCATACTTAAGCAATGTGATTCTCTCAAGACCGATTCCAAATGCGAAACCAGAGTATTCATTAGGATCGATACCACTCATTTCAAGAACATGTGGATGAACCATTCCACAGCCTAAGATTTCGATCCAGCCTTCACCCTTACAGAAGCGACATCCCCTGCCACCACATTTGAAGCAAGAAACATCCATCTCGGCTGAAGGCTCAGTAAATGGAAAATGATGAGGACGGAATTTTACTTTTGTATCTTTGCCAAGGAATTCCTTTGCAAAAGTTTCAAGTGTTCCCTTCAAGTCAGCAAATGTAACATTCTTATCGATAACCATTCCTTCAATCTGGTGGAATGATGGAGAATGTGTAGCATCTACTTCATCTGAACGGAATACTCTACCAGGTGCGATCATACGAATAGGAAGTTTTCCTTTTTCCATTTCACGAACCTGTACTGGAGATGTCTGTGTTCTAAGCAAAATATCCTTTGTGATATAGAAAGTATCCTGCTCATCCTTTGCAGGGTGATTAGCAGGGATATTAAGTGCTTCGAAGTTATAATAATCCTTTTCAATTTCAGGACCAGCTACTACTTCATAGCCCATTCCTGTAAAGATTTTCTCAACTTCTTCTAATACCTTGAAGTTTGGATGTGCCTTTCCAAGTCTATGCTTCTTTGCTGGAAGAGTTACGTCAATAGTCTCTGCAGCAAGCTTAGCGTCCATAGCCTTTGCTTCAAGATTCTTCTTAGCATCGAGAAGTGTCTCCTCGATAGCATCACGAACCTCATTAACCATCTTTCCGACATTAGGTCTCTCTTCTGGGGAAACGTCCTTCATAGAACGAAGGATATCTTTAAGTTCACCCTTTTTTCCAAGAACAGAAACACGGATGTCATTTAGAGCATCGAGGTTCTTTGCATTCTCAATCTGATTGAGTGCTTTTGCTCTAATCTGTTCCAATTCGTCTTTCATCATTTTTAAAATCTCTCCTATATTTTTATTTAAAGCGAGACTTATCGCTTATAAAATCAAACACTTTTTCAAGATTAGCACAGAAGCGCCTAAAACTCAAGGATTGAAAGATAACAATGGTAGATACTATAATGAAAATGAAGTTAAATATATTACCTGATAGGGGGGTAAAAATGGAAGAAAAGAGACGTAACAAACGACTCTCGATTTCTGTAGAAATCGAAACAGAACGTATCGATCAGGAAAATTCCACTACAGTTCGTTATCTCAAAGCCAACGTCACCGATATTTCCAAGAACGGCATCGGATTCGAATCCACTGAAGAATTCGCTATCGGAGCTACTTTCACTGCACTTATCACAATTTGGACCGGCGAAGTTCTAAAGACAGTCTTCAAGGTTGTCAGAAAGAATGAAATGGAAAATGGAGTTATTCACTACGGTTGTATTTTTGTAGGAATGCAGGACAGTGATGCATTAAAGATTGAAATATACGAACTACTAAAGAATGCAGAAGAAGCTAGAAAAGATAACTAGATATAATAGAAGGCAGATTCTTAAGAATCCGCCTTCTTTTTTCTTACTTCAAATTATATACTCTCTCATATTTCTTTTTCAGATAATCGATATAGTATTTCGGATCAAAGTCTTCTCCCGTTGCCTTCTCCATAACTTCTTTTGCATCATATCTGCATCCATACTTATGGATATTTTCTCTAAGCCAATCCATAATTTTGTCATAATGATTATTCTTAAGAAGGTCATCCACATCGATGTCCTCTCTCATCTTGTGCATAAACTGTGCCGCAAAAGCAGTTCCCAGAGCATAAGTCGGGAAATATCCGATAGCACCATCAGCCCAGTGATCATCCTGAAGGATTCCTTCTCTATCAGATGTAACATCTATTCCCAAATACTTCTTGTACATACTATTCCAGGTCTTATCCAAGCCTTCCGTCTGAATCGTTCCCTCGAAAAGCCCCTTCTCGATTTCATAACGAATCAAAATATGAAGTGGATATGTAAGTTCATCAGCCTCTGTACGAACAAGTGATGGCTTCGCTACATTAATCGCATTCATAAACTGCTCAAATGAAACATTACCAAGCTGTGTAGGGAAAGTCTCCTTTAAAATAGGATAATTATATTCCCAGAACGCTTCTGTTCTGCCAAGATAATTTTCACATAATCTAGACTGAGACTCATGCATACCAAAAGAAATATTTGATAAAAGCACAGTTCCATCGTATTTATCATCTACATTATGCGCATACCAGGCATGTCCACATTCATGGACTGTAGAAAGGATAGCCGAAATCGCATTATCAGGAAGATACTTTGTAGTAGTTCTACAATCATTCTCACAAATCCAGTCTGTAAAAGGATGCTCCGTCTCACCCTGATAACTCCATTCAGGATCGAAATGCAGATACTTAAGAAGATGTTCCATAAACTTCTTCTGACCTGCGATATCATAATCTATATATAGGAAAGAATCGTCAATCGCCTCTGCCTCTCCCACCCTCTTTATAAGGTCAGGAATCTCAGCCTTCAATGCATCGAAAAATACATCATATTTTTCCTTATTCATTCCAGGCTCATATCTATCGAGCATCTGATCATAGCAATCCTTATCAGGGTCGATGTACTCATACATCTTCTTTGTCTTCTCGATAACCTTCTTTAAATAAGGTTCAAAAATCGAATAGTCATCCGCTTTCTTCGCCTTCAACCAATAATTATGTGATGAAGCAACCAGATTCTGATACTCAATATAAAAATCTTTTGGAACGCGTGCACTCTTTACAATATCCTCGTACTGAAGCTCAATGGCCTTCTTCTCATCAGGATCGATATCACAGTCCTTCAAATCCTTTAGAATTCCTATCATCTCTTCATCAGTAGATATGGAAAAAAGTTCCCCTGCAAGGAAAGAAGTTCTCTCATCCCTGTAGTCATTTCCACCGGCCGGAGCTACTGTCATCTTATCAAAATTGATAACAGAAAGCGCCATCTGATAAGCGGACATCTTAAATATCCAGTCCTTATACTTTTTCATTTTTTCTTCAACAGTCATAATGCCTCCTTTATAAATCTAGCAATCTTTCAAATCCCACTTTTTAAATTAAAACATTTAGTCTAAAATATCAATTACTATGGAAAAACAAAAAACAAATGAATTAAAAAGATACATCGAATTATCAAATCGAGCATATAACGAATCGCGCTGCTTCTTCAGTGACTTCTTAACAGAAGATCAGCTTTCGAACCTACTTATGCATGAAAATGAACTATACCCTTCTGGTCTTCGTTTTTTCCCAAGAGAAAAATACTGCACGCATGTCATGGTAGGTTTCGGAACAGTTGAAACACTAGGATACGAAGAGGATTTTCCAATCGATTTAATCTATGTACATCCAAAGGCTCCTAAATTTGCCGAAAACCTGGAGCACAAAGATTTCCTCGGTGCACTTATGAATCTTGGAATTGAGAGAAATGCAATCAGCGACCTCTTCGTCGTAGATAAAGAATGTGTTTTCTATTGCAAAAACACTCTTTCTGACATGATAATCACTGAGCTTGTAAAAGCCAGGCATACTCCTATAGTCTGTGAAATCATAGAATCAATTCCTGCTAAATTTAAGCCCAAGATGATTCCCGGTACAGCTACAGTATCAAGCCTGAGACTCGATTCTATAATCAGTAGAATTTTTAAACTCTCACGCGAAGACGCAAAAAAAAGAATCCAATCGGAAACTGTCCAAATAAATGGACGATTCCAATCGGATCCTTCTAAATCTTTAAATATTGGTGACACCATAAGTGTACGCGGTTTTGGCAAGGCAGAATTCCTAGGCTCTTTTGGCGAAACGAAAAAAGGTCGTCTAAAAATCGAATGGAATCTCTACTCCTAATCAAATATACTTCTTAAAGCATTTTCATACTGAAGGCGGTTCTTAGATTTTTGAATTGCCTTCAGTTTCTTTTTATCATCACTTACATAAGAAAACATAAAAGCCCAGATTTCTTTCATGCGATAGACCGCAGTATTCTCATCCATAAGATTTGCATAGCCTTCATAAATCTTATCTAAGAAAGGTCTAAGTCTTCTCATCTTTTCTTCATCGAATTTATCGTAATCTCTTATTTCTTTGGTTTTTAAAAATGCATCGATATCTTCTGCTAAAAAAGGATTACCAATAAATCCTCTTCCAAGCATGATACTATCCACTTTGTCCCCATCCATAATATCTAAAAGCTTCGAAACATCTTTTGCCTTATAAATATCACCATTATATGAAAGCACATGATTTGAAAGCTTCGAAATTTCTGGAAAGAGATCCATGTGGGCTTTCGCCTTATAATACTCATTTTGAAGTCTCACATGAACCGATAATTCTTTTATTGGATACTGATTATAGATTTCAAGAATCCTATACATCTCCTCGATATCATACATACCAAGTCGTGTCTTTATAGAGATGTCATAGTCTCTATCACCTTTAAAGATTTCATCTAAAAAAGCCTTCAAATCATCAGTATCTTCAAGCATACCTGCGCCCTTATTTCTGGCAACAACAGTTTTTGAAGGACATCCAAAATTCAGATTTATTTCTTCATATCCATAAGTCTCATGGATTTCCTTTGCAAGTTTTAAGAAATCCTCAGGATTCTTAGTAAGTATCTGTGGAATCAGATTAATTCCTTTATTATTATCTCTTTCTAAATCGAATTTTTGAGATTTATACATCCCTTTTTTCGGTCTAGGTTCAATAAATGGTGTATAGAATTTATCTATCAATCCATGAGTAAACTCATTCACGCAGTTCCTATAGACATGTCCTGTCAAACCCTCCATGGGCGCAAGATATAATTTCATTTCACTCTCCATACTTATTATTTCTGGGAGTCATTTTTTATATGCTCTTCTGCTAATCTAGCAGTCTTTCTAGCGATAGCAAGTTCCTCATCAGTAGGAATAGCATAAACCTTTATCTTAGAATCCTTAGCAGAAATCAAAGATTCTCCTTTGGCATTCTTATTAGCTTCTTCGTCGAGCACAACTCCCAAGTATGAAAGTCTATCACAAACCAGCTTTCTAACCAAGGCACTGTTTTCTCCAACACCTGCTGTAAATGAAATAGAATCTGCACCACCTAAGACTGTCACATATGCGCCAATATATTTGATAATTGAATATACATATGTATTCATAGCACGAATAGCATTTTCATTATTGTTAAGATATCCTTCTGAAATATCTCTTATGTCAGAAGAAAGGAAGTTTGAAAGTCCAAATACACCAGACTTCTTATTAAGAGTATCCATAACTTCTGAAACTGTTTTGTTATCTTTTTTCGAAATAACATGGATAATTTCTGGATCGATTGAACCAGAACGGGTTCCCATGATAATTCCTTCCAGCGGTGTATATCCCATAGATGTATCAATAGAATGTCCATCTTTAATTGCACTGATTGATGCACCATTTCCAAGATGACAAATAACCTGCTTTGTCTTTTCATATGGAATTCCCATAATCTCAGCAGTTCTCTTAGATACATATTCATGACTCATTCCATGGAAACCATATCTTCTAATTCTATAATCTTCATAGTATTTATAAGGAATTCCATATAGATATGCTTCCTCTGGCAATTCATGATGAAAAGCTGTATCAAATACACCAACCATATGCGCATTTGGCATATATTTCTTGCATGCACGAATTCCAATCAAATTAACCGGATTATGAATAGGTGCAAGTTCTGAACATCTATCAATTTCTGCAATCACATCATCTGTTAAACACTCTTCATGTGAGAACTTATCTCCACCGTGGACAATTCTATGACCAACAGCTTCTATCTCAGACAAGTCCGAAATAACTCCAACCTTTTCATCAAGAAGAGTTTCAATAACCTTCTTTACGGCAGAATCATGGTCAGGAAAATCTATGTCACAATCAAGTCCGTCCTTTTCCTTTGGCTGATATTTAAAATGGGCCACGGCCTGACCTATTCTTTCGCAGAGACCTTTCGCCATCACTTCTTCATTTTCCATCTCAATAAGTCTAAACTTAAGTGATGAACTTCCGCAGTTAATTACTAATACTTTCACTGTTTTTCTCCCTGTTAAAAAAATATCATACAACCTTTTGTATTATAGCAGATACAATTATTAATGGAACCCCTAAAAATCATTTTTGTTACTATTTAGACGTTTTCCTATACTTATTTATGTTTCAAGCATCAGATTGCACAAAATATTATCTCGTTTCTAAATTGTACTTATCTAAAAACAAGAAAAAGACTTTTGTATTTTAACACATACAAAAGCCTTTTTCTATCCAATTAGTTAGTTTCTAAAAAGGAGATTCATCTATTTTATTTATCAGCATTGATTCCCTTTGTTTCAATTAGGAATTTTACTGAAGATGACATCTTATCATCTGCTCCTGAGAATGATTTATATTCCTTAGAAGCTGCATCTACTGCTTTGATTCTATCTGTGAAATCTTTTAACTCACCTGTAAAAGCAGAAGAAAGTTTTGAAATTCCTTCTTCATTAAACTTAACAAGTCCATTTGAAAGTTCAAGTGCTCCATTTGAAAGTGTAAGAGCTCCACTATCAAGCTGTGATGTACCATCTACAAGTTTGCCAGAATTTCCATTCAAAAGTGATGCTCCATCATAAAGTGCTTTTACGCCAGGAAGAAGTGTATTCTTAATTCCTGCATTAAGTGTATTAGCACCAGTCTTAAGATCAGATACTCCCTTCTTCAAAGCTGGAAGTGAATCAGAAAGCTGTTTGATTGATGCATACTTTGTCATAAATGCTGTATATCTAGCATAGTACTCTGTAGCTGCTGTTGTATCTCCATCGGCTGCTGAATATGCAAGTTTGTTCCATTCCTGCTGGAATGAACCAGTTGTGCTAAGCCAAAGAGTTCCATTGGCATTCACTGCACCATCTTTTACATCTGCTGTCTCATTAGTTCCACGAGCATTAAATTCAGATTTTAGCTGATTTGCCTGAGCTGTATATTCTGTGTAATAATTTCCAACTACTGCTGCACTAGTTAAATCAGAACCATTCTTTCCATTAGCTGCGCTCATCATAAGAGATACAACAGCAAGTTTCTGAACATCTGATGCCTTATCCGGCATAGCCTGAACCAATGTCTGATATGAAGAAAGCTGTCCGTTTGTAGCAACAGAAGTTGCCATATTTAAAAGTGCAAGCTGATTTTCCTGTGGCATTGAAGCAAAAGCAGCCTGAGCTTTGTTCATGCCATCGATTGAATCATAAAGACTCTTATATGGTGCAGCTTTTAGTTTTGCATTTACAGTATTATAGCTGCTTAAAAGTCCATTCAATGATTCATTATTAAATACACCAGCATTTAACTGATTATAAAGTGAATCAGTTCCATCAGATAACTGCTGTGATCCATCAGCAAGTGTGTTTACACCATTTAGAAGTGTTCCAATTCCATTTGTAAGATCTGAAACACCATTTGTATATGTCTTTACACCATCTTTAAGTGTGCTAGTACCACTCTTTAAAGTATTAGTTCCATCAGATAATTTCTTTGAACCATCTACAAGCTTATCAGTGCTATCCTGAAGAAGCTTCATAGAATCCTCTACTTTATTAAGTGAATCTGTAGCATCTACATCTGTAAATCCAAGCTCTGAAAGTACATTTGAACTTGCCATTGTCATAGTCATACCCAATTCAAAATCAGTTGTATCTGCTGTGATTTCTACTGTCTCAGGAATATTTACATCCTTCATAGCATCAACTTTTGCGCTATCAAGTTTAAGCGCATCCTTCAGTCCAGGAAGTGCTGCACCTACAACAATGTTCTTAGAAGAATCTGAAATAACCTGACCATTTGAAACAGATACATTCTTAAACTTATCTGTTGGAAGAATCATGCCAGAAATCATAGCAAATGGTACTGTAACCTCTTCCTCAGTTCCGTTTACATTTACCTTTTCTTTTGCATTGTTTTCGTAGTTAAAAGTAATAGTTACTTTTCCGCTCTTTCCAGCTAAATCCTTTGCAGAGATTTTCTTACCATTAAGTTTGTAAGAAACATTTACATTTACTGGAACATCCTTTGTAGCATGGCCCTGATAATAAATATCATTTCCATCTGCATTCCATGTAATAGTTCCGTCACTATTCTTCTTATACTTCTCATCGCCCTTTACATTCTTAATCTTAGAAAGGGATGTCTTATCTATGATTTTGTCTTCGCCCTTATAATTCTTAAGCCAATCACTAACAATAACGTCATTTACATTTCCGTTAGCATTTGCTTTAACATATACAGTCTCAACCTTCTCTGTATCTTTATCTTCTGTTCCAAAAGATGTAGATGTAAGTGTTGATTTTAATTCTTTCTTGTCAATTGTATATTCATCGTTCTTGTTCTCAACTTTAGCACTTGAAGTTCCGCATGCTACAGATGAAAGTCCGATCATAGCTGCACATGCAACTGCAGCTCCTTTTTTCCAAATAATTTTATGATTCTGATTCATAATATCTCCTTTCAGGCATTTGCGTGGTTTCTATCCCACTCTGCTCTTCTTTCGGCATCATGTTTTCTAGCTTCTTCCATACCAAGTGTGGCTCTAACAATAATTGGGTCCAAAAGCATGTACATAGAAGGAAGTACTAAAAGTACAACAACCATAGAGATTAGAGCACCTCTTGCCATTAGGTTACAAAGTGATGAAATA
>JAIKZI010000060.1 GCA_024682375.1 Lachnospiraceae bacterium | reverse complement strand
GCAAATATAATCATCTGGCTTCCTGTGCCTAAAAATAACTTCTTGTATTCTATCACAATCAAACCATTTAGTATATGTATCTCTCGGAATAGATGTTTTTCCATTATACGACATTATGTCAATTGTTGCGACACCAAATCGGGGAATGTTCAGCTTGATTTTTTGGCCAATTTCAAGTTTCTTAATAACAAGCTGATCATCCTCTTTTTCAGACTCGTTACAATCTTTATTTTCCTCCAAAGACATTATTTCATAACTTCGAATAGCAGTGAGATTATATGGCAAATCCACCCTTGAAGTCCCTTCTTTGCTGCTTATCAGTGACATTACCGCATCAACATGCCTTGCCGTAATATCTTTCCTATTGGGCGTAAGTATCTCAAAGCATCTAAGAACAACGTACTTCTTTATAATTTCAGGCTTATTAGCGAGTTTTTTTAGATCAATCCTAATTCCATTATTGTCTTTTTCTGACACTTCTTCAAACACTTTGAATGCCTGGTCTCTGATATAGTCCTCAGCCATGGCAAAATCTTTTGTCGCCCTGTAAATGTGCTCAACAGCTGAGCTATTAATTTCTTTTTCTACATAAGGAATGACTTTATTTCTCAGCTTGTTTCTTGTGTGGATATTTTCAAGATTTGTGGCATCTGTGCAAAAAGAAATCTCTTTTTCCTTAAGATATTCCTCGATTTCATCTCTTGTCACGCACAGCAGGGGCCTTATTATGTTATCTCTGACAGGCCTTATTCCACCGCCGCCGCGAAGTCCGCTCCCCCTGAAAATATTGTGGAGAAAGGTCTCAGCTACATCGTTTTGGTGATGAGCAATTGCGATCTTGGCTGCGCCTTCGCTTCTCACTAATTGAGAAAAAAAGTCATAACGAACTATTCTTCCGGCTTCCTCCTCGGAAAGCCTGTTATCCTCTGCAATCTGCGGAACATCTTCTTCCAAAAGGTGATATCTGATTCCTCGTTCTTTACAAAGCTTACGTGTAAAGTCCGCATCCTCTCCGGCTTCTTCTCTGATCCCGTGATTTACATGGGCTGCAATAAGCTCAATCTTCAGCATTTCTTTTAGCTCAAAAAGAACTGTGATAAGAGCAGTTGAATCTGCGCCTCCGGAAAAGCCAACGATTACCTTATCGCCGGCCTTTACCATCTCATTGTCCCTTATGAAGTTTAGTACTTTGTTCTCAAAATTATTCATTCTTTTCTCAAATTAAAACGCAGACCCCTTACGAATCTACGTAACGATGTCTGCGCTGGTTTCAATAATTAATTATTTGCCTTCATTTCTAAAGATTATTTCTCCTGGATAAACAAGTCCAAGCTTGTCTTTAGCTGTATCTTCTATATATTTACGCGTCTGTGTATATCTCTCGAACTCCTGAATCTCTTCTGCTCTGGCATACTCTGCATCGATCTGCGCCTGGAGTTCCATCTCCCTCGCCTGATACTCGCCAGCTTTCTGCATAAGTCCAATACTCTTGATAGAAACTACGGTCACAAGAATAAGGACTACAAAACTAGCCCAGAGAATACCAACTCTGTTCTGAGAACGACGCCTCTTATAGCGTGCTCTGGTTGCCATATCATACCCCCACATAATGCGGAATCACATAAATTCTCTAAATACATTCTAATACACTATTAAATCGACTGTCAAATATATCGATACAGGTTTGTTACATCCTCTTTGTGGATTGTTTCCTGGACGTCGAGCACTTCTACATTAACGTCCTTGTTTCCAAAGTTGATGGTTATCTTGTCGCCGACCTTTACATCTACTGATGCTTTGGCAGGCTTTCCGTTTATCTGAACTCTTCCCGCATCGCAGGCTTCATTTGCTACGGTGCGTCTTTTTATTAATCTTGTTACTTTTAAATATTTATCTAGTCTCATTTAATTTTCTCCTGATGCCTCACTAGCTGCGTCGCTGGCTGTTTCTGAATCATTTGTTGTTTTACCTGTACTTGAGGAGTCGGTCTGTGAACTATCGATATCTTCTTTTGAGGTTTCTGTCGTATTTGTTGTTCCTTCAGTAGATGTTTCTTTTGTGGTTTCTTCTGTCGCTGCGCTCTTACTCTCTGACCCCTTATCCGAAGTAGAACTTGTAGAAGCACTTGATGCTTCTGAAGAACCGCTCGAACCGGATGAACTTCCTGAAGAGCTACTAGAACTTGCATCCGAACTTGATGAACTGCTTGAGGATGAGCTTGAAGATGAGCT
>JAIKZI010000051.1 GCA_024682375.1 Lachnospiraceae bacterium | reverse complement strand
TAAGAGACGTGGCGTTGCTATCAGAGAAGCATTTAATCAGATTAACAGATACCAGAGAGACAGCTTTTGGGCTGGCTCGGGACTCTTTGAGTATGTTCAGTTATTTGTAATCTCTAATGGTACAAATACGAAGTATTACTCAAACAGTACGAGATTTAATGCTATCAAGGATGCAAATGCTTCAAAGACTAAGAAGGGTAAGACTAGCAACAGCTTTGAGTTTACATCCTACTGGGCAGATTCAAAGAACAGAGTAATTGCAGATCTTGTTGATTTTACAAAGACGTTCTTTGCAAGACATACGATTTTGAATATCCTCACAAAGTACTGCATCTTTACTTCTGAGAACATGCTTATGGTTATGCGCCCTTATCAGATTACAGCAACAGAGCGTATTCTTAATCGTATCGAGATTGCAAATAACTATAAGAAGTACGGTGACATTTCCGGAGGTGGATACATTTGGCATACCACAGGTTCAGGAAAGACCCTTACTTCATTTAAGACTGCAAGGCTGGCATCCAATTTATCGTACATTGATAAGGTGCTTTTTGTTGTAGACCGTAAGGATCTGGATTATCAGACCATGAAGGAGTATGACAGATTCGAGAAGGGTGCTGCGAATAGCAATACCAAAACATCTATACTTCAGAGACAGCTGGAGGATAAGGATAAGAACGGTGTACATCACGAGTATAAGATTATTATTACTACCATTCAGAAGCTTACTACATTCATTAAGAAGAATAAAGAGCATGAGATCTATAACAAGCACGTAGTTATTATTTTTGATGAATGTCACCGCAGTCAGTTTGGCGATATGCATGCTGCGATTGTAAAGCACTTTAAGAAGTATCATTTATTCGGATTTACCGGTACGCCTATCTTCCCGACTAATATCGGAAGTACAAGAAAGACTACTTTCTTTACAACAGAGCAGACATTTGGAGATCAGCTTCATTCATATACCATTGTTGATGCTATCAATGATAAGAACGTTCTTCCGTTCCGTGTTGATTACATAAAGACAATGGATATTGATGACAATATCGAAGATGAAGAGGTGTGGGATATTGCCAGAGAAAAGGCAATGATGGCACCGCAAAGAATCTCTATGGTTACAAAGTATATCCTTGATAACTTTGATAGAAAGACCTACAGAGGTGATAAGTCATACGTTTATAATTCTTTGATTAACATTGAAGAGGTTGCATCTGCAAAGCAGGGAACCGTAGAAGAGATTAAACAGCAGCAAAGACTTAGCGGCTTTAACTCTATTTTTGCGGTAGCTTCCGTTCCGATGGCAAAGCTTTACTACGAGGAATTTAAAAAGCAGATGCAGGCGGATCCTTCTAAGAAGCTTCGCGTGGCTACAATCTTTAGTTTTGCTGCAAATGAAGAGGAAGCAGAAGAGGATAATGGTTTATTAGGCGAGGAAAATTCTGAGGATACATCAGCACTTGACCAGTCAAGCAGAGACTTTTTGGAAGCAGCTATTGACGACTACAATAAGATGTTCAATACAAATTATGATACTTCCAGCGATAAGTTCCAGAATTACTACAAGGACGTATCTCTTAGAATGAAGAATAAGGAGATTGATCTTCTTATTGTAGTAAATATGTTCCTTACAGGCTTTGATGCAACAACGCTGAATACTCTTTGGGTTGATAAGAACTTGAAGATGCACGGATTGATTCAGGCCTTTTCAAGAACGAATAGAATCCTCAATTCTATTAAGACCTTTGGTAATATTGTATGCTTCCGCAATCTTCAGAAGAGAGTGGATGCAGCAATCTCCTTATTTGGAGATAAGGATGCAGGCGGTATCGTTTTGATGCAGAGCTTTAAGGACTACTATTACGGGTATAGCGGAGTAGATGATACACCGCATCCGGGCTATGTTGATATGATTGAAGAACTTACAACAAAGTTCCCTGTGGAAGAGGCTCGTATTGAAGGTGAAACCAATCAGAAGGCATTTATCTCCCTATTTGGAGCAATTCTTAGAATGAGAAACTTGCTTAGCTCTTTTGATGAGTTTGCAGGAAAAGAGATTCTTTCTGATCGTGATATGCAAGACTATCTTGGAAAGTATCAGGATCTTCGCGATGAGTGGAAGCGTAAGAGAGAAGAACATACAGCAGTAAATATTGATGATGATATTGTATTTGAAATCGAGCTTATCAAGCAGATTGAAATCAATATTGATTACATTCTCATGCTGGTGAAGAAGTATCATGACAGCCACTGTGAGGATAAAGAGGTTCTTGTTACCATCAAGAAAGCGATTGCAGCAAGTCCTGAACTTAGAAGTAAGAAAGCGCTTATCGAAAACTTTATTGCCGGAATCAATGATGTTGATGACATTATGACAGAATGGAACAACTATGTCGCAGCTCAGCGTGATCAGCAGCTTATTATTATCATTGATGAGGAGAAGTTACAGGAAGAAGCGACAAGAAGGTTCATAGAGTATGCTTTCCGTATCGGAGAAATCAAGACAACCGGTACAGACATTGATAAGATTCTTCCTCCTGTATCACGATTCGGTGGCGGTAACAGATCCGAGAAGAAGGAGCGAGTTATCGAAAGACTGAAGGCGTATTTTGAGAAGTTTTATAATATTGGTGAATCATTTAAGGCTGATAATAGTTTTGGAAAAGAACATGATAGTGATATAGGGGGGTGCATACTCAGATGAAGAATAGGATTGAACACCCTAAGGTCTTTATTTCATATGCTTGGGGATCACGAGAACATGACGAGAAGGTTATAGCCTTGGCTACAAATCTTAAAGGTGATGGTGTAGAAGTTGTCCTTGATAAATGGCAGCTAAAAGAAGGCAATGATACCTTCAAATTTATGGAAAAAAGCGTTTTAGATGAGAGTATTACCAACGTTCTGATTTTGATAGATCCTATATATGCAAGGAAGGCCAATGAAAGAGCTGGTGGTGTAGGTACAGAGACTCAAATTATTTCATCAGAAGTATACAATAAAGTAGAACAGACAAAGTTTATACCAATTGTTTTTGAGAGAGATGATAAAGGGGATATTTGTAAACCACAGTATTTAAAAGGGCTATTACATTTTGATTTATCTATGCCAGATACATATGATGTTGAATATCAGCGTATGGTACGTTCATTATACGGTATAGATACATATAGAGAGCCTGAGGTAGGTAGACCACCAACATGGTTAGATGAAGTGTCTCAGGTATCTTATAAATCAAGAGTGACTAGTGATTTTTTTCGTGGAAATGTGAGTGATGGTACAAAAAAAAGAAAGTTCGAGGAGAATTTACAAGAGTTAAAATGCCAAGTTATAGAATTAGAAGAAACCAATGATGAAGTAATCAATTGCTATCTTGAAATGAAGCCATATAGAGATGAGTTTCTTCTCCTTCTAAAAAGTTCAGAGTATATTCCAGAAGGATATAAGCAGATTGCTCTTTTTTTAGAAGAGTTAATGTTTGGAATTCGAAAGCAATATAACAATTACACTAATCTAAAAAAGACTTTAGTCCACGAATGCTTTATTTATGTCATAGCATATTACCTAAAACAAAAATCTTATGATGCATTACGATACATTCTCAATAAGACCTATTTTACAGGAGCATCAAATTTTAATCAGGATGCAGATAGTTACAATTGCTTCTATGAACACAATGATATTCTAGATAGTGCAGTTTGTAAAAGAGACGGGAAACAGTATTATTGTGGGACAGCAGCTCTGTGGATAGAAAATTTGAATATTGAAATTTGTAATAAAGATGAGTTTGCATCAGGAGATTTATTTTGCCATAGTGCATCTTATTTGATAAAAAACTATGACAATGATTGGGTATGGTTTCCTATAACTTATGTTTATAGTGGAGACTCATATCAAGGATTATTTGGAACGTATTCAAAAAAACTTTTAGCTAAGGAGCATCTAGAAAACCTTTCTTCTATATTAGGATTTGTAAATATAGATGATTTCAAAAAAGAATATCAGATAGTAGAGGAAAAGTTTAAAAATGGAGATTTAAAAGAATACCGTTATAGTAGTGCCTTTGAAACGGCAGTTACTTTTTGGAATTATACTAAATCAAAGGACTTAGGATTAAAGAATTAAGAAAACTGTCATGATACAATAATCCTATCATTTACTTGAATAGAGGAGAAGGAACAAATGGTTGGAGAGAAATTTACATTAATGCAATATCAGGTTAGTGCAATACTGGGTTTTATTAACGCAGGTGAGTTTGTTATTCCTGAAATACAGAGGCCATTCGTATGGAAAAGAGCTCAAGTTAGAGATTTAATTGATTCTTTGTATAATGGATATCCTACCGGCTATATTATTACCTGGAAAAATCCCAATGTGCAGACTAAGGATGGTGTTGTTGCTGGAGGAAAGCATATATTAATTGACGGCCAACAAAGAATAACAGCACTAATGGCTGCTATTTCAGGGTTAGAGGTCTTAGATGATGATTTCAATAAAGATAGAATCAAAATAGCATTCAATCCTCTTGCTGAAGATGCTGATAAAAGGTTTGCTGTACAAGATGCATCTCATCTAAAGGATAAAAAATGGATTCCAGATATAGCAGAAATTTTCAAAGTTGACTTTGATTCATTTGATTTCGCACAGAAATATAGCGCTGATAACCCTGAGATAAAGCCAAACGATGTTAATAATGAAATATTAAAACTTAGAGCTATCGCTAATCGACAGATTGGTGTTATTGAACTTGATCATTCTTTGGATATTGATGAAGTAACAGAAATATTTATTAGAATTAATTCTAAAGGTACGCCTCTTAGCCAATCTGATTTTGTTATGTCAAAAATGGCATCAGATACAGAGCACGGGGGTAATACATTACGCAAGGTTGTTGATTACTTTTGTCATTTGGCTGTAAAACCAGATTTTTATCCTCAAATGCTTAAGGATACCGAATTTGGTAAAACAGACTTTATTTCCAAAATCAAATGGCTTGCAAACGATTATGAAGATATTTATGATCCAGATTATGGTGATATGCTACGAGTTGCCTTCATGTATAGCTTTAATCGTGCTAGACTCTCAGAGTTGGTAAGCTTATTAGCAGGACGTGATTTTGAAACCCGAGAATTTAAAGAGGAAATTGTTGAGGAATCATACAAGACCCTTGAAGAGGGTATAAGAGAATTTATTCGAGAGTATAACTTTGAGCAGTTTGTTCTCGCAATAAAAGGTGCGGGATTTAAATCTAGCAAGCTTTTAGGGTCACAAATGACGTTAGATTTTGCATATATGTTGTATTTGAAGTTATCAAAAGATTCTTCTATTCCAAATGATCAAGTAAAGCATTATGTTCAAAAGTGGTTTGTGCTTTCAACTCTTACAGGTAGATATGTAGGGTCACCAGAGTCTGTAATGAGCAGGGATATTCGATTCATTATAGAAAAAGGTTTTTTAGAATATTTTAAAGAAGTCGAAGCATCGGCCCTGTCTGAAACATTTTGGACTGTAACATTACCACAGAACTTAGAAACAACATCGACAAACAGTCCAGCTTTTAATACATTTCTTGCCGCTCAAATAAACATGAATTGCAACTCTCTATTAATGAGGGGCACTATGATATCAGATTTGATTAATATATCTGGAGATGTGCACCATATATTTCCTAAGTCTTATTTAAAGAAAAATGGTGTTGATGCTAAGACTAGATATAACCAGGTGGCTAACTTTACATACTTGGATACACAAGTAAATAAGGCCGTTGGAGAAGATGCGCCTTATATATATTTTGGAAAAGTTTTAGAACAGTGTGAAGTTGGTAAAATAGCTTTTGGAAATATATCTGACAAGGATATTTTAGAGGATAATTTAGAAGAAAATGCTATTCCATCAGATATTAAATCAATGGATGTTAACTCATATGATGACTTCTTAGCTAAGCGACGAATATTAATGGCTGAATTGATAGAGGAATATTATAAAAATCTTTGATTCACATCACACAACATCAAGATATGACGAGGTATTATATGATTGGATATAAAGGAATAGAATTGCGGAAAGGCATACTAAGGGCTAAGAATAGGTTTTCTGATGGAACAGATATTTTTGAAGTAGGAATTGAACAGCCATTCTACGAAATTAATGATGGCCCAGGTTTTACTGAAAATGGCTATAGTTTTTGCGGTACAATTGAAGATGTTCTATACTGGGAAAACTATTTAACACAGCCAAGTATTAGACGATACTATCCTGATATAAGATTATTTGAAATTGAAACAGGAGACAGTAAAGTTATCGGAGTTTCTTCACATTATAAAGCTGAAAAAATTACTGTAGTCCGTGAAATAACCCAAGAGGAAATAATAGATTATTTTGAAAAACATGCAGATAGACTAAAAGGTGAAGAAAAAACCGCTTTTGACATATATAAGAATGAGCACTTAAAACCTTATGAACAAATATTAGATAAGTGCAAAATCAACGAAACCATTGTCAATAGCTGTATTAGACTTAGGAGTGGAGACTTTTGCTTACAAAGCGAAACTCATTTAAGTCTTGAGAATTGTTCAAACTGTAAATTTAATGATATTAAAGGTGATGCATTGTATGATATGACAGATTATTTCTACTTGCACGCTCGTAGACAGTTATATGAGGGCAAGTCATTAGATGGAATAGAAGAATATCATGAATTAGATGGTCATATTAGTGAACGCGTAAGTTTGGAATTGCTTTACAAATTCTTAGTAGCATCGGCATAGCCGATTACAATCATTCCTCTTAAGCGAAGAGTCTGGTCTGGGAGAGGGCAGACCTGCGAAGCTGCTGGGAATGGTACCATAGGCCTATGTTCCCACCATTGAACACCTCTCCCTTGAAAGTGTATAATACACACTATAAAGGGGGACGAGATTATGGAGTTCAAAAGAATCTATAAAGATTTTGATTTGAAATTACTGCAATTAGATACCTGGGGAATGCTCTCATCAGAAGAAGTAGAGTCTAAGATATCTCAGAAAAATACTCTGCTTAAGCAATACGAGAACAGCCATATTTCCCTTCATCAATTTGAATCACAAGTAGAAAAGCTTACTGAGGGATTAGATGTTCCATCTAAAGAAGAAATTCTAGCAAGATGTAACGCCCTTTGAGGAGATAGAAGATGAATAAACAAAATATCGGTAATAACATAAAATTCTATCGTAAGAACGCAGGTCTTACCCAGTCTCAGCTAGGAAAAATGTTTGGCGTTTCTTACGTAACTGTTTCCACTTGGGAGTCTGGTCGCACAATGCCTACACCTGAGATTATTGAGGGTCTTTGTGTTGCACTTCACTGCCGAAAGGAAGAGCTCTTAGGTTTTGGATATGCTGGAAGAGATAAGGATATACAAAAGAAAAAACTCAATGAATACTTTGATTCTTTAAGCGAAGATAATAGGCATTTGCTTCTTGTAAGAGCAAAGGAACTTGTTAATATTGAAGCTGAGCAACACGGATACTACAAGAAGAATGCTTCATAATCTATGAAATACACCCCAAGGTAATAAAAACCTTGGGGTCTTTTGAAATATCCACAAAAACACTAGTAAATACAGTATTATATGTATATGGAATGGGGGTATTATGGGTTATTATCTTTCAGATACATAAGCAAAAGTAAGTAGAACAAATATAGTAAAAGAGTTGCCAGATACGGTAGCGGATTTTGCTAAGTATATGGAGTTCGATAACCATAAGAAACTCAGCTATATTTATGAATGTGTACGTAACATAAGACTTTTCTATCAGACATTAGCAAGTGAATTAGATATTGATGATATAAAAGCGATAGGACTAGCTCATTTGTCAAATATAACCCCTGAAATATTAGACAAATACGTATCTTCTCCAAGTAAACCCAAAAGAATGTATGCTCAACCAGTAAGTCCTAATTCAACGACACGATCTAGTAGAAAGACTAACCTCTGGTTCTATTATGATTATTTAGTATTTAAGTGTTTAGTAGAAAAAAATCCAGTTTATGACTGGAAAAAAATGAATAAACAAAAGAAGCCAAAGAAGATTTTTTCACCAGACAAAGTCAAATTTACTGGTGACGCGAAGACGAAGACAACAATAGATGGTAAATACAGCATAATAAAAGAACGCAATCCAAATAGAGAAGAGAGTATGTTTGTATATCATATAAGAGATGAAGAAAAAGGCTCTTATTTTACAGACGAAAATGGTGAAATTCTTTCTATCATCCCTTATATGGAAGCAAGAGAATTTGTAAAGAACCTCTATAAGTAGGAACACTAAAAATAAATGAGAACATTTAAATACAAAGACTATGAAATAACGGTTCATACTGAACCCAAATATAATCCAAATTCTATGGATAATTTACCATATGATAAGGTTATTCCTATAGAGGTACCATTTGATGATTTTAACACCTGCTTTTCGCTAAATATAGAAAAGGATGGTGTATCCACTTCAGTTCTTATCATTGCCCCTCACTATATTAGTGTAGAATCATGTGTACTTCCTCATGAAAAAGGCCTGTTCATGCTTCTTGATAATTTCGTATGTTTATTTGATGTAGAAGCCATGGAAATTGTTAAGAAAGTTGATTTAGAACCATACGGAACCACCGAGAGACCATATATCTATGGAGAAGATTACATTATTCATGGCGAAATGAATATTTACAGAGTTTCAAAGAATCTTGAAATCAAATGGCAATATTCAGGCAGAGATATTTGGGAAAGATATCGTGGTCCTGAACCAGCTTTTGAAATGAAAGAGGATAGGATATGTCTATATGACTTCATGGATAACTACTATGAACTAGATTACGATGGAAACTTGATATTTGAAAAAGAAAA
>JAIKZI010000022.1 GCA_024682375.1 Lachnospiraceae bacterium | reverse complement strand
CCTTAAAAGCTTTATAGAAGCTTTGTGGAACTGTACTAGATCTTGATGGATTGTACTCATAAAGTATTATCGGTGGAAGTCCATCGAGGTTCGAAGAACAATGGATCCACATGTACGATTTTTGCTGAGCAGTCTTGCCATTCTCTTTAAGTACCTGACAGGTTGTTTCATCTGCACAGGTGGTTGTCCTTTCTATAAGATGCTTTACCAGAGCATCATAGACAGGCTTCATATACTTATTACCGCACTCAATGCACCAGTTGGCCAGGGTAGCACGTCGTATTTTTATACCCATCTGTTCCCATTCTTTTTCCTGCCTGTAAAGAGGCATTGAATTAATGTACTTCTGATACATGACGTATGCTACCGTGGTAGGTGAAGCTACACTATGAGGGATAAGAACAGATGGTGTCTCTGCCAAAACTATCTTGGCACTACCTGTCTCATCATAGCATTTTTTGCAACGAACTGATTCTCTATAGATTTCAACCTTACGTACCTGCGCTGGAATTATTTCCAGTTCTGTACGAACATGCTCCCAGCCGATTCGTTCCATGGTTTCGCCGCATCTTGGGCAGATCTTGTCCTCTGGATCAAGTGAGCAGAGCATGTCTCTGGATGGTATATCATCATAAAGCTCTTTATAATTAGCCTTTGCCTTTTTAGCACCTGCTTTTTTGCGACTGTAACCTTTGATTATTTCTTCCTTAGTTGGCTCATTAACAGAAGGATCTGTTTCAAGTTCAGCCTCATTGAAATAATCAGCAAGTGTAAGCTGATCTGGGTTCTCGTATCCGATGTGCTTCTTTTCGGATCTGGAGGCAAATATCATACGCTTAAATTCTTCTATGGTCTCTCTTGCATCTGCAAGTTCCTGACGAACTTCTGCAAGCTGTGATTCCTTGGAATTATTCTCGCTGAGAAGGTATTCGATTATCTCTTCATTTGTCTTTCCAGACAGATCATTTCTACTCATTGCACCAGCTTACGCCCTTTCAAAAACTGATATAATTATACCCATGAAAGCCCGTATTTACTAGGCTCTAAGGCCCTTGTGGCAGGACAGCTTAGTGCAATTTTTGAAAGTTTGTGCAACATCACTATAAGTTAAAAATCATGTTTCTCTTTACTGATGCGTATTGCCTTTGGCTGATCGATTGAAAGACCTTCAAGTAACCATCTGAACTGTTGACGGGTAAGATCTCTTACCTCAGATGCATGTCTGGGCCATTGAAACCTGAAGCTATCTTCACGCCCTTTTTCCAACCTCTTATACAAGAGGCAAAATCCATCTTTTTCTTATCTGAATATTCAGATAAGAAAAATTATCCGCACACTTTAGTAATCCGAAGATTTCATGATAGAGTACAATGATTTCAATGCTATCTACATACTCAGAGTCTAAAATATACGGATAACAATAATTATCGAAGCCCACATAGCCGTGCAAGTTCATCTTCATCATCTGGCCATTCTTTTTCTTCATGGGTTCTTGTGATAACCAATGAATTACCTTTGTTCATGACCTCTCGCTTTTGTTCAAGCGATGGGAATGCATAGTGATCCTTTGTTGTTTGAATGTTTGCGTGTCCCATTGCCACAGCGATAGCTTCTATCTGAACTCCATCTCTATATAAGCCAGTTCCGCGTGTGCGCCTTAGCATATGAGGATATATTGATGCAGGAAGGTCCGGATAATCTTTACGTATTGCATCGCCATATTTTTTGAGTATTCTTTCCACATTACGTTCAGACATACGATGTCTTTTTCCGTGAATGGTCGTATATATGAATGGACTCATTTTTTCTTCATTGTTACATTCAGAATGGTACTCTATTAAATACTGGCGGATCAACGGTATCGTATTTTCTGAGAGCGGTACTGTTCGTTCTTTGTTTCCTTTACCGTGAACTAGCAAATGTGGGGTCTCGACATTGATTTGTACATCTTTTATATCTAGTTGAATTAACTCATAAGCTCTAATCATAGTATCAAATAATAATGACATGATCATAGTATCTCTAGTTCCAGTTTTTGTGTTTGGAGGAGCATCTAAAAGAGCTGCTATTGTAGCATTGTTCTCGATTATAGGACGGATAACTTTAGGAACTCTAAGAAATGGAACTTCAGTTATGCTTATCTGTACCTGTTGTATTGAAATATCTTTAGCCGCAGCGTATCGTAAATACGTTTTGATAGCCGCAAGCCTATTATTAACGGTACTTGGCTTTCTTTTCTTTATATCTAGTAGCCAATTTCTATAATCAAGCACAAAATCAAATGTACAGTCCATGAATTTAAAGTCTTTTATGGATATGCCACACTCATCAGTAACATATCTTCTAAAAATTGTAAGACCGTCTTTGTATGTTTTTATGGTTTTTTCACTATCATGTCCTTGCGGTAGATATACGTTAAGAAAATCCATAGTCATGGAAAAGAATAACTTTTTATCTAATGTTTTTTTCATCTTATCCTCACCTCTGGTATAACTATGGAGGCAACTGTATCCCTCTTATGAATTAGTCTAAATGCCTCCCTGACTTGATGGTAGTAGTAGAATGTTTCATTAATAGATGTATGCCCAAGCTGTCTGCTCAGATAGGGCATCATAACACTGAGATCAACACCTTCTTCCATCCACTGGTTCATACGTAATACCACATATGTGTGGCGAAGAGAGTGAATTGTGGGGGCCTTTTCACAGGTTTTAGCATATTTAGTTTCTTTCCAAAAAAGTTTGAAACGAGCACCTATACCATTAGATATGTGCTTAGAGGAATCCAGTGATGGGAAAAGCCAGATTGTATCCAAGCCTTTATCTGTTGAAAGATATTCAACATATTTATTTAGAAGTTCTAACATATCTTTAGATATATATACGATTCTGTCTTTATGTCCCTTGGCACCACGAATAATAACTGTACCTGTATCAAAATCGACATCTTGTTTTTTTATTTTAAGCGCTTCGTTTCTTCTGAGTCCTGTGGTGAGAATCAGTCTGAATAAGACCTTGTATTCATTTGACATACGAATCGCACCATTGAATCTTATTTTTGGAGAATAATTATCTATGACTGTAAACAGCGCCACTATTTCATCTGAAGAAAGTATGTGTATGACAGGATAATCTTTAACATATTTCTCATCAGGTATGTATGCAGTATGGCCAATACCATTCATAAATATTGCAAGTTGACGTAATACACTTATCCGAGTACTCCTACTAGAACGTCCCTCAGTTGGTTTTCTTTGCATCCAACATTCTATTGATTCTCTTGTCAGCTCTGTAAGGGTCCCATTTTCTCTTATCCAGTATTTATCAAAACGGCGTAAAATATATTCTTCAACATCATACTTGTATCCCAATGCCCGTTTCTGCTCTAATAGTCCCTGTATATATGGAGCCATAACGCTTTTTAAAGTATAATCGCTCATTAGAAACCTCCATTAACAGATATATTGAGAGATCTTAGGGATAATGGACATTCTGACATCTTATCTTTATCAAGTGATAAATAAGAGGTAAGGCTTGCGGTCCCTAAATGTCCGATTGCGTCTGCGATTCTTCCAGGACATACTCCATTGTTTAAACGATTGCTTGAAAATGATTTTCTTGTAACGTGAAATCCTGAGCCACTAACATCTCTATCAGGAAGAATACGTTTAAGTGTGGAATAGCAGATAGATCTTGTCATTTGTTCAAAGGGAGCATGAATACTTACGAATAGATAATCGCTGGTTGATAGCCTTGACCGTCCATATTTTAGATATCTGTAAATTGCGTTACCAACTGATGTTGGCATTGATAACCATACTTCGGAACCAGTCTTGTTTTGATTAAATTTAATGCTTTGTTTTTTCCAATCTATGTCCGAAAGTTTTAGTGATACAATGTCAGATCCTCTTATTCCCATATCTGAACCTAGCAGGAAAATAGCACTATCCCGTAGTTCTAACGCAGTTGAAGCAGATTCAACAAATATTCTAGCAGTATCGATTTCATTTTCACAAAGTGTATGTACTATTGTTTCAACTGAAACTGCAGCTGTACCAAGAGCATAATGCAATCCAGGTAATTCTACTAATCCTTCGCGATATAAATATTTCAGAAATCGTTTAACCCGATTATTGCATGCATTCTTTCCTTCTGGGGATTTATGTTTATCCATTATATTGAATTTATGAATCAACTCACCTGTAAGTCCTACGTATGATTGCAAACCTTCATGTAGTATAAATCTGCAAAATCTGAGAAGTGAATAAATATCGTTCTTGACGGTTTTTTCATCAAGTTTCTCTTTAGTTCTTTGATCAACAAAATTTAGCAAAGGAATTCTGCACCAGGCAGGTAATTCATCAATACCAGATATGTCTTTTCGATAAACTTTTCGAAAATTTATTTCGCCTGACTCACAATAATCTTTAAAAACGTTAAGCACCCGCCGTGCAGCAATTAATGCATTTCCATGAAAGACGCTTTTAGCGGCATCTGAATTTAACCATATAATAGCTAAATCTGGATTATATCCAAGACTATTGAGATCTAGGAACAGATATAGAACTAGTAATACCCTTTCAATGTCCTTAACATAATCCTTATTGTACCCCTTTTTTAAAAGTATATTTACAAATTCTAGACTAGCTTCATAAAATTCATTGGGAGGGAATTCACTAAATGATGATTCCAAATTATTGATTTGCTGCTGTTCTTCATAAGCAAGATCTTCAACCCTCGTGATACAATTAAGTTCTATTAGGTACATATACAAGTATCTTCCAACGTTTATCTGACCGTTATCAGCAAGATACTTTAGAAACTGATGTAGGCTTGATTCCTCAATTATTCTAGACATCTTCTTAAGATGACCTAATTCATCATCATATTTTTTGATATCTTCATAAGTGATATCATTTAGTTTGTTTTTCCCCCAGGATTGCATACATTTAAGAAATAGAACGCATCGTCTTCGAATGTTTTGTAAATGAATGGGTGTATGATGACTAGCACAATTAGTCAAAAAATCAGATACAGCCATTTCAAACTCTGGTATAAGGTCAAGCGATGAATATGTTTTCCTTTTAAAGGTTGCCATAATAGTGTACCTCCTATAGTTTAATGGTACACTGTATAATATTGTTATCCGCATATTTGAATTTTAAAATTTCTCTAAAGTTAGAAATATATTACGTTTTATCTTAAAAATTCGGATAACAAAAGGATTCGGATAATTTTTCGTAGTGTAAACATTTGATTCTGTCAGAACGCCTGCCACAAAAAAGAAATACAGAATTACTGTATGGATCCATGTCGTATGTATCTCTAACTATGGCCATTAATCCATCTATGCTCTTTCTCATATCAGTGAACCCTGTGACTATGTAAATGTGATTTGCACTTGAGATGTCACCTAACATGATGATTTCAGTACTCGGATCAATGAGCTTACCATACCAGGATCAGCTTCATTGGTTAATTCAAGTGTACTGCCTCCCACTACAAGCCTGATTGTTGCTGCAAAAGAATTATTAAAGGTATCACATGTCATAGTTTTTTCTTTTGCACTTAACTTAGTATTTTCTTCTAAAGGCAATTCATTAAAGTTGACCTGAACAACTTCATGTGCATCATGTACTGGTACTATAGTAGTATTTGAAGGTGTAGGTGTAGCAGCGCATGCTATACGACGCATTCTTTTCACAGCTCTATAAAAAGCACTGGGTGTGATTCCATGCATCTTACAATACTCAAAATCAGACATACCACTTCTTTTAGCATCAAGTATGATCTGCCGCCATTCTTCATTGCTTTTATTTGGACTACGTTTTCTCATAAATATGACTATTCCTCCTTAGAAAGTAGAGTAAAATAGTCCTCTTGTGCGAAAAGAAGTGTAGTAAAATGCTCCTCTTTGTTACTTTAGAAGTATAGTAAAATACTCCTCTTTTCGCTTTCTGCTTGAGAAGTTT
>JAIKZI010000002.1 GCA_024682375.1 Lachnospiraceae bacterium | reverse complement strand
ATTATGCTTCTGTAATAAGATCAATGCATCTCTCTTCATTCATCTTTACGCACATTTCGATAAATTTATCTACTGGTACATCATGAAGCTGCTGTTTGCATCCACGGATGTTGATAGAAACTGTTCCTTCTTCAACCTCTTTATCACCAATTACGATAACATATGGATCTTTGAAGTTCTTGAACTTCTTAATCTTTGTATTCATATTGTTATCTGAGTAATCAGCCTCAGTTCTGATACGAAGCTTACGAAGCTTTCTCTCAATTTCTTTAGCATACTCATTGTGCTCTGTTCTGATAGGAACAATACCTACCTGAACTGGTGACATCCAGAATGGGAATGCACCCTTGAAGTTTTCAATAATGATACCCATGAATCTTTCAAGTGATCCAAAGATAGCTCTATGAAGAACTACAGGGATTTTCTCTGATCCATCTTTATCTGTATACTTAAGTTCGAAGTTTCTTGGAAGCTGGAAGTCAAGCTGGATAGTACCACACTGCCATTCTCTTCCAAGAGCATCCTTGATCTGAAGGTCGATCTTAGGTCCGTAGAAGGCACCATCGCCTTCATTTACTTCGTATCCACCTTCGCCATACTTGTCATCAAGAATCTTCTTAAGTGTAGCTTCAGCACTATTCCAAAGTTCGATATCTCCCATGTAATCATCAGGACGTGTAGAGAACTCTGCACGATATGTGATACCGAATGTCTTATAGATCTCATCAGCAATTTCAAGGATATCAGCGATTTCAGCTTCGATCTGATCCTCTGTTACGAATGTATGATCATCATCCTGTCTAAATTCCTGAACACGAAGAAGACCATTAAGCTGTCCTGTTTTTTCCTTACGATGAAGTACATCATACTCAGAATAACGAATTGGAAGCTCTTTGTATGAACGAGGCTTTCTCTTGAACTCGAGCATAGCGTTAGGGCAGTTCATAGGCTTAGCTGCCATTGTATCAATAGCATCATAGCTGAACTTCTTGTCTCCATCTTTTCCTGGGATGATAAACATGTTATCAACATAATGAGCCCAGTGTCCACTTACAAGCCAAAGCTTCTTGTTGTTAATTACAGGAGCTGAAATCTCATTGTAGTCATGAAGTGTCTGTACTTCTCTAGAATAATCGAGAAGACATCTGTATAACTGCCAGCCTCTAGGTAACCAGTATGGCATACCCTGTGCTGTATCACTGAACATAAATAACTCAAGCTGAGGTCCGAGTTTCTTATGATCTCTTTCCATAGCTTCTTTGATAAGTGCAAGATGCTCTTTTAACTGCTTCTTATCTGGGAATGCATAGAGATAAATTCTCTGCATCTGATCTCTATTCTCATCACCTCTCCAGTAAGCACCTGATGTTGACTTAATCTGGAAAGCTGCATTCATAAGTTCCTGAGAATTATCTACGTGTGGTCCACGGCAAAGATCCACATAATCCTCACCGGTATAGTAAACAGTAATGGTTTCATCCTCTGGAAGATCATTAATAAGCTCGGTTTTAAACTTCTGATCCTTGAAAAGTTCAAGAGCTTCTTCTCTAGTAATCTCTTTTCTTGTCCAATCTTCTCTACGCTTGATGATTTCATGCATCTTATCTTCAATTGCTTTGAAATCATCCTTGGTGATTGCACATGGAAGTACAAAATCATAGTAACATCCATCATCAATCTGTGGTCCAATAGCGTACTGGACTTCCTTGCCGTATATCTCGATTACAGCTTTTGCCATAACGTGTGCCAAAGAATGGCGATATACGCTTAAATACTGTTCCTTATCCATTTTAAAATTTCCTCCTAATGTTTTTTCTAACTTAGCGGGACAACTGGTCCCACCCGCAAAACATTTTTTCTGTAACTACTGTATTGTACTATCTAAGGAAGAGTATAGCAAGGAAAAAGAGCTAGACTTTCGTCTAACCCTTTTTCAAAATAATTATAATATTAATTCCAAGTATATACAGGAGAATCAGTTACACCACATGAATCACTCGAAGAATTAATAACATGGTTATTTCCACTTTCCCAGGTTACTTTTCCTGTAGAATCTTTCTTAATAAACTTAAACTCGATTCTCTTTCCTGCTGGAACACTAACTGGCAAATACCATTCCGGATAATTTGGATTCAGCAAAGCTTCTGTACAATTATCTACGTCCCAATTTCCTAATTCAGGTACATTTCCTACAACGTAAATATTCTCACCATAACTTGTATTAGCTCTTACATGGAATATTATCTGATTTTGATCTCCAGATAGCACATTGTAATCCAATGTATTACTCTTTACTCCGTTCTTCAAAACGGAAATTTGTACTTTTCCTGTTGAAGAATTTGAAGGTACTTCAGTTTCTATCATTCCACTTGTGTTATTAATTACCTTTGCAGATACCTTTCCAAATTTAACTTCTACCTTTCCATCCAGACCTTTTCCGTAAATATATACTTTATTTCCAGGACGACCCATAGTCGATACAACATCGCCTAATTTAGGAGTGCTAGAAGTTTCCGTCTGATAGCTCCATACATTTACTTCTCCGCCGCCTAATGTAAAGCCATCAAGCTTAGAGCCTTCACCTGTCTTCTTAACAGATATTCCAGATCCATACAATTCACCGCCCAGAATATCCTTATAATAACCACTAGGCAATGATGTTCCAATCGCCGGAACCGAAATAGTCTTATCCGGCTGTCTATTCACTGCAACAACTACAACATCGTCATAATACTTTCTTTCATATACTATAACATCATCATTGCTATAAAGAACATTTGTCTCGCCATATGCAATTGCATCATTTGATTTTCTCAAATCAGAAAGCTTCTTAATAAGCTTATAAGCCTTTGTGTTCGTATTAAAGCCTTTATCTTTCTCCAAGAATACTCGACCAGCGACATCGCTTCCGTCATTTGGCTTAACATACTGCTCTGTACCATAATAAATGTTAGGGATTCCTCTACTAGTCAACAAAACAGCAAGTGCAGCATTATAAGGCTTCTGATTCTGCTGTACATAACCGAATCTCGTCACATCATGATTGTCCAAGAAAGTAACTGTCTGATTACTATATCCATACTGGCTCTGAGTGTACTGGAACATATTTCCTAAATCGCTCATCGGTTTAGAAAAATCTCCAAACGATGCATTAAGTGTTCTATACATCTCAAAATCGAGATTATTTACACCAGTCTGTTTTGGGAAATAGACGTACTCATCATACTTAGGATCTGGTCTTCCTATGAAGAACTCTCCAAAATGTGTAATAGTATTTTTCGAATCTACGCTGTCTTTCAATCCTTTTACAAAAGCCGGATTCATATGCAGCGTTGCATCATGTCTAAGTCCATCAATACCCATTCCAGCCCAGTAGTTTGTCGCCTTCTCAAGATGCTTAACTACTTCAGGATTCTCCTGTGAGAAATCAGCCAATGACCCCAAATCCTTATTTCTATAGCCCCAGCGCGAAGAATCATTTCCTCGATCACCAAAATTATGGAACCAATGGTTTACATCATAATTTGGATCAGCCAACAGATTTTCTACCTTTCCATCATGATTATAATCATAAGGTTCTCCATTTGAATCAAGCGCGTATTCTCCATTTGGAAGTTTATCCGGTTCATACAGCTTTCCATCCTCTGGGCTAAAGTTAGTTGTTGGATTTTGATATCTGCTCGTATGATTAGTTACAAAATCTATTACAAGCTTCATTCCATTTTGATGTAGAGCATCTCTCAAATCCTTAAATTTGTTCAGATCACCAAAATGCTTGTTTGTAGCAAAATAGTTTCTTACGTGGTATCCATGAAAACTAGTCCATCTATCCTTGCTGCCATTCTTCTGATAATCATCAATCTCAGTATCACGATTCTCATATGGCGCTGAAACCCAAATCGTAGTAATTCCCATTCCTTTTAAATATGGAATCTGATTTATAATTCCTTGCCAGTCACCACCCTGATACAACTTCAAGTCTCTTCCCGTTCCGTCAAATAGAGAAGCATCAAAACCTCTTGGAACATTATTAGTTTTATCCCCATCACAAAATCTATCAGTAATAATCTGATATATTACATCCTTAGATGTAACCGGCCCTATACTTTCGCTTCCTTTCGATGACGTTAATGCTTCTGCTTTGCAATTTGATACCATCCCTAATGGAATAGCAGAAGTCGCCATCATTCCTGCTAGGAGTAACGCTAGCCCCCTTTTTCTATAATCCATGACACTTTCCTTTCTAATCACCTCATATTATTCACGGTCGACTCTCTTTGAATAATATTCGGATTGGTTATATAACTCTGAATGTGCACATTTGGGTTCCTAACAATTTTTAATATATTCTTACCAGCCTCGTATCCCAGATCATATACATCTATGTTCACAACACTTAGCTGGGGAGCTAACAATTTTGAGAATGGAAAATCATCGAAAGTTAATACACCTATATCTTTAGGAATAGTCAAACCACTTTCCTTTATCGCACGCACACAGCCATATGCCAAATAATTATTTGCGCAAATTATAGCCTCCGGTCTATGATCAAGTTCTATTATTTCGCTCGTTAATTCAAAGCCACTATTTGTAGCCGATTCTCCATATTTAATATAGTTCTGAGGCTGTACCACATCATGCTCTTTAAGCATCGAAAGTACTCCCTCTAAACGATTCATAGATATTTTGTCTTCAGGTCTTCCCCCGATAAACGCCAGCGAACAATACCCGCACGCTAACAAATACTTAGCAGCTATTTCTCCCGCATGTTTATTATTTACATCAATCCAGCTCATATGACTTTCGAAATTTGGCATTCCGAGAACCAAATGTGGGATTTCATTTTTCGAGATAGTCTCATCCAGCTTCTCCGATAAGAGAGACGCATGAATAATAAACCCATCCGCCTTCTTAACATCAAAAGTTTCCTTTATATAATCAGGAGCCTCATCAGTAGTCAAGCTTCTTAATACTAATGAATAATCTTTCTTTGACAGATAGTTTTCTAACCCACACATCATCTCAAACATATGCGGGTTAGTAAAACCAACATTTTTTTCTAATGAAGTAACAAATACTATAGTTCTATTAGATTTCTGCGCCAGATTTCTCGCACGTGTATTTGGATGATAATCCAATTTCTTCATCACATCATTAACTCTAGCAATTGTTTCTTTAGATATGGAATATGAGCCATTTATTACTTTAGATACAGTCGCTATTGATACACCTGCTTCTCTGGCTACATCTTTAATCGTTACTCCCATCTTTCCTCCGATTACATAGCAAATACTATATATCCATGACTATCTAAACTATGGTTTGTATAACCTTCCTGTATAAGCACTGTCGAATCTCCAATATCTTCAATATCAACAGGCTCATCCGATACATTGAGATAAACTCTGATAATAGACTCTCCCAAGTATCTTTCATAACAAAATACTCTTTCTCCGCTCTTTGCAGATACAATCCTAAAATCTCCCAGGCGAAGCACTTCATTATCCAATCTGCAACGAATCACTTTCTGAAAGAACTCAAACAGTTTTCCAGGTTTACTTTCCCAATCCATCGGACGTCTATAATCAGCTTCTATTATTCCTTCTAATCCCATCTCATCTCCATAGAAAATAGAGGGCATACCAGGAAATGTCATCTGAAAGAGCACCGCAAGCTTATAAATAGATACATCTCCATGACATGCAGATAGAAATCTTCCCACATCATGACTATCCAATAGATTAAGCTGTGCAAAAGTAGTCTGCTTTCTATATCTCATATACATATCTGCAACTCTATTTCCAAACTCCGCTGCATCTATTGATTTCTCTGCAAAGAACTTATTACAATGCTTTCTAAAATCATAATTCATAGTTGAATCAAAGATTTTACCATCTAACCAATGATTTGCTGTCTCCCACACTTCACCTATCAGGATAGCATCCGGATTAATCTGCCTTACACCGGCACTAAACTTTCTCCAGAAATCATCATTTACTTCGCTAGCTACATCTAGTCGCCAACCATCTATACCAAATTCTCTGATCCAATGCTTACCAACTTCACAAAAATACTCAGCAGTTTCCGGATTCGCCATATTCAATTTAGGCATCATCCTCTCATAACCAAAGCATTCATAATTTGGATATTCTTCCGGATTCTCAGGTTTAATAACTGGAAACTTTAAATCATAAAACCAATCTTTATACTTTGACTCAGTTCCATTCTTTACTACATCATCAAACGCAAAGAAATTCCATCCACAATGATTAAATACACCATCGATAATTACCTTGAGTCCATTTTTATGATATACATCTACGAGCTCTTTTAGATCCTCATTTGTACCAAAGCACGGATCAACCCGATAATAGTCCAGCAGATCATATTTATGATATTCACCTGCAGCAAATATAGGATTTATATAAATCGCATTTACTCCTAGACGCTTTAAATAATCAACGTTTTCTGTTATTCCCTTAAGCGTTCCACCGAGTTTCCCTCTAACCTTGTTTCCTTTGTAATCCTGTTCACTAGACTGCTTACTAATATATGATTTAGACGTTGCAAAACTATCTGGAAAAATGTTATATATCACTGCATTTTTTGCCCATAAAGGAGGTTTTACGATATCGTCTCTATGATTAAACGGAAGCTGATAATACTCTGATCTATCATCAACCGTATCCTTCATAAAGCAGTCGCCATAATAAAGCCAATTCTCATCTCCAGAAATCAGTTTAAAATAATAATTTAATCTCTTATAAGGCTTCTCCAAAACAGCTTCATAATAATCGAATCTCTCGCATTCTATGACTTTCACCATCTTCTGCTCTGAAAAAATAACCGGTGTAAGTCTACATGCCCTATCTCCGTAATAGAGAACACATTCATCTAAATCATCATGTTTACATCTAAGTCTTATAGTTACTCTATTTTCATCAATCCCATATGCATACTGTGACATAGGAATATGTAATATCGCACTTTTTTCAATCATCAGCCCTTAACACCTCCAGATGTCAAACCAGTAGTCATATTTTTCTGCAAAGCAAAGAATACTAACAGAATAGGAATAGATACCACAATCGATGCCGCTGCAAATACCGGCCAGCTACCACTCATTTCAGTCGCCTGTAATGAATACAATCCTGCTGCCAAAGTATAAGTGTCTGATCCAGTCATAAAATTAACTGCAAAGATGTATTCATTCCATACATAAATCAAAACCATCATCGCTGTAACCGCTATCGTAGGTTTAGCAAGCGGTAACACAATTTGCGTCACAATCTGAATCGGACTGGCGCCATCTATCATCGCAGCTTCTTCTATTTCATACGGAATCGTATCGAAATACCCTTTCATATTCCAAAGTGCAAATATAGCCTCTGTTCCTGTATATACGATAATCAATCCGATTTTAGTATTTATTAGTCCCATCGGAACTAACAGCTTATATAGTGCAGTCATCGAAAGAAGAGAAGGGAAGGCATAAAGGAGGATTATTGTTTTTAAAATTGTTTTCCTTCCCTTAAATTTCTTTCTTGAAAAAACATATGCTGCAGGAATACCTGTTCCGAGTGATATCACCAGAGTTATAACCGCCATTATCATACTGTTTTTAAACCATAGCATAATTGGTTTTTCCACAAAAACAGCCTTATAATTTGCGAACGTAATATTCTTTGGTATGAACGAAAAATCTGAACTCAACAAACTGTTATTTGCATTTAAGGAAACCGAAACCGCATACAAGATAGGAACCAGCGTAACAAAGCAAATCAATATGAAGAACAGATTTAAAATAGTCAACTTAATAATGTTCTTTGTCTTCTTTGACATCCTCTATACGCTCCTTTCCTTTTGTCTTCTATTTATAACCACAGTAAACAAAATCAGAATCACAAATATCAAAATAGATATCGCAGAACTATAGCCATAATTATTTGTAATAAAAGCGTTTTCATACGCATATGTCATGATCGTATGTATATTTGCTCCTGTTTTTGCCCCAACCTGCTGAGTCAATAGATAAATAACATCAAACTGCTTAAATGTTGTAAATATTGTAATTACAACTGATGGTCCAATTATCGGCTTAATCATCGGTATCGTGATATACACTGTACGCTCAAACCAATTTGCTCCATCCAGGATAGCGCTTTCATAAAAACTATGATCTATACTCTGGAGCGCACCATCTATGATCGTAATCATAAACGGAAGCGCCAACCATAGATTTACAATCGTGCAACACCAGAAAGCCGACCAATCACTGTTCAACCATTTGGCTGCAGTCAATCCCAGTTTATTCATCCATTGATTTAACAATCCAAACTGTGAATTAAACATTCCTGTTTTCCAAAGCAAAATAGATACATATCCCGGCATAGCCCATGGAAAAATCAAAAATGTCTTATATATATTTCTAGCTTTTAATCCGCGAACATTTAACAAACTAGCTAAAACATACGCGATCACCAACTGTAGTATCATACTGGTAACAGTCCATATTACAGTCATAACAAAAGCCTTTATAAAGCCACTATCAAATACTAATATTGCATCTTTATAGTTCTCTAAACCTATAAAGCTGTAATTTGTCCAATGATATACATTCATATTTGTCAATGATATATAACCAGTGTATATAATTGGAAATATAACTATTAGTAAAATAAGTACTAGGGATGGTAGCGACCACAAATAACATTTTAATGTATTGTATTTTCTGTCTTTCATAATCTACCTGTTACTTCATACTCTTTATCAAAGAATCAGCCTTTGCCTGTGCATTCTTTAAACTTTCATCTATATCTTTGTTGCTGAGATTTATATCAGTCATCAGATTTCCCAGTACAGTCCACATTACATCCATCTCTGGTGCATTCGGCATAGGTACGGCATTATCTGCTGTCTGCTTCATCATCATAACAACATTATCATTCTTAATCTCATCCTGATCATAACAAGCATTCTGTGCTGGAGCACATCCGCTTGCTTTTGCTAAATCTATTTCTACATCTGGATCCATAAGAACTTTTAAAACCTTCTTAATAGAAGCTTTCTTTGTCTTTACTGCGTTCTTCAGAACCTGTACTCCCTGAACTCCCATGTATGGAGATAAGCTTTTCTGTGTTTCATCAATAACAGGCATAGGAGCGATTCCAACATCCATTCCTTTTTCCTTTACTGTAGGTATCATCCAAGGGCCTGCTATTGTAGAGTGAGCTTTTCCTTCACTAAATAAAGTATTTACTGTTGCATACTCTGTTTCACCAGGCTGTAACTCGACAAACTTCTTATGGTAAGTAAGTGCTTCTTTTACTTTTTTAGTATTAAGCTTTGCCTTACCATCTTTAGATAGAATTTTTTCTCCAAATCCATTTATCCATACTGTCGCATAATATGGAGTACTATGCTGTTCAGCGAAACCATAATGTCCGCCTCCAGTATTTTCCTTCATATATGAATATAATTCTTCTGTCGTCTTTGGTACTTCCTCATCCTTCATGTATAAACGGTTATACATAAAGAGCAGTGTTTCATAATATAAAGGCATCTGATAGACTTTTCCTTTATATGTAGCTGCCTCAACTGTACTGTCCATAAATTTGGACAGATCATCTTTGCTAATCAGATTAGTGATAGGTTCCAAAATCCCCATCTCTGCATATACGCCAATCTTATCATGCGCAAAAATATACATATCAGGAGCAGAATTAGGATCATTTCCTACCATCTTCAATGATTCCGTTAAATCCGACTTCTTCTCCAACACAACCTTTACATCCGGTTCCAGTGTCTTTAGTTTCTTCTTCAAAACATCAGTCACCGCATCTTCTTTGTCATGCCATATTACAATCGTATGCGGATCGTTAGCTGTAGCTGATTTAGCTGATTTTTTGCCACAAGAAGTAAACCCAGCTGTCGCAAGCATTGAAATCGATAATAATAGTGAAATGATCCTTTTCTTCATTCTGTCCTCCCTTTTTATGCTGACTTTTTCTTTAATGCAAAAGCTCCACCTGCAATAACCAGCAATGCTACAACTGCAACTATTGGTGCAGCATTTGATTTACTGCTTGAAGCATTAGAACTTGCATCGTCTTTGATAGCCGGCTCTTTGTAATAGACTTTAAATGACTTCTTTGAATCTACTACAACCCAAACATTTTTACCCTTTTTAACAGAAATATCTTTTGTCTGTACTTTTCCTTTATTTCCGTTTACGATCAGCGAATTAACCCAACCTGGAATCTCTTTAACAAGCCATCCATTTTCGTCTTTCTTCAAAGCTTCTCCAGGCCATGTTGTAAACACGTTTGTTCCATCTGGAGCTGACCATGCCCACAAATTAGGATTCTTCCAGTCCGCAGGAGCTTTAACATACACCTTAATCTTTGGTGCATTTGCCTTTGCAGGATCTACATAGCTGAGCTCATTTGTACCATCCTCTTTAACTGTAATCCAAAGTTCTGCAGGATCCACCTTTACATCAGTAGTTTTTACATCTCCATCATTGCCATTTACAATAATTGAGTTAACCCATTCCGGAACACTTGCTGTATACCAGCCATCTTCGCCTTTTGTCATGCTCTTACCAGGCCATTTGTCAAAAGCATTTTTTCCATCTGGAGCTGACCATGCCCAGATTTTTGGATCCTTCCAACTATCCTCAACCTTTGCATGTACTTTAAATGTTTTCACGTACTCTGGAAGGTCACCCTTTGTAAGCTGCTCTGTAGAAATCTCTGTGTTATCCTTGTCTTTGACAGTAAGCCAAGCGTTACCTTCTTTAAGCTCTAATTCTTTAGTCTGAAGCTCTCCAGAATTAATAATCACATGATTAGCCCACTTGGGAATATACATGTAATACCAACCACTATTATTTTTGTCCTCATTCATTTGTTCACCTGGCCATGCGTCGAATGCGGTCTTTCCATCTTTTGCCCATGCCCAAATATTTGGATTCGTCCAATCTGCTGGGACATTTGCATAAATCAGTGACATTTCTTCTTTGTTTTCACGTGCCTGTACTTTCCCCTGTAATGGAAACAGCAAACCTAACACCATTGCAAAAACGAACAAGCATGAGAGATACTTCTTAAGTTTTCTCATAAAAAACCTCCGTTTAATATATTTTCCCCATAAGAATGTGCACATCTCTTATTTAATTTTGATTTTAGTTATTAATTTTCCTATTCTCAACCACTTTTTAGTTAAACGTTTTCCCACACTATGCACAATATTTCTATATTTATCAGCGCTTTATTTTATACGTCTTGCACAAAAATCGAATTATTATCTTAAAATTTGTGCATTATATACAAAAGGAGAGTTAGGAAACTTTCCTAACTCTCCTTTATCGGTATATGCATATTATACTTATCTCATCGTTTCTACTTTAATCTGCCCCTTTATTTCCCAGCCTCAATCATCCTATCAATTGCAGCCCTTGACTCTTTGATAACCGCATCGTCTAAGACAATCTCTTCTCCACCGTTTCCTATTAGAGTATTATAGACATCCACAAGCGTAGTCATCTTCATATTCTGACAAACCGCTTTAGTGGACAACAGATAAAACTTCTTCTCTGGCATTTCAAACTGCAGATGCTGAACTATACTCTGTTCTGTCGCGATTATGAATTCCTTTGCATCCGACTTACGTGCGAAATCCATTATTCCTGTTGTGCTTCCGACATAATCCGCATGTTTAGTAACTTCATTTAAACATTCTGGATGCACGAGAAGTAAAGCATTTGGATGCTCTTTTCGTGCGCGCTCCACGTCAAACTCTCTCATCTTCATATGAGTAGGGCAGCCGCCTTTATAAAACACAAAATTTTTCTCAGGAATCTGACTTTCTACCCATCTTCCCAGATTACAATCTGGAACGAATAGGATATTCTCATCCGGCATACTCTTTACTATCTTTACAGCAGATGCAGAAGTAACTATCATATCTGCTTCTCGCTTTGTGTCAGCAGTCGTATTTACATACGCAACAACCTTATATCCTGGATACTCTTTCTTCATTCCCTGCAGCAATTCTCTGTCAATCTGCCCAGCCATAGGACAGCCCGCCATAGGATTTGCGAGATATACGTGCTTCTTAGGCGAAAGAGTCTTTACAGTTTCTGCCATGAAACGAACTCCGCACATTAAAACATTCTCATTTGAAGTCTCTGCTGCTCTCTGACTCAATCCGAAAGAATCCCCTACAAAATCAGCAACCTCTAAAATATCCTGGCTCTGATAAGCATGTACCAGAATACAAAAATCCTTTTCCTTCTTTAGACGAATTATTTCATCTTGTAATTCTCTAGTATTCATATCTCATTCTCCATAAAACAAATACAGTCCTATGAATTATACTCATGTGTTTTACAGGTGTCAAATCTATCTCTTTACATCTGTCTTGTCAGTGAATACTAAAGATGCTATACTCTTATCTCGAATAACATTAATATTTTTTCCTAATATAAATTAGGATCCAAAGGAAGTGTAATTATGAAGGCGGATATTTTAATAGTAGGAAGCGGATGCTCAGGACTATATGCAGCCCTACATCTTCCAGCCGACAAAGAAATTTTACTAATCACAAAATCAGATTTCGAAAGCAGTGACTCATTTCTGGCTCAAGGTGGAATCTGTATGCTAAGAGACAATGACGATTATGACAGTTACTTCGAGGATACTATGAAAGCCGGTCATTACGAAAACGACAAGACTTCTGTAGACATCATGATTCGTTCATCACAGGATACTATAAAAGCTTTGATTTCTTATGGTGTTGATTTTCATAGAGATGATAATGGTGAATTAGACTTCACTAGAGAAGGTGCTCATTCTAGAAAGAGAATTCTTTTCCACGAGGACATAACCGGAAAAGAAATCACAAGCCATCTTCTCGCTGAAGCAAAAAAGAGAAGCAATATCACTCTTATGGAGTACACAACCCTTCTTGATATTATCGAAGAAAATAATATTTGCTACGGCGCAATTATAAGAACAAAAGATGGAAAGCTAGACAGAGTCGACTGTGACTATACTATCTTTGCAACAGGCGGTATTGGCGGACTTTACAAACACTCTACAAACTTTAGACATCTAACTGGTGATGCACTTGCAATTGCAATAAAACACAATATCGAACTAAAAGACATAAATTATGTTCAGATTCATCCTACAACTTTTTTCAATAAAGATGAAAACGAGCGATCATTTTTGATTTCTGAATCTGTAAGAGGCGAAGGCGCACATCTTTATGGAAAAAATATGGAACGTTTTACAAACGAGCTTCTGCCTCGTGATCTTCTTACTAAAGAAATTAAAAAGCAGATGGCAAAGGATCACACTGAACATGTTTGGGAGGATTTCAGAACTATCCCTTATGATGAGCTTCACTCTCACTTCCCAAATATTATAGCTCACTGCTTAGAGCATGGTGTGGATCCTGATAAAGAATGTGTTCCAGTCACACCTGCTCAGCACTATTTCATGGGCGGAATCAAAGTTGATCATCAGAGCAAAACTACTATGGATCACTTATATGCCGTCGGTGAAACTGCTTGTAATGGTGTTCATGGCAGAAATAGACTTGCAAGTAACTCACTTTTGGAGAGTATGGTTTTTGCAAAACGTGCTGCAAAAGAAATTTCAGCTACATACGAAAAACTTACCACTCCATCAAATCTTGGCTATATCAATGTTGAAATGTATAAGAACCGCGAATCTATAGCAAATGATTACAAAGAACTCGTACTCGATGAAATTAAGAATGCATAATGAGGAATGATATGTTTGATCCAACCACTTTAAAACTAAACGTTGATCCACTTATAAAAATGGCACTTAGAGAGGACATCACTTCTGAAGATGTATCTACTAACTGTGTTATGCCTGTACCAAAATTGGGACAGGTAGATTTGATTTGTAAAGAAGACGGTATCATCTGTGGACTTCAGGTTTTTGAAAGAGTTTTCACTCTTTTAGACGAAAACGTAAAATGTGATTTTCTTGTAACCGATGGAGATACTGTAAAAAAGGGCGAAAAAATGGCCACTGTAACCGGAGATATTCGTATTCTACTCTCCGGCGAACGTGTCGCACTAAACTATCTACAGAGGATGAGCGGTGTTGCCACTTACACAAATAAGGCAGCAAAACTACTCGATGGAACTAATATAAAATTATTAGATACAAGAAAAACCACTCCAAATAACCGTATCTTTGAAAAATATTCTGTTAGAATAGGTGGCGGCAATAATCATAGATATAATCTAACTGATGGAGTTATGTTAAAAGATAACCATATCGGTGCAGCCGGTGGTGTTAAAGAAGCAATAAAAATGGCAAAGGCCTACGCACCATTCGTTAGAAAGATTGAAGTCGAAGTAGAAAACTTAGATATGGTTAGAGATGCTGTAGACGCTGGTGCAGATATTATCATGCTTGATAATATGGACCACGATACTATGAAAGAAGCTATCTCTATTATTAATAAGAAGGCTCAAATTGAAATATCTGGAAATATGACAAAAGAAAACATCGAACGTATAAAAGACTTAGATGTCGATTTTGTTTCTAGCGGAGCACTGACACACTCCTCACCTATCTTAGATATTTCACTTAAGAATCTACATGAAATATAAAAATTAAAGAATGAAAAGGAGACATATAAATTGAACGGAGAAGAACGAAGAAAGAAAATCTATACCGTTTTAAAAAACAGTGACAATCCAATATCCGGAACAGACTTAGCGAAGATTGTAGGCGTCAGCCGTCAGTCTGTAGTTTCTGACATTGCCTTGATGCGTGCAAACGGAGCTCAGATTTTTTCCATGAATCGTGGATACTTCGTCCAGAAAGTCTCTTCAAAAACTAGAGTTTTTAAAACTAATCATACCGATGAAGAAACACGCGAAGAGCTCTATATCATTGTTGATAATGGTGGATGTGTAGATGATGTATTCGTTTCACATAGATCCTACGGAATCATTAGAGCGGATTTAAATATAAAATCTAGACATGATGTGGATCTTTTTATGGAAGAAATGACTAGCGGACGATCAACTCCGCTTAAGAATATTACTTCCGGATATCACTACCATACAGTATCTGCGGATTCCCCGGAAACTTTAGATTTAATCAAAGAAAAACTAAACGAGCGAGGATTCCTCGCCCGTTTACAAGATTATGAACCAGTTGATTTTTGGAGTGAAAGCATCTAGCTTTCACTCTTTTTTACTTTATAAATATACTCATACACCTCACGGCCTATCCCCCGTCTCTTCTCGTTTATTCTCTTTAAACTATCTCTCCTTTTTCAACTTGATATGTTTTATCACACAAAGTCTCTATATCATATAGATTATGAGACGTGATTAGTATCGTTTTCCCCTTTTCCTTCTCCTTTAAAAGTATTCGTCTAATATTCTGGCTTACCTCATAATCTAAACTATTAAACGGTTCATCCAAAATAAGTATGTTCGGATTTTCCATAAGTGCCTGCGCAATTCCCAACCTCTGCCTCATACCTAAAGAATACTTAGCTACGCATAGTTTACTATCTGGATTCAATCCTACTAGTTTCATTACCTCACTGATATCTTCATCATTTATATTCCCTTTCAAACCCGCTAACATTTTTAAATTCTTAAAGCCTGAGTAGAATGACAAAAAAGAAGGTACTTCAATCTGAATTCCCATATCTAACTTCTCAACTGAAATCGTCCTAATATCCACACCATCTACTTTAATCGTCCCTGTATACTGATTAATAAAACCACATATACACTTCATAATTAGAGTTTTTCCCGAACCGTTATATCCAACTAGCCCAACTATCTCTCCATTCTCAGCCGTTATATTTATATTCTTCAGCAATTCTTTACCCTTAAGTTTTAATGATACATTTTTAAGCTCAATCATGTTCTCTCCTTCTCAAGGTCTTAATTCCCCTTTAGTATCTCCCCATCAACAGAAACCATCCTTCTATAAATTAAGATTGTCATAAATACATTAAATGCTAATAAAAGTAAAACAGATAACCAGATTGGAAAAAGCTGGGCTCTATAATATTTTTGGCAGTGAAGTATCAAAATAGAATGACTTACCGGAAACAGCCACATCCATTTCACCTTTGCAGCGGCTGCCGCTACACCAACAGCCAAAAGTATCACCAGTCCTATGGTCGTCAGATTCTTTTTTCCATATAATGTTCCCAGCACCAAAACATTCATCGTAAACAAAAAATACAAAAACATCAAAAGGTACGTAAACATAAAAGCTTTCAACGGCGGCATTTGATTGTACAGATTTAACGGTAAAAGATTCTCTATCGCAGTATCCCCTGAATACTGCGTTGTAACTAAACTCCATCCATCTTCTATATAACTAAGATATGCTGTTTGTACCCATGTACTGAAAAAAACAAACAACCAAAAAGTGACAACCGCCAAATACATAAACACCAGCTGCGCCTTGCACCAGCTTTTCATACCTACTCTAGACACAATATTGTAAAAATCATTATCTATACGCGGCAATCCTGATAATACCGTTAAGAGAATAACTGAAATCAACAATACAGAAACTCCAGAATTTGCAACTGCAATTGATGATTCTGCCCAATTTAAAACAGTATGATATTTATTCGCCATATATATCAGCGGAAGCACAACCGCCTTTCTAACAAAGACTACAAATATCAAAACCGCAACATTTCTAGTGTTCAACAGCCAACTTAAATATTCCTGTTTTGCCAGTATCCAAACTTCACGCTTCATATTTTTTCTGCCCGCCTTCTCATCACATATTCTGCAACCCAATACATAGCTATATCTAAAGCCAAATATAAAAACACATTAGTAATCTTTTGATCTACCATGTACTCAATCAAAAATGGAAATATAACCGCGAGATATTTATCCATCGTTAACACCGCAAATATATACGCCAGTAATATTACAAATACTATTGTTGCCAATACTCTTGGCACAGTCTTACATGTATAAAGCAATGAATTTAAAATCAAATCATCTTCTGATTGAATTTGAATATTGGGGTACATTGGAAATATAATCATTGAGACCAATGCATATATTAGAACACTAATTAAGATAATCAACAGTGCGGTAACTATAAACTCCATAATAATCCGTCTAAAATACTTTGCTTCCGAAATTCTTAAAATCACATACCTATATGTTCCACTCTTTAATTCTTCAGCAAATACTCTAACGCATAATACGGTGAATAGAATCGGCATCGTAAATATAAACCACTCGCCCCAGAAATTTGAAAAAAGCGTATCCCATCCTATGTACTGAATCCTATCCCTATGCGACACCAATACATCTATCATTGTAATAAGATGATTATTAACCTTATCAACCGGATTCACAAAATACGTAATACATACACATGCCGAGAGCATCAAAATATATTTAAACTCGTATCGGTTTCTGTATTCTTTGTAAAACTGTTTCATAGCTCCCCCTTTATTTTATTTTTTTAGGTTTTAATCCATTTCTCCCTATATCATCTATCTCTTCTCCTGTCTGCATATCCACTAATATGGCTTATAACTTTGTGCGTCAAAATTAGACATTATCTCCCCCGTTTGCATATCTACACAAATATAAAAGTACATATTTTGAAGTACGTCGTTTTTCTCATTATTTCGAATTAAAAAGCGATATACAGGCCTGAGTTCAACCCTGTTCCCTTTTTTTGCATAAAAAGTCTTTCCATCTTTCTTATAATGCGGAATAACTAAATAAACAGGTTTTAATTCTTCAACCTTGATTTTTGAAAACCCTGAGTATGTATCCGAAACAATTCTTATTGCTGACTCAACATTTAATACTTTTCCTAAACGTTTTTTCTTATTTATCCTTATCTCCTCGTCAGACGTACACAATCCCAGTTGTCCGTCTTCGTTTATATATACGGTCAAAAAATTAGTAACTCTATCAAAATAAACAGTATGATTCTCACATTTTAAATTCTTACAATACAAGTCTAACGGTACCCCTTCATAGCATTTCTCAAATATAAAGCATCCAACATCATTCTTATCTACTTTATACATAAGCACCCTATGTAACTGCGGAACAAAAGTTTTATTATAAGGAAGGCTATTATATAAATCTGTAATTGTTTTTACATAACGTTGAACTGATACAGGGCCCTGTTTTGTCTTTATTTTTGCCTTATCGATCTCGTCATGATTTTCAAGCATTTTATATGGTTTTTGAAAACCTTCATTCGAAACATACCATTTTTGAGAAAGGTTATATTCATAATAACCAGGTTTATCAAAATAAGCCCGCTTATCTCCATCCTCTATCTCTGCACCATACTCTCCATCCAGTTCACCTTTACAATACTTCCACTCAGCATTATGAAAATCCTCAAAGCACTTAAGTATTTCATCTTTTTTATCAAACACCTCTCCACCATATACACCGTTTATCTCATATATTCCTCTTACACTGGATAAATCCAAATCTTTAGGCAACATCAAATTTCTAAATTCGTTTTTCTTAAAGCTATATTTTCTACTCAAATCTTCAACAGATGAATATTTTTTATTAGACGTATATGCAGAATCGTTTTCACCATACTGTTTCATATTATCAATAACTCCTTGAGGAGCTTTTCTGCATCCAATTAAACTTACCATTATTAACGTAATCCATATTAATCTTTTATTTTTCATTACTGCCCCTTATTTTTTTATCTATGTATAATAACCATTTAATTCACCCGCATCCTTATCATTTGTACGAATCTAAAAATCCCTTCTCTATACTTCATATGCCTCTCTTAATAATTTATAACCGTTTTCTAAACTCTTTATAAAAATTATAATCTTGTCAGAATATTGCCGCAAACATCAAACCTCACAAAGAAGTTGTCCGAAAACTGTACGAAACACACAAAAAAAGAAGCTACGAAAGACACACTTTCGCAGCTTCTAAAAAAAATACACTTGATTTTTTTTATTCAGCAGCCTCTACCTGAGAACCCGCTATATATCCAGATTTCTTTGTTTCCCTTTTTTCCTCTAACTTACTTACTATTAATGCACAAGCAGAATCACCTGTGATATTAAGTGTAGTTCTACCCATATCAAAGATTCTATCTACTCCTGCTACTAGAGCAATTCCCTCTACAGGAAGTCCTACTGACTGAAGTACCATTGCAAGCATAACCATACCTGCTCCTGGAACACCAGCTGTACCAATTGATGCAAGTGTTGCTGTAAGTACAATTGTTATTATCTGACTAATTGTAAGATGTATACCGAAACATGATGCAATAAATACTGCACACACTCCCTGATAGATTGCTGTACCATCCATATTTATTGTTGCTCCAAGAGGCATTACAAAAGATGTTACTTCTTTTTTCGCGCCAAGTTTTTCTGAGCATTCCATATTAAGAGGAAGTGTTCCAACTGATGAAGCACTTGAAAATGCGAAGATCATTGCAGGTGCCATCTCTTTAAAGAATTTCATTGGTGAAATTCCACCGATTGCTTTTACCGCTAAAGAATAGCAAACGATTGCATGAACAAAGTAGCAAACATATGCTGCCAAAAGTACCATCGCAAGAGATCCTAAAATCATTGGACCATTTTCTGCAACTACAGGTGTTAGCAAGCAGAAAACTCCGATAGGTGATAGCTTAAGGATCATCTCCATACATTTCATAAAGATATCATTCCATACGTTAATCATATCTACAGCTGGTTTAGCCTTATCCCCGATTGAAATGATTGCAAAACCGATTATGAGTGCCATCACAATTACCTGAAGCATAGATGCGTTTGCAAGTGGTGTGATTGGATTAGATGGAAAGATATTTACGATAGTATCCATAATAGATACTTTGTCTCCAGCTTTGTATGTTAGATTTGATGTGGAAATCGTTGGAAACCATCTTTCAAATACATTTCCAAAAAGAAGTCCTACTGAAGTAGCAATTGCTGTTGTACACATATAAAATACTACAGCTGAACCACCGATGAATCCGACCTTCTTGATATCTTTCATTGAAATGATACCAGCAAGAAGTGAAAACAAAACGATAGGAACTACTATAAACTTAAGTAAATTTAAAAATATCGTTCCAAAAGGCATAATGTATGCTTTTGCAAATTCGCTATGGCTCTGTAGCAACATTCCACATATAATAGCCAAAATTAGTGCGATGAAAATCTGCATCGCAAGTGGTAATCTTCTAGTCTTCATCTTAATCTTCCTCCATGTGAAATCATAATTGATTCATTTGACGTTAATCAGTATAATTGCAGTGTAGAAATATGTAAAAAACATATTTGGTATGTTTGATATATCATTTTGATATAGGGAGTCGAATATGAATGTAAACTACGAATATTACAAAATCTTTTTTTATGTAGCGAAATACAAGAATTTCACACGTGCAGCTGAAGCGATTAATAGTAATCAGCCTAATGTTACACGAGCTATGAATAAGCTTGAAGCAGAAACAGGTTGCACCCTTTTCATTCGAAATAATAAAGGTGTCAGTTTGACCCCTGAAGGAGAACGACTCTATGCTCATGTCAACGGTGCTATGAATCAGCTTATGGCAGCTGAACATGAAATGGAGCAGGCCGAATCACTTGAACATGGAAGTATTTCAATCAGCGCTTCCGAAACTGCGCTAGACCTTTTGCTTTTGGAAGAACTCAAGAAGTTCCATCTAAACCATCCTAAGATTCAGCTAAAAATCTTAAACCATTCTACTCCTCAGGCTATTAGAGCTGTCAGAGATGGTATTGTTGATTTCTCAGTTGTTACAACACCTGCTGATTCTGATTCTTCTATCAAAATCACTCCACTTGTTTCATTTAAAGAAATCCTAACTGGTGGACTAACCTTTAATGAAATAAAAAATAAGCCACTGCATCTTTCCGATATAAAGGACTATCCCTTTATTTCTCTCGGAAAAGACACAATGACTTATGAATTTTATAGGAAACTATTCCTAAAATCAGAGCTCGATTTTGAACCCGATACCGAAGTATCTACAGCAGATCAGCTACTCCCTATGGTAAAAAGTGAAATAGGCCTGGCATTCATTCCTTCGCCTATAGCAGAGCGTTCAATCCAATCAAAAGAAATTGTAAAAATGAATCTCGTCGATGAAATTCCCAAAAGACAGGTGTGCTTAGTTTATGATCCAAACCGACCTATCTCAGCTGCTGCCTATAATCTAAAAGAACAGATACTTCACTCAAAGAATCATTCTTTTTCAAAATAAGCAAAACCTACTGCACCAGGTCCTGCATAAGTTCCAATAACAGGGCCTGCCTGCACATACGGTAATTCTTCACTATAATCTTCATACAAAGCTTTACTATCTACCATATATTTCTTTAGCATAGTATCATCTAAACCTGTATATACAAGACAGAATGGACAGCTAAAATCAATTCCCTTGCTTTCCTTTACAAACTGCATAAGTTTGTTCTGGGCATTTTTTGAACCTTTTGCTTTTCCAATTACTTTTACAATACCGTCTTCAATTTTAATAACAGGTTTAATAGAAAGCATTCCACCAACAGCTGCTGCCGCAGATGAGATTCTTCCGCCCTTCTTTAAGTACTCGAGAGTATCAAACATTGCGATTGTCTTAATACGTTCTCTGTCCCATATAAGTTTATCTACTATTTCTTTTCTAGACATTCCTTCTGCACGATATATACAGGCAAGTTTAACTAGAATTCCAACACCTACGCAAGCCTGTCTACTATCGACTATACTTACCTTATCTTCATAATCTTCTGCAGCAATCATAGCCGACTGCATCGTTCCTGATAAATCAGATGAAATAGAAATATAAATAGCTTCATCACCATTTTCAACTATTTCTTCAAAAGTTTCCTCATATACTGCTGGTGAAATCTGACTAGTCTTAGGGAACTCATCAGTTTCAATTAGTTTATTATAAAATTCCTCATTAGAAAGAGTTACACCTGCTAGATATTCCTCATTTCCAAATCTTACATTCAAAGGTAAAACCTTTACATTCAATTCTTTAGCTTCCTTCGCTGATAAATCGCTTCCAGAATCTGTAATAATACAAATAGCCATAATAATATCTCCTTACCTCCAAAAGCATCACGGTTGGTATTCTAGATATTATTACAGCTATTGTAAATCGTAATTCTCCACAAGAGTTTCCAGCAAACCTTGTAAATATTTGTATTTAATTGATATTGATTTTAAAGTAGTTTCCTATACTTCAAAATCCAAACAAGTTCTAACCTTTGTATATGGTCTAACTTTTGAATCAGCCACAGCCACATGTTCTGGATGTACTGCGTAACCCTTTAGGGCATTCTCATCAACGAGATATGAATCAAGCATTACATCTGCATTTGAAGACTCAAATCCATTTGTATAAACCTTTATTTCTTCAAGGCCCGGAACCTTTCCTTTTAGACTCTCTAGTCCCTCTTTGATGCCCTTCTTTACATTTTCCTTTTCTGCACCAGTAATCTCATCTTTAAGCTGCCACAAAATAACATGACGTACCATTTCCTTTTCCTCCTTAAACTTATCTTAAGTTTTTAAGTTCATTCATCATTTCTAAATCATCCTCTGTAACCTTCATATTTGCAGTAATTGGTTCTCCACCTGGTTTTGTAACTGTCATCTCGATAACCGTTCCCTCTGGAAGACCTGACATAACTACCTTCTTTGCAAATAAAACTGTCTTAGGATGATTATTTTCAAATTTATTCTTTAACTGCATCACTTTCATCAATGCTGCCGGATTAAAAGCCATCTATATTTACCTCTTTTCTAAAAAGCTTTTTTCTCATTATACTTATTTCAAGTGAAAAAATTAACCTCTTACATAAAAAAAATAACCTCTTACTTTTTTCCTATTTACTAAAATTGCAATAACAAATAAAGTATCACTATAGAAACCGGTTCACGAAACGAGGTATTACTTTGAAAATCATTCTGGATGTTGATAACGAAGTCGAAGAAACTGAAGTTATCATAAAATGTAAAGAATTAAATAATGAAGTAATGCAATTGCAATCCGCTCTTTTACAAGAATCGAAACGAGAACAAACTCTTGAACTAACTAGTAACGGAAAGAGTTATTTCATCTCGATTGATAAGTTACTATTCTTCGAAACTAATGGATCGAAAATTGCAGCTCATACAAAATCAGATTACTTTGAATGTAATATGACGCTAAGAGACCTAGAGGACTATTTACCAGGTAATTTTTTACGAGTATCGAAATCTACTATATTAAATATCAACTATGTACAATCGATTTCACGAAATCTAACTGGTGCTAGCGAAATTGAATTTTCTGGTACTGATAAAACAACTTATGTTTCAAGAAGCTACTTTAAAATGTTTATGGATAAAATGAAAGAAAGAAGGTAATTCTTATGAAAAAAAATTCAAATATTTTTTGGGGATTAATACTAATCCTTATAGCAATCTATTTAGTTGCAAGCAAATTTGTAAATATTCCTAGTTTTTCATTCTTCACTATAGTATTGACACTTTTCTTTGCATATGGTGTTATCAGCGGACTTAGACATGGAAGCTTCCTTGAAGCTGTTATGTCACTCGCCTTCCTCGGATGTATTTATGATAAAGAACTTGGAATTACTGCTATTACACCTTGGACTCTTCTTTTATCCGCCGCTTTACTCGGCATTGGACTTGATAAAATCTTTAAAGGCGTATTTAAGAAAAAAAGATGGTCTGTAAACATAACACATAATGACGATAATATACCCGTTCATAATGAGAGCATCGAAAACGGAAATTTCAATATGGACAATGTATTTGGTACAAACACAAAATATTTTGCTGGAGAAGAATTAGTTACAATAGAAGCTAATAACGCTTTCGGAAATGTTAACCTATATTTTGACAAAGCAATCCTTCCTAGCAACCTCTGCATAGCTGAAATAAATAATACATTTGGAAATATTAATCTTTATATCCCAAAAGACTGGGAAGTTAGAATCAAACCATCTAGTTTCTGTGGAGCTGTTATAAACAAACATGAATCTTCTACTGAAACTACAAATGTAATAGAAATTGATGCAAATACTGCCTTTGGATCAATCAAAATTTTCTAATATAGTTATTTACTACCTTTTCGTGTATAATACTAAAGATTTTACATGGAAAGGTATTTTTTATGAACAAATTTGATTTAATTGATAAAGCTGCAATTGGTGATATCGAAGCTGCAGGTTTACTCGCTGAAGGATATCTTACTGGAAAATACGAATGCGAAAAGAATCCTGCTAAAGCCAAAAAATGGGCAACATATGCAGCTAAACATGGCGATGAAAGAGCTAAGAAAGTTTTAGAAAACTTATAATAAAAACCTCTCCCCGGAATAATCTCCGTGGAGAGGTTTTTGAAAAGAAAGAGGTATGAAAAGAAATCTCTTATAAGCGTTTTACTGCATCCATTGCTAGTTCAGATCTCTCACACTCTTCAGCGCTCATTGTAATCTGCCAGCATAGTGGACTGCCTTTCATATATTTAGCCGCATAAGAAAGTCCATTAGTTCTATCATCCAGGAAAGGCTTATCAATCTGATTTGGATCTCCTAGAATAATAATCTTTGTATCTCTTCCTGCTCGAGTAATAATTCCTTTTATCTGATTAGGTGTCATATTCTGCGCCTCATCAATAATCAGATATGTTTTCGCAATAGATCTTCCTCGAATGAAGTTCATAGCTTCAGTCTGAATAATACCTCTATCGAAGATTTCCATAATCTTGTCATTCAATAAATCTTCGTCATTGTATCTTTCGTTTTCATCTGAATCTAAAATCTGCTCCAGGTTATCTATAACAGGTCGCATAAGTGGAGCTATTTTTTCCTGCTCACCACCTGGTAAATAACCTATGTCATCGTCAAACTGTGCATTCGGTCTACAAACAATCACTCTTCTATATTCACCAGTTGGATTATTATATAGTTTCTCCATTCCGACTACTAAAGAATAAAAGGTTTTCGCTGTTCCTGCCTGTCCCTTTACAATTACTAGTGGAGCTTCTTTTGCACTGGACATAAGAGCTTCCTGCATAAAATACTGACCCACGTTTCTAGGTGAGAATCCATAAGGATGTACATTCTTATATTTAAGAGGTACTGCCTGTCCATGTGACACTCTTCCTAAAAGTGTATTTTCTGTATTCTGATCTGGTCTCAATACCAGAAATTCATTTTCAAAGAAATGAACTTCTATCTTCTTTCCCTTGTCGTTACATTTATATAGCTTCTTTAAATCAACACCTTTGTCTTTAAATTCCGCTACATGCTTTTCCGGTATATACACTTCCTGTCTACCGGTATAATTCTTATCTTCATCTGTAATCTGCTCTGTTGTAAAATCTTCAGCCTTGATACCTAAAATCTGTGCTTTCAAACGAAGCACTAAATCTTTTGTTACTAATATAAATGTTCCCTTTGGTTTAGCATCCTGCAAACCTTTACATACCTTAAGTATTCTGTTATCTGATTTATCATCTGGTAAATCAACTGGTAATTTTACATCTACACAGTTCTTTTCTATTCTAAGAGTTCCACCTCCAGATAATTTCACTCCTTCTAAGAGATTACCCTGAACCCTATAATTCTCTAAAATACGAATTGATTCTCTGGCATTATATCCTTTCTCCCCGTCTGCCTTCTTCAAACCATCGAGTTCCTCAAGTACTACAAGTGGTAATACCAAGTTGTTATCCTCAAAACACTCAAGAGCATATGGAGCCTGGATAAGAACATTGGTATCGATGATGTAAGTTTTCTTCATAGAGATCCCCCTTCTATTTGAATATATTGTCATTATACGCTCTTCAGAGGGCAAGATATAGTGGTTTATTTTTTTTTAAGATTATATCATCCTCAGGAACAGTTTTCCTTTAACACAATCCCTCTAAGTGATAAAATTAAATAGACTTGATTTGTTAAAACTAAAACAAAAACAGAGGGGGATTTTAAAAAAATGTCTACTAAACCAATCGTACTTGCGGTCGCTGGTAAAGGGGGAGTTGGTAAAACATCACTCGCTTCAATTATGGTTAAATTACTAGTCGAAGCACATCCAGACAAGAAAATCTTGGCAATTGATGCCGATCCAGCAGTAGGACTTTCAACTGCACTTGGAGTAGAACCAGAACTCACACTTGATGATATTCGAAGAGAAGCTGTAGATGCTGCCGAAACAGGTGGTGCAAAAGCAACAGTCGAAGTTCTCGGAGAAGCCAGATATAGAATCTTCGATGCTATGGTAGAAATGGATGGATTTTCATTCATAGCTATCGGTCGTCCTGAGGCTGCTGGTTGCTACTGTAAAATCAACACTTATCTTAAAGAAGTAATTTCTTCAATCTCAGACAATTTCGATTACATCGTAATAGACGGTGAAGCCGGCATTGAGCAGATTAATCGTCGTGTTATGGAAAAGGTTACTCACCTGATCCTAATCACAGATTCTAGCAAAAAAGGCTGCGATGTAATTAAAACAATAAAATCTGTCGCCGACGAACTCGTTATGTACGAGCGAATAGGCGCTATTGTAAATCGCGTTCCAGATGAATCCGTACTTAAGTTTATGGATCTCGGCGATATTCCACTTCTCGGATGGATTCCAGCAGATTCTAATCTCACTGAAAGAGATTTAAAGGGAGAATCTATTTTTTATATTCCATCTGAAGCACCAATAGTAAGTGGACTAAAAAACGCATTAAAAGAAATGGAAGTTCTTTAAATCATTTCAATATTTTTAGAGGGGAAATTATATGAAAGATTTAAAACACATGTATTACTTCGAGAATCTGCTCCAGGACGCCGATAACGATCTAGTGCGACAGGCACAAAAAGAAGGTCGTATCTGTGTAGGAAGCGTCTGTTATCAGATTCCCGAAGTCCTTATGAATCTTGGGAATGCATTCACAGTCAGACTTAGAGCTCCTAGAACCGGTTCTCTTGAAATGGGAACTTACTACCTGACCTCATTCCTCTGCGAATACTCTAGAGCTCTTCTCGAGCGAGCAATCGAAGGCGGATACCAGTTTTTAGACTGCCTACTCGCACCGGATGGATGCACTATGATCAACCGTTGTGTCGAAAACATGGAACTATTAAAGATAAATGAGAAAGAAAACTTCTACTACCAATATCTAGAAGTTCCTATGAAGGCTGATGAAAACGGACTAAACCTATACGTAAAACAATGTAGGGAAAAAATCTTAGAACCTCTTCACGATAGATATAGCATTGATATCTCTGATGATTCATTAAGAAAGGCAGTCGCTGACCATAATAAGATTTGTCGTCTTATAACAGAACTTGGAAACTTTAGAACAGAAGAACATCCTAGAATTACAGGATATGAGTTCCACATCATTACTATGTGTACCTATGTCTGCCCTCAAGATCTTTTAATTGAAAAACTAGAAGAAACCCTTGAAGAAGTAAGACATAGAACCCCTGATGATAAGTGGCCATATCGTGCTCGTGTAGCTGTAGTAGGTTCTGAAATCGATGATGTAGATATGATTAAACTGATTGAAGAATCGGGGGCATACGTCTGTGCTGATAGATTCTGTTTCGGTTCTCTACCTGGTCGTGAAGAAATAATTCTTAATGATAATGAAGATATTCTCACTCAGATTTGCAGACACTATATGATGAGCTGCATGTGTCCTCGACATATGGATACACCGAAGATGAATCGCCGTAAGGAATATGTAAATGAAATCGCGAAGAAATATCATGCAGACGGAATCATCTACGAACAGATGAAGTTCTGTGATCCATGGGCATATGAAAGAATGGTTGGATCTCATGTACTTCGTGATGAATATGGATATCCTGTTCTTACAATTGATAGACCATACGCTGTAGGTACCTCTGGACAGCTTAGAACTAGAGTTCAGGCTTTTGTCGAAAGTATTGAAATCAAAAAACTGCAAGGAGGTCGAAAATAATGGGTAGCAAGGTCGGAAGTTCAAAACTTGGCGAACTCTATCGTGGTGATAAGAAGGTATTTCGTCATCGCGAATGGAGAGGTCTAAAAGATACATGGTACGATTATACTAGATGGCTAGGCATCATTGGCATGTTAGGTAAATTTATGCTCCATCCTAAGAATGTAAAGGGATTCTTCCGTTATAGATGGATGCTGAATTATCTCGCTGTGCCTATGATGATCGATAAGCATTCCATGGGTCTTAGGGGAACAGCTCTAAGAATCTGTAGAGAAGAATATGATCTCGTAGCCGGAGATGTTGCAAAACTACTAACTAAAATTTTTTCCATGGACAGAAACTTAGGTGCTTCACCAGAGAAATCCAAGAACATAGTTCTTATGGATGAAAATGAAATGACAAATATTATGTGTGGTTTCCCTAATCTAGAAGGATTAAGTTGGGAAACAGCTTCCTGCTATGTATGCGTTCTTCTACAGGGAGATGCTATGACACACTACCTCGATGTAATTCAGGAATGTGGTATGCCAGGTGATGTTTGTCCTATGCCTGCATCTGAGGCCGGAATTTGTATCGACGGCGATATGCCTGTTTTCGGAAAATGCGCTGTTCAATGTAACACTACTTGCGATGGTTCTCTTATGGGAAACGGTGTTATTTCTCGTGCACTTATTAGAAATGGAATTCCTGTTCATCAGCTTGCTACACCTCTTCGTCATACTGAACCTGGAGTACAGGATTATGCCGCACAGGAAGTAAAAAATGCTATCAAATTCATAGAAGAACAAACTGGAGAAAAGTTCGACTGGGATTATTACTTCGAATGTGCAAAACGTATTAATATCGGTGCCAGAGAATGTAGTGAATGGCTTGAACTTACAAAGACAGATTATCCTCAGGTAATCGGTAATAATATTCTTCTTTATAGAGAGACAGAATACATGGCAATCGCCGGAAAGGTACCTGCTTTTGCAGAACTAGATGTAAAGATTACAAAATGGGCCACAGAAGCATATAAAAAGAAAACTATGCTGGCTAAAGAATACCGTCATCGTGCAATCATCTGGGGCGTTCAGTCACAGTTTTATACTGACTTTGTAGCCTGGCTTCTAAACTGCTGGGGAATCCTTCCTATGTTTGATATGTTAACTATGGTTTCCCTAGATCCAATTTCTGAGAATGACAAAGAGCAGGCCTACTATGACATGGCTCATCAATACGAAAACATGATTATGAGAAACAGAACTCACGGTGGTTATGAGGTTCTATTAGATGCACTATGGAGATACTGTGAGGAATTCCGCGCTGATATGGTTATCCTTTGGGAGCATATCGCTTGCAAAGCACTCGATGGAATGCATGGAATGTTTGAACAGCAGGCCAGAGAACATGGTATTAAACTAGTTTGGGTTAATCACGATCTTTATGATCCACGTGTTATTCCTAGAAAAAATCTTCGTCAGGATGTAAACCGCTATATGCGTTCAGTCTTACGAGAGGAACCTCTAGATCCTACACTTGAAGATTATGACGATACATGTTTATGGTAAAGGAGAAGTATTAGTATGAAATATTTTGGTGGATGTGACTCAGGAAGTACATATACAAAATGTGTAATTATCGATGAAAATGGAAAGATTGTAAGTGATGTTACTTTAAGAAGTCGTATAAACTCAGTTCTTTCTGCTCAAGATGCATTAGATCAAGCCATTGCAAAGGTTCCTGATTTAAATAGTGCCGAAGAACTAACTTATCTGGTTGGTACTGGATACGGAAGAAACAAAGTTCCTTTTGCTGATGAGAACATTTCAGAAATCAGCTGCCATGCTATGGGAGTTCACGTAGCTGATCCATCTGTAAAAGCTATCATCGATATCGGCGGACAGGATGTTAAGGGAATCGCTGTTGATACTGACGGTACTGTTCTAAACTTTGCTATGAATGATAAGTGCGCAGCCGGAACTGGTAGATTCTTTGAAGCTATGGCTCGTGCTTTTGAAATGGATCTCGATAAATTTTCAAAGCTCTCTTTAAAAGCCAAAAACGTAATCCCTATCACAGCACAGTGTACAGTTTTCGCTGAATCAGAAGTTATTTCACTCGTTGGAGAAGGCAAACCTATGGATGAGATTGCCGCAGGAATCGAACTTTCCGTTGCAAAGAGATGCTTCGTTATGTCGAAAAAAGCTGGAGCAGTCGATCACATCACTCTCACAGGCGGATGTGCCAAGAACGACGGACTTAAAGCTGCTATTGAAAATGTTCTAAAACTAAAAGTTGTTGAACTACCTATCGATCCACAGCTTATGGGCGCTCTCGGTGCCGCTGAATTTGCTCGTCAGAAAGGAAGTGTTTGTTAATGGGAACTTTTTTACATGTGCTATTAGTACTTGCGATTATTTTTGTAATTTTATTCGTTCTATCCTTGATTGTTTACTTCTTCAATCTGGATATGAAACTTACATCCAAACTACAACCTCTACTTGCCAAGCACTATGACAAGATCAAGAGAAACAGAAAGATATAATTACTTATGAAACTCTACGATGAAGCTATAAAGAAGTTATTGGAAAAAATAAAGGACTTATCCACAATTTCATTGGATTATGAAACCAAAAGTTGGGAAGATGTTGGTGACCATAATCTAATACTAAGACAAGAGATGGCCTATGAACTCGGTGGAAGTACCCATGACGCAATCAGCGCCATGGGTATCACCTCCGATGATAAAATTGTTCCTTGTGACAGCCTCTCTCTAATCGGTCCTGACTTAAATGAAATAAAAGAAGATACATCCTATGCAAGAATTGCTATCATACGAGTCTCAGAAAATGGACTAGGCGAGGGCAATACTTTATATAATGCAGTGAGAAAAATTGAATATGTAAGATATCACGTAAGTCCAAAAGGATATATGACAAGAATCTCTGCAGCCAAAGAACGTGAACCTGTCAGAGTCTCAAAAGAAGCTTTAAAGGACGGACTTTCCATAGCCCATGTCGGAAAACTATTTCTAGATAAATATCACGAGAACAAAAATATTATAGCTGTAAAACTCATTTTTATAACCGATCCTTCTTTTGACTACAAGTCAATAAAGGAAGATTCAACTCTTCTAGAAGGTATAACCGGAACAATTGATCATATAGGAAAAAATGTGGTTATGGATTGCAACGCCTGCAATCTCAAGCCTATATGCGATGAGGTAGAGGGATTAAAAGAACTTCATTTTAATAGTTCAAAGTTCTAGAAACCAATTATATTAAAACTACCTTCATGATAATCCACATCTATTCTTTCGGAATCGAAGTCATCGATAGAGATGAATCGGCTACTATATAGCTTATCTATGAGCATATCTATCTGATTCTCTCTACCCTGGACTTCCATAGTTACACTACCGTCGTATTCATTCTTTACCCATCCGGTAAGTCCAATCTCAGTAGCCAGCATTGTAGATCTATATCTAAATCCAACTCCCTGAACTCTACCAGAAAAACGGATTCTCTTTCTCACAATATCATCTGGCATATAATCCTCCTACCAAAGATTTCCCTGTATTATATCTTTCATAATTCCCATCGTTTCTCTAGCAATATTATTTAAGAGATATAGATTATTAACTGGCGCTGCCAATCCCAAAACACAATTTTCATCTTTCGCTGAAAATCTATTCTTATATTCTTTCTTTCCTAAAGAAACACCTCTAAATACATGAAAATTATTGGTTAATACCGCAATCTTTGGATTCTTATCATCTATCTTCTCAAATGCGAATTTGAGATTTTCCTTCGTAGTTTTTGATTTAGATTCCACTATAATTCTTTTAGGATCGATTCCTTTTTCAACCAGGTAATTCTTACCGCCCTCACCCTCTGAAACCGATTCATTCTTTCCCTTGCCACCTGTTGTGATACAAAGGGTTTTAGGATTTTCTTTTAAGTATTCTGCTGCCGTATTAAGTCTATGTCTATAAACATTGCTCGGACCATTCTTTCTCATCTGTGCTCCGAGTACAACTATATAATCTAGATTCTTCTCGCCTCTGTCAAAGAAATGCGTCATTATTAATGCTGAAAAACCAAACTCTACAATAACTCCCAAAGTAAAAATTACATATATTGCTTTTCTGACCAGAGCAGGGATATGACTATTTTTAGATATAAAAAACATAAAAAACATTACTAAAGAAAGAATAACCCATATCATATAAGACATAGTTCCACTTCCAGTAGATAGAATAAGCGCAGAATATAACAGGCATATAATTGCTAATATCAAAAAAATCATTCTCATTTCTCCAACCATTCGAACCTAGAAAAAATATCCGCGTTTGTTTTTTCCCTGATAAGATTCATTCTCTCCTGAACTCTCAGTAGATTTTCTTTCATAAAATAATCTCCGGAAAAAAGTCTCTGATAGCAAAGTATCTCAGCCCTCGAATAGAAGATAAAAGCAGACTGAATATCGACAGGTGTTCCTATTCCTTCATAGCAGCAATCAGCGATTCTAACGAAGATATCCGCACCTACTTCTATGACCGCATCCTCAGTCATCTCTTCCATACATCTCATATAGATTCGATATGCTTCTTCACAATCCATTTCTACATAATATCCATATCTATAGAAGTCGGCCATCTTATACATGCAACGAAGGTTTCCTTCTAGCGCACCCTTGGCAAAAAGTTTATAAGCCTTCTCATAATCGACATCTACTGATCTTCCATAATAATAGCAGTAAGCTAAATTCTCAGTAGCCTGCTTATTTCCCAATTCTGAAGCTTTCTTGTATAAGTTAAAAGCCTTTTCATAGTCAACCTTTCCAAGGCGTCCATTATAATATAGGCTTCCTAAATCACACATAGCTTCAGGCATATTTTCCTCTATCCCTCTATTTAGAATAGTCACTACCAAATCCGCTACTTCAGGATGCATTTCTACAGTTTTATCCGCTTCGATAAGTTCTAGAACTACACCCATAACATCAAGCTCTTCCAGGCTCTCAAGCTGTCCTACAGTATATGCCAGTATCTGACTTGTCTCTTTATATTTTTCATCATTATCTACAAGTTCAAACAACTCTTCAAGACGATTATGTAAATCGATCCAATCCTTCTGGCTAGCCATAGGACACCCCCTCTTATAAACTACTAAAAATTTCTTTTACAGTATCATAATCAGACTTCATAGGAACATAAGTTGTTCCTCTCTTCTGATCTGTTTCATGTCCCTTTCCTGCTACTAAAAGTACAGTGTTATCATCCATCTCATGGATAGCTTTTCTGATAGCCTCAGTTCTATCTAGTACGATCTCTTCCTCACAATCATACTTCTTTACATACTTCTCAATCTCATGACAAATATCGATAACCTTCTCTTCTGCAGGATCATCTTCTGTTAAATATACTTTATCACAATATTCGCCCGCAAGCTCACCCATTTCCTGTCTTCTATCATAAGCTTTTCCACCAGGACAACCGAAGACGATAAATATCTTTCTCTCAGGAAATTCCTGCTTCATAGCCTTAAACAATGTTTCAAAACTCAGCTTATTGTGAGCATAGTCTACGATTGCAATCTTTCCATCCTTTACAGCCTTCTCCATACGTCCGCTTACATGTGCAAGTTCTAGCCCCTTCTTTATGGCTGAAACTGAAATACCTAGGGCTGCGCTCATAGTAACTGCCGCAAGAGCATTTGCTACATTAAAAAGTCCCGGAACTTCAATTCTAAAAGCCTCATCGAAGCTATCACATTTAACTTTAAAATCTATACCACCATTTCCTGGTTTAATATCATATGCCTTAAAATCACAGTCCGCTTTCTGGGAAAAAGTATAAACCTTCTCTACATTTTTTCCCGCCTTAGCAGCCTCTAATACTTCATCTGCATGATCACAATCTAAATTTACACAGGCAATCTTACACTGATCAAATAATTTTAGTTTAGAAGTGAAATAGTCATTGAAATCCTTATGCTCGTGAGCAGAAATATGATCCTGTCCAATATTTAAGAAGCATCCCACTTCATAACCCACTCCATAAGTTCTGTGATATTTAAGTGCCTGAGATGAAACCTCCATAGTCAGGTATTTAATTCCACTCTGCACTGCATTATAAAAATGCTCATGAAGTTCAAAAGTCTCAGCCGTTGTAAGATGAGATTTCTCATCAATCACACCATCATAATTATGAATACCAGTAAGATAAGCACTTCTTATATCACTCCCCAACTCCTTCATATGCTCATCTAAAATGAACTTCATAAAATGAGTTGTTGTAGACTTACCTTTAGTACCTGTAATTCCTACAGCCTTTAGATACTTCCATACATTTCCATAATAATAATTTGCAATAAGCGCAAGTGTCTTTCTCATATCATTAACAATGATATAAGGCACACTCGAATCCACTTCATCAAATTTCTTCTCAGCTACATAGCCAATTGCACCAGAATTAATTGCATCCAAAAGATATTTTGGGGAAAAATGAATTCCCTTACATACAAAAAGAGTTCCATCCTCTACTGCTTTTGAATTATAGGAAATCTTAGATACCTTGGTATCTATTTTTCCCATATTTGTCTCTACAACCAATCCTTCATCAAAAAGAAGTCTTCTATAATCATCTAATGCATGTAGTTCTAATTCCATTTTTATCCTCTAATCTATTCCATAAAACAAGCGATACATCCTCTGTCCACCAGCAGCTTCTATTACATCGATAAAATATCCATCTTTCATATATTCGGCTCTATCATAAAGATGCTTTGAAACTTCCATTTCCTCTTTATGTTTATTCTTCCTCTCAATAGTGACCTCGTATACTCTCCTTCTACTTTTACCACTCGTAACATAAGTATCTCTGTCAACCACTGAAACTTCTTCCTGACTATGAGAGCCAGTAAGATATACTCCCCAAAAACTAATCATTCCGGAAAAAAATGCTATAAAGAGTATTTCACATAAAATCACTATTATTCCATCCGCTTTAAATAGCTTAGCCCATAGAAGGTATACAAAAACTATAGCCCCAAACACTGCTATAAGTAAAAACCATGAAAGTGCATTTTCAAAATTGTATTTTGTGATTACTGCCATATCAAACAAAAAGATAATACAATATTTAAGAAAGCTAGATTCCATATCTATATTTTCAGATCTAATCGGACTATCTTTTGGAACGACTTTATCATCGTACCCTCCAACTAAGAGACCTCTATATCTAAGAATAAATATACCATCCACGATTATTACTACTATATTATAAACAGCTAGATATTTTATTGGATCAAAAAAATCAAACAAAAATGGTGCTAGCAATAATACGAGGCAACTAATATTTATATATTTCTTTATTTTAGTTCCGATATTGACCTGAATTAATCTGTATTCTTTTTCTGCTTTAGTCATTTCTATCCTCCTACATTCGAATCTTTATTTTACTCCAGATAGAAAGCAAATTAAAGATAATGTAGAATTTCTAAAAAAATAGAGCGAAGAAGATTATCTTCTCCGCCCTATTTTTTAGGAAGTAATAAGAAATATTAGACTAATGCAGCGCCAAGGGCGTTACATTTTTTAAGCGCATCTGCATCTGGAATTTCATTAGCCATAACACTGTCACAAGCAAATGAAACGCCATCAGAAGAACATCTGTCTTCCCAATTTCTCATCCATTCGCCATCACCCCAACCATATGAACCGAAGAGGGCAATCTTTTTTCCTGAAAGTGAATTTTCCACATCAGAAAACATTGGCTCAAATTCACTATCTTCTAGTTCTTCAGCTCCCATAGCTGGACAACCAAAAGCGATTGCATCATATTCTGAAACTGCATCAGCATTGAATCCATCTGGTTCAAAGATTGAAGCATCTGCTCCAGCACCCTTTGCACCTTCTAATACTGCCTCTGCCATCTGTTTTGTATTTCCTGTACCGCTCCAATAAACTACTGCAACTTTACTCATAATCCAATCCTTTCTGCAAATAACTTTCTTACTACGCTCTAACAACTAACTGTGAAAGATTGCTTCCGGATGCTAGACGTTCCATAAAACTGTTAGTACATTTCTTATATCTTTCAAATGTTTCTTCAGCTTTCTTCACATCCCCGTAAACTTTCCAACATCCACTACACTTAACTCCTTCCTTAGGATTTTTCATAAATCCACGAACATCGCAAGGAGGATATCCTAAAAAGAGTCCAATCTCATGAGGGAAGCTATCATTCTTTGCAAGATTATTGATTAGTTTTACAATGCATTGCTCAGGTTTATCGCATTCATATCCTAATCCTTCTAATATTTCCTGCACTTCAGGATTTTCCAAATCATTGGCAAGAAAGTCTGGTCGGTACAAATAAATCAAAACATATCCTTTTGTTTTCTTTACCGGAATGGCGCGAAGTCCCTTATCACGTAACTTAGAATTAAGCTCGCGAATTTCTACGTTCACATCATTCATTTTCTCAATTTTGATTGAAAACAAATTAGCTGTTTTGATACCGGCCAATGTTGGAGAACAGTGCTCCACAATATACTGATCTGGCATAAAATAATCCCTTTCGGTTCGATGTTAGTTTTGTCTAACTTATGGTCCTAAAAAAATCCGTCGATGTTCCTTCGACGGCTGCCCTTGTTAGATGTAACTAACATACTATTTTTTTCCTAATCTGTCAATATTTATAATAAAAAAAGATGATATCTTACCCATCCGAAGTACAAAGATTAAGGCGATATCATCTCTATATAAAAAGTAGCTTGTTATGTTTTAAATATAATCATTTAACTTTCTAATTCATAACAAAAAACAACTAATTATGTTAAAATATAACTATGAATAAGAAGAATACTAGAAATGAAATTAATAAAAAAATTGCAATTGAAAACTTTCTTCAAAGAGAAACAAAACGCGACCATCATACATACGAAGATGAACTCGGTCTCTATGAATTGATTCGTGATGGTGACTTACATTCAATTGACGCGCATAATTGGTTTTTCAATTCTAATTTCGTTGGCAAACTTTCAAATGATAATATTAGAAATAAACGCTATATTTTCATTGTAGCAACTACTCTTTCCACTCGTTTTGCAATTGAAGGCGGTTTAGAATCTCAGCTTGCATATAACATAAGTGATTCATACATCCAGAAGATGGACACTCTTGAAACTGTAGAAGAAATTTTTGCTCTTGAAGAAGATATGGTGAGACATTTCACAGAAGAAGTATCTAAAACCAAACAAGAATGTCCTGATACTAGTTCAGATTCTATTGGTAAGTATATATATAAAGCTAGAGATTTTATATACTATCATCTTCAAGAGAGAATTTCTATTTCTGATATAGCTGATCATATCGGACTTTCTCCAAATTATTTAAACAACCTCTTTAAAAAGGAGACTGGACAGACTATCAAACAATATATAACTTCTCAAAGAATAGAAGCGGCGAAGAATATGCTCCTTTATTCTGAATACAGCGAATCAGATATTGGAGAATTCCTCGCCTTCTCTTCTGAAAGTCATTTTATTTCCGTTTTTAATAGAATTGTAGGTATGACCCCTAAACAATATCAAAATCGATATTTTAGAACCCATCCTGAATGGAAGCAAAAATAAGCTTCCATTCTTTTATTTTGTAAATGCTTTTATCATTCCACAAATTCCACCATAAAGAATTCCAACAACCGGCCAAACAATCCATGTGAACTGCCAATCGTTTGTTGTAAAACTCCAGACCAAATATATAATCACTGAAAGAGCCCAATAAACACCGCTAATTTTATTTATTATAGCATTTGCTTTTTTCCCGCTAATTGTGTAATCGCCTTCTTGGAGAAGTTTATCACACGCTTCCGTAATTCCATTTGCATTTATAATGAAACTAACTCCAATTGCTACAATCGCTAGTAAAAATGAAACTCTCACTCCACCATCAATTTCTTTAGTCATAATAGAACTAACCAGAAGTGGTATTGCACTTACGATACAAAGTCCTACACCAATTCCCTTGAAGAGAATATGTTTCTTATCATATTTTTCTTTCTTCTCCCTTACCATACCATCAACGCCATAAGCTGTATCTATAGGTTCAATTTCTAAGAAATCATATTTATCTAAGCTTCTTCCATTTAGGATAAAAATAAAAACAGCAGTTGCAATTAGAACCAAAAGTGTCGCAATACCAATAGCTGATAAGACATTCTCTTCGATTCCAAATCTTTCTGATAAATCTGAGCTCATTAATAATACGATAGGTGAAATAATGCAAAGCATAACTCCAATAGCTGTTTTAGGAGTTGCAACTCTAACTTCCTCTAAATATTTTGAAGCCTCTTCCATACTTACTGGTCTAAGCTTTTCATCTGAAAAGGAGACATCCTCTTTTACTTCACTTTCACCAACTTCATCTTTTAATAAATAATCTGTGCTAACACCAAAAATCTCTGCCATTTTAAGAATTCTACTTAGATCTGGTGTAGACTGTGCACTTTCCCATTTTGAAACTGACTGACGTGATACTTCAAGCTTCTCTGCTAATTCTTCCTGTGACCAGCCTAACTTCTTTCTTTCATTAATAATCTTATCTGCTAGTATCATTTTTTCATCCTCCATATTCTGGAACTAAAATCATCTACTGAATAATTTGGTTAACCATTTCTTAGTTTCAGAATACTTATTGCCTTAGTTACGTACCATAAAGTCTGCTTTGAAATTTGTAAACCACCGGTTGCACCCCAGTTATTTCAAGGCTTATCTCGGTATTTTGATTATATATTAATCAATTTTCTTTTTAAATAAAAAAAGAACCATCTCTTAAAGAGATAGTTCCTTCATATTTATAAACTTATATAATTTATTATTTATTCAGCTTCAATTGCTTCTTCAGTTGTTTCTTCAACTGCATCTTTGCTTTCACATTTTCTCTCATATCGAGAATACATAATCCATGCTACTACTCCAAAGAAAATAGGTCCGATTACTGACCATACTGTTGTAGCAACATCACCAGTAAATACAGGCTGGATAATAGCAAAACCGATAGCAAGAGCTAGAATCAATGTTACAAAATATCCCCAGAAATTAGCAGACTTCTGTGACTTATAAACCTCAAAAGATCTATCTAAGTTCTTAAGCTTTTTGAATGATGGAAAAGCAAATGAGATAAACAAATATGGAATTGTCATACCTACATTTACAATAGCTGTAAGGATTAGGAAGAACTGCTGCATTGAATCTCCGCTGAATGAGATAAGAAGAATCATTGTACAAACGATTGCACACTGAATCCACATAGCATTCTTTGGCATTCCATCCTCTTCAATCTGACCTACTTTTCCTGGCCATAATTCCGCAGGAGTTCCATCGATAATCTGTTTAAGTGTTGAATACACTAGTGTAAACATCGCTCCTAGGAGTGCAAGAAGCATAATTAGTGCATATACACGGGCAAATCCATGTGCAAGAGCAACCTGAGTAGCTTTTGATGCTCCAAACGCTGCACCAAATGAAGATGCAAAGTTTGACATAATTATATATGAAACATTTCCAAGGTTAATATTTCCCTTTCCTAGTATTTCATCATAATTAGTAAATGAACCAACCAAAAGAATTAAAAGTGCATATCCTACTACAATTACCATAGCTGCACTCACGATTCCCTTTGGGAAATTCTTCTTAGGATTCTCTGTTTTATCAACAAGACCACCTACAGCTTCAATTCCACCATATGCAAATAGAGCGTATACAATAAATGAAAGAATCATCAAAGGATGTCCCTGATAATCTGCATTGAGTGGAGTTGCAAGTGAATGCACACCTAAAAATGGCTGCTCGAACTGACCATGACGAGCGATAATCATAATAATAGATCCAATTAAAACAATTACATTTATAGTAAGTACGGCAGTACCACCTACTGATGTAACCTTCTGAATTTTATCAATACCCTTAGAATCAAAATATGTTACACAAATAAAGAATAGTGCTGCCATGATTCCAAGAAGTCTCTGACCAGACAAAAACTCAATTCCGAACAATGACCATTTTGATGTAGTATCTTCTCCAAAAATTATATTTGATACAGGTACCCAAATTCCAGATGCAACATTCACCATCCATAAAACATATGATGAATACCACATAAAAGTTCCAATAAATGCATACTTAGGTCCAACCGATTTACTGAGCCATGAATACATTCCACCAGATTCAGTTCTAAATGCAGAACCATACTCTGCAATCATAAAAGCAAATGGTATAAAAAATAAAAGACCTGATATCACAAACCATGGAATTGCTGCAAATCCCATAAGGTAATATGATCTAGGTATATTATTAAATCCGTAAACCGATGTGAAAATCATCAGTATGAGAGACATAAGTCCTAATTTCTTTTCTTTCATATTATCCTTTCACATAAACTACTATTACTACTACTTCTTATCAACTTATTTACTTCCCAAAAACAATAGTTCTTAAATTTATATCATAAACAAAAGGAAATATCCATAGCAAATTCTTATAATACGAAATTTAATTAACTTTTTTTCAATAATTATGCATCTTTTTTCCCATATAATAAAAAAACACCTACCCAAGTTAACCTTGGGTAGGTGTGAAAAAACTATTTTTATTCATTATCAAGATTTTTGAGAGTTGGAAATAGAAGAACATCTCTAATTGCTGGCTCATCTGTGAGCAGCATTGTAAGACGATCGATTCCGTATCCGATACCTCCTGTAGGTGGCATACCTACGCGAAGTGCATTTAGGAAGTCCTGATCAGTATGCTGTGCTTCTTCATCACCAGCTTCTGCAAGTGCATCCTGTGCTCTAAATCTCTCTTCCTGATCGATAGGATCATTAAGCTCTGAATATGCGTTACACATTTCCCATCCGTTGATGAAGAGCTCGAATCTCTCTACCTTTGTAGGATCATCAGGCTTCTTCTTTGTAAGAGGAGAAATCTCGATTGGATGATCAGTAATGAATGTAGGCTGAATCATCTTATCTTCACAGTATTCATCGAAGAACATTGCTACGATATCGCCCTTCTTATGACGATCCTCAAATTCAATATGATGTTCCTTAGCAATCTTCTTTGCTTCTTCATCTGTTTCAACAGCATCGAAGTCGATTCCTGTATATTCCTTTACAGCCTCAAACATGGAAAGTCTTCTGAAAGGCTTGCTCAAATCGATTTCTGTGCCATTATATGTGATTACGGCAGAACCATTTACCTGCTCTGCAACATAGCGGTACATAGACTCTGTAAGTTCCATCATACCTTCGTAATCTGTGTATGCCTGGTAAAGCTCCATAAGAGTAAACTCAGGGTTATGACGAGCATCAACACCTTCGTTTCTAAATACTCTACCGATTTCGTATACTCTTTCGAGTCCACCTACGATTAGTCTCTTAAGGTATAGCTCAAGTGAAATACGAAGTTTCATATCCTGGTCAAGTGCATTGAAATGTGTTTCGAAAGGTCTAGCAGATGCACCACCAGCATTATCAACTAGAAGTGGTGTTTCCACTTCCATGAAATCACGAGTTGCCAAGAATTTTCTAATCTCAGCGAGAATCTTTGATCTCTTTACAAATGTATCTCTAACTTCAGGGTTCATGATAAGATCAACATATCTCTGACGATATCTGATATCTGTATCCTGAATACCATGGAATTTCTCTGGAAGAATCTGAAGTGACTTTGTAAGCATTGTAAGCTCTTTTACGTGAATTGTAATTTCACCAGTCTTAGTACGGAATACATATCCCTTAACACCGAAAATATCACCTACATCACTTCTCTTAAATCTCTTGTATTCTTCTTCTCCGAGTTCATCACGAGTAACATAAATCTGCATGTCACCCTTGAGATCTCTAATATTTGCGAATGAAGCCTTTCCCATTACACGTTTGAACATCATTCTGCCGGCGATAGAAACCTCTTTATCGATAAATTTCTCTGGGTCTTCTTTAATATCTAAAGTGTGATTTGTTACATCATATTTTGTCTGAAGGAAAGGATCTTTTCCCTGTTCCTGAAGCTCTTTAAGTTTATCATAACGAACCTTTAAAAGCTGATTCAGATCTTTTTCATTGCCGTTTGAATTCTGTCCGTTCTGTGCCATGTGGACCTCCTTTATTTACATATTTCTACTGAAATCCAGAACCTTGTACTGGATAGTTCCGATAGGTGCTTCTACGTCTACAATATCACCTTTGTTTTTCTTTAGAAGTGCTGCTCCTAGAGGTGATTCGATTGAAATAGATCCCTCTTCACTGTTTGCTGCAATTGAACCAACTAGACGATAAGTTAATTCCTCATTCTCTTCGATATCAAGAATCTTTACTGTACATCCAAGACCAATTGTCTTTGTATCGCTTTCCTCTTCTACGAGTTCTGCAGTTTTAAGAATTCCTTCGATCTCAGCGATTCTAGCAGCGATATCTCTCTGCTCATCTTTAGCTGCATCGTATTCAGCGTTCTCTGACAAGTCACCCTGCTCACGAGCTTCTTTGATTTTCTGGGAATTCTCTTTAAGCTTGTTAATCTTCAGATCGTAAAGTTCATCCTCCAGCTTTTTCATGTCTTCACGTGTCATGATATTCTTTTTAGCTTCCATGTTTAACGACCTTTCCACATTTAAATTTTGTTTAATTTCTACATTTTTCTAAAAATATAGCACATAGCATTATAATTGCGTATTGCCTAAATTGTCAAGACTCATGGGCTATTCCACGTTCCAGAAGTTCCTCTAAATCCTTAAAAGATTCTACTTTGTTTACTTCTCTTCTTATATATGTAGAATTACGTAGACCAGCTGTATACCACGCCACATGTTTTCTCATCTCTCTGATCCCAGAAAACTCATCTCTAGATTCAATAATTCTAGACGCATGACGTAAAATCATGTCTCTCATCTCTTCTAGTGTAGGGCGACTGTCCAAAATACCTTTTTCGCAATAATCAAGAATCTCTCTAAATACCCATGGATTTCCTCTTGCGGCTCTTGCAATCAAAAATCCATCGCAATTAGTCTCTTTATACATTTTTTCTACATCCTTACCAGAACGTAGATCTCCATTTCCAAAAACAGGTATTGAAACGGTTTCTTTCACTCGTCTTATCATATCCCAGTCCGCTTCGCCCATATACATCTGTTCTCTGGTTCTACCGTGAACCGCAACAGCCGATGCGCCCGACTCCTCACAGACATGTGCAATCTCACAAGCATTTAGATGTTCTTCATCAAAACCTGTCCTAAACTTTACAGTTACAGGTCTATCAGTTGCCTTTACAAGTGCTTCCACAATCTGTCCAACCAGAATCGGATTCTTCATAAGAGCAGAGCCCTCACCATTATTTACAACCTTTGGAACTGGGCACCCCATATTTATATCTATAACATCAAAAGGCCACTCTTCGATTCGCTTCGCAGCCTCTGCCAAAACCTCAGGCTCACTGCCAAAAAGCTGGAGAGATACAGGATGTTCACTCTCATCCACACGAAGCATATCAAAAGTCTTCTTATTATTATAAAGAATCGCCTTCGCACTGACCATCTCCATAACGCTCATACCCGCACCCATCTCCATACAAAGTGGACGATACGCAAGATCCGTCACACCAGCCATAGGTGCAAGCACAAGATTATTCTTTAATTTTACATTTCCAATTTGAATCGGATGTATCGCATTACTCATCGTCTTCTTCAAATCCTCTTTCAAGTTCTTCAGCTGCCTGCTCAGCACTGATTCCCATTTTTACTACTCTATAATACAATTTCAAAGACTGGAAAAGTTCCTGCTTCTCTTTTCTCATCTTTCTAACCTTATATTCTGAACCGATTTCATCATATGCAAAATCATCACTATTTGTAATAGTTCTGATTTCGACATTTCCTTCTTTGGAAAAAAGAAGTTCCAAAGCGCCACCTACATCCTCTGTAAAAAGAACGCACATAATTTTAAGCTCTCTCTTTATAGGTTCCGGTAAATTCTCAAACTCCGGATTTATATAAAACTTCTTTGTATACTGACTTGCACCACATAAAACAATTCTGTCATCTTTATTCTCTGCCATCATTTTCTCCTTACACATATCCGTATAATCCACGTACATGGACTTCTCCGGAATCTACTTTCATTTCTTCACCATCTTTTTCGATGATGAGTTTACCACATTCGTCAATTCCTAAAGCCTTCGCTTCATACTCACCTCTAGGATCCATGACTTTGATTTTCTTATCCTTATTTAAAAGTCTAGAATTATATAGCTCCTTTATATAAGAAAGATTCTTCTTAATAAGAAACTTTTCATACAGTATTTCAAACTCTTTCCATACGGCTGTAGTCAACTCTTTTCGGCTTCCCTTTTTTCCAGAAAGCTCTATATCTATAGAAGTTGCTATATCTTTTATTTCCTCTGGAAAATCTTGATCATGAACATTGATTCCAATTCCTACAATCACATATTTTGCAATATTATTTTCAGGTTTCATCTCTGTGAGTATCCCACAGATTTTCTTATTATTAATAAGTACATCATTCGGCCATTTGATTCCCGTTTTTAAACCATACAAATTGCTAATCGTATTCGAAACAGCCATCGCTGCAAGTATTGTAACCTGAGATATACTTTCGACATCCATATCGGGACGTAAAAGAATCGAAGTAGCAATTGAATTGGCTTTAGGCGATTCCCATTTATGTCCAAATCGGCCTTTTCCTTTTGTCTGCTCTCCAGCAGAGACAATAAGCCCTTCCTTACATCCTTCTTCTGCTCGTCTTCTTATCTCATCGTTTGTAGAATCAATTGTATTTAAGTACTCAAATTCTAGTTTCATATCTTCCCCTCCCCGAAAATCCTTGTAAATAATACACTAGAAGTCGGGGAAAAAGCAAATACGGAGGCTAAGCATCTGGCTTAGTCTCCGTATCGAAAATCTCGTATCAAATAGGATGGATAACCACCCTTCATTATTCAATTTTAGAAAAATACATGTCCATAAAGAACATATCCGCTACGTCCAGTCCAAACCGGTCTATAGCTTGTACATCCATTTACCATGTCTGCACCTGCAAGCGCATCGGCTGCTGCCTGCATACATGTTGCATTCGGACCATTTGAAATAACCCTTGCAAGTTTAGCACTTGTTGCTGGATAGAACTGGTTCTTCTGGAATACAACTCCAGAAACACTAGATGCATATCCTCTTCTGATTCTATTCATGATAACAGAACCAATTGCAACTTTTCCTTCATATGGCTGATTTCCAGCCTCACACTGAATAACCGCAGCCATAAGTGTCTGGGCATCAGCAGAAGTGTTAATAGCATAAGCGCTATTATTTGAACTTGTAGTCTGAGTAGTCTGTGTTGTGGCCTGTTCTTTAGATGCTTCCTTAGCAGCATCTTCCTTTGCCTTCTTCTCTTCCTCAGCCTTTATAGCAGCCTTTTCTTCTTCGATAGTGATGGCTGTTCCCATCTTCTGTTCTACAGTCACATAATCAGAATTTACAAAACCATCTCCGGCAGTAGTCTTTACGGCTACCCAACCGTCTACAGTATTTGCTTCAATATTAACTGAAACCGTCTGACCTTCATATAGTGAAGTAACTATTGAAGAATTTGAATCTGCATTAGCACGAACACGAAGTCCAGCTGACTTTGAAGTAGCTGTTGTTTCGCATACAGTCTTTGCTAAATTCTTTGCATCATCACCTGTTACAACATATGATGCATTTACGTAACCATTTACGTTTCCTGATGTGATGTGATACCAGCCATTCTCATTTGTGTCGAATGTAGCTACATCACCTTTTCTAAGTTTTCCAACCAATGCAGAATTTGAATCTGCATTAGCACGTACATTCATGTGATCGTCTACTGTTGTCATAAGACGATTTGCCCACTCAGTATCAACTGACTGGTTTTCGTCATTTTCTGATACGGAATTTTCTGTGTTAGCTGCAAGTGAAGCAGTTGCTTTTTGATACTTAGAATCACTGATTAGTGTAGACACACCTGCAGTAACTCTCTCGTCAGCTTTTACAGGTTTTGTTTCATTGATTGCAATAGAACCAACGATTACACCTGCTGCTAAAGCGATAGCTCCAGTCTGCTTAGCTCTCGTCAAAAAATTTCTTTTCAAATTCATTAAGTAACAACCTTTTTATAAACTTGTTTCAATTGTTGCAAAAATGTTACACGGATAATAACATGGATTGTAATTTTTGTCAAATTTACAAACAATTAATCCAATTTATACGCAAAAAAGGCTGTTATTTAGCGGCTTTTATCTTCTCATAAATATCGGAAAGATATTCCCAGCGTTCCATTTTTTCCTCTAAATCTTTCTCCAGTTTTTCATTCTCTTTTTGAAGATCATTTAGCTTTCCAAAATCAGTAGCAAACTTTACCATTTCATCTTCTATTTCAGATAAACGATTCTCAATTTTTTCGATATCCTCTTCTATTGTTTCCCATTCTTTCTGCTCTTTATATGTAAACTTCACTTTCTTCTCATGAGTCCAGGTAGCTTTAGAATCAGAATTTTTATTTGTCGAATTAGATGCCTTATCCAAAGATACACTTCCAGGAATAGCACCATTTTTCTTTATATATTCAGTATATGAGCCTTCAAATGGCTTAAGTGTTCCATCAAGTTCAAACACAAACAATCTACTTACCATTCTATCGAGGAAATATCTGTCATGAGAAACTGTAATCACTATTCCATCAAAAGAATCCAAAAAGTCCTCTAACACAGCTAGAGTCTCTGTATCTAAATCGTTTGTAGGCTCATCCAAAATAAGTACATTGGGATTCTCCATCAAAACCCTTAGCAAATTAAGTCTTCTTCTTTCACCACCTGATAATTTCTCAATCAAAGAATACTGCTCACTAGGTGGAAATAGAAATCTATCTAGCATTGATGATGCAGATACCAATCCCTCAGAAGTCTTTATATACTCAGCTGTATTTCTGATATAGTCAATCACCTTCATAGTCGGATCCATATATTCGATTGAACCGACATTTTTTGATGCAGCTTCTGTTATTTCCTGTGCATAATATCCAATCTGGATTGTCTGTCCGATTTTTATCTCACCGCTATCATAATTTTCTCTGCCTGTAAGAATCTTCATAAGTGTTGTCTTTCCACAACCATTTCTACCTATGAAAGCAACTCTATCATGATGCTGAAAATTATATGAGAAATTCTTTATAAGTGTCTTTCCATCGAAACTCTTGCATAGATTTTCAATCTCAATTGTAGACTTACCCATCCTGCTGCCGATAGAACCGACCTGTTTTATATCAACTTTTGAATCGTAAGTCGGACCACTTTTTTCCAAAAGTGCCTCATATCTTTGTATATGAGCCTTCTGCTTCGTGCTTCTCGCCCTGGCGCCTCTCTGCATCCAGGCGATTTCTTTTCTAAGGATATTCTGTCTAGTATGCTCGCTACTTTCTTCCATTTGAAGTCTCTCAGCCTTCAATTCTAAAAATCCCGAATAATTCGTATCATAGGAAAAAAGTTTTCCATGAGTGACCTCTACAATTCTAGTCGTAACAGAATCGAGAAAATATCTGTCATGTGTGATTAAAAGGATTGTTCCTTTATAATTTTCAAGATAATTTTCAAGCCACTCTACCATGTCGTAATCTAGATGGTTTGTCGGCTCATCTAAAAGTAGAAAGTCTGATGGAGCAACTAGAACTGCAACCAAAGCCGCTCTCTTTCTCTGTCCACCAGATAAATTTGAAATCATATCATCATGATTATCAATTCCAAATCTTGTGAGAAGATTTGCGATTTTTGCATCCAAATCTGCTGTGGAAGTATGGTATGCCTCTGTATTTTTATTTGATAGAGCCATATCTCTAACAGCTTCTTTTACAGTTTTAGAACTATCGAACTCAGGAGTTTGTGGAAGATAGCTCATTACCATTCCATTTCTATAAATAACCTCTCCAGAATCCGGTTCAACTTCCCCCGCAACTATACGTAGCAAAGTCGACTTTCCTGTTCCATTTATACCTACGATTCCGACATGTTCTCCTTCCTGGATTGAAAAATCTACATCGTCCAAAAGAACACGTCCTGTATATGTTTTACTTATTTTTTCCGCATTTATTATACTTGCCATATCAAAATCTCCTACCAAGGCATTCTAACAAAAAAAGACCCCGGACAAAAGTCCGAGGCCTAAAATATCATATTTATTATTAGATATTAAAAATATCACTGTAAGCCTTGAGTGCTCCATCTGTCTCATGAGCAAGTACTTTCTTTGCAAGTACTTTTCCAAGCTGTACACCTTCCTGATCGAATGAGTTAATATTCCATGCAAATCCCTGGAACATAACCTTGTTCTCAAAGTGTGAAAGAAGTGCTCCAAGAGTCTTTGGTGTGAGTTTATCACCAATAATAATTGATGAAGGTCGTCCACCTTCGAATCTCTTATTTGGATTCTCATCGTCTTTACCACAAGCAAAAGCTACAATCTGAGCTGCTACATTTGCACATAGCTTCTTCTGGCTTGTGCTTCCCTGAATTTCAACATCATTCTCCCACTGGCTGTTCTTAAATCCTACGAACTGAAGTGGAATGATATCTGTTCCCTGATGAAGTAACTGATAGAATGAATGCTGTCCATTAGTTCCTGGTTCACCGAAAATTACAGGTCCTGTTACATAGTTAATAGCATTTCCATCTCTATTTACTGACTTACCATTTGATTCCATATCAAGCTGCTGAAGATGAGCTGGGAAACGGCTAAGTGCCTGTGAATATGGAAGAACTGCTGTACTTTCATATCCAAGTACGTTTCTCTCATATACTCCAATCAAAGCATCAATAAGAGCAGGGTTCTTTTCAAACTCGTTTGTAGCAAGCTTATCTTCTTCTGCTGCACCTTCAAGAAATTCAGCAAATACTTCTGGGCCAAATGCAAGAGAAAGTACTGCACCACCTACAGCTGATGTAGATGAATATCTTCCACCAATATAATCATCCATAAAGAATGCATCCAAATACTCATCTGAATGAGCGATTGGAGATGTCTCCGAAGTAACTGCGATCATATGGTCTGCAGGGTTCAATCCCTGTTTCTTAAGAGCATTCATTACAAATGACTGATTTGTAAGTGTCTCAAGTGTAGTTCCTGACTTTGATACTAAAATCAAAAGTGAATGTGCGACATCGATAGAATCAAGAACTGCTGAAGCATCATCTGGATCAACATTACTAATGAATTTAGCTTCCATCTTGAGAAGGTTATTCTTCTTTGCCCAGTTCTCAAGCGCAAGATACATCGCACGAGGACCGAGGTCTGATCCACCGATACCAATCTGAACTACAGTTGTGAACTTTTCTCCTGCAGCATTAGTGATTTCACCGTTATGAACCTTATTTGCAAAATCAGCAATTCTATTCTGCTGTTCTACATAAAATTCTCTCTTATTTACACCATCACATACAACGTCATTTCCAAGCTGACCTCTTGTAAGCTGATGAAGAACTAATCTCTTCTCACCTGTATTTACAACGGCGCCATTATATAACTCCTCAAACTTCTCAAGAAGCTGCGCTTCCTTAGAAAGTTCTTTTAATTTACCCATAATCTTGTCATCAACAGCCTTTGCAGCAAAATTAAATGACATACCTTCTGCCATAGGAACTGAGTATGATTTTACTCTTTTTGCTCCTTCTTCTCCTGACATCACTTTGCGGAGGTCCACCTTGTCTTCCTTTTTAAGTTCATTATATGAACCAAGTGTGTCTAGATTATTCCAATTAATCATATGTTCCTCCTACTATCTATTTAACATCTTTCCCATTTCGTACCTTTGATATTATATTCACTAATCAGCTTTTTTTCAATTGTTAAAGGCTCTAAAAGGACTTTTTTCATCGAAAATTCACATACGTTGCACAGGCAACATTATTTCTTTTTTTCTTTCACTATATTACTTCCTGTATTTATTGCAATAATTTAAGGAGGGACATTTAATGAGTAACAACATGTTTTGCTATCAATGTCAGGAGACCGTTGACTGTAAAGGATGTACTATTTCAGGTGTTTGCGGAAAAAAGCCTGAAGTAGCCAACCTACAGGATTTATTGATTTTCGTAACGAAGGGACTTTCCTGTGTCACTACTTCACTTAGAAAGGAAAACATAGAAATCCCAGAAAGTGTTAATCATCTTATAACTGTTAACCTATTTACTACAATCACAAACGCCAATTTTGACTATGATGATATTCAGTCAAAAATAGAAAAAACACTTTCTATAAAGGATGAACTTATTTCTAAGCTCGCATCTAAAGATATGCTCCCTATAGATGCGCTTTGGAGCGGCGATCGAAAAGACTTCGACGAAAAGGCTAAAACTGTAGGTGTTCTTTCTACAGAAAATGAAGATATCAGATCTCTTAGAGAACTTATAACTTATGGTCTAAAAGGATTAGCAGCCTATACTAAACACGCTAATGCACTTTTAAAAGAAGATGCATCAATCGATGAATTCATTCAGGAAACTCTCGCAAAACTTATGGATGATTCGCTTAGCGTAGATGATCTCGTTTCTTTGACATTGAAAACTGGAGAATATGGTGTTAAAGGAATGGCTCTACTCGATGAGGCCAACACATCTACTTATGGTAATCCTGAAATCACCTCTGTAAACATCGGAGTTAGAAATAACCCTGGAATCCTTATTTCTGGTCATGATTTAAAAGATCTAGAAATGCTTCTAGAACAGACAAAAGGCACAGGTGTCGATGTTTATACCCATTCAGAGATGTTACCAGCCCACTATTATCCATACTTCAAAAAGTATGATAACTTCGCTGGAAACTACGGTAATGCCTGGTGGAAGCAGAAGGAAGAATTCGAGAAATTCAATGGCCCTATTCTTATGACCACAAACTGTATCGTTCCTCCTGCCGATTCTTACAAGGATAGACTTTTTACAACAGGTGCAACTGGCTATCCAAACTGTAAACATATCGACGGCAAATACGGTGAAGAAAAGGATTTCTCAGAAATTATTGAGCTTGCAAAGACATGTAAAGCACCTTATGAACTAGAATCCGGAGAAATCGTTGGTGGATTTGCTCACAATCAGGTTTTCGCTCTTAAAGATCAGATTGTCTCTGCAATCGAATCTAAAGCAATCAAAAACTTTGTTGTAATGGCTGGTTGTGACGGTCGAGCAAAATCCAGAAATTACTATACTGATTTTGCAAAGGCTCTTCCAAAAGATTCTGTTATTCTTACTGCCGGATGTGCAAAGTATAAATACAATAAACTAAACCTCGGCAATATTAATGGTATTCCAAGAGTACTAGATGCCGGACAGTGTAACGACTCCTATTCATTAGCCCTGATTGCTATGAAATTACAGGAAATCTTAGGTCTTGATGATATCAATGATCTTCCTATTATATATAACATTTCATGGTACGAGCAGAAGGCTGTAATCGTATTACTCGCTCTTCTCTACCTCGGGGTAAAAAATATCCATCTCGGTCCTACACTTCCAGCATTCCTTTCTGAAAATGTGGCTAAAGTTCTCGTTGAAAACTTCGGCATCGCAGGAATCACTACAGTCGAGGATGACATCAATTTATTCTTTAATTAAGGTAACTAATAAAACATTCCTAGTAATACTAGGAATGTTTTTTAGCTATATTTCTTGACTTTTCTTTTAGCAAGTTTATGATAATTTCGTATAAGAAAACTAGAAAGGGATTAGTTTCATGAAAAAAATTGTCCTAACCGGCGGCGGTACTGCTGGTCATGTTACACCTAATATAGCTATGTTTCCTGCTCTAAAAGAGGCAGGATATGAAATCCTCTATATCGGTTCAAAAAAGGGTATGGAAAAGAAGATGATAGAGAAAGAAGGTATTCCATATAAAGGAATTTCTTCAGGAAAACTTAGAAGATATTTTGATATCAAAAACTTTATTGATCCTTTTAAAGTAGTCCATGGATATTTCGAAGCAAAACGCTTCCTTAGAAAAGAAAAACCTAATGTTGTTTTTTCCAAAGGTGGATTCGTTTCTGCTCCAGTTGTTTTAGCTGCTAAATCTCTTAAGATTCCTGCTATCATCCATGAATCCGATATGACTCCAGGTCTAGCTAATAAAATAGCTGCAAAGGGTGCATCATATTTTTGCTGTAACTTTCCTGAAACATTGAAATATTTACCTTCTGACAAGGCTATTGTTACAGGTACACCTATCCGCCAGGAACTATTAAACGGAGACAAAAACAAAGGTTATGAATTCAGTGGATTATCCGCTTCTAAACCAACTCTTTTAATCATCGGTGGAAGTTTAGGTTCTAAATTTATAAATGATGCAGTTCGCGAAAGCTTAGATGAGTTACTTCCATTATTTAATATCATTCATTTATGCGGAAAAGGTCATCTCGACAGTTCTTTAAATGACGTAGAAGGTTATCGTCAGTATGAATTTATTTCAAAAGAACTACCTGATTTATTCGCTATGGCTGATATTGTAATCTCTAGAGCTGGTGCTAATGCTATTTGCGAACTACTAGCTTTAAAGAAACCTAACATCTTAATTCCACTTGGCCTAGAATCTAGCCGTGGAGATCAAATTTTAAATGCAAAATCATTTGAAAAACAGGGGTTCTCTTATGTACTCGATGAAGACAAGGTTACTAAAGATTCTCTTATTAAATCTGTTCATGATGTATATAATAAAAGAAATGAATTTGTAAATAATATGACTTCCTCAAATGGAAGTGATTCTATTAAGACAATAGTTGATCTTATCAACAAACTCGCATAAATATACACAATAAAAACCTCCAAAGGTTAGAATTATAACTCTAACAATTGGAGGTTTTTTTATTATTTATCAAGCTCTGATGTACAATGTGGACATCTGGTTGCTTTAATATTGATTTTTGAAAAACAATAAGGACATTCCTTTTCAGTAGGAAGGACTTCTTCCTCTTCCTTCTTTCGAAGTGCTGATGCGGTATCTGCTGCCTTATTAATTGCCTTTACCAAGCAGAAAATAATAAATGATGTAATCAAAAAGTTAATAACTGCTGTAATAAAGTTTCCGTATGTAAGCATTGGCGCATTCTTACCGCTTCCAAGAGCAACCTTTAAATATGAAAAATCTGTTCCACCGAATAATCCAATTATAGGTGTTAAGATATCAGTGTTTAAAGAAGTAACTATAGCAGTAAACGCACCACCGATAATAACACCGACCGCCATATCCATCACGTTTCCACGCAGGATAAATGTCTTAAACTCTTCTAAGAAAGATCTACCTTTTTTCATAATAACCTCCCCTTAAAAATTATTTATTTAGTTCTTCACAAACAGCCTTAATCTCTTCCTCATTTGTCTCGATATGTGAAAAGCCTAAAAGTGTGCTATTGTTTTTTGCCCCTTTATATCTAGGAATTAAATGCATATGGAAATGGAATACTGACTGACCAGCTACTTCTTCACTGTTCTGAAGAATGTTGAATCCATCTGCACCGAGAATATCTGTCATCTTCTTTGCCATCTTCTTTGCAAGTGGCATAAGTTTAGATGCTTCATTATCGCCTAGTTCATATAGATTTCTGTAATGATTTTTAGGAAGGATAAGTGCATGACCTTTTGAAACAGGCTCAGCATCTAGTATTATTCTAAAATCTTCGTCTTCGTAAATAGTATTTGTTGGAATCTCTCCATTAGCTAATTTACAAAAAATACAATTATCGTCTTTCATGATTTCCTCCATCCTAATCAATAAAGTCAAATATCGTGTCTAGCATTCTTAGTATTCGAAGGTTACCCTTTGCTGTCATATCACCTACGCCAAAAGCTCTCTGGAATGTTTCTCTTCCACTAGTGATATCCATAAGTACCTTTGTAGTAAGCTTTGCATATACATCTACATCATCATGAGCTTCATATTCTGCCTCCATTCCTTCTGGAGTTACACTTATATAGAGAGGTTTATTTTCACCATCAATGGCAAAAAGATATGATGCAGAAAAATCTTCGCTTGGCGTAAATTTACTTTTAAATTTTTCTATAAAACCAAGCTGTTCCTCAGAATTCTTTCCCATGAGTTCTCGATACATTGAACTAAGTTCTTTGATATCAACTTTTTGCTGTTTTACATAGTTATCATCTGAAACAAACTGTGAAAGCTGTTCTCTTTCCTGAGGAGTTAGGTCCATCTGTTCTGCATGTAAAACTGTCTGCTTAACAGCATAATTTGATGTAGGGAGACCTTTGGTTCTCTGAGAAATAGTACGATACATATCCTCAGCTTTTTTCTCAATAATACGTGCGTATTCTTTGCTCTCTTCAAAATCCTGTTTATCTGTGACATATCCACAAAGTCCACTACAAGGAATTCCACCTAGGATTTCCCATGCATTTTCAAGAGTGAGCATTCCTTCTCTTTCTCCATAAGTTGTCGACATAACTATCGGCATCATATAAATACGAGATAGCTCTTCCTTATTTCCATATAGCCAGCAGGCATCTAAAAACTCATTCATATGTCCACCGATTCCGAGCCATTCAACTGTAGTCGCAAGAATTATACCGTCGACATCTTTTATAGTCTGAGGAAGAGTAGAAATTTCATTCTTATATTCATAAATATTGAATCTTTGAATTTCAACTCGAAGTTCACTTAAAACCTTTTCAATTTCTTTTAAAACATATAAGGTCGGGTCATCTAGAACTCCACGTCCACCATAATAAATATTTATTTTCAAATCCTACCTCCTGGTTTACGATTTCTTATTCTTTCAATAGTATATCTTATCATATTGATTCTTAGCATGTTTGATTTATTTCGAAATATGCTAAAATGAAATAGTATATAAATATTATAACTATTGATAAACCATCACGAAAGGCTTAATATGAGTATTTTTCATATCCACGCCCGAAAAGAAGAAAACTTAAATAACGATTCATTTTTTATGCATGAAGCTTTAAAAGAAGCTAAAAAGGCAGAGAAATATATGGAAGTTCCAATTGGTTGCGTCATCACAAGAAATGGAAAAATCATAGCTCGTGGACATAACACAAGGAACAGATCAAATACATGCTTTGGTCACGCCGAAATTGCTGCTATCAGGATTGCTAACAGAAAAGTTAAGGACTGGCGATTAGAAGATTGTACACTTTACGTCACACTAGAACCCTGTCAAATGTGCGCCGGAGCAATTGTTCAATCTAGAATAAACAAAGTCGTAATAGGCGCTATGAATCCAAAGGCTGGCTGTGCCGGATCTATTTTAAATCTCTTAGAAATGAGTCAATTTAATCACCAATGTATCGTAACTAGAGGTGTTTTAGAAGAAGAGTGTTCTAGTATGCTTACCTCTTTCTTCAAGAAGCTTAGAGCCTACAAAAAGGGGAAAAAATGCAGTTCGAAACAAAAAGATTAATCCTTAGATCCTCAGATGCAAACTTTGCAAAAGATGTTTTAGAGTTTTATAAAGATAATAAAGAAAGTTTTGAAGCTGTTGAGCCTTTCGATACGCCAGATTTTTACACTTTTTCTATCCAGCAGCGGAATCTTCGTGCAGAATCTCGCTTAATTAGCGAAGGAAGAATGGTTCGATTTTGGATTTTTCCCAAAAATGAACCACATAAAATTATAGGAACTTTTTCACTATTAAATGTAAGACAAGCTTCATTCAAATCAGCAACTATTGGATACAAAATGGACAAATGCTATAGAAGATTCGGATATTGTAAAGAAGCAATTCTATTCGGACTTGATTTTGCAAAAAACACCATGGGACTACATCGTATAGAAGCTTTAATTCAACCATCCAATAAAGCATCAATTGCACTTATCGAATCTGTTGGTTTTGAAAGAGAAGGTTTACTTCGCCAAAACGTGAAATTATTAGGTGAATGGAAAGACCACTATCTATATTCAAAAATATTTAATTAAAAAAGAGACGGACCATATTTTCTGGTCTGTCTCTTCTATTATTATAGAAGATTTCTTATCTCTTCGAAATCTTTCTTTTCTTTTGGTTTTTCCGGATGTTCCTGTAAAAACTTTTCCATCCAGATTACATCAAACCACTGATCAAATTTAAATGCTACATTATGAAATCTAGCTGCTGGTATAAAACCGAGGTGTTCATGAAACTGTTCACTTGCTCGTGTGACATACTTTTCATTTTCAGTTGGATAACCAATACATGCATTTACATTTGTAATATGCTGTAACTTAAGAGCATGTTCAAGTGCCTCATAAAGCTTACGTCCAATTCCACCTTTTCTGTAATCTTTATCAACATATATACTCGTCTCAACTGCCCAGTCATATGATTTTCTAAGCTTGTAAGGTGAAGCATATGTATATCCTACTATTCTTCCCTCATCTTCATATACAAAGTAAGGATACTTTCTAAGTGTATTAGAAATACGATTTTTAAAATCTTCAACTGTAGGTACATCTACTTCAAATGTAATTGCTGTATTTTCTACGTAATAAGAATAGATTTCTCTAATTCTCTCTGCGTCTTCAATTCTTGCGATTCTAATCAATTCTATTTACCCCATTCTATGCACTGTCCAATTTTGAGGCCATTTTTACCTGCTTCTTTTACTTCATATAGCATTTTATCTGCTGAGTGCATAAAGTCAAGAGCTTTTTCTGTACCTTTAGGAATATCGCAACACACTCCCTGTGAAATAGTAACTCTATCCGAAATCTTAGAATACTCATGATATAAATGGCTCTCAAATACCTTCTTCTTTATCTTCTCTACCATCATAAGTACATCTTCATACTCGTAATCTTCAAATATAATAATAAACTCGTCTCCACCATATCTGGCACAGAAAAGGTTGTATTCTGAAGAAACCTCTTTAATACATTTTGCCACAGTAGTTAAGCAAATATCTCCTGCCTGATGTCCATAATTGTCATTATATTCTTTGAAGAAATCGATATCCAAAATTTCAATCGATATTGTCTTTTGGTGTTGATATGCCTTTTCAAAAGCTTCTTCCCAATAATTATTGAGCCTAAATCTGTTAAACATTCCCGTAAGAGGATCCGTCTCAGATTTCTTCTGAAGCATTTCATTCTCTCTCTCAACTCTATGATTGATATTAGTCAAATCCTGAATTCCAGTTCTAAGGGATATCATATTAGAAACCATGAGTTTATTCTCATTGTTTTCTGCAATTTGAACCTTAGTATATTTAAGCGCTGTTTGAGTATAAGCATCCTCATTCCCAATCAACGTAAAATACTTAAGTTGTAATTCTAATAATCTTCTTTCCATATCTATAACAGTAGTAATTCTTGTCAAATCATATATCTTTAACCATACTCTGTTATATTCAACCCACTTCTCATTCTTGAGAAGCATCGCCATAAACTCATATAAATCATCGAAAACATCCATAACTGCGAAGTTTTCTTCAATTAATGTATCTACATTAGTTATATACTCATCTCTGATAGAAGAATTTCCAAGTTCAGCATGAAGTCTTGCTCCAAAACAATATACAGCCATCAAATCCTGTACTCTCATATTAGGTATACATTCAGACTTCAACTTCCGCCAGAAATTTTCTGCTTTCTCATAATCACGAATTGAAAGATAAGCTTTTCCAATATTTACATAAGCCACTGCCAAATTTAATACGTAATCTGGATCATTTCTATGTTCTTCTATGTAAGAATAACCTTGCATCAAATGTGCTAAAGCATTTCTTTCATCTTCTACTGATAAATACAAAGTACCCATGTTCATATGAACAAGCCACTCCAAATTAGGCAATCTATACCGGACACATAAATCAAGAGCCTTTAAATAATAGTCCATGGCAAATGGAGCATTTCCTCTGTTTAAAGACATAATTCCAAGAACATTATTTGCAGTAATCAAATAAGCCCATTCCTGATTCTCTTCAAGAAGTGGCATACACGCAAACATCTCATGGTAAAAATTTTGCATATCGTTCTCGAGATAATAAGTTTCACCTCTCGTAAACCCAGCAAAACCCTCCAAAGCAGTATCATTTTCCTGCTTTGCGTACTCACTAAGCTTGTTGCAATATTCAATTATCTCATTTTTATCAGGATTGGTATTGTCTGCCGCCTTATAAATAAGTTCTTTCACGTCCTGTGGATATGCATTGATGTCCATTCTTTGCCCCTTATTTTGTGATAGCTATCTGTTCAGAAAGTTTTATAAAATCTTTCAATGTAAGCTTCTCACCTCGAATAGTTTCTGGCCAGCCAAGCTCTGTAATAGCCTTCTTAGCCTTCTCCTTATTCAAGCCCAATTCTTTATGGTTAACAAGTCCATTATACAAGGCTTTACGTCTCTGTTCAAAGGAACTTCTTATAATGGAAAAAAGAAGTTCTTCAGATACACTATCCGGTAATTCTGTTTCTTTTTTCCTTAAAGTTATAACTGCTGAATCAACCTTTGGTGGTGGGAAGAATTTCCCTGCTGGTACCTTCTCTATTATTTCAGGTTCTGTATAGAACTGGACTGCAAGAGAAAGAGCACCATAATCTTTCGAACCTGGTTTTGCTTCCATTCTTTCAGCAACTTCCTTCTGAACCATAACTGTTATTGATTCATAAGAAACGTGTCCTCGTAATATTTTCATCAAAATCGGTGTAGTAATGTAATAAGGAAGGTTTGCAACGATCTTTACCTTACGTCCTTCTGATTCCTCCTCAATCAACTTATCTAAATCGATTTTCATAATATCTGTATTCACAATTTTGACATTATCAAAACCGCCTAAAGTTTTATTAAGAATAGGAATCAATTTATCATCGATTTCTATAAGAAGTGCTTTGTATGCTCTTTCCAATATAACCTCTGACAAAGTTCCAATACCTGGACCGATTTCAATTACAAAATCATCCTCTGTGATATCGGCAGCTTCAACGATATCTATTAGTACACCTTCGTCCATAAGAAAGTTCTGGCCGTATTTTTTCTGTGTTCTAAATCCAGCCTCATTCATGATTTCTTTTGCGAACTTAGGATTTGAAAGTTTTCCCATTAATTATCCTCTATTTTTCTAAAGAGTTTCATTGCATTATTATAGGTAACTCTTTCGACTTCTTCTGCCTCAATACCTTTTATCTCTGCAATTTTTTCCACAACATATTTAAGATTTCCAGAATGGTTTCTAGTTCCTCTCACAGGAACCGGTGCCATATAAGGACAATCTGTTTCTAGAAGGATAGATTCCAAAGGAATTTCCTCCACAACCTGAACCTTCTTTTTTGCATTTTTAAATGTCAAAGCTCCACCGATACCGATATAATATCCCATTTTGACATACTGTTTTGCCTGCTCACTTGAGTATCCGTAGCAATGTAAAACACCTTTAAGTCCCCTTTTACTATATGAAGACATAATGTCAAAAGTATCTTTTGCAGCTTCTCTACTATGTATTATAACAGGTAAATTTAATTCTAGCGCTAAATCTAACTGTCTTTTATACCAATATAACTGCTTTTCTTTATCTTCTTCTGTATAGTCATAATAATAATCAGGACCAATTTCTCCGATTGCGAGTACCTTCTTGTCCTTTGATAATTCTCTTAGCTCATCAATCGTCTCTTCAGTCATATCATTTACGCTGTCCGGATGTATTCCCACTGCAGCATAAATAAAAGGATATTCATTTGCCAGCTCAACTGCTGCCCTAGATGTTTCTATAGAACTTCCAACATCTATTATTTTATCTATTCCATTTTCATTTAACGCAGAGAGAAGTTCGACTCTATCAGAATCGAACTCCTCACCTTCGTAATGCGCGTGTGTCTCAAATATCATAATAACTTTCTATTAATTAGAGAACTTCTGCTCCGCTCTTTACATCTCTCTGTGTTGTGATAACAGAAATCTTGTCATCACTATCTTCTGCTGAAAGAATCATTCCTTCAGAAATCATGCCAGCAAGTTTAGCAGGTTTCATATTTGCAACATAAACTACTGTCTTTCCAACGAGTTCTTCTGGTTCATAGTATTTACGAATTCCAGAGATAATCTGTCTCTTCTCTGCTCCTGACTGAATCTGGAAACATAGAAGCTTCTTACTCTTTGGTACAGGTTCACATGAAATGACTTTACCTGTTCTTAGCTCAATCTTATCGAAATCATCATATTCGATAAAATCCTTATGCTTGATTTCTTCAGCTTCAACTTCTTCCTCTACAACACCATTTGCAGCCTTCTGTGCTACTTCAATTTCTTTTGCCTTTTCTAAAATCTCATCTAATTTCAATCTTTCAAAAAGGATTTCTGGATCACTTACAACTTTATTTCCATTTGGATAATGACCAAATGTATTTAGTTCATCGTAAGGAACTTCAGTTGTATTGATCTGTTCAAGAATCTTCTTAGCTGTGTTTGGAAGATAAGACTTAAGAAGTGCAGCTCCAATATTAATTCCTTCAGTAAGGTTATAAAGAACTGTTCTAAGTCTATCAGCCTTTGCTTCATCTTTAGCAAGAACCCAAGGTTCTGTTTCATCGATGTATTTATTACATCTCTTAAAGAGATTAATTACTTCTGTAAGGGCATCTGCAACATGGAGTTTTTCCATTTTTTCCTCGACCTTATCACGTGTCTGTGTGATAACAGCCTTGAAATCAGAATCTACATCTTCTGTTACACCCATATCTCTTACTTCACCATCGAAGTATTTGTTTGTCATTGAAATAGTTCTCTTTACAAGGTTACCCACCGTATTAGCGAGATCAGAATTAATTCTCTCTACGAGAAGTTCCCATGAAAGAACTCCATCATTCTCATATGGCATTTCGTGAATTAAGAAATATCTAACTGCATCTACTCCGAATATATCTACTAGATCATCAGCGTAAATAACATTTCCTTTTGACTTACTCATCTTTCCATTAGCCTGGATCAACCATGGATGTCCAAATACCTTTTTTGGAAGTGGAAGATCTAAAGCCATAAGGAAGATAGGCCAATAAATAGTATGGAATCTAATAATATCCTTACCGATTAGGTGTAAGTCTGCTGGCCAGTTTGCCTTAAATCTATCTGATGAATTTCCATCTACATCGTATCCAATTCCTGTTATATAGTTTGTTAGTGCATCAAGCCATACATAAACTACATGTTTTGGATCGAAATCTACCGGAATTCCCCATTTGAAAGAAGTTCTAGATACACATAAATCCTGAAGACCTGGCTTCAAGAAATTATTCATCATCTCATTCTTTCTTGATACTGGCTGAATAAACTCTGGATGAGTTTCAATATAATCAATAAGTCTATCGGCATATTTACTCATCTTGAAGAAGTAAGCTTCCTCTTTTGCAGGTGTTACTTCTCTACCACAGTCAGGACACTTTCCATCTACAAGCTGTGACTCTGTCCAGAATGACTCACATGGAGTACAGTACATTCCTTCATAATGTCCCTTATAGATATCTCCCTTATCATAAAGTTTCTTAAAAATCTTCTTAACCTGAGCCTCATGATCACTATCTGTAGTTCTCATGAACTTATCATATGAAGTATCCATGATATCCCAGATTCTATGAACCTCACCTGAAGTCTTATCTACAAATTCTTTAGGTGTGATTCCAGCTTCATTAGCCTTATTCTCAATCTTCTGACCATGCTCATCTGTTCCAGTCATGAAGAATACATCGTATCCTTCCTGTCTTTTAAATCTTGCTATAGCATCAGCCAAAACAACTTCATAAGTATTTCCAACATGAGGTTTACCAGATGTATAAGCAATAGCTGTAGTTATATAATATTTTCCTCTGTTTGACATTTCTTACGTCTATCTCCTCAATTACTATTTAGTTCAGACTTGCTCCGCACTTATTGCAGAAATTAGCCTTTTCACTTACCTCAGCCCCACATGATGGGCAAAGTTTTGCTCCTTTTAAATTAACGATTCTATCATTTAAATCTTCGATATCATCTTTGAGCTGCTCAATATCAGCAAAGATTTCATCATATGATTCGTCATGATTATCTTTATTCTCTTCAAAAAATCTCTCACCTATCAAAGCATATTTAGCCTTTAACTCATTCTGCTTTGTTGTGATTTCATACTTTGTTTTTGTGATATCTGTTACATTCTTAGCTTTATCGCTGACAACCTTACCAGCTGTCATCACTGTATCAGATACTTTGTCAAAAAATTCGTCCATAAAAACCCCTTTTCTATTAGAAGTTAATAGATTCCAACAAAATTATTATATCTCAATTAAAGCACTCTATTCAATGAGTCTATACAGTTTTGGCCTTCTTATCAATGAATTTATCATAAACAAAACGTACGATAAAGTATGCCACGATAGCCTCAACAATTCCAAGTAAACTTCCTACTAATACATCTGTTGGCCAATGTACAAATAGATATAATCTTGATACTGCAATTAGTGTTGCAAGTACTAAAGCTGCAATACCTTCTTTTTTCCTGTACAAAAATATAGATACAGCTGATGCAAATGATGCTGATGAATGTCCAGATGGGAAAGAGAAATCCTTTGGAACTTTTACAAGCATTTTTACTGTTTCATCTACCCAACATGGTCTCTCCCTGCAAACTAGATTCTTTAAAATCAAATTTACAACAATAACTGACAATACTAACGCAACCATTGATGTCCAAGCCATTTTCTTAGGTTTTTTGGAAAAAATAAGCATTGCAAGTGTTAGCAGTATCCAAAAAATACCGGCTTTTCCAAAAGTTGTTATTACAATCATTACCTTATCCAGGATTGGATTATGTAGACCCTGGAACCAGTATAGAATCTGCATTTCAGTATTCATGAATGTCTTCCTTTCTTTTTAGGCAAGTAATTATGCCTCTACCTTTGCAAACTTCTTCTTACCCTTTTTAAGAAGGAAGTCTTCTTTGAAACTATCTTTTGTATATTTCTGGAATGGATCTGTTACCTTCTCACCATTTACAGTAACTCCACCCTGCTCAACAGTACGTTTTCCTTCTGAAAGAGATCCTACAAATCCTGCTACCTGAAGGACTTTTCTAATATCGATTTCACCATCAGTAAAATCATCATCGCTAAGTGTAACCTTAGGCATATTCTCAACATTTCCTGATGTGAAAGCTGCATGTGATGCGTTCTTTGCTTTTTCGGCCTCTTCTTCACCATGTACAAGCTTTGTAAGCTCATAAGCGAGAATTTCTTTTGCATCATTTAATTTAGCATCCTTCCATTCTTCCATTTTCTTGATTTCATCAAGAGGAATGAATGTAAGCATCTTTAAAAATTTGATTACATCAGCATCATCTACATTTCTCCAATACTGGAAGAAATCGTATGGTGAAGTCTTTTCAGCATCAAGCCATACAGCACCCTTCTGAGTCTTGCCCATCTTTTTTCCTTCTGAATTTGTAAGAAGATTAATTGTGAGTGCGAAAACATTATCTCCAAGTTTACGACGAACTAATTCTGTACCTGCAAGCATATTGCTCCACTGATCGTCTCCACCGAACTGCATGTTACAGCCATATCTCTGGTACAACTGATAGAAATCGTATGCCTGCATAATCATATAGTTGAATTCTAGGAAGCTAAGTCCTCTTTCCATTCTCTGCTTATAGCATTCTGCTGTGAGCATTCTGTTAACTGAGAAATGAGCACCAACTTCGCGAAGAAGCTCTACATAGTTCAAATCTAAAAGCCAATCTGCATTATTTGCCATGATTGCTTTTCCGTCTGAAAAATCGATAAATCTAGAAATCTGCTTCTTGAAACAATCGATGTTATGATTGATCTGTTCCTTTGTAAGCATCTGTCTCATATCAGTTCTGCCTGATGGATCACCAACCATTCCTGTTCCACCACCTAGAAGTGCGATAGGTCTATTACCTGCCATCTGAAGTCTCTTCATAAGGCAAAGTGTCATAAAATGTCCTACATGAAGTGAATCTGCTGTTGGATCGAATCCGATGTAGAAAGTTGCCTTTCCATTATCAATCATTTCTCTGATTTCATCTTCATCAGTTACCTGAGCGATTAGACCTCTTTCAACTAACTCGTCGTAAATCTTCATCTTTAATTCCTTTCTTTTAATAAAAAAACGCCCCTTGATTCTATACCAGAATCAAAGGACGATTATTATCGTGGTACCACCTTTGTTTACAAGAATATAATCCTTGCCTCATTTATCAATATAACGGTTGAATCCGTCGTAGCCTACTCATAATTACCATTTTCAGTACGAAGCTCCAGGATGTAATTCAGTCTGTATTTTCTCATCATCTTTCACCAACCGATGACTCTCTCTATCAAAAGTATAAACCTACTGGGTTCCCTTCATAGCCTTTTCTTATTCATAATAACTACTTGATTATATCTTGCAAATGTTGATAAGTCAACGAATTAGCTTAATAACTTTTTGCTTTTCTTTGCTCAAAGAAATCATCTAGTAATTCTATAATTTTCTTTCTCTCTGTATTCTTCAATATATAACCATCAGGCTTTAAACCAATTACATTTTTTACGCTTTCCTTATCCCCTTTACCAGTCAAAAATATAACTGGAATCTCCGAAGTATCAAGTTCACTTCTTATCATCTCTAGAACTTGCGGACCATTTGTAACAGGCATTTCGTAATCTAAAAGGATAAGGTCTGGTTTATTTTTTGCAATAAAAGTAATAGCCTGCATACCTGAACTTACAATTGAAACATGATATATATCTCCCAGCCACTTCTTTATAGTTTTTAGATAAGCTATATCATCATCAACCAATAGAAGATGTTTCTTTCTCTGTTCAGATTGAATTCCTTCTACTTCCTTCTCCATATATTCAACTAGAGATTTTAGGTTTAAAGGACGATACATTACCTTACTAAACATCGCTTCAGGCATGATATTAAAAAGATCATCTATATCCTTTTTATCGCCAATTACATTTAGATACTTTTCCTTCTCAATTACTACATCCTTCATAAAGACAAGCATATCTCGGATTTCAGATACATTATCTCCTAAATATATAAGGTAAATATCGAAATCATCCATTTTCTTTGTAAAATCTTTTATAGTTGTTTCACACTGCTCTGTCTTAAATTCTGCCTCTACTAGGTTATTCATAATAGCATCAACCATAAAGGAAGGATTTTTTCTTATTATAAGTATCTCCTTATTCATGTGACCTCCTTTATTACCTCAAACATTACATCCCAATCCGCTTTTTGGTATGCGTTTTTAAATCGATCAAATAGATCTTTATACTCTTTTGGTATATCATATTCCTCAAACTTTTTAAATAACATACCCATACTATCGTAATCATACATTTCAGCAAGCTCCGCCATTGTAGTAAAAGCATCTACAGCAATTTCTTCTGTGACCTTTTTCTTTTCTTTATGGTCCTCTTTTCTCTGATTAAATGTAATATTCAATAGTTTTTGTATTTTTACAATTTGCAAGATCATTTCAGGATAATTGATATGTACAAATTCTAAATCCTTATCATTACATGCTTCTTCTATACGCTCTGCATAATTTCCTAAAGTCAATGCTCCGATTATTTTTGAAGTACTCTTAAGAGAATGTACACTTATCATAAAGTTCTCTAAATCTCTACTCTCATATGAATCTTGTATTTGCTTCTTTCTATCTCCTAAAGTTTCATAATACACTTCAAGGGTTTCCATATATGTCTTCTTAGAAGCACAATTCTTAACTCCGTGTTCAGCATTTATGATTATCGATTTTGCAATCTCTTCCGGTATGTCTGTATCATCATCAGCTAATAGGTTTTCCTTCAATTTATACTTATCCTCAGGAAGGTAATTCATAATCATCTTCTCAAGTTTAAGTCCTTCTATTGGTTTTGATAGATAATCATTAAATCCATTCTCCAAATAAAACTCTCTAGATCCCGATATTGCATTTGCAGTAAGTGCAATAATTGGTGTCTCTCCAAGTTCTGGAAGTTTCAACAATTCTTTGATCGTTTCAACACCGTCCATCTCCGGCATTCGATGATCCAAGAAAATAATGTCATACTTATTTTTTTTGACCATTTCAATACATTTTTTCCCACTATCAGCTGTATCAATAATAATCTGTGTTCTACGTAATAAATTCTCTACTACAAATAAGTTGATTATTGTATCATCTACCACTAAAATTCTAGCATTAGGAGCAATCATGGTCTTTTCGTATTCATTTTTTAAATGTTCTGATCTATTTAAAGCTGATTCAATTGGGCCTATTGGAGTCCAGTCTTTTACATCCTGGACTAACTCAAAGCTAAATATTGATCCTTTTCCATATTCACTTTCTACCATTAGTTCAGAATTCATACCTCGAAGCAAATTTCTTGTAATACTCATTCCAAGTCCTGTTCCTTCTATAGTACGATTTCTTCTTTCTTCAAGTCTTTCAAACGTATTAAATAGATTTGGTAAGTCTTCCTTCTTTATTCCTATTCCAGTATCTGATACAGAAACTAATAAGTTAATTTTCTTCTCATCCCATTCACATTTTTTCGTACGGATTTTAAATGTTACCTTTCCTTTTTCTGTATACTTTACTGCATTAGAAAGAATATTCATTATTACCTGTTTTATACGAATCTCATCTCCAATTAAAAGATGCGGTATATCCTCGCTTATATCCAGTACAAGCTCGATTTCTTTTTCCCCGATTCTAATACGAATCATTGTAACAATATCATTTAAAAGAGATGCACTTTCATATTCGACTGGAATTATATCCATCTTTCCAGCTTCTACCTTTGAAAAATCCAATATATCATTTACAATTCCTAGCAAATTATAACTTGCTCTTAAAATACTGTTGGAATATCTGATAATTCCCTCATCTTTACTCTCACGATTAATCATTTCTGAGAGTCCAAGTATTGCATTTATTGGAGTTCTTATTTCATGCGACATATTTGATAAGAAAAGAGATTTCGTATCATTTGCCTTTGCTGCCTCATCATACGCCTCTTCAAGGTCTTTTGTAGCAGTATCGATAAAAGTATGAAGCCTTTCCGAAATTGGTTTTATTTTAGTTTTTTCACTCTCTCGTAAAAGAGGAATCTTTCTATTTGTTGTTTTCTTTTTTCCTTCTCTAAAGGCAAGAACAGTAATTGCACTATTCAGAAGTCCTCCCTCATTATTCTGTTTTAAAATCTCTGAACCACCAAAACCAAACATTAAATCAGGTAAAACATCCTTAAAATATGCTCGTTCTATCCTTTGATTTTCTTTTAAAAAGAAATATCTGTTAATACATATCGAAAGTAACATAGCCTGTGGCTCAAAATTTGATATATTTTCTGCCGAACTTCTAGTCATAGTTAAAAGCTCGTCTGGATTAGCAAATGATAATTTTATCTTCTCATCATCTTGAAAATCTCCAGAGAAGAAGAGCTCTTTATTTTTTCCAAAAAACATCGGAACTCTCGCGATTGTAGAGTTTTCCCTACATAGGATAAAAGGGAATTCACATACATTGTCCAAAAAGTATTCATCCAGATCTACATCTAAATACTTCTTATAAATATCTCCAGCTGGGGCCCCATCAATAGTTTTGATACATGCATTACCAGCTTTATCATATTCTCTTTCAGTCACTATATGTATCTTTCCAAGCGGATTCCAACCCATAATATATTCCGTAGTAATTGATAAAGTTTCGCCTGAAATAAAGATAAATACATATCCAGACTTATGAAATCTATTACCACAGACATATGCATCTTCCGCTGAATCGATATTTGTTTCAGGAAATATTGATTCCCGATCATCTTTATATCTCTTTCTTGCTCCAGCAATTAATCCGAAAAAAGCAATTTCAGGAAACCTGTCAGAAACAGGATTTAATATGTTCGTAAAGTCGCTTTTTGTTTCACACGGATAACATAAAACTGCCCGTAAATCCTTTGAATCTTCAATTTCTGTATATATATCATTTATAATCTCTTCATCAGATTTATCGCAGTCATATTCTAATATTTTAAATTGTGCTTCTTCGGAAAAAAATAATGATAATGTAATTCCTTTAAAATCCCATGTATCATTGCTTGTAACTACAGTCGAGCCGCAAATTATTGCCTTTTCAAGCTTTTCTCTAAGCTTTTCCGTAAATTCTTCTGCCTCGTATAAATATAATCCATTAAAATAAATCAAAGCTAATATATGCTTTGCATTTTTGTACTCTTGATCATTAGAAACTGATACTAAAAAAGTATCAAGTTCGTCTATATCATAAAAATATTTTGTTATTTGCCTCATATGGAATCCTCCATAATGATATATATTAAAAATAGGGACATATACCATGTATTATAAATGATAATTCGGAAAAAAACATTGAAACAGAAATTTATTCAGAAAATTTTAGTAAATAAAAAAATAGCTCTAAGATTTCTCTTAGAGCTAAAAGGCGACAACCAGATTCGAACTGGTGATAGAGGTGTTGCAGACCTTTGCCTTACCACTTGGCTATGTCGCCTTGCACATTATATTGTATCATACTGTGCGAATTCACGCACCCTCAAAACTTCATACAGATTGTCTTCTACTTAACTGAGTAATTCTTGATCATGCCTTCGATCTATTAGTAACAGTCAGCTCCATGTGTCACCACACTTCCACCTCTGTCCTATCTACCTTGTACTCTTCAAGGGATCTTATGTTCTTTAAGAACAGGGACATCTCATCTTGGAGGGGGCTTCACGCTTAGATGCCTTCAGCGTTTATCCCGTCCGGACTTGGCTACCCTGCGCTGCCTTTGGTAGACAGCAGGTACACCAGCGGTCCGTCCAACCCGGTCCTCTCGTACTAGGGTCAGCTCCCCTCAGATATCCTCCGCCCGCGCCGGATAGGGACCGAACTGTCTCACGACGTTCTGAACCCAGCTCGCGTACCGCTTTAATGGGCGAACAGCCCAACCCTTGGGACCTGCTGCAGCCCCAGGATGCGATGAGCCGACATCGAGGTGCCAAACCACTCCGTCGATGTGAACTCTTGGGAGTGAT
>JAIKZI010000070.1 GCA_024682375.1 Lachnospiraceae bacterium | reverse complement strand
TAGCTCATTCATTCTCTGAAGCATTGAGTGAACTTCTGTTAGAGCACCTTCAGCTGTCTGCACTGCAGATACACCATCCTGTGCATTTGTAGAAGCTCTGTCGAGTCCTTTGATCTGTTTTCTCATCTTTTCGGAAATTGTAAGACCTGCTGCATCATCTGCTGCTCTGTTGATCTTGAAACCTGAAGAAAGTTTCTCTGTTGATTTTGCCTGTGCACTAGTTGTTGTTCCAAGCATACGATTTGAGTTCATCGCCTGCATGTTGTGCTGTACTACCATTGCCATAATATTTTCCTCCTTGACATAATACCGACTACAATCCATGTAAATCGGGTACAACATGTAAATTGTGAAAACTATCAATCACTAGGCATATTGATACTCTTTCACATATAGTATATCGACATAATACAAAAAATTCTAAGCAATTACATCAATTTTACGAAACTTTAAGACAAAGTTTAGTATTCGACATTAAGGTTCTTGATAAAGCGGTCTCTTTAGACTTCCCTTACCAAAAGTATATTCCGGTGTATAGAAAGGATATTTAATCTCATCCACGTAGTACCAGGGGTCATCTTTGTGTAATGGATTTTTCAGCACGTGAAACTGCTGAGCAGGCATATATCCCTGTGCCAGAAGAAACGCTTTCTTTCCATCTTTTTCACATGTATCGACTACCATTACAACATGTCCCGGAGAACCGCCTTTTAGGAATACATCGCCAACCTGAACTTCCAATTCTGATATCTCTTTCACTTCATTATTCATAGAGGCAGTTCCTGCATACGTAAAAACTGTATTGAGATACGCCTCAAAAATCTCGTCTGTATTTCCTGCAGGTCCACTTTTTCCCCAGGTTACAGTATTACCTGAAACTGAGATACGTTTTCCAGACCTGAAACTATCCCAATCACATTTAAACCCATTTGTAAAATGAAACGAAATCAAAGAATCCTTTCCAACACTTCTGAAATATTCCGCATACATTCTAATTACGGAATCAGCACATTGCTGCAGGTCTTTTTCCCCAACCTTCATGGAAAAAACTGCAACATGATTCTTTGATGTTTTAGCTTTACCTGTATATAGATGAACCGGAGTTCCATCGGCTTCCACGTGATAATTTCTTATAAATTCAGTCAGAGATCCCTTCTCGGCATTTGAACGTGAAAATCCCTTTGGAGTATTGATTCTGGTTTCAAGAGTTTCACCGCTCGGATTTATGAAATCATATTTGATGCTCGACTTTTTCCCACTAGATGTCTTTGTCATTTTGGCATCCGTATTAACCCCTTTTCCATCATCATGCCCTGTCAAAGTCGGAATCAGACTTATAGCTATTCCTGCTATTAATAGAATCATCAAAATCAAGGCAAATCGACGTAGCTTTACTTCTTTTTTGTCCATTTTTCCCCCTAAAATATCCGAGTTTTAATGCTCTTCTAAATTAATACTTTACTTAACTATTCCCTGATTTCCACATTAGCATTCTGCTTTTTTTCAGTCAAATAAAAAAAAAAGAACCCAACCCTTACGGATTGGATTCTCTTAAACTAGCTTACTTTGGCAACATGTCTTATAAACACGCTCCTAATTCACCTATTAAATTCTAATTATCTAAGAAGTGAAAGAACACCCTGTGTGCTCTGGTTAGCCTGTGCGAGCATTGACTGACCAGCCTGTGCAAGGATATTGTTCTTAGAGTATGTTACCATTTCAGAAGCCATATCTGTATCACGGATACGTGACTCAGCAGCTGTTGTGTTCTCTGAAATGTTATCTAAGTTAGCGATTGTATGCTCAAGACGGTTCTGAATAGCACCGAGAGATGATCTCTGCTCTGATACCTTTGAAACCGCATCAGCGATTGCATCAATTGCGTATGTTGCAGCGTTACCTGAATCATCAGAAACGTTAAGTCCCTTGATTCCAAGGTAATCTGAAGTCATAGCTTCTACATTTACATTGATCTTGTTTGTCATATCAGCATCTGATCCAACATGAAGGTTGAATGCAAGTGCTGAAGGAACGTCTGCAGAACCAGTTGTGATAGTGAACTTGTTATTGTTAGTTGTATCAGCTTTAACATCAGCAGTTCCCTTTGTATCACCAATAGAGTTTGCTGTCTTAAGTTCTGCCTTAGCAAGATCATAAGCCTTCTGGCTTGAAATGATTGTAGCGTCGTTCTTATCAACACCATCTCCGTTGTCATCAAGAACGTGGAAGCTCTTAGTTCCAGCTTCTACATTTGCACCAGCCTTGATAAGATCTGTTGCAGCCTTGTTCTCACCCTTCTTAAGTTCTCCAGCATAGAATCCTGCTTCTGCATCTTCGCCTGCAGAATCCTTGCCAGCAGCCTTATAAGTGTACTCAACATTGTTTACTGTGATCTTATCTCCAGCTTTCCAATCATCACCTGAAGCCTTGCCAAGACCTTCTTTAGCAAGTTTCTCAGCTGTAGCAGCTGAAGCTCCAACTGTGTAGTTTCTTCCACCAATTGTTACTGAATCAGAAGCCTTAAGCTTATCCATTGTGAATGTAGCTGTTCCGTCTCCGTTATCAACAAGTGTTCCCTTAAGACCTGCATCATGAGCAGCCATGTTTACAGTCTTAGAAGCCTGAGTCTTGTCTCCCTTAAGAAGGTAAGTCTCGTTGAACTTTGTTGTATCAGCAACACGATCGATTTCTGTTGTAAGCTGACCGATCTCTGACTGAATAGCATCTCTATCTGATTTAGAATTAGTGCCGTTAGCTGCCTGTACTGCAAGCTCATTCATTCTCTGAAGCATTGAATGAACTTCTGTAAGAGCACCTTCAGCTGTCTGTACTGCAGAAACACCATCCTGTGCGTTTGTTGAAGCACGATCAAGACCTCTGATCTGCTTTCTCATCTTCTCAGAAATTGTAAGACCTGCTGCATCATCTGCTGCACGGTTGATCTTAAATCCTGAAGAAAGCTTCTCTGTTGACTTAGCCTGTGCACTTGTAGTTGTTCCAAGCATACGATTTGAGTTCATCGCCTGCATATTGTGCTGTACTACCATTGACATAATTATTGTTCCTCCTTGATACATCCGAATACAATCCTTTGTACCCGGTATTGCAAAATAACTAGTAACTTGTAAATCCCAGGCTCCATGGACCTTCCTAGGACTCACAAGAATATTTATCGGAGAATAAGTTTATAAAGTTTATAGTTTTATTAAAAAAAAATAAAAAAATTCTCCTCCGGATAATTCCGAAGGAGAATTGAATATTTTATATGTCCCGAAATGACGGGCCTATGTGTTTGACTCCTAGCTGGTGCTAGGTGGGTTACCGCAACATATCTTCTGCCTTCCACGACTTGAGGCCTGACATCCAACATGCAATGTAGGAATCCCGTTTAAAGTAAATGTAGGTTCAAATTACATAGGTTAAATCGTTCATTTCAGGTGCCCTTATTATAGCATAGAAATCATATGTATAAAGTTAATTTTCTCTTAAACAGCACTACCTAACTTCTGAGAAATTAAATATGAAACGATTTTTGACCTATTTTTTTCCTAATTAATCTACAATTATTTGAATCTTTCCAAGAGCTTTTTCAGCATTATCAGAAGCTTCTTTTGCATCTTTTCCTGTCGCTATAACATGCCCCACTCTTTCGCTACTACTAGAAAGTGAATTCACTTTATCGCCTATACTTTTATATAGAGAGATTTCATATACTCCGGCAGATTCTTCTGCACTCTTCAAACCTGTAATTTCTTTTACAGTTCCCTCTTCCGCTTGAATAAAGCGAATCGCAGAACCACGATTTTTAGAAGGCTCATAAGAAATATCTTCTCCCAACTCCAGATTCAATGATTGTCTAACCATATCGACACCAGTTGAAAGCGGCACAAGCTTTGATGTTATAAAATCCCCACCTAATCTCGCAGCAATTTCAACAATCTTTGCTCCATCCTCTGTTAGCTTCACCTCTACATGAGAAGGTCCATTCTCTATTCCAATCGCCTTTACAGCAGAAATAGCGACATTTTTTATATCTAAAATCTCATCAACACTATGGCGACTTGGTTCTGTATGACCAATCTCTACAAAAAATTCACCTTCTGTAACCATCTTATCTGTAACCGTAACAATATGCGGCTCACCTTGAGAAACTAAAACTTCTACGCTGACCTCATCACCTTCCATATATTCTTCCATAAGAAGTTTTCCATTTCGACTAAACGAAAGCGAATAATCATAAATCTTCTTATAATCTACATTTTCGGACTTTGTAACAAGAACAACTCCACGGCTTCCCGCATTGTCGGTTGCCTTCAAAACGAACTTATCCGGCATCTTTTTTACATAAGATAACATTTCTTCAAAAGAAGAAACCTCATAAAATTTTGGTACAGGTACACCTTTTTCAAAAAGCCTATGGCGCATTTCTATTTTATTCGTAGCGCAAATAGAATTTTCATATGAAATGCCACATTTTTTCCCTAAAGCCTCATTCAATCTAGCCACCACGCTGACCGGTCTATCGCTAGTTGAAGTAATAATATAATCCGGTTTTTCTTCCTTTGCTAACTTATATATAGCATCATAATCAATTGTGCTAACCGGAAAAAAAGCATCCGCATATTCCTTTCCTATGCACTCTTCATCCATATCCAATACATATGTATAAAGGCCCCGTTCCTTTGCCTCTTTTATAATCGGTACCTGCAACGAGCTACCACCTAATATAAAGATACTTTTCATACTTCACGATCCTTAAACAATTCTCCAAAAACTCCTCTATCGAGTTCTTTTTTATAATCTTCCATCATTAAATGGAAATCACAAAACTCAGGGCTATATCCAAAATCGTCTTTTGCTTTTTTTATGGAAAAAAGATATGACTTTCCTGAGTTTTCCATTTCATCGTGATATATTACTTTAGATTTCTTTTCCTCACCAAAAACATCCGCGCACGACTTTGCCATATCTTCTAATGTAGTTGCTACTCCAGATGTTATGTTATAAACTCCACACGCTTTATCAGATACTGCTGCCTGATAAAAGGCCTTCGCAACATCTTTTACATAAACTACATCTCTCGCAAGATAACCATATACTTCTATATCTTTTCCTTCGACAGCATTATCAATAAAAATCTGAAGACCGGATTTTCTTATTTTTCCATTCACTTTTAAACTACCATGAGGACCTACTCCATAGACAGGAGGCAATCTGAAAGTAACATTTTTCATACCATGTTGTTCATTATAATAACGCATAATATCACTTGAAGTATTTTTAGAAATTACGTAAACACAGTGATCCCCAGTAAAAGAGAAATTTCTCTCTTCATCATCTAAAACCGGAGGATCTAAGCGAAGAGAATTTCCTAAATCAGCAAAAGAAGCTGTAGATATTATTCTCTTTACATTATTCTTTCTACAATATTCCAAAAGAGAACATGTACCGAGAACATTTACTTTTATATATGTATCTGCATTTTCATGATCAGCTAAATCTGCATCTTCACTTGCAGGGAGTGCTCCAGAAATCAAGCACACACAACAAACATTATCCTTTGGAAGCTTTTCAAAATCAGATTCGCGAGTCAAATCTAAATTTATATAATTTATTCCAAGCTTCTCATAATAATCTTTAAATTTATTATTTCTTCCTGTTACATATACATCCAATCCCTGTTCCTTAAAATATGTAGCAGTATAAACACCTATAAAACTCGAAGCACCGATTATAATATATTTCTTATTCAAATTATCTCCCATAATAAACCCCTACTTCCTAATTCTCTGAATTTAATATTTGATACTTCATTTCAGCAACTTTCCAGTCATCTAAGTTATCTATATCCTGAACTATAGTTTCAGGAACTATATAAGCTGCCACATTTTCCTTTATAATCCCATCATTCTCCAAATAAGTTTTCACATCATAAATATAAAACTGACCTATATCATGATAAAAAGGTTCCAAATCCTGAGATCTGGAATTTCTATATTCTTCCCACTTGAATTTAAGTTCTCCATCCGAAATTACATATGCTCTCTGAGGCGGATATGAAAACTTCACAACAGGAACTAACATTTTAGCCTGTCTTTTTTCAAACTCATCATATGCTTCTATTAAATTCTTATCATTGATAAAAGGGGCTGTTGGATAGAGGCAACACATAGTATCAAACTCTTTACCTCTCTTATGATATTCATTTAGAACTTCCAATAAAACATCACGTGTCGTTGCAAAGTCATTCGAAGTCTTCTCGCTTCTCATAAATGGTACATTCGCGCCATAGTTTCTGGCAACTTCAGCAATTTCCTCGCTATCAGTAGAAACCATAACTTCATCAAATAATCCACTATTCTTTGCAGCGACTATTGTATAAGCAATGATAGGTTTTCCAAAAAATTCCTTAATATTCTTCTTTGGAATTCTTTTTGAACCTCCACGAGCTGTGATAATCGCAATTCTTTTCATCTTTTCCCCTTTCAAATAAAAAATCTAGAGGCCAGAAATCTCTGCCCTCTAGATAAATTTTAAATTTAGTATTAATAATTGTAAACCCATTTAGGAAAAAAGATTTCCTATGCTCTAGGTCCTGCATTCTTTATTTCATCTGGCATATCTGGATACTTCTCTTCGAAGTTCTTCATGAAGAGCTTGGCAAGTTTTGCAGCCTGCTCATCATATGCAGCCTTATCAGCCCAGAGATTCTTAGGATTCATGATATCTTCTGGTACATCTGCTCCTGGAACTGAAAGAGGAATATCGAGATTGAACATATCGTTGTGCTCATATTTTACGCCTTCTTTGTCGAATGCATCGTTTAGTGCGGCTGTAACCATTGCACGTGTGTATGAAAGCTTCATACGTTTGTTCTTCTCGCCTGTCTTTGGATCTACAGCTGGTCCTGTAACCCAACCTGTGTTTACAAGGTAAACCTTTGTATTATACTTCTCAATTCTCTCACCGAGCATATCAGCATAGACCTCAGCCTTTAGTGGCATAAATGGTTCACCGAAAAGTGTTGAGAATGTTGGAACAGGTTCTGTAATTCCTACTTCTGTTCCAGCTACCTTTGATGTAAATCCTGTTACGAACTGATACATAGCAGCTTCCTTAGAAAGCTTACTGATAGGAGGAAGTACACCGAATGAATCACATGTAAGGAAGATTACAACCTTTGGAATTCCACCTACACCAGGAATAGCTGCATTAGGAATATATTCAACCGGATATCCTACTCGAGAATTAATTGCAAGTGTAGGATCCATATAATCTGGTTTTCTTGTTTCTGGATCGATTACTACGTTTTCTACGAGTGAACCGAATTTGATAGCGTGATAAATCTCTGGCTGTTCCTCTTCTACTAGATCGATACATTTTGCATAGCATCCACCTTCGATATTAAATACGCCATGATCTGACCAGCCGTGCTCATCATCGCCGATAAGCATACGCTTAGGATCTGCAGAAAGGGTTGTCTTTCCTGTTCCAGAAAGTCCAAAGAATACAGCTGTTTCTTTTGTTTCTGGATCCATGTTTGATGAGCAGTGCATTGGAAGTACACCCATCTGTGGAAGGACGAAGTTCATTGTTGAGAAGACTGATTTCTTGATTTCACCAGCATACTGTGAACCACAAATCAAAATAAGATGTGCTTCATAGTCGATCATGATAGCAGCTTCTGAACGAACGCCATCAATCTCTGGATCACACTTAAATCCAGGCGCAGCGATTACTGTATAATCAGCCTCGCCATAGTTTTCCAATTCTTCTTCTGTTGGGCGAATCAAAAGATCTCTGATAAAGAGGTTCTGGCTTGCAAGCTCATTTATGATTCTAAACTTCTTAGTACAAGCTCTGTCAGCTCCTGCAAAACCATCGAAGATAAAGATTTCTCTATTCTGAAGATATGCTACAACCTTTGCCTTTATAGCATCGAATTTTTCACGTTCAATTGGTACATTTACCTTGCCCCATGCAATTTTGTCATGGATGCCCGGTGTGTCTACAATAAATTTATCCTTAGCAGATCTACCTGTATACTTTCCAGTCTTTACAACTAGTGCTCCAGTCTCGCTGAGTTCACCTTCACCTCTGCGAAGTGCGGCTTCAACCAATCTAGCTGGAACCAAATTACGGTAAACAGCCTTTGGATTAATAATCCCCAAATTTTCGAGTCCGTATGTTTCCATTGTCCCATTCCTCCTTAAAATCTATTTAACCTACAGGTAAAAATATACACCAAAGTCAATTTTTTCACAAGAAATCTAATGGCATTCTCGCTTCAAATAATGGCGATTTCGCCCACTATTGAATGGAAAAATCATAAATGCTAAAATGAGAAACCTAAGGAAAAACATCTTTTTTCCCTAAAGACTTGGAGGCATTCTTATGAAAGAGCTATTATCAGAATTAGAACATCTGTCAGAATATACATATGAGGCATCAAAAATCGAGCCAAACCTTTTTAACGAATACAACGTAAAAAGAGGTCTTCGTGATAAACTCGGTCGAGGTGTCCTGGTCGGAATCACTAATATTTCAGAAGTAAACGGAAAAAAGGATACGAAATTTGGTCCGGAGCCAATCGAGGGTGAACTTTTTTACCGTGGATATAACATCAAAGATTTGATAAATGGAATCGAGATGGGCGACCACTTCGGATTCGAACAGTGCGTTTATCTTCTACTCTTCGGAAAACTTCCAACAGAAAAGCAACTAAACCATTTTAGGGAAATTCTCTCTGAGTATCGTACTCTGCCGACTTATTTTGTCCGCGACGTAATCATGAAGAAGACTTCTACTGATATGATGAATGGACTTGCGAGATCAGTTTTGACACTGTATTCCTATGATGAGAAGCCTGACGATACTTCACTTCCAAATGTACTTCGCCAGTGCCTATCTTTGATTGCTCAGTTCCCGATTCTAAGTGTCTATGGCTATAAGGCTTACAGACATTATTACAAATTTGATTCACTTGTAATCCATAATCCGCGTCCGGATTATTCGACAGCCGAGAACATCCTTCACTGTCTGAGAGATAACAATTACTTCACTCCACTAGAGGCAAAGCTTCTCGATGTCGCATTGATACTTCATATGGAACACGGTGGTGGTAATAACTCCACTTTCACAACTCACCTCGTATCTTCCACAGGTACTGATACCTATTCCGCAATTGCCGCTGCCATCGGTTCACTAAAAGGACCTCGCCACGGTGGAGCGAACATGAAAGTAATGCACATGTTCGAAGACATGAAGGAACAGGTATCAGATTGGACATCCGAAGAAGAAGTATCAAACTACATCAAACTTCTACTTCACCACGAAGCTTTCGATAGAAAAGGCCTAGTATACGGAATGGGACATGCAGTCTATACACTTTCAGATCCTAGAGCAATATTACTTAAAAAATATGTAAAACAACTCTCTATCGAAAAAGGACTTGAGAAAGAATTTGCTCTCTATGAACTCGTAGAAAAGCTCGCTCCTTCTATTATCATTTCGGAAAAAAATATCGACAAACCAGTCTGTGCCAATGTCGATTTTTACAGTGGATTCGCTTATCAGATGTTAGGCCTTCCACTTGAGTTATACACACCTATATTTGCAATAGCGCGTATTGCAGGTTGGAGTGCCCACAGACTTGAGGAAATCTCATTAAATAACAAGATTATGAGACCTGCTTATATGACAGTAAAACCTCATGAAGAATATATTCCACTAGAAGATAGATAAAATAAATGCCACCGGAAGAATCCAATCTCCGATGGCATTTTTAATACAATAATTATTTTGAAAAATCTACCTTTGCTTTTCTAAGCATATATGAAAAATAAAACCAGAAAAGAAGGAAGATAATGATTGTGATTGAGTTTACTCTCTTTCCAAACTTCAAAAACTCATCTAAAATTCCTTCAAGTCCAAATGCAATACTTGCAATTCCAAACACTATACAATTTGGGAAAATTTCATGGATAAAACCATTCACATCAGGAATTTTCTTCATCTCAAAACTCGAAACGAAAAGACTAGGAACCACCTGATTTCTTCTCATCCTAAGTGCACGATACACAATCAAAAGACCTAATAATAAAACTAGAATCTCAAAAATCAATAGAAAACTAATACCCTTCATCTCTTACTCCTCCATTTAAAATCTAGCATGAAATTATAATAAACTTTTACCTAGAAAATCGCAACAACCTCTAAAAATAAACCATTTTGATTTGTCTGATATTTGACTTATTAACGGTAAAACGTTTGAATAATCACTTTGTGTGTTGTATTATATATGTGTGTTTATATACCTAGTAATGGAGGATTGTTAATGTCAGCACCAGTTATACTAATTTGTGATGATTCTATACTCGCAAGAAAACAACTGCATGATGTAGTAGAACGCTATATTCCTGAAGTAACTATTTATGAAGCTACTGACGGAAGGGCCGCAATTGATATCTATAAAGATAAGAATCCTGATTTGACTTTTATCGATATCACTATGCCTGTTATGAATGGCATCGATGCTATTAAAGGTATAAAAGAAATCGACGCTTCATCTGAAATCGTCGTAGTATCTTCTGTCGGAACTCAGACAGAACTTAAAGAAGCTATTATGGCTGGAGCTAAGGATTTTATCCAGAAGCCTTTCTCCGTTAGCCAGATAAAGATTCTTCTAGAATCATTTTTCAAGGAGGGCTAAATTTATGTATGCACAGTTTTTCGGAAGCTATCTGCTAAACAATAAAATCGTCACTCCCGATCAGCTTTCCGAGGCTATCTCTAAACTAAAAGAGTCTCGTATGAAATTAGGAACTCTCGCTATGCACCAGGGTCTTATGACTGCCAATGAAGTAGATGAAATTTGCTACATTCAGTCAAGAGAAGATAAGAGATTCGGTGAGATAGCTATCGAACGTGACTACTTGACAGATGAACAGGTCGAAGAATTATTACACGCTCAGAATCCTGATTATCTTCTTTTAGGACAGAATCTAGTAGATATGGGTCTTATCTCAAATGAACAGCTCCAGGATTTACTTCTCGACTATCAGAACGACACAGAGATTTATGATATGGACCTCGAAAATCAGGCTCATTTCGATCAATTGGTAAAGAAATTTCTAATCGTTTCAGAAGATAATTTAGATGAATACGCAAAATCATACCTAAAACTTCTATTCAACGATTTCGTACGATTCATCGGTGAAGACTTCACTCCTATGGCACCTGTACCAGCTACAGAATATCCTGTAAATTATTGTGTAAAACAGGTTATAAATGGCGATTTAAATGCCACTACATATCTTGATATGCCAAAGGAAACTGCAATCGAATTTGCTTCTAGATATGCAAGCATGGATTTTGATGAATTCAACGAATACGTAAAGGCATCCGTAGAAGACTTCCTAAATCTTCACAACGGACTCTATGGTGTAAATATTTCAAACCAAAACTCAGTAGAGCTTGCACTTGAACCACCAACCAGCGTAGACGAAGATATAATAGAACTCGATGATGATTCTTATGTAATTCCATTTATCTATCCATTCGGAACTCTACATCTAATCATCAATTTTTCAAAGTAATTAATAAAGGCAATGATTCATTTTAGAATCATTGCCTTTTTTCTTTAAAACTATTTAATCAGAGAATTCAAAACAACTTCTTTCATCTCTTCTTTCTTACAAGTGGTTTTATGGACCACTTTCATTTCCTTCAACTCACAAATCGGTTTAGGAACTTCAAAATGTGTATAAGAAGAAAGTTTTTCACAAAGATTATATGGATCACATTCTTCCTCTTTTATCCCTATTGCTTTTGATACAGTATCCGAAAACTTAAACGGACTGGCAGTCGATGCAATAAGAAATACTCTATCATCATCTTTATGACTTTCCTTATACTTTCTGACAACCTTTGAAGCCACTGCCGTATGTGTATCTATTAAATACGAGGTTCTCTCATATATATCCTTTATAACTTCAACAGTTTCCTCTTCTGTTGCATAATCTGCATAAAAATCCGAAAGCTCATCCATAGAAAGAAATGGTAATTTATACTTTCCATCAGAAGAAAGTTCTTCCATGTATTTCTTCGTCTGGCTTGTGCTTCCGAGAAGCGCATGAAAAATAAGTCTCTCCAAATTAGATGAAACAAGAATATCCATAGAAGGAGAATTTGTGACTAAAAACTCACGGTTTGAATCATACTCACCACTCTTAAAGAAATCTGAAAGTACGTGGTTTTCATTGGATGCCACCACAAGCTTTCCAATTGGAAGTCCCATAAGTTTCGCATAAAAAGAGGCCAGAATATTTCCAAAATTACCAGTTGGAACACAGACATTCACCTCATCTCCATCCTTGATTCTTCCAAAAGAAACCAAAGAAACATAAGAATTGATATAGTAAACAATCTGAGGTAAAAGACGTCCGATATTTATAGAATTAGCTGAGGACAAAATGAATCCTTCTTTCTTAAGCTTCTCTTTTAATACAGCATCGGAAAAAATTTCCTTCACGCCACTTTGTGCCTCATCAAAATTTCCATCGATTCCAAAGACATAAGTATTCTTTCCAGGTTCTTTTATCATCTGATCCTTCTGAATATCACTAACTCCATCCTTTGGATAGAAAACTATAATTCTAGTTCCCTCTACATCAGAAAATCCTGAAAGCGCAGCCTTTCCTGTATCTCCTGATGTAGCAGTAAGGATTACTATCTCATCTTTGATACCGTTCTTTTTTGCAGAAACCTTCATAAAATATGGAAGAATAGAAAGGGCAATATCTTTAAAAGCCATAGTCTTTCCATGGTAAAGTTCCATATAATAATCCCCATCCACCTGAGAAAGTGGAACTATAGAATCATCGCTAAACTTTTCATCATAGGCACTATCCACACAGTACTCTATTTCCTCGTCCGTAAAATCGGACAGATACTCCTTAAATACAGCCTTTGCAATGTCCTGATAAGACATAGATGTCATGTCAGAAATTGTATAAGGAAGAGGCGGTATAGAATCCGGTACGAACAATCCGCCGTCCTCTGAAAGTCCCTGCAAAATAGCCTGTGATGCTGTCTTAATATTAAGATTATCTCTAGTGCTATGATATCTGACCATCTGATTCTCCCTTCTCTATTCTTCAGAAAAAAATTCCAAAAATTTCTTAGGTAACTTCAAATCCAAATATACGTCTGCATATTCCCTTGGAGAAATATCATCTACATAATTCTGCGGAAATTCTTTATCCAGTCCATGTTCTTTCGCATAATCAGCTGCCTTATTGTATGCGATTGCAGCCCTCACATCAGATTTATATCTACCGATAATATAGTCTCCATTGATATGAATCTTTGTTTCATAATAAGGCTTACCAGTGATTTCTTCCTTCCTGTGAACCCCGAAGAAGCGATTTATGACAATGACATTAGCTGAACGAAAATCCAGTTCATCGCCATTTACAAAAGTATAATCAACTCCAGAAACCGAATTATGATGAATACCATATCGATCCAAAATTCGATACTGCATTCCAAAATCATTCACATACAAAGACTCGCCGCGCTTCAAAATTCTATGAGAAGAATAGTAAAAAAGCTCATCCATATCGAACTTCATCTCTCTACCATCTTTAAGATAGTACGAAATATAACCAGTTCTGATATAGATGGGCGTTTTGATATAAATATTATGATCTCTGTGATTCAAAATAGAAACAACCTTATCAGAAGGAAGGAAACGGCCTTTATGCCCTTCACGAATCGAATCTCCGAGGAAAACCTCATCGATATTTAAGCTCTCATCAAAATAAAGCTTCTTCGCTTCATTATACGCTCCGTTTGCCCCTTCCATAGTCTCATAAGTTCCGAGCGAAACAGACTTCCCGTTATAGGAAATCTTTGAACGATAAACCGTCATTCCATCTTTAGTTTTCGCTTCGTAAACTCCCAACATAATTTCTACTTCTCCGGTACAACCCTATATATGGAAAAAACAGCTTCCGACGAATGTTTCTGTGTAAGTGCTACATCATTTTCGTCATACTTCTTCTCTCTAAACACTTCCAAAAGAGGCTTTCCAATAGCCTTCATATATGCTTCCTTCATAGTCCAGATTCTATAAAAAGTCTCGATTCTACCAGGATGCATCCCCTGATTTATAAGTCCTTCATCCGGATCAAAAGGTCTATTTTCATTTTCCTTTGCCTTCTCTATAAACTCCACCTCTTCAGGAAGGAAGAACTTTTCAGCGACACTCTTTAGACGCTTAGGGTCTCTCTTTTTTCCATATAAGTCTTCTACATCAATTCCAACAGAATACTTATCTGAAACTACTGCGGCAGCAAAATTTCCACTATGAGATATGGAAAAGAAAACATCCTCGCCCTCCAAAACCGGTTTTCCACCAGGCAAGGTTGTATATCTAAACGGCTTGGAAATTCCCATTCCTTCAAGAAGCCTCTCCAACTGAAAAGAAGCTAGGATGCTAAGCTTTCTATCATTAGAAAGCTTCATTGAATCGGCTCTTTTCTTTCTATCTTCTGATATATAATTGTAAAAATTCTCAAAGTCTTCATCTAAGAATCTTCGAATATCTGCAACTGAATATGAAACGTCGTCTGCCATTTATAATTTCCTCAATTCTATTTATTCTGGTCCATAATATAAGAAAACATGAGATACGCTGTTTTGAGCGAATCATGTCGTATAGATCCGTCTTCTGTGGAATAGATTCTATCTGGAATGAGTTCTATATTTCTATTTTCAAGTTCTAATCCATCAATCATAACCGGATCCTTGCCTTCTGAATTGGCAAAAAGTCTCAAATCCTTAGGAAGTTCCTTATCATTTGCGATTACCGCATCGATAGTTCCCCTTCCAAGGTATTTTTCAAGCATATCAATATGATTTGAAACTGTAAAATCATCAGTCTCACCGGGCTGAGTCAGGATATTGCACACATATAGCTTCTTTGCCTTGGATTTTCTAACGGCTTCCTGAATTTCAGGAATTATAATGTGTGGCATGATACTTGTAATCAAAGAACCTGAACTAAAGATGATAAGATCAGCTTCCTTAAGAGCCTTTAAAACCCTAGGATTAGCTGTAACAGGCTTATCATAACGAAGAGCTTTTATCTTACTTCTGGCCTCTGTGATCTGGCTTTCGCCCATGATCTCTGTGCCATCATCTTTGATACCAACCAAATCTACATTATCTTCTGTAACGGGAAAAATACTTCCCTTTATATCCAAAAGTTCAGCAAGGATTGGGATAGAATGTGTGAAATCCCCTTCCGTCTCAAGAAGTGCTGTCATAATCAGATTCTTGATAGAATGTCCTTTTAAAGAACTGTTCTGGTCGAATCTATACATGAACAAATCCTTTACCGCCTGAGGCTTTTTAGACATAGCCATCATAACTTTTGTAATATCGCCAACCGCTGGGATCGCGAACTCTTTTCTAAGTGCACCGGTACTCTTTCCATTGTCAGAAACCGACACAACCGAGGTCACATCCCACGGAAAATTTACCATTCCTTTTAAAAGCTGTGAAAGTCCACTTCCACCGCCAAAAATAACTGCTTTAAACATAAATATGCCTCCAACAGGTTTTATTATACAATTTTAAGAAGTTTTTGTCTTTTTCTGTAGTAAAAATTTTTTAAAATGGTATGATTTAGTTAGGGTTAACTAGATTAGAGAGGAGATTCTATGAAGTTTTTTAAGTGTATGATATGTAAGAAGGTAATTCTTATGATGGAGGAAGGTGCTCCTGACACAATCTGCTGTGATGAACCTATGAAGGAACTCATCCCTGGTGAAGTAGATGCGGCTACTGAAAAGCACGTTCCAGTTGTAACTGTAAATGGAAACACAGTTCATGTAGAGGTAGGCGAAGTTGTTCATCCTAGCGAAGCAGCTCATTACATTCAGTTCATCGCTCTTGAAACAACAAATGGCTACCAGATCAAGAACTTAAATCCTGGAGACAAGCCAGAAGCAGATTTCGCACTATTAGATGGTGAAAAGCCACTCACAGCTTACGAGCTCTGCAACTTACACGGTCTCTGGAAAAAAGATATCTAATTAAATTTATTTTTTCCAAAAGAAAAAGCCCAAAGCATATCAAAAATGCTTTGGGCTTATTTATTATCATTATAAGAATTACAACAAATTATTTGTTGTTAACACGTGAGAGGTACTCACCTGTTCTTGTATCAATCTTAATAATGTCGCCTGTATCTACGAAAAGAGGAACATATACTTCAGCGCCAGTCTCAACAGTAGCTGGTTTTGTAGCACCCTGTGCTGTATTTCCCTTGAAACCAGGCTCTGTCTCTGTAATCTCGAGCTCTACGAAAAGTGGTGGCTCTACTGCAAATACATTTCCCTTGTAAGAATCAAGCTTAACCACTTCATTCTCTTTAACGAACTTAAGAGAATCTCCGATGTTCTCTGCTGTAAGAGAGATCTGATCGTATGTCTCTGCGTTCATAAAGTTGTACATTTCACCATCATTGTAAAGATATGTGAAATCCTGTCTTTCAATATGTGCCTGTTCAAATTTCTCTGTTGGGCGGAATGTTGTTTCGTTAACACCACCGTTTACGATATCTTTAAGTTTAGTACGTACGAAAGCAGCACCCTTTCCAGGTTTAACGTGCTGGAATTCTACGATCTGCCAAACCTTTCCATCCCATTCAATAGTAAGGCCGTTTTTAAAATCTCCGGCTGAAACCATAAGTTATTCCTCCTTGTTTTAAAAAAATCACAAGTTATATTTTATATTCAATATGCGATTTTGTCAATTTTTACCACAAAACTCTTACTGATGATTTCGTTTATCCACTTCATCAATAAGGTTTACTCTTCTCTCATGTCTGCCGCCTAAGAACTCTGCGCCAAAGAAAGCATCACAAATTCCCTTTGCCTCTTCAAGTCCAACGATACGAGCACCAAACGCAATAATATTTGCATTGTTGTGTTCACGACTTAGTCTTGCAGAAATAGGTTCAGAAACAACAGCTGCTCTGACACCTGGAACCTTGTTAGCTGCAAGCGAAATACCGATACCTGTTCCACAGATCAAAACTCCGAGGTCAACCTCTTTATCACGAACTGCACAGGCTACTTTTTCCCCATAAACAGGATAATCTACGCTATCATTAGTATCAGTTCCGTAGTTTACAACTGTAAAACCTTTACCTTCAAGATATTTAACGATTTCATTCTTCATTTCAACCGCTGCGTGATCATTTGCAATACCAATTCTCATTTTTACCCTCCAAAATAATTATTTCATCGGAATCTTCTTAATTCCTTTATTGCTTTTTAAATTTGGCTTGAAGAAAAGAAGCACGATAGCCTCCAAAAATCTCTTCAATACAATCTGAGGTTCCTCTTTCCATTTAAGGACTGGTTCAACCATCGCATTTCTGATGCCAGCATTTTTCGCGCCCATCACATCTGTAAAAATCTGATCGCCGAAGAAAAGCGCTTCATCCTTTGAAACTCCACTCAAAGCAATAGCTCTTAAATACGCTCTAGGCGATGGTTTATTGCATTTAAAAATATAACCATCTCCACCTACGGCCTCGCAGAAGCTCTTAACTCTGCCTTCCTTATTATTAGAAAGGAAATAAACCTTATATCCCATTTCTTTTAATTCGGAAAAAAGAGCCTTTGCTCTCTCATCTGCCGGTGCACCATGTGGTACCAAAGTATTATCCACATCGAAAAGCAACAGTCTATATCCTTCTTTATAAAGCGCACTAAAATCTACATCATAGACGCTTTTAATATAATCATCTGGAAAAAACTTACTCAATATAAAATTCCTCAATTCCTTTAATTCTCATATAAACGCGAATGTTATTATATCAAAAATCTAAAAATATACAAACCATATGAACAATAAAAAAGAGCTGTGAACCATCGTTCACAGCTCGATAAATCAGTTCTATTAAATTTCAAAATTCTCAACAGCCCTAAGTACATTTGCTTCTGCTGTCTGATTAACTTTATTTCCAACGAAATACTGATACTGCTGAAGTGCTGAATCCTTCTGCATAGCAGAAATAGCATTTTCAACATCAAGAGTACGAATATCGCTCTTCTCACCTTTTAGTGAATAAGTCTTTCTGCTATCGTACTGCTTGGCAAGATCAGCAGAATTGAAAGTCTGCTTAGATGTATCTCTTTTTGGAGCATCATGCTTCAATGAAACGCCATCTGCTTCTTTTGACTGTGTGGCAAGATCTCTAGAAACAACTTCACTGTCGTTTATTACACTTGCATTTGTTACGTTATAGAAACCTGAAATAGGTCTGATTCCAGAAACGTTCATCCGCTAATCTCCATATTAACTCTCAGTTACATCATATATATCGGATGTGGGCTAAAAAAATTAACTAGCCTCTTTTAAAATTTCATGTCCGGTTAATCAGTCTAATATCCGAATATCAATCCTGCAATTTCTGCAACTCGCTCATAAATGTATCCACATCTTTAAATTCCTTATATACTGATGCGAATCTAACATAAGCTACTGAATCGAGAGCTTTTAACTTTCTCATCAAAGTTTCACCAATCTCTGAACTAGGTATTTCTCTCTCTTCTCTACTAAATAATTCCTTTTCAATGTCATCTACAAGTTTCCTAATCTGGTCTGCAGATACAGGTCTCTTATGACATGAAAGAAGAACTCCCTTTTCAATTTTAGATCTATCATACTGTTCACGGTTATTATCCTTCTTAATAATAATAAGAGGAATAGTTTCAACCTTTTCGTATGTAGTAAACCTCTTCCCGCAAGCATCACAAGAACGTCTTCTTCTTGTTGAAGCATTGTCATCAGCAGGTCTCGAATCAATTACACTAGTGTTTGCGTTGCCGCAGTATGGGCATTTCATAATTTATGCCTCTCCCAATCTTAAATAACTAAGCCAATAGATTCAAAAAACACATGATATAGTTTTACCCATATCATGTGTAAATTATATTATAATTATACAATTTATGCAAGAAATTGATATTTTTTCTATTTATATTCATACATATTGTAGAAATCGTATTTCTCGGAAAAAAACAAGAGCCCCGAATTTTACATTCGAGGCTCTCGTCGGTTTTATTCTTCAATTATATCAATCATCGTGCTTTACATTTGCAATCGCAAGCATTACGCCGATTGCCGAGAGTACGAGCATTCCCCATACGAGGTTTGGAACGCCGGCTGTCTTAGGTGATTTAATAGCATCTTTTGTTACGGTACCTTCTTTTGTTACGGTTCCTTCTTTTGTTACGGTAACTTCTTTTGTAACATAATCGCCACCGTTGTAGTCAGCCACTTTTACTGTATACTTTCCTGCCTCAAAGGCATGGTCCATAGTATATTTGTATTCACCGCTTGTTACAGCTGCTGTTTCCATCGCTACGAGGTTTGTTCCTGCTTCGTCATATACTAAAACTGCTACAGCGAGAACGCCTGATTCAGTAGTTCCGCTTACTGCAATTTTTCCGCCAGAACCTGTTGTATCAAGTGAGCTTACATTTGCCGCATAGGACACATTAGAAGCGAGAAAAACGAGTCCAAATGTAAGTACAAGTGCTAGTACGAGTTTAGTTATCTTCTTCATAGTTTTGCTCCCTTCTAATTTGGAATTTCCTTTACAATGTTTTCTTTTGTTACACCTTTACCTGCACCGAAGAGTGCTCCACCAAACTTAGTAGCTGATGTAGCGCCATGCTTTACAGCTGTTACTGAAACAACTGTAGGTGCATCGGCATCTTTATCGCCTGCCCACACCAAGTAATCTCCGGCTTTAAGTGAATTATCACTTGAGTTAATCACTTCACCAAATCCTTCTACGACCTTTGTCTCTGTATGACCATCTGCGAAAGTAAGGTTCGCTACCATATCATAATCTTTATATGATTCAGCAGCATCATAGTAGAAAGTAGCTACTATATTTACTGTTTTGTAACCAGGTGCCTTTGTGACATCTGAGCCATTCTGTGATCCGTGGAATACAGTCTTTCTATATTCATTTCTAGGATTAAGAGTAGTAGGTCTTACTACATCCATTCCGATTCCAAGTCTATCAACTTCGATATATCCTACTGTTCCATCATCAAGAGTTACCTTTACTTTAGCTGATGCGTAGAAACCGCATGTGAACTTGATTGTCGAACCAGAAACCGTGATAGCATTATTACTTCCATCAGCAGCTTCTACTTTAGTAATAGTCTTTCCGCCAACACCATTTAATTCAATGTTTCCACTATCATAGTAGACAGCTGTTTTTACAGGATTACTCTCAGTAGATTCTCCTAAGTCTACATTGTTTGTATAAACTGTATCCTGATACATATCCGGCATTTTTGAACCAGATACTTCAACACCACGATAGCCTGTTCCTGAGAATGTAATTCCTCTAATATAAAATCCTATATCTGGATTTCCTTCTGTAGGATCATCTTCCTTATGATAAATCAAATTTACTGTCCAGCTTGCTTTACCAATTCCACCAGCAGTAGTCTGAATCTCAAGAGGATTTCTTCCTTCGTTATCCTCTACACCAGATTTATTTCCGAGTTTACCAGCCTGTGCAGTATGATGTGAATTATCATTATTATCAATTACATCTTCTATTTCAAAAGCAAAATCTTCTGGTACAGTTGCTGTATCTAATTTAAAAACTCTATCTTCCGGAGTTACTGTATGAATCTTATCTCCAACCTTAATAACAAGCGACAGATTCTGTTCAGCTTCTTCTGGATGTTCATCATGATGCTCGTCATTATGTTCATCATGCTGTTCACCACTCTGTTTCTGTCTTACTTCAAATATCATAGTTTCATTAGGATAATTCTTATCATTTGGTTTAGTTCCTAATGATGTCGTACCATCTGAAGAAACTGTTAACGGAACAGTAAAGTTGCCTGAGCCAACTAGAACGCATTCCATCTTATCTGCATCGAAGCCGTTTAAGACAATAGTATCTGTCATCGTAAGTGGAATTGTTTGTCCTTGAGTTACTTCACCACCCTTTACTGATGTAATTGTAACGTTACCTAACCCGCCAGGATTAAATCCTGTGTTATTAAACTGAACATTGACAGTAATTTCGTTGTTAGTGTTAGCATTAACTGTCATCGCTGCTTTCGGGAACACCAGCCCGAACACCATCACTAGCATTGCTAAAAATGCTATTCCCTTTCGTTTGTTCATTTTTACATTCTCCCTTCATATATAATTAATTGCAAATTTTATTGCCAATACTATTTTAACTCTACAGACTAGTATTCAGAAATTAAATAAAAATAAAGAAAAACCGCACTACAATAAGTAGTTGCGGCTTTTTCCTTAAACACTATGTATATAAAGTTAACTATACATTAAATCTAAACACGATTACATCACCATCCTGAACGACATAATCTTTTCCTTCGAGGCGAACAAGTCCAGCTTCTTTAGCTCCCTTTTCTCCGCCGTACTGCATAAGTACATCGTATGAAACAACTTCAGCTCTGATAAATCCACGCTCGAAATCAGTATGAATCTTTCCAGCTGCCTGAGGTGCTTTTGTGCCTTCCTTGATAGTCCAAGCACGAGTCTCATCTTCACCTGATGTAAGGAATGAAATAAGTCCGAGAAGCTTGTAACTAGCCTTGATTAGTTTATCAAGTCCTGACTCCTTCATGCCAAGCTCTTCAAGGAACATCTGTCTCTCATCATCGTCAAGTTCAGACATCTCCTGCTCCATCTCAGCGCAAACCACATAAACCTGAGCATTGTCTGCCTCGGCCTTTTCGCGAACTTTTTTCACGAAATCATTGTTTGCAGCATCATCAGCAATGTCGTCTTCTGATACGTTTGCAGCGTAGATAACTGGCTTAGATGTAAGAAGGTCGTATGTTGAGAAGTAAGCTTCCTCATCTTCATCCTTAAGTTCGAATGCAGATGCCATGTTTCCATCTTCAAGGAATTTCTTCAATCTCTCAAGCATAGCCACTTCCTTCTGAAGTGTCTTGTCCATACGTGACTGCTTAGCAATCTTTGAATATCTTCTTTCAATGATTTCCATGTCGGAAAAAAGAAGTTCCAAATTAATTGTTTCAATATCTCTGATAGGATCAATGCTTCCATCTACATGTACGATGTTAGAGTTTTCAAAACAACGAACTACATGTACGATAGCGTCACATTCTCTGATATTTGCAAGGAACTGGTTACCAAGTCCTTCACCTTTACTAGCTCCCTTTACAAGACCAGCGATATCTACGAACTGGATAACAGCTGGGATTTTCTTCTTTGAGTTATATAATTCAGCTAGTTTATCAACTCTTTCATCCGGAACATTTACAACTCCAACATTTGGATCGATTGTAGCGAAAGGATAGTTCGCTGCAAGCGCACCAGCCTTTGTAAGTGAATTAAAAAGTGTTGATTTACCGACATTTGGTAAGCCTACGATTCCGAGTTTCATAACTATCTATCTCCATTTCTTTCAAATCCCCTATTAGTGCGGTTTGTAAGGCTTTTTCACCTTCCAACATTGGAATATTTACACCAATTTTACACCATTTCTACACCAATTATATTTCGGGATATTATTCCATATATAAACCTTACAGATTCTACCATATTCTTCATTCTTGTTCAATAAACTCCCGATAATGCGGAAAAGAGTTAAAATAGTAAATCTAGTTCATCTTTTTCCAGCAGTTCTCTTTTAGAAAATCACTAATTTCACTTATGTCGTTACTCTCATAAAAAGCTACAAGTTTCTTTTTAAACTCTGGAACATGGTTTTCCGGAATTACAATTAATCCCAATCCATGGCTTATCATATAATGATTTGCAAATATTACAGAAGCTCGTTTGTTGCCA
>JAIKZI010000048.1 GCA_024682375.1 Lachnospiraceae bacterium | reverse complement strand
CCAAACCCACAATTCTTCGCAGATTGATATACTGGCAGTAAAATCGATTCTAATTCATTTGAAAATTCATTCTGATTTAAGCCATCCCTATAAAGCTTAAATCGAACGTCATCATTATTAATATATTCTCTAGAGCATTTTTCAAATGCATAATGAATCTGATCGTATTTCCAAATCATTTGATAAACATAAAATTCCTGATCAGCTAATCTCTTAAAATAAATATCCCAATCAGGTAAATTATTACTCTTAGAACTATTTATTTCCTTAAAAGTAGGATTCAAATTCCACATTTCATCATGCGCCACATACGACCATGGCACAAAATGATCTATAGATATATTTTTTTCCGTTAAAGCCTTCTCGCTATAGATATCCTTAACTGGATTAAAAGCTAAAATCATATCCCAGAACTTCTTTATCTTTTGAAGCTTCCGCTCCATAGGCGGATATAACTTATCTGAAATACCTGGAACGCTAGGATTTCGCTTTTGAAGATAAATAATCATATTGTATTCAAGCCAACCCTGAATGATTTCCTGATTATTCTTGATATATCTAGCCCAGTCTTCCTGAACATGGATTATCGTCTTCAGCCCCGCAAGTGAATCAAAATAATAAATTAGATGATTATAATTATTGATTCGTTCAATCAACTTAGTCTGCCCATTCTTCCAAGCATCACCTTTCATATCAGGGAAAAAAGGAGCCTGTAGTCGATATGGAACATTCAAAGTAAGAGTCTTCTTAAGTTTAAGAACCTGCTTATCTTCTGTCTGCTTTAAGAATTCGTAGATATCTCTTTTCTTTGAATTAGGTTTTAATTCTGAATTGATTTCTCGGATTCTGTGCACTATTTTTTCCAGAGTATCATTCGGGCCTAGATTTAAATAGAATTCGCTAACCATATAGAAGGCATCGACTATCATCTCATCAACTAATTCATCATAAGAAATATCAAGCTGGTCATCTATAACCTTCTTTACGATGGCTTTGAACCAAAAGAATTTATAACACTCACTTGTATTGTCAAATAATCGTCCTAAATAATTGATATTCAGTTCTTCTGAATATGGTAAATTCATAAAATCCCCTTTTATAATTCTGTATACTTATCCGACTTACCCTTTGCCTTTTCAACTGGATACTTCGCTTCATTCTGAGACATTTTCATATTAACAATCTCATCCACATCTAATCCGAGTTTATCTAACATGTTCTGACTGTATACGATTACATCTGCTAGTTCTTCTTTTACATGCTGTAAATCGTATTCTTCGTTATTCCACTGAAAGCACTCTAAAAGCTCAGCTGCTTCAATGACGATTGATTTTGCAATATTGGATGGTGAATGGAACTGATCCCAGTCTCTGTCTTCTGTAAATTTTCTGATTCTGTCTATTGTTTCTGGTTTCATTATGCTATACCTGGTTTCAATCTTTCTTTTAAATAATTTGCTAAATTCTTATCTGTACAATACACATAGCACCCCTTCATTCCTCTAGTCATCAGGGTTCTATATGTATTCTTGATTATTTCATCAGCTTCTTTTAAAGCTAACTCTTTGTCTGCTTTATAAAGCTTCTTAATTCCTTTTAAGGACTGATCTGTTTTTGCTCTTTTTGTAAAATCAGTTACGATATGTCCATCTTCATATCTCATATCATCGCCAATTATTACGCCGGCGTAATCAAATTCAAGTCCCTGCGATGTATGAATGCATCCAACCTCATTAACCGAATTCTCATCTATGGCAAAAGTTGATGTATTTCCAAGATTCCAACTCATCTCAAAATCATTTATTTTTATGTCGTGACAAGTAGTATCATTTTTTCCATCTTTGTTCCATTCCCAACAATATCCTGCGAGGATACGAGCTTGATTGCTAATCTCATTCTTTTCATAAATAATTTTGCGAACTTCATTAGGATCATCGAGAATCTCTATATCATAATCAATATCTTTTAAATCTGTATTTGCTGTTTCTCGAATTTCTAAAACATCATCAAGCCACGCCAAATATCCATCCGATCCATTACAACGGAATTGGGATAAAAGTTCTAACTCTAAGATTTCAGATTCCTGCTTTTTTGCCCACTTTCTTATTTCATCTACTGAACCAATATCGCTAAGTGTTACTCTCTGACTTTCATCTATAAAGAAAACACTACAAAGACCGGCATTAATAATCTCTTTTATCTGGTTTTCTCCTAGATTATGAAACATGCCTGATTTACTGTTAAGTCTATGTGCCTCGTCGCAAAGAATAACATCGACTATATTTTTTTCCGCATCAACATATGAACCTGAACCTTTGAACATATTATTTATACTGGATTTCTTATGACCTGTAAGCTTCTTCGCATAGACACTTCTAGGTGCACTATTCTTTGAAGTATACTGCGCAAACAAACCTTCATTTGTTAACTGAGCTAAAAGATTAATGGCTACAACTGTCTTACCCGTTCCAGGACCGCCTTTTACTATTACAGTTCTTTTCTTCAAATCTGTCATACACTTTAAAGCTGTAGATAAAATCTCTTCATATACAACTTTCTGATCATCAAGCATAATGAATTCACGATTTCCTTCTATCATGCTTTTTATAGTATTCTGCAGGCTTTTTGAAGGTTTGATCTTTCCATTATCAATTTCGTAAAGTAGATCCTTGTTATCACCGACCTTTACGCACTTCTTGATAAATTCTCTTAACTTAGAAACCTCACCCCTCGCGAACAAAGGTGCATCTTCCACGTATTCTTCATACTGATTCGACTCTAGTTTCTCAGGATGAGACTTACGATAATTATGCATGTATGCACATGGATGAAGCTTAATTCGCCTCATCTGTACGTTCTGATTATAATCTCTAATCATAGCTGCATAAGACCACGCCTGATAGGAAGGGTGTACAACTTTTCGTACAGCACCTCCCGTAAAAGTCTCAACCATCGCATCCTGTCCTTCAACAGTTTCAACTTTGTCCCACTGCTTTAATTCAACGATAATAACATTTGGATCTTTCTTTTCATCATAACCAGATATTATAAAATCTACTCTTTTAGATGTTTGAGGAATGTTATATTCAATAGCTATTCCAGAATTCTCTGGAATAGCATCATCATTTAGAACCTTATACATATACTCAAGAGAATTTTCCCAAGACCTAAATTCATTCTGAGCCGTTCTCTTATGCATTTTTTGATAAATATTTTCTTCAATTTCTTCGGCAATTGAATCTTCTTCAACCGCATTTAGAAAATCACTTTTTATACCTGAATATACTATCATTTAAAATCCCTTTAATTAAATCTAAACCATATAACATTGTAATAGTTTAAAAATTTTTTTAAAAGTCTACTTTAACTACCCTCGCACCAAATGGAACTAACGAAAGCAATGCAATTTTAAAGAATTGTAATCCAAATGGAATACCTATTATTGTAATACATAAAAGCACGCCAATAAGAGCATTTCCAACAGCAAGTTCTAATCCCGAAAAGATAATCCATAATAGATTCAATAGAAAAGACATTGTGTTGCCTTCTTGTACAATTTCTTTTCCAAATGGATTTAATGAAATTGATGAGAGCTTAAAACACTGAAGCCCAATCGGAATTCCAATGATTGTAATACACCACATTGCTCCAGCTAACCACCAGCCTAGTGCGCTAATTAAACCACCACATATGATCCAAATTAAATTACCTAAAAATCTCATAATAGTCCTTTTTATTAATATCTAATTAAATTTAAAATTTTTAAACCCTGCCTCTTCAAATTGTTTCTCCCCAATTTATAATAAATTCTAACTCTTATCTCTGTCATCATCCTCTTTGTCTTTGTCTTCCTCTTCGTCATCTTCATTAATCACAGTCCAAGTAAGAATATCATCTAACATGTCTTCCTGGCCATCGCCATCCCAATCAATTCCAAACATAATTTAACCTCCTTTTTTCCTAAAAAAATCAATCATCAATTTTATAAATCCGAGGTGGGCGAGCTGTCTTTTCTTCGAGCCAAGGTATTGTGGCATTTCCGAAAATTGTGAGCTCGACCATAATTACAAAGATAAGAAATACTATCTTCAAAATAATTTTTAAAATAACGTTTGAAACTAATCCAGGTATAAGCCAGAGAGACATCGTATAAGCTACACCACTTGCTATACACGGAAGGATTGAAATTATTGGTTTGTAAGATAGATATACAAACAAAACAATAAAGGCTATCGCTATAGCGTAGGCTTTGCTTTTACCAACAAATGGAACAACTTTTTGAAAGACTACTATGCTCCAAATTATTGCCGCCAAAGTATTCAAAAGTGGTATTTCTAGATTTTTTTGATATCTCTCGTGCTTATCTTCTTCTACAATGTATTTACTCATAAAATCGGCTCCGGAAATTTAACTTTACAAACCACTCCTGTCGGAAGGACATACATGATTTTTGCCATTGCATATGAATCCATTTTATCATATATGCGTCCAGCTGACTGTGATTCTCCAAGAACCGTATAAACACTGTTTGCAACATAACCGACTTTACCAAGACCTTCCATTGTGACCTTTATCGCTTCTTTGTCATGCTTGTTATCAGGTTCTTTCTCTAAAGTAACAAGCATACCTTTCTTCATGAATTCCTGTCCAAAATAGTGTTCACATCCTGTTATTGTGATATAAGTTTTTGACATAATAAATCCCTCCTAAATATAGATCCCTTTTTTGTTATATTTAGGATATTCCTTTTGGAGTACGAAAAAACGGACTTTGGAAAGATTTTTTTGTGTAAAAACATATATTATCTATATGTATAAGGGGAACATTTCCACGGTGCCTTTCTTTAACTTGCTTTTACATGGAAATTTTCAAGGATTTTTTAGATAGTTTGAGCACATTTCTCCACGGTACCGTCCTTTAACTAGCTCTACCGTGGAATACTTTTAAGTATATCAAGCTTGTTTAAAGATAATTCTCCACGGTATTTTCCTTTAACTTATTTCACCGTGGAAAAATAAAAACAAACACAAAAAATCTCCAGGGTAAGAGGCTAAACAAGCCTTAACCCTGGAGATCACACTCAAAAATCAAAATCGAGAGCACACTCAAAAATCCGAATCAAAAATCCCAATATTCAAAAACTACAATTCTTCCCCATTAGAAGCTATAACCTTCTTATACCAATCAAAGGAATCTTTCTTACTTCTATCAAGCGAACCTGAGCCATCATTGTTTCTGTCTACGTATACGAAACCATAACGTTTCTTCATCTCACCTGTTGTAAAGGAAACGCAATCGATGCAACCCCAAGGTGTATAACCCATAAGATCTACTCCGTCCTCTTCGACTGCTTTTTTCATTTCCTCAATGTGAGCCTTTAAATATGCGATACGGTAAGGATCGTGAACTGAACCATCCGCTTCCTTTTTGTCGATTGCACCAAAGCCATTTTCTACGATGAAAAGTGGAATCTCATAACGCTCGGAAAAAAGATTAAGTGCATATCGAAGTCCCTTTGGATCTATTCCCCATCCCCAATCAGAAACCTTTATATAAGGGTTGTCTACTGTGAAGCTGGAAGCAGAACAAGTTGATTCTGACACATCTACATTTGCATCTGACTTAACAGTATTTGTCATGTAGTAAGAGAATCCGATATAGTCCACTGTTCCCTCTGAAAGGATTTTCTCATCCTCAGGAGTGATATCTATGTCATAACCTTTTCTTTCAAGAAACTTCTTCGCATAATTAGGATAATGACCTCTAACCTGAATATCAGAGAAGAAAAATTTCTTATGCATCTCCTGCTGTGAAAGAAGCACATCATCTGGATTAGATGAATATGGATAAACTGGAACCATGGCAATCATTCCACCGATTTTGAAGTCAGGATTGATTTCATGTCCGGCTTTTACAGCGAGTGCGCTCGCAACTAATTCGTAATGTGCACAGCGATACATAGCTTCTTCAGGATTGTCATAGTCACCAAAATGTACACCACTGTTTGTCCATCCAAAGATGTCATTCGAGACGTTCATCTGATTGTTGATTTCATTGAATGTCATCCAATATTTAACTTTGTCTTTGTAACGTTTAAAGCATGTTGTAGCAAATTTTTCAAAGAAGCCAATTGTTTTTCTATTTAAGAATCCACCGTACTCTTTCGCAATATGGTATGGCATTTCAAAGTGTGAAAGTGTTATAACAGGCTCGATTCCATATTTTAGAAGTTCATCAAATACGTCATCGTAGAACTGCAAGCCTTCTTCATTGGGTTCAGCTTCATCTCCATTTGGGAAGATTCTTGACCAAGCGATAGATGTTCTGAAACACTTAAATCCCATCTCTGCCATTAGAGCAATATCTTCTTTGTATCTATGGTAGAAGTCTGTTCCTATATGATTAGGATAGTACTCTCCTTCCAATACACCATCTGTAATTCTTCTTGGAACACCATTAGCTCCCGCTGTCATAACGTCAGCGACACTCAATCCCTTCGATGTTTCAAGAACTCCTCCTTCAAACTGATGAGCGGCCAGTGCACCACCCCACAAAAATTCCTTTGGTAATGACATAATTTATCTCCTTTGATAATCTGGGTTTTTTGGGGAGGTTAAATTCAGGTCCACCCTGGGCTATTTCCTGCTCCACCCCCAGGCTCGGTATTGGTTTTAATCTATTCCACAGAATATTTGTAAACTAAAAATGGAAATCTCCAGGGTAATTCAACATAACTTGCTCTACCGTGGAGTTTCTCGGCAGTA
>JAIKZI010000078.1 GCA_024682375.1 Lachnospiraceae bacterium | reverse complement strand
GATTTGAGCTCGGTTATAAATGATCTTATTAATATGTCAAATCCTAGAGCAAAGGCAAAGAATCTGGAATTAAAGGTTTTAGTTGATGAAACTATGCCACATATGCTTTATGGCGATGATGTAAGAATCAAGCAGTGTGCGCTAAATATACTTACAAATGGTGTTAAGTATACAGAAGAAGGAAGCGTAACTCTTGAATTTGCTTATGAGAGATTATCAGATGACATGATGAATTTGATAATCACTGTAAAAGATACTGGAATAGGAATCAAAGAAGAAGATATAGAAAAACTGTATTCTCCATTTGAACGTATTGAAGAGAGTAGAAATAGAACCATCGAGGGAACTGGACTCGGAATGAATATCGTAAAACAGCTCTTGGATTTGATGGGTTCCAAACTGGATGTTTCTAGTGTGTATGGCGTTGGTAGTGTTTTTTCCTTTACTATTAAACAAAGAATTATAAAGGATGAACCGATTGGAGATTTCGAAAGGTCCTATAGAAAGTCAATTGAAGACAGGGAAAAATATCAGGTACAGTTTAGAGCGCCTGAAGCGAAGATACTTGTAGTTGATGATACAGCTTTGAATCTGACCGTTGTAAAGGGACTCTTGAAGCAGACTAGGGTGCAGATTGATACGTGCGAAAGTGGCTTCGATGCTTTGGAGATGGTAAGGAAGAATAAATATGATTGTATATTTTTGGATCATAGGATGCCAAAGATGGATGGTATTGAGACGCTACAAAAGATGAAGGAGATGGATGACAATCTAAATCTTAAAACTCCTTGTGTTGCTTTGACAGCAAATGCCGTAAGCGGAGCAAGAGATGTATATATGCAGGCTGGATTTGATGATTATATTTCAAAACCTATCGATGGAACGAAGCTAGAACATCTTTTGAAGACGATACTTCCAAAAGAACTTATATATTTACCGGGAGATGAAGGGTTTGATTTAAATGAAGTACCACTTGTTACGAAGAAGGTTTCATATGATGCTCTTGATATGAAAGAGGCTATACAAAACTGTGGAAGTGAAGAATTGTTTGTAGATGTATTAAAGCAGTATCGTGATTCTATTTTTGATAAAGCTGATGAAATAGAAAAGTTCTATAAGGAAAGGGATTATAGAAATTATACGATTTTAGTACATGCACTTAAGAGCTCATCACGTTTGATTGGAGCAATAGAAATCTCGGAATTGGCAAAGGAACTGGAGGCAGCAGGCGATAGAGAAGATAGTAGCTTCATTGAAGAAAATACAGAAAAACTTCTTTCAATGTATCGAGGATTGTACGAAAAAATCGGTGGTAAGGAGGAAGAAAAGAGAGAATTAGATAAACCAAAAATCTCTAAGGAAGAATTGGATGAAATCTGGGGTGCTCTAAAGGAAATGGTAGAAGCATTTGATTTTGATAGTGCGGATGGAGCATATCAAGCTCTGGAAGAGTATTTGCTTCCGGATGAGTATCAAAAGCTAATGCCGAAATTAAAGAAGGCATTATTAGCGGTTGATAGAGAAGCGTTACTTGAAATTTTGGGTTGATAAAAGGTGGGTAGAATTATGGCAGACGTAGAGAAGAAAATCATACTTGTCGGTGATGAAAAACGTTTTATGGTAAATTCAGTTATAAAGGGACTCGAGAAGGAAGGCTTTATAGTAAATGTTATTTCACCATCTGTAAGAGAACTAAATGAAGTAAGTGATGATATAAATGTATATGTTCTGTTTTTGGGTGAGACTGAGGCAAATGAGGCTTTGACTTTTTTGAATGATAAAATTAGTGAGAAAGGAATCCTAGTATATGCTTTAGGAACATCTGAGGAATTAAAAAAATTATATACACATATTAATGAGCAGAAATTTGAGAAGACATTTGAACGTCCATTTAATGTAAAGGATATTGCCTCATCGCTTGAACTTGGAATTTATACTTCTATAGAGCAAACAGAGAAGAAGAAGATCCTAGTAATTGATGATGATGGAGTGATGCTTCGAACTATAAAGGAATGGTTGAAGGATAAATACAATGTATTTATGGTGAACCAGGGCGTAGATGCTATCACCTTTTTAGCAAAAAATGAGGTGGATTTAGTACTTTTGGATTATGAGATGCCGGTTACGGATGGGCCTACAGTTCTGGGTATGATTCGTGCACAGAAGCATCTTTCAAATTTGCCTGTTATGTTTCTTACCTCGAAAGATGATAAGGATAGTGTTATGAAGATAGTGCATTTGAAACCCGAAAAATATCTCCTTAAAAGTAGTAAGCCGGAAGAATTGGTAGCTAGTATTGATGATTTCTTCTTAAAGCAGAAAATTGACAGGTATAACATGTAGTTTTAGGAAACTTTTTTCCAAATTGTGCCAAAATGTCTTGAATTTAAAATGCTAAAGAGTAAACTTCAATATTGTATTAAATTAATTACATAAAGGAGAATGTATGAAGTTTTTTATCGACACAGCTAATGTTGAAGAAATCAGATTAGCAAATGACATGGGTGTAATCGCTGGGGTAACAACTAATCCTTCACTTATCGCAAAAGAAGGCAGAGATTACAAAACAGTATTGAAGGAAATTTCAGAAATCGTTGATGGTGCTATTTCTGGAGAGGTAAAGGCAACTACAGAAGATGCAGAGGGAATGATTAAAGAAGGTCGTGAAATCGCTGCAATCCATAAGAATATGGTTGTAAAGATTCCTATGACAGCTGAAGGTTTAAAGGCAGTAAAGGTTCTTTCTAGTGAGGGAATTAAGACTAATGTAACTTTGATCTTTAGTGCAAATCAGGCACTTTTAGCTGCAAAGGCTGGTGCAACTTATGTATCACCTTTCCTTGGAAGATTAGATGATATTTCTACTAGAGGTATTGATTTGATCGAAGAGATTGAAGCTATTTTTGAGAACTATCCAGAAATTAATACAGAGATTATCTGTGCATCAGTTAGAAATCCAATGCATGTAACTGATTGCGCACTTGCTGGAGCTGATATTGCAACTGTACCTTATAAGGTTATCATGCAGATGATTCATCATCCACTTACAGATGAAGGAATCGTAAAATTCCAGAACGATTATAAGAAAGTTTTTGGTGAGTAAAAAATTTTATTGGGCGGTGCTTTTAATTAAGAGCACTGCCCGTTTTTTATTGTATTTTATAGAGAAAAAAGGACAATTGTGCTATAGTACCAAATAGAGTTTAAAGTTTACGGGAGGATTATATGTATACTGATGAATACAAGCGTTGGGCTGAATCTGATCTAATCGATCCAGATTTGAACGCTGAATTAAATTCAATTTGTGGAGATGACGAAGCAATCAAAGATCGTTTTGCAGTTTCTTTGAAATTCGGTACAGCAGGACTTCGTGGTACTCTCGGTGCTGGTACGAATAGAATGAATATCTGGGTTGTTCGTCAGGCAACACAGGGTGTAGCTGATTGGGTGAAGACTGAAGGTGGAAACCAGACAGTAGCTATTAGTTATGATAGTCGACTTAAGAGCTGGGATTTTGCAAAAGAAGCAGCTGGAGTTTTGGCTGCAAACGGTATCAATGTTCGTATTTATGATGCTCTTATGCCTGTTCCTGCACTTAGTTTTGCAACTAGATTTTATAAGTGTAATGCGGGAATTATGGTTACAGCATCTCATAATCCTGCCCAGTATAATGGATATAAAGCATACGGTCCTGATGGATGTCAGATGACTGATGATGCGGCAGCAGTTGTATATGAGTCAATCCAGAAGACAGATGTTCTTACTGGTGCGAAGTATATGTCATTTGCTGAGGGTGTAGAAAAGGGACTTATCAAGTTCGTAGGCGATGATTGTAAGGATGCTTTCTATGCTGCAATTGAAGATAGACAGGTTAGAAAAGGTCTATGCAAGACGGCTGGACTTAAGCTTGTATATTCACCACTAAATGGTACAGGACTCATCCCTGTTACTCGTGTTCTAAAAGACATGGGTATTACAGATATCACAATAGTTCCTGAACAGGAATATCCAAATGGATACTTCACTACATGTTCATATCCTAATCCAGAGATTTTTGAAGCACTTGAGAAGGGACTTGAACTTGCAAAGAAGACTGGTGCAGATTTAATGCTTGCAACAGATCCAGATGCTGATAGAGTTGGTATTGCTATGAAGTGCCCAGATGGTTCTTATGAACTTGTTTCTGGAAATGAGATGGGAGTACTACTTCTTGATTACATCGCATCATCTAGAATCGAAAATAAGACAATGCCTAAGAACCCTGTAGCAGTTAAGTCACTTGTATCAACACCACTTGCAAATGAAGTTGCTAAACATTACGGAGTAGAACTTCGTGAGACTTTGACAGGATTTAAATGGATTGGTGATCAGATTGCTCGTCTTGAAAAAGATGGAGAAGAAGATAGATTCGTATTTGGATTCGAAGAGAGTTATGGATATCTAGCTGGAACATATGTCAGAGATAAAGATGCAGTTGTAGCTTCAATGCTTATCTGCGAAATGGCTGCTTACTATAGAAGCATAGGTTCTTCTATTAAAGAACATCTTGAAGAAATCTATAAGCAGTATGGAAGATTTTTAAATGAAATCGATAGTTTCTCATTCCCTGGTCTTTCAGGAATGGATACTATGTCTGGAATTATGGATAAACTTAGAACTAATCCGCTAAAAGAAATTGCAGGAATCAAAGTTTCTGAATTTATCGATTATGAGGATACTTCTAAGACTGGACTTCCTAAATCAAACGTATTACGTTTCAATTTAGAGAATGGCGAAACAGTTATAGTACGTCCTTCAGGTACAGAACCTAAGATAAAGATTTACTATACAACAAAAGGTGCAGACCTAAAAGAGGCTAAGTCTCATAGAGAGAAATTGGCTGATGCACTTAAACCAATCTTTGCTTAATATAATTTTAAACATTAAAAAAGGAGGTAGCTTTTTAAAGCTACCTCCTTACTTTTTGCAAAAAATTATGCATTAGCTTCTTTCTCAGTGAGAACGTGGTTTACGTAATCGATAACCTCATCTGGGTTAAGTCCATGAACCATAGCAGCTTCCTGAACTGATTCTCCCTGTGATGCTGGACATCCTACGCAACCCATTCCGCAATCCATAAGTGCATAGATAGCATCTGGATATTCGCGAATAACGTCACTGATAATCATATCTTTATTGATGAATTCTTTAATATCAGACATTGTTTACCTCCTAATAATTTATAAATCCCGATTATTATAACAACATAATTATTCGTTGACAAGGATGGAAAAAATATCCAAAAATTAATTTACAATTCAGTTGCATTTTTTAAAACGGAGTGTATAATGAAATACGGTCTTTGTAATTTGCAATGCATTTGCAAATTTCTAAAATGAAAGGAAATATTATGTTAGATATAGTTTTAGATGTATTTATAGATACAGTAAAAATTATCCCTTTTTTATATATTACATTTTTAGTAATGGAATATTTAGAAGATGTAGCGAAAACCGGTTCAATTAAACTTTTGAAGAAATATCCAGCCATAGGACCAGTAGTTGGTTCTGCTGCAGGTGCTTTTCCGCAGTGTGGATTTTCTGCAGCTGCTTCGTCTCTTTACTCGGGAGGAGTTATAACACTTGGAACTTTGATTGCAATCTTTTTATCCACATCAGATGAGATGTTACCTATTCTGATTTCTGAAAAGGTATCATTTAATACTATTCTTTCTATTTTAGGAATGAAGTTTGTAATTGGTCTAATTTCAGGATTGATTATAGATGCTGTATTTAAAGTTATTAATAAGAAACATCCTCATAAAGAGCATCATATTCATGATATTTGTGAAGATGATCATTGCGGTTGTGAGGAGAATCATAATATCTTTTTAGCGTCACTCAAACATACTGTAGAGGTTGCTTTTTTCATTTTTGTAGTGTCATTTTTAGCAGCGTGTTTGATAGAGGGAATAGGACAGGATAATTTATCAGCATTTTTGGAAGGAAATGAAATATTAGGTGTATTTTTGGCTGCGCTTGTAGGATTGATTCCAAACTGTGGAGCATCAGTTGCGCTTACAACATTGTATTTGAATCATTTGATAACATATGGTCAGGCTATGGCAGGACTTTTGGTGAGTGCAGGCGTAGGTCTCGTAGTTTTATTCAGAACTAATAGAAGAAATATAAAAGGTTCTATATCTATTGTTGTACTTTTATATATCATTGGTGTTTTGTGGGGATTGATTCTAAGTATGTTTTAATAGATTCTGCACTTTTTTCCTGGGCGGTATGTATTATAATTAACAGAAGAAATATATTACTATCGGAGGAAGATTATGAGTACACCAAGATTAGACGTGCTTAAAGAGGTTTATGGAGATGACTTCGAACGCGCAAAGCGTCGTTTTGAAGATATATATGAGAAGTTCAAAAAAGAATTTCCTGATTCTGAACCAGAATTTTTTACAGCACCAGGTAGAACAGAGATTATTGGAAATCATACAGATCATAATGGCGGACATGTTATCGCAGGATCTATATCATTAGATTCTATCGGTGCAGCAGCGCCGAATGGAACCAATACATTACATCTTTTTAATGAAGGCTATGGAGAGTTTTCTATAGATGTGACAAGACCGGAAGACTTCCCAAAAGAATCTGGAACTATTTCGCTTCTAGCTGGTATGACAGAATATCTTAATAAGAACGGATTTAAGATAGGCGGTTTTGATGTATATGTAACTACAGAAGTTATTTCATCAGCCGGTGTTAGCTCATCAGCTTCTTTTGAGATGCTTCTTATGGCTATTATTAATCATCTTTTTAATGATGGTAATCTTTCATTTTCTGATTATGCTAAGGCTGGTCAGTATGCTGAAAATGTATATTGGAACAAAGCATCAGGACTTATGGATCAGATGGCTTGTGCAGTAGGCGGTCCTATTTTACTTTCATTTAAAGATGAGATTACATATGAGAAAATTCCTTTTGGATTCGGTGATTATGGATATGATATGGTAATCATCAATACAGGAAAAGGTCATGCTGATTTGTCAGAAGATTATTCAGCTGTTCCGAATGAAATGAAAGCTGTTGCAAAAGCACTCGGCGCAGATAGACTTTGTAATACATCATTAGAAGATTTGATTGCCAATATGAATGATGTTGTAAAGAAGGTTGATAATGACAGAGCTATTCTTAGAGCAATTCATTATTTCACTGAGGATAGAAGAGTCCTAGATATGGTAGATGCAGTTTCTAAGAAGGACTTTGAAACAATTCTATCTCTTATAAAAGAATCTGGTATTTCTTCATATGATCAGTTACAGAATGTATTTACAAATGCTAATCCAACTGAACAGAAGATTACGCTAGCACTTGCAATAACTCGTCTATTTTTAGAGAAAAAAGGAAGAGGAATCTGCAGAGTTCATGGTGGAGGATTCGCCGGAGTTATTCAGACAATTCTTCCTCATGAGGATTTGGATGAATATGTAAAATATATGAGTGAATACTTTGGAAAAGAAAATGTATATCCGATGAATGTACGTGCTGTAGGTGCAGCTCATTTGGAAAAATAAGATAAAATAATATCCCTTCATCTTTTTATAAAATATAAGATGAAGGGATTATTTTTATTTTGTATATTTTGCAAGCTTCTTTTCTTCGCCTAATACTAAGATAGTATAGTCTGGTGAAAGCTTTGTATCAGAATTGATTTTGAAGTCCAATACACCATCTTTTTTCATAGCGATAATACTTATATCGAAATTTTTACGTACGTTTAGTTCCCCGACTGTTTTTCCAAGCCATTTCTTTGGGATTTCGATTTCAAGAAAGGCGTTATTTTGATCGAGCTGGAAATAATCGAGTACGTGGCTAGTACCATATCGAATTGCAGCCCATTCAGCAACGTGTCGTTCAGGATAGATTACTTTGTCAGCACCGTTTCTGAGTAGAAACTTAGCGTGTCTATCGCTTGATGCCGCAGCTACAACCTTTTGTGCTCCCAAATCTTTTAGTGTAAAAGTGGTTTCTAGAGAATCCTGGAAGTTATCACCGATTGTCACAAAACATACATCAAAGTTGTTAACTCCAAGAGATTTCAAGAAATATTCGTCTGTAGTATTTCCGATTTTAGCATTTGATAGATATGGAAGAGCTCGATTTACAGAGTCCTCATCCTTGTCTACGCCCATGATTTCTACATTAATTTCATTTAATTTTCTGGATAGATGATATCCTAATTTTCCAAGTCCAATAACTAATACAGATTTCATAATGTCTCCTAACCTACAGCAACATCTTCTTCAGGATATTTGCCCTGATGAGGATTTTGTTTCGTTGAAATAATAGAGTAAATCAAAGTAACACCGCCTACACGTCCTACGAACATGAATAGGGCTATTATAAGTTTAGATATAGTGGATAGTGTCGGGGTTACACCGAGGGAAAGACCGACAGTACCTATGGCTGATCCAACTTCAAAAATTGCAGCCTTTAAAGAAATACCTTCTATTCCGCTGATAAGTGTTCCGCCAAATACTAGCATACTAATATAAAGAATGAATACGATAACTGCCTGGTTTATTACACTTTGAGAAACGCTTCTGTGAAAGATAGCAATATTTTTCGTTCCGTGGAAATAATCAAATAAAATAGCAAGTATTATAAATAAAGTAGTAACCTTCATACCACCTGCTGTGGATCCTGGAGCCCCTCCAGTTACCATTAGTATTGTGTAATATAAAAGTGTAATACCGTTGTAATCACTTAAATCTGTAGAATTAAATCCAGCAGTTCTTGCAGTAGTACTTTGGAACCATGCTGAAAGGATTCTTTCGCTTCCGTGTAAGTTTTTATATTCAAATGCATATAAATAAATAGCCGGACCTACTAATAAAATGAAAGTCATTAGTAAAATGATTTTCGTCTGAAAATGGTATTTTCGTATATGGTTTTTATGGGTGGCAATGTCCTGCCAAGTTACAAATCCAAGTCCACCTATAATTATTAGAAAACTAATAGGTAATAATACTGCTGGAGCATTTGAATAGGTTGTTAATGAAGAGTAATGTCCTTTGAAACCCATTAAATCAAAACCAGCATTACAGAATGCAGATATCGAGTGAAAAATGGAATACCATATTCCTTTTAGTATACCGAATTCGGGTATAAATGTTGGGGCTAGAAGAATTGCTCCTAAGACCTCGATGATTATAGCTGTTCTAATCAGAAATCTCGTTATACCAACGATACCATTAATTCGAGTAGATGAAATACTTTCCTGCATTAGCATTCTTTGACTAAGTCCTATTTTTTTCTGACGAAGTAAAGATGCAAGCATACCCATAGTAGCAACACCTAGACCACCTATTTGAATCAGAACGAGTATTATAAACTGCCCGAATGGTGTCCAAGAGGTGTAAGTGTCTCTAACAACTAGTCCTGTTACGCATGCCGCTGAGGTAGAGGTAAAAAGTGCATCAATTGGAGATGTCCATTCCCCATTTCTACTTGCAAATGGTAGCATGAGTAAAAAAGCACCAATTAAAATCAACAGAAAGAAACTGAAGATAATTTTTTGGAAGGGGCTAAGCTGTATAGCCTTCTTTTTTTGTCTTATTAATGTACTCATAATGAGCGATTATAACACTTAAAGATTTGGAGTTCTATAATAATTACTTTTTTGTAAACTATTGTTTATAGAGTACATTTTTAGGGACAAATGTGACAAAATATATATAAGATTTTGGTGGTTAGTATATAAGGAGGCTGTTATGTTTTTAAAAAAGCTAGTTTCTTTAGATGCTGAAAAACTTCATAACTACTCATTTAAGAAGAAGTTTGCAGTATCATTTAAACGTATGGTTGCTTATATGATAGTTGCTGTAATTGCGCTTGTAGTTACAGTAATTCTTGCAACAAATGGTTTGGCAACTATTTATAAGACATATTATACAGAGCAGACATTGCAGGCAGAAATCAGGATTGATATGCAGGCTCTTACTAAGAGTTATCTATGGGCGTTGAGTGCAAAGGATGAGTCTGTTAGAGATGAACAGCTTAAGAAGGCTAGTGAAAAATACACTGATTTTGATAGTAATTTAGCTGCATTAAAGAAAGTATATACAGGAAAAGAAGATTTATCTCAAATTTCTAAGGATTTGAAAAATGCGGAAGAAGAGGGCACTACACTTCAGAAAATGTTTGAGGATGGCGCTAAGTCTGATGAAATTTTTACGCAATATAATGATAAGTTATATCCAGCAATTGATGTATCTGTTCAGGACTTTAAAAAAATATCCACAGAGATTACAGAACAGGCCGACTCCCATTTTAATTTTGTTATATTTATAGTTTCACTTGCGTTGGTAGTAACTGTTTTGGTAGTAGTGGTTACATTAATTTACGTAAGAAATATGAGACGTCAGTTGGAGGATGCTATTGTTGTTCCAGTTGAGGAATTGAAAGAAGCTGCTTCTCTGTTAGCGCAAGGAAAATTGAAAGATATTACAATTACTTATGAGTCGGAAGATGAATTAGGAGAACTTGCAGATGATATAAAAGCATCTACAAAAGAGACAGAAGAAATTGTAAATGATATTTCGGAAACTTTAGATAGAGTTGCTGGTGGGGATTTCACTCATGGAAGTGAACATGCTGAGATTTATATAAATGATTATAATCCAATAAAAGTGTCTTTAGATGATATTACAAGTAAACTTGCTGCAACTCTTGGAATGGTTAAGGATTCTTCATCTAGGGTATCTGATGGTGCCTTAAATATGAGAGAAGGAGCAAATGGTTTGGCTGAAGGTGCTACGGATCAGGCAGCAGCAATTGAAGAATTAACAGCATCTGTACAGACAGTTAGTAGTCAGACCCAAGACATGGCTGATTCAGCAAATAGAGGAAGTTCTATGGTTGTCCAGGTAAAGGATGACGTAGAAGTTGGAGCTGAAAAGATGTCTAGAGTTACAGATGCTATGAGTAGTATTACTACAGCGTCAAATGAAATTGCTACTATTGCTAATACTATCCAGGATATTGCGTCTCAGACAGCTCTTTTATCGTTGAATGCATCAATTGAGGCAGCGCGCGCTGGTGAAGCTGGTAGAGGATTTGCAGTAGTTGCTGAGGAAATTAGTAATTTGGCTCAGAATTCATCTGAGGCTGCAAAACATACACAGGATCTTATTAATGATACACTTCGTGAAATTGAAGATGGAAATGCGGTTGTTACTGAAACACAAGATGCACTTATGAAGGTAAAAGAATCTGTAGATGAAGTAGTGTCTATTATTCAGGAAACTGGTGAAATAGCATCTTCTCAGTCGGAAAGTATGAAAGAAATTAGTGAAGGAATTGAACAGATTTCTGGTGTTATTCAAGCTAATACAGCTACTGCGCAGCAATCTAGTGCGGTTTCACAGCAGCTTTCTGATCAATCAGAAAATTTAAATCATTTAATTGATCAGTTTAAGATTTAAAACGTTATATTTAATTATACGTAGAAATCTCATCGAAGAAACATGTGTGGCTTCGATGAGATTTTTTATTGCAGTCCTTTTTTTAGGACAAGATGTATAGTATTCTAAAAATAATGAAATCTTAGAATGAAATAAGATTAGGGAGGGAAGATTATGTATTCTTTTTTTGCATTAATATCACGAATGAAATATATCGATCGATGGGAACTGATGAGAAACTCTAGGAATGAAAATCTCTCAGAGCATTCACTTGATGTGGCAGTTATCGCACATGCACTGTGTGTAATAGCAAATAAACGTTTTGGGAAAAAACTTGATGTAGAGAAAGCTGCTTTAGTTGGAATCTACCATGATTCATCTGAAATCATTACAGGAGATATGCCTACGCCTGTGAAATACTATGGCGAAGAAATTCGTGATGCATACAAACAGGTTGAAGCCGTGGCTGAATCCAGATTGCTTCAAAAACTTCCAGATGATTTGAGAGATGAGTTTGAGAGAATTTATCGTCCTGATGACACGGAATCAGAGCGATATATGAGACGTCTGGTAAAAGCAGCAGACAAGATTTCTGCATTTATCAAATGTGTAAATGAAGAAAACACAGGAAATAAGGAATTTGAACGAGCTAAAGAATCCACAGAGAAAGCTATTCGAAATATGGAAGTCGAGCTTCCTGAAGTAGAGGTGTTTATGAAAGAATTCATGCCAGCTTATGGAGAGACTTTGGATGATTTGCTGAAGATTTAATGTTTTTATATATGAATGAAATACTAGAGGCGAAAGGAGAAGTCATTTGACTTCTCCTTTCGTTATGAATTTATATATTGAAGATAAATGCTTATAAATTTTGGAAACATACTTGAGTATTTTCTGGCATATTCATTTGTTTTGAAGTACTTACAAATTTCGTGTATTTCAGTATCAATGGTTGTAATTTGATGCTGATGAATGAGGACTTTTACATGTTTTATTAATAGAAATAACTCTAGTTGCGTTAAATACATATTTGAAAAATTATAAATATCGATGTGAGGCTGAGTTATTTTTAATGCGTTAAGAAGAAGCTCATCATCAAAAGGACGATGGACTATTGCGTCATACGTATGAATTACTTGGCTATGAAATTTTATATCATATGGATCATTTAGATTTGAAACATCTATATGATTATCTGCAGAAATAGTTTCATTTAGAATTATATTTTTAATAATCGAAATGTTCATTTCGGCTTTATTCCCCCATAGAGGTGTTACGGGATCGTAGAATCCACTTCGTTCTAGTAATGCTTCTAAAAGTAAAGGTGATGGATCAATTATTTGGTTTTCTATTTTAGATAGAGTGGATCTGGAACATAGCCCTGTGCATAGTTTTTTCTGAGAAATACCAGAATTTAAGCGAGTTTGCTTTATTAACTTTGAAATATCTAAATTGCTTGGATAGATTGAATGATGGTTCTTTTTACATAAACTTACAAATGTTTGGCCTGAAATTGATTTTTGGTTATTTTCTATACGACTTAAGAAAATAGGTGAACATATTCCTTTACAGAAATCTGGTTGTGTTTTGTTAGATGAGATACGTAGGTCTTTAATATAATCCCCTTTGTTTAAAATTGTCATATATTCCCCTTTATCAAGTTAAATGATTAGCTATAAGACTTCTTCCTTTAATAATATTATAACAAAAATGAAAACTTAATAAAGTGTTCTAATTAGGTCATGTTAAATAAAAATAAACTGAAGTAAAATATGTATGTAGACGAATAATAAATCAGAATCATTTGATGGTGGAGTCCAGATAATTATGAGGGGATAAGATGAAAAAACTGGCATTTGCAAATGTACTGTTAGGAATTGTGATTATTGTTTTGTCATGTGTTCTCGCTTTTAAAATGGGGCTATTTGAAAAAATAGCCCTTAATTTTAGAGAAGATCCTGATAAAGTGGCAGTAAAGGATAAAACAATCGAACAAAGTGGTAAGGTATATTCTTATGGATGTAAGGTCTTTAAGAAAGGGGAAGAACAGGTTACCAAAGGAATCCATATAAAGGTAAAAGATGCATATATTACAAAGGAAACAAAAGGGTTAACTATAGCTTCAGATATATTTAATACAGATGAATCTGGGCATATCATAGATGACGATAAGCTTATGGTTGTAGATGCGGAAGTCTGGTGTGATCGACCTGATGAAGGAATGGATTTTTTTAAAGTAGCAATGAATGATAATAATCGTATATATGATTGTAGTGAAATAGTTGGTTCTTCGTGGTATGAGGATCTTTCTCCTGCCCAAATTAATGATCCGTTACTTTACATAAATGGAAAATACTTACCGCAACAGCTTACAGAAATGAATATCATTTTTTTGTTAAAAGAGACGGATGAACAAAAGCTAAAGAAAAGTGATTTCTATTTTGAGATTAATACTTCTGGAATTCAGGCAGGAGATTTAGAAAATCCGGAGAAACAGTGCAGTTTTTTAAAAATAGGTAAAGTGAGAGAACAGTAGATTAGAGGGGCAATGTTAGAACAAATTTTTAATAGTAGAATTCTGGGAAGAATACTCAAGAGTAAGATGTTATATTTGGGGTTATGTATAGAAGCGGCATTGGTAGTATTAGATCATATAACTATGTATAAGCGATATGATTCTGTAGAACCTCTATTACCACAAAATGCATATGTGAGCTGGATGGGATTTGTAGGTGTGTCTGTTTATTCATTTATATTCTATACGATAGTTCCTTTGATAGTTGTCATACCGGCTGTAAACATGTTTTGTTCAGATATAAATAGTGGTTTTTACAGACAATATATTACTAGGATGGGAAAGAAAAAGTATTATTCAGAGTGGCGCAAGAATATATTCTGGGCAGGATTCAGTATTATTTTTGTGTCTTTGCTGCTAAGCTTGATGATTTCGCTATGTTTATATCCGGCGTTAAAACCGGATCAATATATTGGATTAGGTCCACGTAGAGATGTGTATTTTTTTAAAATATTTTATTACCATCCTTTAGTGTATTCATTTATTTATATTATATTAAATGCTTTATTGGGTGGAGTCTTGGCAGTGATTTCTGCAGCGTCTTATTTTGTGTATTATAACAAAATAGTCTCGATGCTTTTCCCTTTTTTGATCTTTTATATATTGAGCGTATTAAATAATATATTTGATCTAGATTACATGATATGTCCGGGGGATTTTCTTCAACCGGGTACGAGTATTTCATCGTGGATTAGCATAGCAACTCTGTTGGGGTTTGTTTGCGTAGAGAAGGCTCTCTGGTTTTATGCTTCACATAGACGAGATGAAGAGTTGATAGGATAACTATGGTAAAAAAGAACGACTACATTATTATATTGTTTACCCACTTAATATATGTGATAGTAATGATTTTTTCTGCGTATAGACTGGATTTTGCACGTGAATATAATGGTTATGCAGTTGCAGATGAAATTATAGATTGGATTAGATATGGAAGAATTATTGTAAATCTGGTGTGGCTGTTTTGGTTTTATCTGATAGTAGATAAATCATTATATAATGCAAAAAAAGCAACTTTGTATGGCGGAAGGAAAAAGGTTCTAATAGAGACATTTAGATGCTTTGCGCGTTTTGCTTTGATTTATGCTTCTGGTGATATATTTGTAGTTAGCGTGATTGCAAAATATAAATATCATAAGGTATGGATTAATTGGGATGATCAAACCAGTTTTTGCAGTATAGCAAATAGATTTTGCATAGATAATATGAATATTGTGAAGTTGATAATTATTTCTATATGCTATTTGTTTACAATCTATATGGTGAATTTGTGTTTATTACTGATAATCTCTAATAGGGCTCATAGCCGTATTATGGGTTTGATTGGTGTTATAGCTTTTGATGGGTTATTGGGATGGGGAATTAGAGGCGAGTATAGATATTATTTTAAATTAAGTTATTATGGCTTTAAATACAGTAAATATCTTGTAGGAAATGTGTTTGTTTATTTGATTCTCCTGATCTGCTCTATTTATTATGTTGATAGAATTATTAGGAAGCAGGAATGGGTTTAATGGCATATGAAGTAAAGAAGCGTACTATAAATAGTATTTGGATTTATTTAGTGGCTACTATTTGGATATTTGTTTCTATGCTAGCATCATCGAATGGATTTGCGGGAAACCTGTATGAGTACATGTTATCAGGAAATACGGGAGTTGATTTTGATAGTAACACTATAGATATTCCCTGGAATTGGTTTGTTTATTGGGTGACATTTACGCTAGTTATTATGGCTTCGAACCATTTTAATCACGATTTGAATATTCAATTATTAATACGTTCAAAGAAGAGAAAGTATAGGTGGAACAGACTATATTTTGGAGTATTAGCGACAGCGCTTTTTTTATCAACGGTGTTTATAATTATATTTATTGTATATGATTATACCTTCGGTGATAGTTTATCCGGAGTTTGTTTTGCGATTAGTATCTATATGAGTGGTCTAACGTTAGGTGAGATAATCAATATTTTAATAATTAGATTTGATGAGATATTTGCGTTAATTGGAGCTTGTGCATGTATGGCTATAAGTATATTTATTAGTACGCCATGGTTGCCGATGGATGGTTCGATGTTGATTAGGTCTAATATGTATAGCGTAGAATTATATGTATTAAATCTAGCTGCAAATATTGTCACGATGATTCTGATATATCTATATGGTAATTATTATTTTTGTAAAAAAGAAGAGCTATAAGCGTTAGAGGGGTATATGAATATAAAGGTAAAGAATTTAACAAAAACGATAAAGGGAAATAATGTACTTTCAGATGTGAATGTAGAATTTCATTCTGGGAAAATATATGGTTTACAAGGAAAGAATGGCTCTGGAAAGACGATGCTTCTAAAAGCTATTAGTGGTTTAATATTTCCAACAGATGGAGTTATAGAAATAGATGGAAAAACACTAGGCGTTGATATGGAATTTCCTGAGGATATGGGAATTTTAATAGAGAATCCTTCGTTTGTAGGAAATATGAGCGCACAGAAGAATTTAATGGATTTGGTATCGATTCGTAATAAAGTTGGTATCAAAGATGTGAATAGAATACTTGAAGTAATAGGATTGGAAGCTAAATCAAAGAAGAAATTCAGAAATTTTTCATTAGGTATGAAACAGAAATTGGGTATTGCTGCAGCGCTAGTTGAAAAACCTGCGCTAATACTTTTGGATGAACCAACAAATGCACTCGATGAGAAAAGTGTAATGAAACTTAGAGAAATACTTAATAGAAGGAGAGAGGAAGGCGCTCTTATAATTATTGCTTCTCATGACAAAGATGAGATGGCGTTACTTTGTGATGAAATATATTTAGTGGATGATGGTAGAGTTCGGGGATGATGTCTTATGACTAGAAAGAAATGTCTATTAGCTATAGTTTTAGTGGCCCTTATAGTCTTTATCAGTAGATTGATTTGGATTAACCATAAATATCCTCCGGTTAAATATGAAGTGATCCCGTATGGTGAGTCTGGTGAGGCTATGAAGGATATTAAAGTAAAGATATGTGATGTTAAGGAATATAATCAGGATAGCATTAAAAAATATGTTGAAAAAAAGAGCTTAAAAGTCTTAGATATTGCAAATCAAGAGTCTTTTTTCAAAGTTGAGGTTGAAATGACTAATACTAGCGATAAGGAGATTCTGTTTGATGTAGGCATGATGACAATAGAGTCGGTAGGGTATAGCAATGCTATTGATTTGATACTTATGAATGAGTGGAATGATAAGTGGGGAAGAACAATGTGGATCGCTCCAAACAGTTCTAGAAAACTTAACTTATGTTATTCTGTATGTTTCCTAAAGGGGGATGATAGTATTCAGAAGATGAAGAAAGACGGATTATATGTAGTACATAATTATTATCCTGTTAAAAAGATGTGGAAACTATATAAGTAGAGTTTTGGTTAAAACTTAATTAGATAAAATTGGGGAGCAAGTCATTCTTGCTCCCATTTTATTTTGACTTGATATAAGTTTATTTGTGAAAACGATTGTATAATCGTCTGATCCCAAATTTGTATACGAGAAGAAGACCGATTACAACACCGACAGCGGCCTGCAATATCTGAAATGGAAGTTTCATGATTGCATAGGCAGGTGTTGAATAGATAAATGCTCTTCCGAGTGTATAACCGATAATCATAATTAGTGCACCGATTGTAGATCCGAGAATTCCTAGAGAAATACGGTTATTCTTATGTGCGATGATAGAGATTATTACTGCCTGTAATCCGTGAGTTACCAGTGACACAAACATAGGAGCTGGGTAGAACAGGAAATCTCCGAGAAATGATCCGATTCCGCCTACCAGAAAGGCAGAGAATGGATCTAGAAGTAAGCTCGCTGTTACGATGGCGATATCGTTTAAATATAAGTGTCCGCCAGGAACTGGTAATCCAAAAGAACTGAGCATAACAGTTATAGCCATAAATAATGCAGCTATGCATAGGTTTAATACTGAGATTGAGCTGTTATTTGATGTGGTGTTTGGCATTGAGTAATCTGTCATTATTTTTTTCCTTTCCATTATGGTTTACGAATTTAAATCTGATTGATATTATAGTAGATGATTGGATATATAATATATTCAGAAAAGGACAAAAATATATAACCAGATTGGGACGTGTATGAAAGATAAAGCTTATTTAGAAGTATATAATGTGATAAAAAACAGAATTGTGGATAAGGCATATCGATGCGGTGAAAGACTACCTTCGAAGAGAAATCTGGCTTTAGAGTTTGGGTACTCTGTTATAACTATTGAGCACGCAATCGAGCTACTTATAGATGAGGGATATTTGGAGTCAAAGGAACGCAGTGGATATTTCGTAACTTATCAGGATGAGGATATGATGTTTCAGTTTCCTGAGGAAAATACTCTGGTGCGAGTTCAAGAGTTTCAAACTCATTATAAAGATGAAGAGGAGTTCCCGATATCATTATATGCAAAGACAGTGCGTAGAGTGCTTTCTAATTATCAAGAATATATATTTGAGCGTTCTCATAATCAGGGTTCAGAGATTTTGAGAGAAGCAATATCACGATATCTTAAACGCTCGAGAGGAATTAATGTTCATTCTAATCAGATAGTTATAGGCTCTGGTGCGGAGTATCTTTATGGATTAGTTGCGCAGATTCTTGATGAAAAACGAATTGGAATTGAGGATCCTTCTTATGAAAAAATAGAAAAAGTTTATAGAGCACATGGCCTAGAGATAGAACGTCTTAAAATGGGAAAAGATGGTATACGTAGTACCGAACTCGAGAGAGCGAAGGTGTTGACACTTCATGTGACTCCCTATTCCAGTTTCCCTACGAAGATTACAGCTGATGCATCGAAACGTTCACAGTATATTTCATGGGCAAAGGATAGAAATGGCTTAATCATCGAGGATGATTATGATTCGGAATTCTCGATGTTGGGTAAGGCGGAGGATACTCTTTTTTCATTAGAGCCGAAACGTAGCGTGATTTATTTGAATACTTTTTCCCTTACTATTTCGAGCGCAATTCGAATGGGGTATATGATATTGCCAGAAGAGAGATGCGATGAATTTATGGAAAAAATAGCATTCTATTCATGTACGGTGCCTCTCCTCGAACAACTAGTGTTGGCCGAAATCATAAACAATGGAGATTTTGAGAGACACCTGAATAGAGTTCGTCGTCATAGACGTATTAAGAATACTAGAAAGTAAGTTCAACAGGGCAATGATCAGAGCCGAAAATATCGGTATGAATCTTTGCATTTTTAAGATTTGAGACGAATCTGTCAGATACGATGAAGTAGTCGATTCTCCATCCAGAGTTCTTCTCGCGAGCTTTGAAGCGATATGACCACCAAGAATAAATCTGTTCCTGATCAGGGTAGAAATGACGGAATGAATCTGTAAAACCATTCTCAAGTAGTCTGGTCATGCAGTTTCTTTCCTCGTCAGTGAATCCGGCATTCTTTCTGTTGGTCTTTGGATTCTTCAAATCGATTTCTTTGTGAGCTACATTTAAATCTCCACAAAGAATTACAGGTTTCTTTTCATCAAGCTTCTTTAAATAGGCTAGGAAGTCATCTTCCCACTTCATTCTGTAATCTAGACGTTTTAATTCTGTCTGTGAGTTTGGAGTATAGCAGGCGATTAGATAATGGTCTTCAAATTCTAGAGTGATTAGTCGACCTTCGTGATCGTGCTCTTCGATTCCCATTCCGTATGAAACAGAAAGGGGTTCTTTCTTTGTAAATATGGCAGTTCCAGAATAACCTTTTTTCTCCGCATAATTCCAATACTGGTGATATCCTGGAAGGTCTAAATCTATCTGTCCTTCCTGAAGTTTAGTTTCCTGAAGGCAAAAAGCATCAGCGTCTAATTCTTTAAAAATATCTTCAAAACCTTTTGTAACACAAGCTCTTAGCCCGTTTACATTCCATGATATATATTTCATAATTTCTCCTATGTTATATAATTGTAAAATTGTTTTGCTTCAGCACATTTATTATTGTCTCATTATCAGATTCAATAGATCCTTGAATCATTTCTGGCTTACCGCCGCCCTTTATTATAAGCCTATCGCTGATTTCTTTTAAGAAGTCGTTACAATTTTTATCCCTAGAGCCTAAAACATAGGATCGACTGTTTTCTTTGCTATCAAGAATCATTATGTAGCCATCTCTATTTAATTTTAATTCATTTATGCAATCTCTTTTTACTTTAGAGTCCGTATCCTTTACACAAATACAAATATTCCCAGTGGCTGGGAGACTCTTTAGCTTCATTTTTAGCATATCACTTTGCATATTTGAAATGTCTATTTTTAAATCATAGATTTCTTTTTGCATCTTTTCCACAGCGCCTTGTAAATCCTCGAATGGTAGTTTTAGCGTGTGAGATAGTGCAAATAGCATGTTTTGATTATCTTTTATATATTTATTGGCGCGGTCTCCGCATAGGATAGATAATCTGGTGCCACCTTTGTATGAGGTAGAACTTAGTACAATAAGATGTCCGACTTCGCATGTGGAATATACATGCGGAGCACAGCAAGCACAAGTGTCTACTCCGGGGATTTCAACGATTCTTATGGGACCGTCGATTTCGATTTTTGATCTATAATCTAAATCAATCAGTTCATCCTTTCCTGGATAAGAGCAGTAAACAGGAAAATTCTGAGCGATTACATAGTTTACCTCTTCTTCGATTCTAGCGACGTCGGAATCAGTAAGTGGTCCATTATAATCCATCGTTACTGAGTTATCGCTTAAGTGAAATCCAACGTTATCATAGCCGAATTCTTTTTTTACGATTCCGGAAAAAATATGTTCTCCAGTGTGGTTTTGCATATTTGAGTATCTATAATCAAAGTCAATTTCCATGGAAAAAATAATACCCTTTGAAATTGCTTCATTAAGAATGTCTTCAGAATCGTTTCCTTTTATCCTGTGGAAAATGTATTCTTTCTTATCTATTTTTTGAAGATGGACATCTATGATATCTAAAATGTGTGATTGCCCTTCTAGATTGAAAGATATTTTACCTTTGTCACAAGTTTGACCACCTTCTTCAGGAAAGAAGATTGTGCTGTCAAAAAGTAGGTATAAATCATCTTCGATTGGAATAATATGTAATAGTTTAGCCTCATTAAATGGATCATAAGCTGAATAATCGTATACCTTTTCGGTTTGAGGTGAGCTTAAAAAAGTGGTATTAGTTAATTTGTCTAAATCAATATTTTTCTTCATGGCATAATCTCCTCGTATGTGTTTAATCGTAAGGAAAATATAATGGTATGTCAAATTTTGAAATGTATATAATGTGCTTAATTTTTCCTAAAAACTAATGACATTTTCTACGTTTGTGATAAAATAAACAAGGCGAAAATGTACTATAATATATAGTGTAAATAGAAAGGTGGACTTCATGCCTAAAGATCCTATAATGTTATTAAGTTTTGTTAATATGAAACTTAGAGATTGTGATTGTAGTTTGGAAGAATTCTGCAAGAGAGAATGTGTAGATGAGGCTGAGGTCGTAGATAAGCTTTCAAGCGTAGGTTATTCCTATGATAAGGAAAAGAATCAGTTTGTTTGATTTTTTTTCCTAAGTAGTATCTATGTTAATAGTAATAAAAAGGAGATGTTTGTATGAGACAGAAACCAGTAGTTCTTATGGTATTGGATGGATATGGTCTTTCTGATGAACATGAAAATAATGCAATTTATATGGCAAAGACTCCAGTTATGGATAAACTTATGTCTGAGTGCCCATTTGTAAAGGGATATGCTTCAGGACTTTCTGTAGGTCTTCCTGATGGTCAGATGGGAAACTCTGAAGTAGGTCATATGAATATCGGTTCTGGAAGAATCATTTACCAGGATTTAACACTTATCACAAAGGCTATTGAAGATGGAGATTTCTTTAAGAATGAAGAGCTTCTTTTAGCTATTGAAAACTGTAAGAAGAATAATTCAGATCTTCATCTTTGGGGACTTCTTTCAGATGGTGGTGTTCATAGTCATAACTCACATCTTTATGCTCTTCTTGAACTTTGCAAGAAGGAAAACTTTGAGAGAGTATATGTTCATCCATTCTTCGATGGTAGAGATACTCCTCCTGCTTCAGGTAAGGATTATCTTCAGGAACTTATCGATAAGATGAAGGAAATCGGCGTAGGAAAGGTAGCTTCACTTTCAGGTCGTTACTATGCTATGGATAGAGATAATAACTGGGATAGAATCCAGAAGGCTTATGATGCTCTAGTACTCGGTGAAGGAAATAAGGGTACAGATCCTATCGAAGCAATGCAGGCATCATACGACAATGATGTTACTGATGAATTTGTAATTCCTACTGTTATTACAAATGAAGATGGTTCACCAGTTGGAGTTGTAAAGCCAAACGATTCAGTTATCTTCTTTAACTTCAGACCAGATAGAGCTCGTGAACTTACAAAGGCATTCTGCTTCTCTGATTCTGATATTGCTGCAGCTGATGGAGATGCAGCAGATACTAAGTGTGTAAAGTATCTTAAGAGAGCAAATGGATTCATGCCACTTACATTTGTATGTTTCAAAGATTATGATGAAACAATTCCAAATAAGTATGTTGCATTTAAAAAGCCAGTTATTAAGAATACATTTGGTGAGTATCTTGCAGACAATGGACTTAAGCAGCTTCGTATTGCCGAGACAGAGAAGTATGCTCATGTAACATTCTTCTTCAACGGTGGCGTTGAGGAACCTAATAAGGATGAGGTTAGAACACTTGTAAACTCACCTAAGGTTGCAACATATGATCTTAAACCTGAAATGTCAGCTCCAGAAGTAAGCGAAAAACTTGATGCTGCTATTACTTCAGGTGAATACGATGTAATCGTAATCAATTTTGCTAACCCTGATATGGTTGGACATACTGGAGTTTTGAATGCTGCTATTGAAGCTGTAGAGAGAATCGATGCTTGTGTAGGCGGAGCTGTAGAAGCTGTAGATAAGGCAAACGGTGTATTGTTTATTTGCGCTGACCACGGTAATGCAGAGCAGATGTGGAACAATGAGACAAACGCTCCTCATACAGCTCATACAACTAATCCGGTTCCATTCATTCTTTACAACTATGATGATTCATACACACTTAAGGAAGGCGGACGTCTTTGCGATATCGCTCCTACACTTCTTCAGGTTATGGGATTGCCACAGCCAGAAGAGATGACAGGTGAGTCACTTCTTATCAAGAAATAATTCTGATTTGACTTAGATGTTACAATAGAATAGCTTCGGAAGCCCGAAGGTTATCCTTCGGGCTTTTTTTAGACTAAAAATAGATTTATGAGGATTGATAGTATGGATTATATGGTTAGAGGAATCGCAGCAGATGGACATGTGAGAATATTTGCATGTGTATCTACTGAGTTGTGTGAAAAGGCAAGAAAAACACATAACACTTCTCCGAATGTCACAGCGGCTCTAGGTCGTATGCTTACTGGAGCGGTCATCATGGGCGATATGATGAAAAATGATGATGCAGTATTATCTGTAACAATTAAGTCAGATGGACCTATGAAGGGTTTATCTGTATCAGCTGATTCAAAAGGACATGTGAAAGGATTTCCATATGTAGCACAGGTCCCTTTTGTTGAAAAGTATGCAGGTAAACTAGATGTAGGAGCTAGCGTTGGTAAGGGAACTATGACAGTCGTAAAAGACGATGGCATTGCAGAACCGTATGCTAGCCAGATTAACCTCGCTACTGGCGAAATCGCAGATGATTTGACATATTATTTTGCAGAAAGCGAACAGGTTCCATCAGCTGTAGGTTTGGGAGTTCTAGTTGATACTGATGAAACAGTTCATAGTGCAGGCGGATTTGTAATTCAGATGATGCCTGACGCTACAGAAGAGGATATCGAAGGTGTAGAAACAGGCCTCAAAAAACTAACATCTGTAACAGATCATTTTAAGGCTGGAAAGACACCAGAGGAACTTGCTGAGCTACTCTTGGGTGATCTCGGAGTTGAGATATTAGAGAAAAAAGAAGTATCTTTCGATTGTAACTGTTCTCGTGAACGCGTTACAAAGGCACTCATCAGTGTTGGAAAGAAAGAATTACAGTCTATGATCGATGATGGGGAGCCGGTCGAAATGAAATGTAACTATTGTAATTCGACTTATACATTTGGGATTGATGATATAAAAGAATTGCTTGCTAGTCTTTAGGGGAGACTGTAGAGGAAGTTGATAGAGTTATGAATATTAAATTACTAGTTAAACGTGGCACAGCATTAGTTCTTTCAGCATGCTTTATGGCAACAGCTTTTCCACCAGAAGAAGTAAAGGCATGTGGAATCGAAGCAAAGAGATTTATAGGTAAAGTCTCTTCGGATATTTCATATCATAATACATTAAATAAGATAGATAGATTAGGAGTTCCAGAGAAATCTGGAACTTCTTTTGGTGTAAAAACATATGGAACTAATGCGAATACTATCGGTTCAAATGCTGATGAGACCTCATCGGTAGAAGAGAATGAAACTAAATTAAAATCTCCTGAAGTTGTAAAGGAGAAAGACGAAACAGAAGAGAAGCTTGAAGGAGCTTATGGTAAACCGGTTGAGGTAAATAGAAACGAAAAAGTATATAAGGTTAATAAGAAATCGTTCGTTACATACCTTACCAACGATGCAAATACATACATAAATGAGGATGGAAAAGAAGTTCCAGTTGATCTAAATATTAAGGAAGATAAGGGATTCTTTAAGAAAGACTATGTATCTAATGAATCGGATGTAAAGGTCACACTTCCTGAAGAGACTACAGAGAAGGACGGAATCGATGTTTCTTATAAGGATTCTTCGATTTCGCTTATTCCTGAAGATGCATCCTATAAAGATCCTGTAGTAGAGAAAAACGCCCTTCTCTATAATACATCTTATGATGATTCAGATGTACAGTATACGATTAAACATGATGGTGTGAAGGAAGATATCATTCTAGACAAATGGAATGGTAAGAACGAGTATTCATATCTTCTCGAAGCCGATGATTATGATGTAACGCTAGAAGATAACAGTATCTTTGTAAAAAAGGATAATAAACTAATCTATGTAATAAGTGCACCAAAGATGAGTGACGCTAAGGGTGAAGAATCAGATGGGATTACTTTATCTTTGGAAGAAACAAAGACGGGCGGAATCTTTGGTCTGTTTTCAAATAAGGTATATAGAGTAAAACTAACATGTGATAAAGAATGGCTTTCATCAGCTGATCGAGCTTATCCTGTAAAGATTGACCCAACAGTAACTGTACCTTCAGTTAACATGATAGAAGTAACAACCAGTACGACTCATGGTGCTTATGGCGGTAGAGGTTATGGTTATGCCGGATATATAACATCAAAGATGACGGGTATCAGAGGTGCCAGAGATCCCGGGAAGACCAGGATGTATTTCTATATCGATTACAACTTCAAATCAATTCCGGATGAGGCTAGAATCGATTCAGCATCTTTAAATCTGTATCAGTATGTTCAGTATGCAAATACAAATGCAACATTCGCTTGTTACCAGGTCAATGGTGGCTGGGACCCTTCAAATATCAACTGGGATAACTCAGTAGGACTTTCACAGGAACCATCAGGAACTGGTTTTATTAGTGGTGCCCATAAAGGGTATCATTCTTTTGATATTAAAAATGCCGTAAATAACTGGGTACAGGGACTAGCTAATAATAACGGACTCTGTGTAATGGCGACGGATGAGAACTGTTATGGTGGAGCTTTTTACACACCACTTTCAACCGGTTCAGGCGGTCAGGTCGATTTCTCAGAGGATAAGAAACCGTCTATTACTATCAATTGGTCAGTTCCAGATCCTGTCGATATGGACTATCCGCTTGATAATACGACATCTATTCTATATCCGATGGCGAATACGACTATCGAAGGAAGAATGAACCTGATGGGAGTACTAGGCTCTGGTACAGCAACACCGGGTTCTATGGTTGGTTATTATCTAAATGATGAGTCAAAGGGATTTGAAGGCGATGTAAAAGCATCGTATTCATATAAGTATCCGAATACAAAGGATTTTGAAGGAAACTATCCAGCAACAACCAGAAGATATAGAGAAAAGGAAGGAAATTACCAGACGAATGGGCCTTTTTCAGGCTTTGACTTTAATACTCTTTATAACATAAGTGCACAGGCTTATAAGGATGACACCTTTGGAAGAGCGAATAAGTCGGATGATTTCCTCGTATATAGGATTACACAGTATGACACATTGCCACAGATTGCGGCATATTATGGAGTGGATTTAAACCAGATAGGATTTGATAATAGAATCCAAGACATGCTTCTCGTAGAAGGAAATACTATCTTTATTAGAAACCCCAGAAAGAATGCACGTATTCCATATAATCCACCGGCATTATCCGAGGCGGAAAAAAGAAAAATCGACTCTTGTCTCATGGGACGTGGCCTTCACTGTGAGTTTGGCTATGAACCTATAAATTTAAATACAGGTAATTTCTATCTAAACGACACTGATGTGAAGCTTAAAGGTTATACAGAAGATTTCGCTATCGAAAGAAATTATAATTCTCTTTCAAATCTAAATGGTCCATTTGGTAAAGGCTGGAATACAACACTTTCTGAACGAATCACGCAGGATAAGGATTTAAATATCGTATTCCAAAGAGAAGATGGAAGTATTCTTAAGTTTATAAAGAATGGTAATAATTACATCTCTCCAAAGGGATATAACCTAAGCTTTACCAGAAAAATCGTAGCAAAGAAGAAGTATGATTTTAATGGTGATGGAAAAGAAGAAGAGTATCCTATTTATAATTATCTAATTAAAGATAATGAAAACAATGTAAAGACATTTGATTCAATGGGACTTCTCATAGAGAAGACTGATTCTCTCGGACTAAAAACCCAGTATAAGTATGATAAGAAAAAAGAGCTTACTGAGATTATTACTGATACAAAGAAATCGATAAAGCTTTCCTATAATGACGAAGGAAAGATAGTATCTCTGACTCGCCCTGATAATACGTCCATAAAATACAGTTATACTAATGGGTATCTTACTTCAGTTACATCTCCAGAAGGAAATGTAGTTAAGTATAACTATAATGATTCGGGTCTCATGACTTCATGGGTTGATGAAAATGGCGCTAAGCAGGTAGAGAATACTTATGATGAAGTCGGAAGAGTAGTAAAGCAGGCCGATGCAAATGGGAATATAAGCACGCTCAATTACTATCCTGATAGAACTGAAACTATTGATGCAGATGGAAGTAAGAAGACATATTTCTTCGATAAGAATCATAGAACTACAAAGATCGTTTATCCTGATGGAACATATTCTTTAAAGACGTATGATAGCGATAATAATCTATCATCAGAAATTTCCCGTTCTGGAAAGAAAACTACTTATAAGTACGATTCAAATGGAAATCTAATTGAAGAAACGAGATCTGATGGAAAGAAGAAAACTCAGGAATTCAATAGTAAGAATGAGATTACAAAAGAAGTTGATTTCGATGGTAAGGAAACTTTGTATAGTTATGATAAATTTGGCCTAAGCGAGATTAAAGAGAACGGAAAAGTAAAGAAAACTTATAAGAGAGATGCTTATGGAAGAGTCTTAGAATCTGTAGATGAAAGAAAAGTAAAGACTGCTTTGACTTATGATAATGCAAATGTTTCATCTTTAAAGTCAAAAGGCCTGGAGATGAATTATTCGTATGATTCTATGGATAGAGTTCTTCTCTCAAAGACAAATACAGGATCGATAACTAAGAATACCTATAATAAAGATGGTCGCCTCATCTTAGAAGATTTAAATGGTCATCTTACAAAGTCGACATATGATAAGGCTGGTAACCTCGTAGCGGAAGTAGATTCTAATGGTAATACTACAAAGTACTCCTATGATAAGAATGGAAATCTGATAGCTGTTACTGATCCAAATGGTAATACAGAGAAAGCCGAGTTTAACTGCAGGAACCAGAAGGTTGGTCACATTGATGCCAAAGGAAATAAGGTAACGTATAATCTGGATTTCGAAGGTTTAATCTTAGAAGAGTTCTTGGGTGATGATCGAAAGATTATATACACATACGATTTGGATGGAAACAAGCTAACTGAGACATCTGCTGAAGGAAGAATAGTTTCTTATAAATACGATAGTAATGGAAATCTCTTAGAGGTATCTGACCCTGAGGGTGTAAAGAAATCCTATACCTATGATGATTCAGATAATGTAACAGAGATTCTATATCATGATGGTACAAAGGAAACATTTAAATACGATATAGATGGAAATGTAATTGAAAAGACAAATAGACTTAAGATTACTACTAAGTATACCTACGATAAAAAAGGACTTCTGATAAAAGAAGAAACAAAAGATAAGGTTACAAAGTATGATTATGATGATAATCTAAATCTCTCTTTAATCGATTATGGAAAGAATACAAAGGTTAGATTTAAATCAGATGTCCTAGGAAACGTCCTCGAGAAGACAGATGCGAATGGAAATATAACGAAATACTCGTATGATAGATTCGGAAACATAACATCTGAAACTGACCCTGAAGGTAACGAGATATCATATAAGTATGATGCGCTTAATAACCTGGTCGAAACAAAGGATGCTGCCGGCGGTATTAGTAAATATTTTTATGATAAAAACAGTAACCTAATTAGAGCGGTTGATCCACTGGGATTTGAGACTAGAAATATCTATGATGAAAACGACAACATCAAAGAAGAAATCGATAAGAACGGTGCATCTATAAAGTATGAGACAGATGCTTTTGGGAACATAGTAAAGAAAATCGATAAGAACGAAAACGTTTCGACTTACAGCTATGATAGAGATGGAAATCTTCTATCTATGACTCTTCCAAACGGAAGTGTGAGAACATATACATATGGTCTCTCTGGTGAACTTACATCAGAAAGTGAAAACGGAAGACTTTTATCAGCGTATAGTTATGATAAAGACTACAATCTAATCTCTACGATCGATTCAAAAGGGAATAAGGATACATATACTTTTGATGCGCTCGGAAGAAAGATATCTTTCACGAATGCTCTTGGTGAAACAGAGAAGTATACATATGATGAGTTTGATAACCTGCTTTCAACAGAGTATCCGGACAACACAAAAGAAGAGAATACTTTTGATGAACTTTTAAATCTAATCAGTACAAAGGATAGAAAAGGTTCTGTCACAAAGTATTCATATGACCTTAATGGAAATCAGACTGAGGTCATAGATCCTAAAGGCAGAAAGACAAAATATTCTTATAATGCCTTAAATGAACTGATTAAAGAAACAAACGCAAAAGGTGAAGAGACGAAGTTTTCATATGATGTGCTTGGAAACCTGACTAAAGTTTCTGCTCCAGTAAAGAAGAAAGGACTATTACCGCTTAAAGATACAGAAAAAGTATTATCTAGCGCTAAGTATGATTTAAATGGTCGAAAGATAAGTGAAACAGATGCAAAGGGTAATGAGACTCTTTACTCTTATGATAAAGAAGATAACCTTCTAAACCTTATAAATCCAGATAAGACAGAAGAGAGCTTCACATATGATAATGACGGAAATAACCTTACACATAAGAATGAAGAAGGAAATGAAGAAAGCTATGAGTACGATTCCGTCGGAAACATGCTTCTTTATAAGGATTTCAAAGGTCATGAGACAAAGTTTGAGTATGACATCTTTTCAAATCTGATAAAGAAAACTGATGCATTAAATCGTGTTACATCATATAGATATGATGAAAACTCTAATGTTATCGAGGAAAATAATCCTGGCGGAAAAACTTTAAAGTATACATATGATGCGCTGGATAGAATCACAAAGAAGATAGACGGTAGTAAAGTAGAAAACTATTCCTATGATACGAATGGAAATATTAAAACTACTACAAATGAAGCCGGTGCAAAGACTGATTTTAGATACGATGCGAATGGAAACCTTCTCACTCTAAAGACAGAGGGAAGAAAAGCTCTTAAGTATAGTTATGATAAGAATGGCAACCTAAAGGATGTAAGACTTGGAGGCAGAGTAAGGGAATCCTATGAAGTAGATGAACTTAATAGAGTTAAGTCTCTAAAGAATCAGGATGGACTTAAGACCTCCTATACATATGATGAGGAGTCTAATGTTACAAAGAAGGAAATCGGCTCACATGTATATAACTACACATATGATGCAAATGGAAATGTGACTTCTGAAGTTAATCCTCTAAAACAGAAGACCTCTTATACTTATGACTCAATGGATAGAATGACATCCATTAAGGTTAAAGATGTATTAAAAGCAAAGTATACATTTACAAAGACTGGTCTTATAAAGAAAGAAACAGATGGCGAAAAACATTCTACTCATTATAAGTATGATAAGAATGGAAATCTTAAAGAAGAGATTGATGATCTCGGAAAGGGTCAGACCTTTAAATACGATAAACTTGATAGAATCACATCTGTTTCATCAAAAGGTGACGGTGTTACTGAAAGCTATACTTATGATGAAGCCGGAAATGTATCATCTGTAACAGATGGAAATGGAAGTAAGACTTTATATAAATATGATAAGGATAATAACCTCATAAAGGAGATAAATCCGCTAGGTGATATAAAGAATTACTCTTACGATAAATCTGGAAACCTTACGAAAGAGACTTTAGCTAACGGAAAAAGTATTACGTATAAGTATGATAAGCTTGGTGAATTAATAAAGAAGACCACATCTGATAAAGAGGATACACTTTATTCTTATAACGATAACGGTGAAAGAGTTTCGATGAAAGATGCTCTAGGTGAAACTCATTATAAGTATGATGATAGTGGAAGAATCGTAAGCGTTACAGATTCAAATAAGAATGTAATCCTTTATAACTATGATACATATGGAAACCTGGCAAAGCTTATCTATCCTGATAAGACCTATGTAAAGTATTCATATGATGCCATAAACCGCCTTACTAAAGTTCGTGACAGAGAAGGAAAGGTTACTACTTATAAATACGATGATTATGGAAACATGTCAGAGGTTTGCAGACCTGATGGATCATCATCTAAGGCATCGTATGATAAGGCAGATAACCTGATTCGTCTCGTTAATACGGATAAATCGGGTAATGCAGAAGAGTTTAAATATAAGTATGATGCTTCGGGAAATATCCTATCGGAGACAGTGACATCTGATGGAAAGACTGAGGTCAGAAAGTATACTTATAATAAACGAAGTGAGCTTACATCGGGCTCTTTCTATGATAAAGATGGACATCTTCTTAGAGAAGAAATCTATGCTTACGACAAAGCCGGAAACAGAATCAGTGTTAGTCGAAAGATTAAAGATAAGACTGAGTTTGAAAAGTATACTTACGATAAAGCAAACCATCTTACAAATGTTTCAGGAACTAATGGTGATAAGACTTATCTCTATGATAAAGCCGGAAATCGTATCGAAGAATTAGATGGTGATCTGTCAGTAAAGAAGTATTCGTATACGGCAGAGAATCGTCTTAAAGCTGTTGAAGATAAAGAGGGACTTCTTCTTTCAGCGCTTTATGATGGTGATGGAAACCGAGTATTCACGGCAGAAAGAACTCGAGATAAGAGAAATCTAAAGACTAAATCTCTTCAGAAGAAATCTTCTAAAGAGATAATGCTTCTTACGCTTAAGATAAAGAAACATCCAAAGAAGAAGTCCACTATGGAAGGAAATCTCTTCCTCTTTGGTCTGGCTGTTTCAGCCCTCGATATGTTTGACTTTGCTCCAAGGGCAGAGCATCCATATCTTCACAAGCACTTCGAAGAAATGTGTTATGACATTTCTCCGAAACTAGTTAAAATACATTATAAAGAAACAGATGAGATTTCTGGTTCTAAGGCTGACGAAGAGAAAGTTAACCTTAGTAAGAAGACATTTATTCCAGGTTCGGAAAAAGAGCAGGAATACCAGTACCTTGACATAAAGAATTACGTTAATGACGTAAATCGAGAAAACAGCGAAGTTCTGGAAGTTCAGGATGAAAATGGCGTCGAGAAGGAAGGCTATACTTATGGTTTAAATCGAATCTCAGCAAAGATTGGTAAAGAGAATATAACATACAGTTATTCTGGTAGAGGCGATGTAAGTAGTATCCAGAGTGCTTCTGGTAAGAAGTATTCTTATAGCTATGATCCGTATGGAAATCTTCTTAAGGACGATGGCAGTGCTATAGGCGCTCTTCATGATAAGAAGAAATCTGGTGCATTTAGAAATTCATTTACCTATAACGGTGAGCAGACAGATTATAGTACAAACCTACAGTACTTAAGAAACAGATACCTGGATACTGAAACAGGAACTTTCCTGACTGAGGATACCTATCGAGGTTCTCTCACCAACTTAAAGAGCCATAACAGATATAGCTATGCTGAAAATAACCCTGTAAATAAAATCGATCCAAGTGGACATAAAGCAAAGAGCGTATTTGCTAAGAGTGCACGAAAAGTTGCCAGAGCTTTTGGAAATGTTGCTAAACGAATAGCTGGAGTATTTACTTCGAACAGAGCAGGTAATCATAAGGCTTCTAGAGCAAAGAGCAGTCACAGTACGCATAAGGTGAAAACTGCATCTTCAAAGCGTAGTGGACATAAAGCGAAGAAATCTAGTGGAGGAGGTTTAGTCAACTCATTCCTGGGATTCTGTGGCAAGAGACTGAATCATGCTAAGAAGGCAATAAAAAAGGCCTATAAGAAAGTTTGTACGACTGCTAATAGAGCTAAAAAGTTTGTAGCAAATACTGCAAAGACTGTAACTAAGAAAGCGGTTTCAGTAGTTAAGAGTGCCGGTAAAGCGATTGTTAAATTTAAACAGGAGCATCCAATCCTAACGGGAGCTATAATAATCGGTGCGGCTGCAGCTCTAACGATAGCGACTGGTGGATTAGGAACAGGCGTTCTTGCAACAGCTATATCAGGAGCTTGTACCGGAGCTTTTGCAGGAAGTGTGATTGGTGCTGGAGCGGGAGCAACCTTTGGTTTTGTGGGAGGCCTAATTAGTGGAAAAGGCTTAAAAGGTGCTTTAAACGACGCTGCACAGGGATTTGGTACAGGAGCATTCAGTGGAGCTATAAGTGGAGGAATAGCTGGAGGTTTAGGCGTTGGAGCTGGAGCACAGCGTGCTATTAGAACTATTGGTGACACCTTAGGAGACTTAGGTGGTAGAGCTCTAGATGGTGAGGAAATCACAGCTGGA
>JAIKZI010000044.1 GCA_024682375.1 Lachnospiraceae bacterium | reverse complement strand
GTATTTGAAACACTTACAAGCATTGAACCCTGAGTAGAATTCTCACCGAAGTTTACAGCCATTCCTGATGCACCAGTTGCGATTACTGTACCACCTGTTATAGTTGCACTGCCGCCGACATCGAGAGCACCATTTCCGTTGTCGCTAGGACCGGCTACGTAAACTGTACCACCTGTAACTGTAAGTGATCCGTTTGAATCGAGACCATCACCGTTTGCGTTTACTGTGATTGTTCCGCCGTTGATATATAGAACAGCTGTATCATCAGAAGCATTTGGATCATCTGTGTTTGGACCATTCTTAAACATTCCCTGTGATTCTTCATTTGTATCATCTGAACTTGTGGCTGCATTCATACCATCATCACTGGATACGATATCTATCTTTCCGTCTTCTATTGTGATTGTATTTCCTTCCAAACCTTCGTAAGACTTTTTAATATCAATTGTTCCATTCTTGATATAAAGATCTGTATCTGCGTGAATACCGTCATCGTCAGCGTTTATTGTCAACTTACCACCTTCGATATAGATGTAACCTTTCTCCTTATCCTCATCATTTCCGGAGTGGAGACCATCCTTACCAGCCGTGAGGTTAAGAGTTCCATCATAAATTCTAATGCTGTCCTTACCCTGGAGTGCGTGTGATGTAGCAGTTACATTTAGAGTAGAACCTGTTACCTTTAGATCATCCTTTGAAACAATACCGTGAGCAGTAGACTTAACTGTAAGAGTACCTTTGCCATTGATTGTCAAATCATCTTTGGAAAAAATAGTTCCATCTACATTTGTCTCTCCATCAGCTTCGAAAGTGCCTGTAGTTTCTAAAGTATTCTTAGAACCATCTGTTGTTGTGATAAAAGTCTTATCAGCCTGTTTTACATAGATTGCAGCGCTTGTATCATTTGTGATATTTACACCATCTAATACAATTTGAACCTTATCCGTATCAGCTGCTTCAACTACAATCTGGCCATCTGAAAGAGTACCGGAGAAGACATAGACACCAGCTTCTTTTATAGTGATCGTATTTGTCTCATTGTCGATTGTGACTGCGGATTTGTTTCCAGATCCGTTTACCTTTGAAACTTTAGTTGCATTGTTAGAAAGTGTTACATTTACAGCATCTGTTGTATCTGCCTCCTGCTCCAGATCTCTCGATGTAAACATAGAAGATAAATCCATAGCAGAAACCTGATAATTTAAAGTAGTAGTTCCGTTGGATGTAGTTTTAGTTGCAGAAGTAGTTTTATTTGTGGACTGAGTAGTTGTAGTATTATTTGTACTTGTGGATGTTTTAGCGCATCCGGAAAAAATAAGTGTACCGGCTAGCATAAATGCTGGAACGATTTTTAAATAATTCTTATAGCTCATTTTCTCTTACCTCCTCGCGGGAAATCATAACTTCTAAGTTGCCATTTCTTTCTCGTAATTCATCGATGAAAGCTTTTTCATTTTTAGTAGTATCCATGTTGACTTGATAAGTTAATTTGAAAAGTGCGCCCATGCTAGTTGTCTTAACTGAAACTAACTTGTAATTCATTGTGTATTTATTCAAAACTTCGTCGAAGATATTTGTATAATCTAAATCCTCTGGAATTGTGATTCGAAGAAGCTGTGGGCCTCTTAGATCACTTTTTTCCCCGATGAAGTTAAATACTGCAAGTAGGAGTGAGAAGAGTAGTGAAAAGATAACACCGTACATCAGATATCCCATTCCAGTTATAAGTCCTGTTGACATTGCAAGGAAGATTGTGGAAATCTCTTTTGCAGTTCCCGGTACAGAACGGAAGCGAACCAGACTAAATGCTCCGGCGACTGCGATTCCAGCTCCTAGCTGACCGTTTACCATGATGATAACTACACTTACGATTGCAGGTAGTAGTGCGATTGTCATAAAGAAGGAATTTGTGAACCTGCTTTTAAAGGCATATGCGAAGGCGATTATAAAACCTAAGCAAAGCGAAACTGCTATACATACTAGAAAAGAAGTAAGCTGCAAGTTTGTGGTCTGTGTACTATTAAAAATATTTGTAAATAAAGCGTTCATATCTATGCCCTCCTTTTAGGCTCTTGCAAGAATTGGTGCAATTTCTGTGCTGGGAAAAAATGTAAGTCCATCATTTGAAAGGATTCTTTGGTATGCGTTCTGATATTTTGAGAATGAAGTCTTATATATTGAAAGCTCTGAAAGAAGTTTTGCAAACCACAGCGGCATTGAGTTTTCAATTTTTACTTCCATGATATAAGTACCTTCTGGAAGTAGGCTTTCACCGTAGGCTTCTGTGTCTAATCCTAAATTGGTGGTTCTATATCTTACATTCTTATCAAAAGTGATTCTGAAGTTTGAATCATCCTTGTGGTAAAAAGCTTCTCTGTCATAAGTGAGAAGAACCTTTGGCTTGATGCTCTGATATCTGTTTAGTGCGAAGTTTATTTCGTTTAGAATCTGCTCCTCGCTTCCATTAAATTCTGAATCAAGTGTGTGGCTAAGAAATTTTTTCATATCACTGTAGGAAAGTGCTATTCTTCTTTTTGTTGTTGTAGACTTGAATTTCTTTTTGATTTCGAAAAAAGTCTGGCTGGATTCTGTAGCACTTCCATAACTTCTGATACGAAGCTTCTCTTTGTAGACTGGCTTTTCCATAGATCTACGGGCTAGTAAGTAATTATCTGTGTCTAAATATAGACTGTAGATTGTGCTGACTCCGTATGCATCTGGAACGAAGATTTCTTCGAGTTTTTTCATGAGTTCTTTTCTTTTACTATCTGTGATAAGAAATTTGATTTCTTCTCTTTTAAAAATTGTCTGGACTTTCATAAAAAATATCCTCCTGTCTTAGATCTGTTGTTTGATCTAATAGGAGGATATCTTATGAACCTTAAAGGAAGTTTAAATTAGAAAATAATTGAAAAAATAATTTCAGTATTTGTTTTGCTTTCGCATTTTATCTCGGCTTTATGCGCGTTTACGATAGCTTTTACTACCGATAAACCGATACCAAAGCCGCCGGTTTTGGAGTTTCTGGACTTATCACTTCTATAGAAACGATCGAAGTATTCGCTGTGATCACCAATAGAAATTTCTTCTACAGTATTTTCTATAGAAAGAATAGGATGTTTAGTTCCGCTTAGAGAAACATTTATTTTTCCATTTAGATTTGAATATTTAATAGCATTATCTAATAGAAGAGAGATAGATCTTCTTATTAAAGCCTCATCTCCAACGATATGTATATTTTCTTCTATAGAATTATTTATTTCGATATTCTTTTCTTTTGCGAGTGAATCATAGCCTGATACGGTATCTTCTAGAGCGAGAGAGAGGTCAAAATCCTTCATATCAAATTGCTCTAAGTTTTCCTCATCCATTCTACTTAAGAATACGAGCTTTTCTGTGAGAGAATTCAATCTGTCAATCTGATGCGCGGTGGATTTCGTCCATTCGCTTTCTCCGTTTTCTAGTGTAATGACATCATTGTTTGCCCTTATTATAGATAGAGGAGTTTTTAATTCGTGCGATGCATCCGTAATAAATTGCTTCTGTTTTTCTGCACTTTCAAGCATTGGTTTAATAACCATCTTAGATAGATAATAAACTAGGATGTAAACCAGAATAATACCAACTACACTGATACCGACAGATGCAAATAGAAACTTTTTAAAAGTAGATAGGTTGTCTGCGATATCGAGGAAAATATACATTGTAGAAGTGCCTATTTTTATAGTCTTATATTTATATTCAGACTCGATTCCAGCTGTACTTTTCTTCTTATAAATGGATGTCGCTAAAGTGATGGCATCATCTTCTGATATAGCGGCGATTTTATCGGTGTTAACAGATTCAACCTTGCCTGATTTTGAAAATGTTACCGTAAAGAATCTGGTGGAAAAAGGTTTCTCGAGACCTTCGCGGGGGCCAGTACGCCCTAGTTGACTTGTAACACCACTCGCGTTATTTTGCCTTGAATTATTTTCGTTTGGCCCGAGGACGTGGTGCATGTCGGGAAAGTCACCATTATTTTCAGCTAATAGGTTCAGTGTGTTATCCGCTTCTGTAATAATTTGAGAATAATTTACTATGTTTATGATACTTATAAGACCGAAGAGAACGAGTATCATGGAGAGCATAGCAATCTTTATAAATTTGTTTCTGATCTTTTTAACCATAGAAATCACTCCTTCTTTTCGGCAAGTGAATATCCAACATTTCTAGTGGCCTTTATGGAAACAGTTGAGTTTAGGTCTTTTAATTTTTTCCGTAAATAAGAAATATAAACCCAGACGACGCTCATCTCTGTTTCGGAATCCAGTCCCCAGATGGTGTCCATAAACTGATCCTGGGAGATAATTTGTTTAGGGTTTTTAATCATCATCTCTAACATCTGGAATTCTTTGTTTGAAAGTGCTATAGATTTATCACCACAAGAAAGAGTAAAATTACTCCTGTTGAGTGACAAATCAGAAAAGGTAAGTGTTTGCCCCTGGACTTCTCCATTTCGTCTGGTTATAGAACGAACTCTTGCGAGAAGTTCCTGCATAGCAAAAGGTTTTGTGAGATAGTCGTCGGCTCCAGAGTCGAGACCTTCAATTTTATCATTTAGTTCACTTTTTGCAGTGAGCATGATGATAGGTGTTTGATTTCCTTCGCCTCGAAGTTTCTTTAGAACAGAAATTCCGTCGAGCTTAGGCATCATAATATCTAGAATTGCACCGTCATATTCTTGAGCGGTGAGATAGTCATATGCGTCTTCGCCGTTATAGACAGCATCAACAGAATAATTTTGATGTTTTAAGATAGTGACGATGGCGTTTGAAAGTTCTACTTCGTCTTCTGCTAATAATAATCTCATGGCAAATGCTCCTTTCAATTTAAATTTTACAGTTATTTTTTCGAGATGACAATGGAGGTTATCGATGAATATTTATTTAATGCGACATGGTGAGACAGATATGAATAATGCTAATCGTCTGCAGGGAAAAATGGATACTTTTTTAAATGAAAAGGGGCAGTCTGATGCGACAAAGGCTGGTGAGTTTTTAAAAGAGAAGGGTATAAGAATCGATGAAGTTTGGGCTTCACCTCTTCAGAGAACTATCGAAACAGCGGAGAGAGCGAGTGGAATCAGTCGTGATGATGACAGATTTAAGATGGAAGAGAGAATTATAGAAGTAGATTTTGGACCATATGAGGGAAGTGAAATTTCTGAAGATGAGAAAGCTTATACTCATATGTTCTTCTCTGATCCGGCACATTGCATCGCTCCAGAGGGAGTAGAGTCTTTTACAGATTTAATGAAAAGGGCAGAGTCTTTTTTGGGAGATCTTTTTTCCTATTATAAAGAACATGAAAATGAAGATATGAATTTGCTTATGACTTCACATGGTGGTTTTTCACATGCAGTTTTATGTAATATCTTGGATTTACCATTGGAGAAATTCTGGTCACTTCCAGTGAAAAACTGTTCTATTACGAGATTAGTTCCGGGAAAAAATGGTTTTTCAGATATCGAAGTGACTTTTGAGGGATTTAACAGAAAGAATATGCGAAAGTTTTAACGAAATGAGACTTGGCGAAAACGCCTAAAAATGGGCGTTTTTCTTTAGAAAGATTTTATGAAATATAAAATTTCCTCTATTGCTTTTGAAGGTAGTCTTACCTATAATAGTCTCATTATGTTAGGAGGGCTTACATGAACGAAGAACAGAACAAAAATAATGTACCAGGAGGCGGCGATAACCACAACAAAAAGCAGCCGTTTATGGTGCTGATACTGTTGACTTTGATCGCAGTATTTATCACAACTATGATTTATACTTCTGCTCCAGGATCTGCGAAGCAGAAGATTCCATATTCAGATTTTTGTAAGTTGGTAGAAAAGAAGGAAGTAGATTCCGTAGTATTCAATGGAGATAGAATCAATATCACATTGAAGGCTGGCTCTAAGTATCATTACAGCAAATCTGACCAGAGCAGAGATGATTATTATTCTATGCTCACTGGTAAGAAGGTGAATGTAAAGAGAGAGTACTACACAGCTAGAATCGCAGATGAAGAGATTCTTCCTCTTTTAAAGAAGAAAGGTGTAACTATTGATGCAGAACTTTCAAATGGTACTGCAAATATGGTTTACAACGTTCTTACTTTTATCCTTCCGCTTATCATCCTTTGGGGATTGTTCCTTCTATTTATGAAGAAGATGGGCGGCGGCTCAATGGGAGTCGGAAAATCCAATGCAAAGATTTATGTACAGAAGAGTACAGGAATTACATTTAAAGATGTAGCAGGTCAGGATGAGGCTAAGGAGTCTCTTGAAGAAGTAGTAGACTTCCTTAAATATCCACAGAAATATACAGAGATTGGTGCGAAACTTCCTAAGGGTGCGCTTTTAGTCGGACCTCCAGGAACAGGTAAAACACTTCTCGCAAAGGCTGTAGCTGGTGAGGCAGGAGTTCCATTCTTCTCACTTGCCGGTTCAGATTTCGTAGAGATGTTTGTAGGTGTCGGAGCATCTAGAGTTAGAGATCTTTTCAAGGAAGCTAATAAGCAGGCACCATGTATTATCTTCATCGATGAGATCGATGCTATCGGTAAGAGCAGAGATAGTAGATTCGGTGGTGGAAATGATGAAAGAGAACAGACTCTAAATCAGCTCCTTGCTGAGATGGATGGTTTCGATACATCAAAGGGACTTTTGGTTCTTGCAGCTACAAATAGACCGGAAGTTCTTGATAAAGCTCTTCTTCGTCCAGGCCGTTTCGATAGACGTATTATCGTAGACAGACCTGATTTGAAGGGAAGAGAAGAAACACTCAAAGTTCATTCAAAGGATGTTCCTATGGATGATACCTGTGATTTACATGCACTTGCACTTGCATCTGCAGGTTTAGTAGGATCTGATCTTGCTAATATTATTAATGAGGCTGCAATCATTGCAGTAAAGAATAATCGTAAGTATGTAAAACAGGTTGACCTTTTCGAAGCGTTTGAAAATGTCGCTGTAGGTGGTAAAGAGAAGAAAGACCGCGTTATGAGTGATAAGGAGAGAAAGGTTATCTCTTATCATGAAGTAGGTCATGCTCTTGTTACTGCACTTCAGAAGAATACAGAACCTGTACAGAAGATTACTATCGTACCTAGAACTATGGGTGCGCTTGGATATACACTTCAGACTCCTGAAGAGGAGAAGTTCCTACAGACAAAGGATGAACTCATCGCAAAGATGACTACATTTATGGCTGGTCGTGCTGCTGAAGTTCTGATTGGAGAATCACCATCATCTGGTGCTTCAAATGATATCGAACAGGCAACTAATATTGCACGAGCTATGATTACTAGATTCGGTATGTCTGAGAAATTTGGAATGATGGGACTTGCTACTGTAGAGAGTCAGTACCTCGAAGGTAGAGCATCACTAAACTGTGGTGATGAAACTGCATCAGTTATCGACGAAGAAGTGAAGTCTCTTCTTAAGAAATGTTATGATGATGCTATGAATTTGCTTGTTGAGAATAGAGATATTCTTGATCATATTTCTGGTTATCTATACAGACAGGAAACAATCACTGGTAAAGAGTTCATGAAGATTTTCTGTAGAATGAAGGGTATCGACATTCCAGAAACAAAAGAGGAAGAACCAGGTGCAAAGAAGTCAGAAGTAGCTGAAGAAACAGCTGGTGAATTCTTGCTCGGATTCAATGAAGAACTCGAGGACGAAGATAGCGAAAGCGCCGATGATACAATTTGATTTTGAAAAAGAACTAAAACAACTCCCGGATAATCCGGGAGTTTATATTATGCATGATAAGCACGACGCTATTATCTATATAGGTAAAGCGAAGAGCCTTACTAAGCGTGTGCATCAGTACTTCCAGAAGAGTCATGATGAAGGTATTAAAAAGAAGCAGATGGTAGAGAATATCGCCTGGTTTGAATACATCATCACGGATTCTGAACTTGAAGCTCTTGTTTTAGAGTGCAATCTTATAAAAGAACATCGTCCGAAGTATAATACTATGCTCCGTGATGATAAGACATATCCATATATAAAGGTAACTCTAGCGGAACACTATCCTAGAGTTCTTTTCACACGTAGAGTAAAAAAGGACGGAAGTAGATACTTCGGCCCTTTTTCCAGTAATACGGCAGTAAAAGAAACGATAGATTTTATCCAGAAGTATTACAAGATTAGAAATTGTAATAGACGTTTTCCGGAGCAGATTGGAAAAGAGAGACCATGCTTAAACTATCATATGAAACAGTGCGATGGTATCTGCCTTGGAATCGTAGATGAGAAGGAATATTTAAAGAAAATTGATAGAGTTATAGACTTTCTAAATGGGGATGACAAGGTAGAAATTGCTTACCTCACTGAAAAGATGAATGATGCATCAACAAACTTTGATTTCGAGGAAGCGGCGAAGTTTAGAGATTTGATTCACTCTATTCAGTTCTGTACTCAGAAGCAGAAGATTACCGATACTGATATGGAGGATGAGGATATAGTTGCGTTTGTATCCGATGGTGTGGATGCGGTCGCTGTAATATTCTTCGTTCGAGGTGGAAAACTGGTCGGAAGGGATCATTTTTTCCTAAGACCATCAGAGTCTGATTCTACAGGTGATGAGATTAGAGCTTTCTTACAGCAGTTCTATTCCGGTACACCGATCATTCCAAAAGAGATTCACCTTCAGGAGGAAATTGAAGATGTAGAAATTCTGGAGGACTGGCTCAGCGAGAAGAGAGGTTCTCGTGTCTATATCAGAATTCCAAAGAAGGGAAAGAAGAAGAAACTTATAGATCTTGCTCATAAGAATGCGTTCCTCGTTTTGCAGACTGACAGGGAGAAAGCAAAGAGAGAGGAAGGACGTACGATAGGTGCGATGAAAGAGATTTCTAATCTTCTTCACATGGAAGGTTTGTCTCGAATGGAAGCGTATGATATTTCAAATACGAGTGGATTCCAGTCAGTAGGTTCCATGGTTGTATTTGAAAAGGGAAAACCGCTTCGTTCTGATTATAGAAAGTTCAAGCTTAGAACTGTAACTGGACCGGATGATTATAAATCGATGCACGAGGTTTTGACCCGTCGTTTTACACATGGTATGGAAGAGAAGGATGAGAGACTGAAAAAAGGTCTAAATCCTGAGGAGGGTTCCTTTACGAGGTTCCCTGATGTTATAATGATGGACGGCGGACGAGGACAGGTAAATATCGCTAAAGAAGTCTTAGCTGAACTAGGACTTGATATTCCTGTATGCGGTATGGTCAAAGACGATCATCACAGAACTCGTGGGTTGTATTATAATAATATAGAAATACCTATAGATAAGCATTCTGAAGCCTTTAGACTTATCACAAGACTTCAGGATGAAGCGCATAGATTTGCGATTGAATATCATAGATCTTTGCGTGGGAAGAATCAGGTACATTCATTTTTAGATGATATCGAAGGAATAGGAGCTACCAGAAGGAAGGCTCTTATGAAGCATTTTAAATCGGCGGAAGCTATCAAAGAAGCGTCTATCGATGAACTAAAAGAAGTACCATCTATGAATGAGGCAGCAGCAGTAAATGTGTATAACTATTTACACAAGCCCGAATAGAAAAGGGGAGGCTAGAACAAGATGAGCGGAGCAAAATTATCTTCAATTATTTCTACTCTTGATTTGACTAATTACACAGAAAAGATTGACATCGATGATAGAATTATTGATACGAAGGAAGTCAATCGTCCAGCTTTGCAGTTGAATGGATTCTATGAGCATTTTGAAAAGGATAGAATTCAAATCATCGGAAATGTAGAGGTTGCATATCTCTCACAGAAAGATGAAGAGGAAAAGAAAGCAATCTGGGAAAGATTTCTTTCTACAGGCATTCCTGCGGTGGTATTTGCGAGAGGATTCCGCCCAAAGGATTACATTTTGGAACTAGCCTATAAATATCAGGTTCCTATTTTGGGAACTAATAATGCTACATCTTCATTTATGGCTGAAATCATTATGTTTTTGGCAGAGGAGTTAGCTCCTATGAAGACTGTACACGGAGTCTTGGTCGATGTATACGGCGAAGGACTTCTTATTATTGGAGAGAGTGGAATCGGTAAATCTGAAGCCGCCCTCGAATTGGTACGACGTGGCCATAGACTTGTGGCTGATGATGTCGTAGAGATTAGAAAACCAAATGAGCATACGCTTATTGGAACTGCACCTGCTACTACTAAGCATCTTATCGAGCTTAGAGGTATCGGCATCATCGACGTAAAGAGCCTATATGGCGTAGAGTGCGTCGAAGATAAGCAGAGTATAGATTTGGTAATCAGACTTCAGGAATGGAAACAGGAACAGGAGTTTGACAGACTGGGTCTTACAGATGAATACATGGATATCCTTGGAACACAGGTTATCTGTCATTCGCTACCTATTAGACCAGGTAGAAACCTCGCAGTTATCTGCGAGACAGCAGCTGTTAACCACAGACAGAAGAAAATGGGTTATAATGCTGCTCAGGAATTGTACCGCAGGGTACAGGAGAATATTAAAACTGGTGGTCATTACGGCGAAGATTAATCGCCTTAGTACAGCTGATTTTAATGGACAAAAGGAAAGGAGATATACTTATGGAAATCAAGAATGCTTGGACTAAATATCCGGCTGGAGCAAAGAGAGATGAGGTTATGAACTTCGCAGAAGGTTATAAAGACTTCATTTCAAATTGCAAATCAGAAAGAGAATGTACATCTTATATTAAGGCTATGGCCGAGAAAGATGGTTTCAAAGATTTAGAGGAACTCATCAAAAATGGTACACCTCTAAAGGCTGGCGACAGAGTATATAGAGTAAA
>JAIKZI010000067.1 GCA_024682375.1 Lachnospiraceae bacterium | reverse complement strand
ACTAGCATCGATTTTCTCATCATCTGCTAAATCGCTTCCAATTTCAAGAATCCTATCAGAAAACTTCACATCATTATCTTCGAATTTGCCATCTTCGGAAAAAATAGTACCATTTACGATTACCATCTCAAATCTCCTTTATTGCATCCGTAAATCTTCGTGTAATCTCTCTCGGTCTGGTGATGGCGGTACCAATTACTGCAGCGAAACATCCACAGCGAAAAGCTTTAACTAAATCTTCCCGCTCCCAGATACCTCCCTCTGCTATTACTGGAATAGTCAAATCCTTTGCCAATCTAGAAACAGTTTCTAAATCAGGCAAATTCTTACCCTTCGTATCATCAGTATATCCCGCAAGAGTTGTGCTCACGATGTCAAAGCCCAAATATTCAGCTCTCACACCTTCTTCATATGTAGAACAATCGGCCATAAAAATCGTATCGGGATATTTACTTCTTACTTCGGAAAAAAAGCTCTGCAAAGTGCAAACACCTGGTCTAAGTCGATCCGTTGCATCAAGCGCCACAATATCAACACCCGTTTCCACTAATGCATCAATCTCCTTCATAGTCGGAGTGATATAAATCTTTGAATCAGGATAGTCAACCTTCCACAATCCTATAATAGGAAGAGAAGTTGTCTTCTTGATTTCCAAGATATCCTCGGGACTATTCGCTCTGATTCCGCAAGCACCACCTTCTTCAGCAGCTTTTGCCATTCTAGACATTATAAAACTACTATGTAGCGGCTCATCAGAAAGCGCCTGGCAGGAAACAATAACTCCGCCTTTTAACTTATCAAAAATCCGATCACGCTTTTTCTTGCCCATATTCTTCTCCTTTCTATTATAAGAAACCCCTTTTTTATCTCAACAATTTAGCCACTTACTGAAAGTACTATCACAAAATGCATTATTTCAAAGCGTTTTATGAAAGGCGTTTCAGAAAGTTTCCATTTAATTGACGTAAATTGAGTTGCATAAATATAATAACATACGTAGAAGTTAAGTAAATTGAAGTTTATCAGTTAGAGGGAAAAATAATGAAAATCTATAGAGAGAAAGATTATGAAGCTATTAGTCTTCGAGCTGCAAACATTCTTACAGCCCAGCTTGTTTTGAAACAGAACAGCGTACTAGGTCTTGCAACTGGTTCATCACCAATTGGGACTTATAAAAAATTAGTAGAAAACTATAAAGCTGGAGAAATTTCTTTCAGAGATGTCAGAACTGTAAACCTCGACGAATACAAAGGTTTAAAGGATAGCGATCCTAACAGTTATCATTATTTTATGCAGGAAAATCTTTTTTCCCATATTGATATAGACCCAGAAAATGTACACCTATTAAGCGGTGTTGCCGAAGATTCTGATTTAGAATGTGAGAAGTATGAACGTATGATTCGCGCCATCGGCGGAATCGACATGCAGCTTCTTGGAATTGGTAGAAATGGTCACATCGGATTCAATGAACCTGATTCTTCATTTACAGTAAATACACATGTAGTTGATCTCACAGAGAGTACAATCGAGGCAAACTCAAGATTATTTGATGATATATCACAAGTTCCTCGTCAGGCCCTTTCTATGGGAATTGGAACTATTATGCACGCAAAGCGTATCCTTCTCATAGCCAATGGCGAGAGCAAGGCTGATGCTATTGCAAAAGTTGTCGCAGGACCTGTAACACCAGAAGTACCTGGTTCTATTCTCCAGCTACATCCTGATGTCACTATTGTCGCTGACGACAAAGCTTTATCTAAGCTTTAATCATTCGATGATTATCGTGTAAGTGGAGCAGAATTCTTCACCCCTCTTTACATTCTGTTCATACTCACGTTGACTTATATCTCCGTTAAAACCTACTCTATCTGTTCTCCCGAACCAAGGTTCTATACAAACAAATGGGACCGACTCCCCTACGGGAGACCAGATACCCACAAGGGGCTCTTCGAACTTCACAGTTACGAAGGGTTCTTTTTCTTTTGTCATAAGTGATACTTCATGTGTCTGATTGTTTTCGATTATTAGAGCATCTCTATCAAAGCTATGCTCATCAATTCTCATGCAACCATTTTCACATTCCATATCCAAATCGAAAAATCCTAAGTATTTTCCATCACACAGATTATATTTAATCGGATGATTAGTATGATAATCTACAAAACAACCTGTTCTATCATGATTTTCAATTTCTTCTTCACTATTTAAAACAGGATCCTCCACCTTTCTAGGTGGACAGTTAAATGCAGGATGGGCTCCAATCATAAAGTGCATTTCTTCACTTTCTGTAGATACCCTCCACATACACATAACTTCGCTGCCAGAAATCTTATAACCTATCTTTAGATTGAACTTGTAAGGATATTTTTCTAAAGTCTCACTATCCCAATCAAGTCCAAGCCATATTTCGTCGGGGAGTTTTGCAAGAAGTGTAAAATCCATATCTCTTGCAAAACCGTGCTGTCCCATGGAATACTTTTTTCCATCGACACTATAAAATCCCTCAGTCACATTGCCTACAAAGGGAAAAAGCACAGGCGAACTTCTTTTCCAATATCTTTTCTTCTGCCATAAGTATTCCTCATTAGTATCTTTCTTTATAATTGATACAAGCTCTGCTCCATGAGAGTCTACTGCAATTTTTATAATGTCATTTTCAAGTACGTACTTCATGTTGTCCCCCGAAATATGTCTCAATCTATTTTATAAGTTACTGTTATGAATCGAATTTCTGGCATTTGTAGACTTAATAAACATCTTGTTATTAAGTTTTACTACCTGGTTAAATGTATATTCGCTATTTTTCTTTGTCTCTTCTGTGAGGTACTGCTCCAATCCAGCCTGATCATCAGGATTAGCCTTATACATCTCAAGAGCTGCCTTATCAGATGCTTCCACATTCTTATCAAGTTTCTTTTCAATCTTTTCGAATGTTGGATTTACATACTTCTTCATATAAGTCTTGTAATAAGGTGTTGAAAGAACATCTGTAGTTTTAAAGATCCAATATGCATTATCATAAGTTGGTGTGAGACTAGCCTCGTTCTTAAACTGATCAGACACATCTGTTATTCCACTATAAAGAGGAACGAAGATGCTATGCTCACTAGAACCTAGTGCCTCCCACTGAATACCCGAAATTGCAACCGGCATATCAGGTCTCCACTGAATAATATGAGTTTCTACATTTCTCTGAACCATGATAGGACGATAACTGCCCTTTGCCTTCGTATATGGATCATAATCCGTTCCATTGAAATGTGATCTAAATATATCTCTTACATCAGAAACCTCAATCTTATCATCTGCCTTCTGTAAAAAAGGAATCTTCTTAGATGTAATGCTGTACTTATCTTCTACAGATTCTGTAAGAAGTCTCTGTCCATCCCACACACGACAAATATTGTACTTCGCATCTTCTTTGTCATTTGTGGAAAAAACATCGCGAAGATTAAACTTCGTTCCTGACTTTGCAAGTTTATTATCTTCGATAAACTCACTAAGCCCTTCATCCGCCATAAATTTATCTTTCTTCGAAAGATCGATGTCGGCATTTGACATCTGGTTTGCAACTACAGCATACTTTCCATCCGGAATTCTCTGTGCAATCCAGTGATGTCCAGACACGATTTCAAACCACCATACATCATTTACATCCGAAAAAGCGATTCCATTGCATTCTGCAGCGCCATATTTTGTGACGATATCGCCTAGATATGTAACAGCTTCTTTTGCAGACTTCACATAAGGAAGTACTACAGTAAGCATTGCTTCTTCGCCTATTCCATTCTTTTCATCCAATGGATCCAGCTTCTTTACCTTGTCATTGTACTGAGTACTCTCAGTAGCAGACATACCTACACCACTTGTGTTTGTACCTGACTCTTCAAATAGTCCATACTCATCTGTGTACTCAGGTGTTGCTGTATACTTCTTCGCATCACTTGGAAGTTCCATCTTAAATCCATTTGCCTTTGAGGAAAAAATAGTTCCTGCTGGATTTGTTGTAGCTGGATGAACTACAACTCTCTTAGGATTAGCTGTATCGGCATCTTCAGATCTTGCAATTATTGTAGATCCATCTGCTGTTGCATTTTTTCCCACGAGAACCGTAGTACATGCAAACGCACTAGTAGACGGCAAAATTGTACAAGCCATAAGTACTACTAATGAACTACTGATTAGTCTCTTCTTATTTAACATAATAACCCTCCTATGAGATATGGTCGGTGTCAACAACCACTACCCATAAATATTATAGATTTTTTAAGGCATTAAAAAAAGGGCTCCCACCGAAAGTTTCACAAGGAATCTTTCGATGGGAGTCCCATTTTTGTCTCTATCAAATTACAAGTTCGTTCAAGAAAACTACTAAATTTCTAGAATTTAAAGATATTCAAGAAATCGGCGATCTTTCCAGCTGAATCAGAAACCGTTGTAGCACTTCTATCTACTCCCAGACTACTATCCGCAACAGCCTCAGCACTGGATGCCAAATCTGTTGTTGTAGCTGTAACTTCTTCAGTAGAAGCACTCTGTTCTTCCGAAATAGCTGCCACATTAGTTGCAATCTCATCAACCTTTGTAACCCTATCAATCATTTCATTGATAATAGTTCCAGCTTCATCCAGATTCTCAAAGATTTCTTCGAATGTAGATCCAGCCATATTTACAGCCTCTACACTCTCTTCAATCTTTGCCTGGTTCTCTTTCGAGCTCTCAGACAATTGCTGAATCTGACCTGTAATTTCTTTTACGATATCAAAAATCTGCTTTGTGGACTCTGCACTATTCTGTGCCAAAGATCCAATCTCACTAGCAACAACAGCGAAGCCTCTTCCTGCCTCACCGGCACGGGCTGCTTCAATAGATGCATTAAGTGAAAGCAAATTAGTCTGTTCTGAAATAGAAGAAATGATATCAATGATAGAATTAATCTGCTTAGCAGATTCATCTACTCTGACAACAACTTCATTCATATTATCCATAGATTCTGCGATTGTCTTCATACCAGTCTGAACTCTTTCCATATCAGTCTGGCCATTCTTAGCCTTGTCAACTAAGCTTTCCATCGTCTCCTTAGTTGTACTGCTTCTCTCGCTCAAATCTGTGATTTCCTGAGCTAGTGTAGTTGCATTATTTGCAAGCTCTACAACCGCATCTGCCATGCCATCCATAACACCATGAATCTGCTGCATAGCATGTGACTGCTCATTAGCTTTCTCGTTCAATGTCTCAGATGCACTCTTGCTGTTTCCAGCCTCTTCCGTAAGCTTATCAGAAACAATCTTTATTCCTTCCATCTGCTTACGCATCTTCTTAACATAGCGAGCCATCATATCATTCATAATACCGATTTCATTCTTGTTAGCATCCTCTTCGATGTCTACAGAGAAATCGCCATCAGTGATACATGTAATAGTATCAGTAAGTTTGTTTACCGGTTTTGCAATCATTCTCTGGCAAATCTCAACCATAAGAACTGCACCAATCAGAAGAATTACAACAGTAATAATTATCGTTAAATATACAAATTTGTAAACAGGCTTCATCACAACACTCTCAACAACATGAGATGTTAAAATCCAGTCTGTTCCATCCACTTTATTAAATGAAATATAATATGTATTTCCATCAGTTCCTTCGATTATCTCAACATTCTTTGAACCGCCCTTTTTGAGATAAGTATTTACATCCTGAAGGAAATTATCATCTTTATAATCAGATATAGTTTTTCCAACCTGCTTAGATGCTGGTGAAGCTATAATAGTTTCTCCAGAATAAAGCATACTAGAACCTGTCTTTAAAGGCTTGAATGAACTAGCTGTCTTTGAAACACCTGCTAGAACGACATCGATAGAAATTACACCTTTTCTGCCGTCCTTAAGCTCAATCTTTCTAGCACAGCAAACTACAATCTTCTTAGTAACCATATCCATAGATGGATCTAAAAAAGTCATCTCATCTTTGTCTACTCCATCTGTATACCATCCTCTAGTCGTTGGATCATAGTCTGCGTCTGGAATCCAGCCACCGCCATCCAGAAAGGTCTTGTCAGCTAGCCCTATATAAACATCGCTAACTTCACCTTCATACTTCTTCATACTGTCTGCCAAGGTATCAAGAATCTGCTGATCATTTTCAAAATTTGCATCTTCAATCGAATCAGCCAAACCATCATAATAATTCTTCACACCTGCCATCATCTGAGAAATATCCTCAGAATTAGCTCTGGATTCTTGATAAAGTCCTTCTTTAACTTTATCCTTGATTACTCCGGATGCGTTGATTGTAATAAAAGCAGTAACAACAACCATTGCTGTAGTAACCATCAGAATAAGTCGAGCTAACAGCTGAACCGTAATTCGTTTCTGTCCTTCCTCTTTCTTCTGCTTAGACATACCACACCTCCATAAATCAAAACTTTATGTTTCTATTCATGTCCGCCCCTAGATGTCTATATCTAAATTACAAAAAACAAAAACAATACTATATCTTTTATATTAAAACAATTTATTCATTTTTTAAATTAAAGAATTCTAAATGTTCTTCAAGGTTTGAAGCTAATTTCTTCAATTCCTGTGATGCCTCGTTTACGTAAGTAAATGATGCATTAAGTTCTTCCATAGAAGCATTTGTTTCTTCTGTAGAAGCTGCATTTGACTGAGAAATAGCTGCAAGATCATTGATAATCTTCTGCAAGCTATCCTTTGCATCATTTAGACTATGAACTCTCTCTGTAATTCTAGCTGCAGAATCAGTAACATTTGATACTCCCTTTGACATAGATTCCATGTCATTCTTTGTAGCATCAATCTTCTCATTCTGCTTTCCAAAATCATCTCTAAGTTTTGCTACAATAGTAACTGACTTTTCAGATTCACTAACCAGATTATCAACAATTTCATTTATCTGTTTAGCTGCATCCTCTGACTGGTTTGCAAGCTGACCGATTTCTGTAGCTACAACAGCAAATCCTCTTCCAGCCTCACCAGCTCTTGCTGCTTCGATTGAAGCATTAAGTGAAAGTAAGTTTGTCTTTCCACTGATAGCAGTGATAAGTCCAGATGCATCTGCAATAGATTTAACAGCATCATTGGTTGCCTGAATCTGCTTACTAATCTGTCCCATAGCTTCTACTACAGTTCTATTCTGATTCAAAAGATCTGACATAGCCTTCATAGCAGCATTTGTATAATCAGCCATCTCTTCTGAAAAGCTTTCAAGTTCTTCTACATTTGTAGTAATAATATCGATATCATTTCCAATATTATTTGTATTCTGAGCAGAATCATTAACTGACTCAGCCTGCTCTACAGCACCTCTTGAAATCTCATCCACAGCATCAGTAACCTGAGATGAAGCCTGAGTAGCATTATGAGCATTAATCGCTAATTCATCACCAGATTTTGATACATCATCTGTGATGCCTTTACTCTCTCCAATTACTTCACGAAGCTTCTGTCTAAGTTCTTCTGCAGATCTTGAAATAATACCAAGTTCATCTTTTCTAGATCTGATTTTTTCCGGAAAAGCTGTATTAAGATCACCAGTAGACATGTTTTCAAGTCCCTTTGAAATTGAAAGCATAACCGGACTCAAAAGCTTATCTGTAAGAAGTCCTAAAAGAACAATTACAAAAACCACACAAATCGCAGCGCCTACAAGAATAAGTGTCGCATCTCTAATTGAAGAATCTATATCCTCTGAAGGTCTACCTGTGAAAACCATACCACAAATAGTTCCATCATCATTTTTTAGAGGTAAATAATATCCGTTATAATTCTTTCCATTAATATTAATTTTGGGAGAATAATAAGAATCTCCATTCTTTAAAACCTTTTCAACAATGTCAGAATCTGCTGATGCACCTACCAAATACTCACCAGTTTCTGGATTCTTCAAAGTTGTAAGATAACATTTATCTCCGTAAAAAATAGAATACGAAATATCTGTTTTCTCCGTCATTTTGACAAACTGTCCCAGATACTCCTCATGAACTGATTCCTTGCCCTTCTTAAGCTTGCCATTCTTATCCAGTCCCCATTCTCCATCATATTCATTTGATGCTTCATCTTCAAACTGAACTGCCGATGCATGCAATTCTTCTTTTGCCATCTTTGTGTAAGCATCTTTTACATTATTTCTAGATAATAAAGTTAAGATGAGTACTAGAATTGAAACAGCCATTAACACTGCAAATACAAGTTTACGTATTATCTTTTTTCTCATAAAATTTGTCCTCTTCGATTGGTGTAAAAATTATTCGTTGATTACTGATTTAATTTTCTGAGCCATGATATCGAGAGCAACATCATTCATTCCGCTATTAATTACGATATCTGCAAATCCTTTTGTAGGCTCAACGTATCTGTAATGCATAGGTTTAACAGTCGCAAGATACTGTTCCGCAATTCCCTCTAAATCCCTTCCGCGCTCTTTTACATCGCGGATTGCACGACGAAGAATTCTCTCGTCTGCATCTGCCTCTACGAATACCTTGATATCCGAAAGGTCTCTGATTCTCTTATCAGCTAAAACTAAAATTCCTTCAAGGATGATTACCTTGCTAGGATTTACTACACTTACTTCGTCTGAACGAGTATGTCTAGTGTAGTCATAAACCGGACATTCAACTGACTGTCCATTCTTAAGAGCTTCTAGATGCTTAAGAAGCAAATCTGTTTCAAAGGCATCTGGATGATCATAGTTAATATTTTTTCTTTCTTCAAATGTGAGTCCGTCATATTTCTTATAATAGTTATCGTAATAAAGGACACTGATATGATCTTTAAACCTGTCCTTAAGGCGATTTGTAAAAGTAGATTTTCCTGAACCAGTTCCACCAGCAATGCTAATTAGAATCGGTCCATTATTAGTTTCATTGTTTTCTGATGACATTTTGACTTTCCTTCCATCTATTATTCCTTTAATTATATAAAAAAAACCTGCATTTGACTATAGGTACAATAGTCAAAATGCAGGTATAAAAATCAATTTTCTTCTAAATTTACAAGCAATCTATTCATTTCATATATATTCTGAACGTAACTTATAATATTTCTCTTATCATCTTCATATGATATACCACGATAGACATTTAAAAAAGCCGAGAATAACGGGCTATTACTCCAAAACATATCTAACTTTTCCAAATACAAAAAACAAAGTTGAATAGAGTCTTCACACATAACCCAACGAGAATACAAATCCTTGAAAAAAATCTGTGCAATCTTATTATTTTCAACCACCCATATTCGAGTATTATTGCATACATATCCTTCTAACGAAGCTTGCGTCGTCCTTAAACACTCCTTAAACTTAACTTCCTTAAAGACAAAACGCAGATTTTCGCACAAATACTCTTTAAAATCTTTCACAGATTTTTTAGGTTGAACAAAATCATTCTTATAAAACTCATATGCAATTTCAAACTCAAAATAGCCTGAATCATTTGGAATAATCTTGGGATAAAAATTAATTTCAGCCATAATTAATTCAAATTAAAAATTTCCCTTATTTCTATAATCTATATATTAAACTAATACTCTTACACTAAATATGCAAGAGTGCAGAAGCAGTATTCAAATAAATCAGCAAACTTCCAGCATCAACAATAGTTGTAATAAGCGGTGAAGCCATAACCGCAGGATCTAGATGAAGCTTTGAAGCAATAAGCGGAAGGATTCCACCTACAGATTTTGCCATCAGAACTGTACATATCATAGCAATACCAATTGTTATTCCAACCATAATCTGTCCTGGATACATAATCCAGATTCTAACAGTATTTATAGACGCAAGAATCACACCACAGACGAGGGCAACTCTCACTTCTTTCCACCATACTTTTATCCAGTCAGAAAGTTCAATTTCTTTCATAGCAAGTGATCTGATAATAAGTGTAGATGACTGTCCACCGGCATTTCCGCCAGTATCTGTAAGCATTGGAATGAAGGAAATCAAAATAGGCATAGCCGCAAAAGCCTCCTGCCATCTTTCCAGAATTCCACCACTGATCATATCAGCTACCATGAGGACGAGTAGCCAAACGATACGGTTCTTTGCAAGTTTACTTACAGGTGTTTTTAGATAAGGAGTTTCAGAAGGCTCTACAGCACCCATTCGCTCAATATCCTCTGTTGTCTCTTCTTCAATGACGTCCATCGCATCATCATATGTGATGATACCGACGAGACGGTTCTCTTTATCCACAACAGGAAGCGACATAAAATCATATTTCTTCAAGAGATTCGCAGCCTCTTCCTGATCTGTTTCTGTCACAACCGAAATGACATTCTTGTCCATAATTTCGGACACCAAAACATCATCCTTTGAAACGAGAAGAGTACGAACAGAAACTACACCGATCAAAACTCTCTTCTCATCCATAACATAGCAAGTATAAATAGTTTCTCTATCCTCGCCATTTTTTCTTATATACTCAATCGCCTCACCTGTAGTCATATTCGCCTTCAAGCCAATAAACTCCGGTGTCATGATAGATCCAGCAGAATCCTCTGGATACTTCATAAATAGATTGATTGTCTTTCTCATCGCAGGATCTGCTGCCTTTAGCACTCTCTGTACAACAAAAGCAGGCATTTCCTCAAGCATATCAACAGCATCATCGACAGCCAAATCGTTTACGACATCATAAAGTTCCTTATCTGTCATAACGCCAACCAAATGATGCTGCATACTAGTCTCAAACTCTGCAAAAACGTCAGATGCCAAATCTTTTGGCAGCATTCTAAAGACGATAGCCGCCTCTTCTGCAGGCAATTCCTGTAAAAAAGAAGCCACATCGACCTCATTCATCTCTGACAATTCTTTGCGCAGTCTTAGATACTCACGGCGTTCGATGAACTCCATAAGTTCCATTTCTCTTTCATTCATCATAATACACTCTAACGCTTCGAACACTAGAAAAAGTATATGACCCTGTCCCTATTAAATTAATTTTTTGGAAAAAATTCGATTAAAATTGAATTGCCGAATCAAATCTCGAATGAGATTCCTAGATTATATTCAAGAAGAAAGAAGGGCTCTCGCTTTTTGAGTACAATCCAGAAGCCTTATTCCACAAGGGAACAGGATCATCGATACTTCGACCTGGAATATCGTTCATGCGTTTGTCCTCCTTTCGATAAAACAAATTAAAAAATAACCTCTGCCATTTTAAATGACAAAGGCTATTTTTTCAACCCAAAATTAATCCACTAGATTAACATATCTATAATTATTCTTTCCGTTTTCCTTTACATCATAAAGGACCACATCAGCTCTCTTCATATATTCTCGAAGATCTCCAGCATTCTTACAGTGAACTTTTATAGCTCCAACTGACAATGTGACTCCCATCAACTCACCCTCATCCACGATGTTTTTTGCCTGCTCCATCACATCCCGGATTCTAGCCTCTGCCTCCTCATCCACATATTCAGTAATAATCATAAACTCGTCGCCGCCCATCCTATAGCAGTCATCCGCACCGAACTCATGACTCATAAGACTTGCAACTTCTTTTATAACCTTGTCACCAGTAAGATGTCCGTACGTATCGTTATAATGTTTGAAGTCATCAATATCCAATACTATTACAGAAAGGATTCTTCCATTGAAGCTTTCCCAATTCTTTCGCAGTGCATTTCTATTATTTATTGCAGTAAGCTCATCTGTAAACGAAAGTCTTTCTAAAACTGCACTGTAACCAGACAGCTTTTGTGTCGTATCTAAAAAACCACAGGTGGTGTAATACCTAACCAGAGCAATAATATTTAGATAGAAAATAATCTCAATAATATTTAAACTATGTGATATTCTAAGCACTCCGAAGTTCCAGTAAGTAAGTATATATACAACCAGAACCAGTGCTGAAGAAAGAAACAATCTAACCGGTCGAATTATTACCACACCAAATGAGCATATCAAGAACAAAACAAGTACAAATGTATTCTCATCTCGCTGCTTGTATATAGCTGATAACAATATTCCAAACAATACTAATATAAACATATATATCGCTATCACTTCATTGTGCAGCCATATATTATTTTGTATTTTGTTAAAGACTACTTTTAGAAAAATAAAAGCAAAAACCGAAATAATACTAATAGACAAACACATCACTTCTGTTACAAATACATGTCTATCATATGTCGGGAAAACTCCATACTGCGAAAAGAACCATAATGTAAACCCGATTTCAACAAAGCATGTAATAAAAGCAATTACTCTTGTAAGATAATTGTTTTGCTTTGCAATATTATATTTAATGCTTTCATCCTTTTCGCCAAGAAGACTATCAATCAGTGGCTTTTTCTTTGGATCATTCATAGGATTTGTAATATTCATGCTCGCTCCTCTCCGGCAAAGTTCGCACTAAATCCCTACTACAATCTTTTTCCCCTAATCCCTACGCCTGAAATAAGAAATAACATTATAAATATCATAACAAAACCAACTACATCAAATCCAGTAAATGGTTCATTAAATATTATAGTCGATAATACTGCTGCCGAAAGTGGTTCTGCAAAACTATATAGTATTCCCATGTTTGGTCCAATCTCACATACTCCTGAAATGTATAACGAGAAGGCCATAATATTTCCAACTATAACTACAGTAACTATTCCGACATATCCCATAGGTCCCGGAACATAGTCATATTCCCAAGGTTTAAATATAAGTCCCATTATAAATCCACCAATTAGAAACGCCCACGCCTGTAACACAAGTACAGGATAGTTGTTTTTCTTTGTAAGTGGAGCTGTAAGCATATTATAAATTGAAACGCAAACCGCGCACAGGAGTCCAGAAATAATTGCAATCTTCGGTACTCGAAAGTTTGCAAATTCTCCATGTGTAACTATCAAAAACACACCCATTATCGCAAGTACAACTGTCGCAACTTCTCTAAATCTAGGTCTTCTTCTTTCAATAGCACTTGTTATCAGTAGAATCAAAACTGGAGATAGATCCTGCATAATAGTTCCAACACCAGCCGATGAATACTGTATCGTAAAGAAATAAGTAAACTGACTAAATGTCACACCAAGCACACCATAAGCAAGCACCAACACCAACTCTTTTGGCTTCTTAAACGGTCTAAACAACATTTTTCTATATTTAAAGAAACAGTACAAGAATAGTAAAATTCCTGCCATCTCAAGGCGAATCGGCACCAACCATTTCGAATCCATCTTTTCCATCTGAAACAAATACTGTCCCATCGTTCCAGAGATTCCCCAACAAAGCGCTCCCATCAAACACAAAATCGCCCCTTTAACCTTACTATTCATTTGTAACCTTTAAAAACCTACGCTTTCCTTATTAATTGCATTTGATAGTTATATATCGTTTATTACCCACATGCAAGATATTTTTACAAATTTACAAATAAATTTAAGTTATAGGGGATTTGATCATTTTATTGTTGTGTATTCTCTTATTTCCAGCCTCACACAACCACTTCTCTCTTCGTAAGCACTTCCCTGATAATCTATTCTTCCTTTTTTGGTTGGCAATTCTCTCTTTTTCTCTTCCCAACAACCATACTTTCTATATCTTGATCACCCCGGCCCGGCTTCCGCTGGCTATTTCCTCTTTTCCTGGTTGTCTATCCTCTTATTTCTAGCCTCACACAACCACTTTTCTCTTCGTAAGCACTCCCCTGATAATCTATTCTTCCTTTTTTTGGTTGTCTATCCTCCTTTTTTCTCTTCCCAACAACCATACTTTCTATATCTTGATCACCCCGGCCCGGCTTCCGCTGGCTATTTGCTCTTTTCCTGGTTGTCTATTCTCTTATTTCTGCCCCCACACAACCACTTTTCTCTTCGTAAGCACTCCCCTGATAATCTATTCTTCCTTTTTTGGTTGGCGATTCTCTTTTTTCTCTTCCTAACAACCATACTTTCTATAACTTGATCACCCCGGCCCGGCTTCCGCTGGCTATTTGCTCTTTTCCTGGTTGTCTATTCTCTTTTTTCAGCCCCCACACAACCACTTCTCTCTTCGTAAGCACTTCCCTGATAATCTATTCTTCCTTTTTTGGTTGGCGATTCTCTCTTTTTATCTTCCTAACAACCATACTTTCTATATCTAGATCGCCCCGGCCCAGCTTCCGCTGGCTATTACACCAACATCTCATCAATTATCTTTCTCACCACCATCGTTGATAGAGGACAAAGCTTAGACTCCATAGTCAAAATCAAATTCTTTCCTAGCAAATACCCAGCTTCATTGTATTGCTTGATTTTCTTCACATTTCTTTCAACATACTCAGGATTATCCATCATCCCCAAATGTTCCCACACAAACTCTTCCCTAGTTTTCTTATTCAAAACAATAAAATCCGGATACTTGTAACCATTGCCTATCTTCAAAGGATACTCATACTTATATGGAATATGCTTCATATCCAACAAATCTGCAATCATCACCTCCGACTTGGAACGAACCTGCTCACCCTTCGCAGTATAGAAATCCGTCTCATCGAAATCATCAAACCCAAGTCCACGATACTCCACGCTCGCCCATGCCTTCGCATACTCCTCATCATCGATCCACCTAGACCTAACAATCTGTTTCCTAGCGATTGGCAAAGTCAAAAAGGCCTTTTCCATTCCATCACATTTCTGAAGTTCCTTCATCAACTTGATTTCTGCTAACACACAGTTCTTCAAAACCAAATCATAATCTCTTTGAGCTAGTTTGTGCGCAAAATGCATCTCATCCTTCTTTATCGACTTTCGCTTCACAATAAGTTTTCCCTCGCCATCATATTCATTTTGTACAAAATAATATCTTTTTCGCTTACCATAAACTGCCTCAAGTCGCCCCTCCGGCAGCCTAGACTTTTGCCGAGAAATTTCCTTTAATATCTTCTCCAACTCTGTAATTCTCTCTTCCAGAATCTCATCCACAACCTCTTTCGTCACATGCCCCACACCAATACCTCCTATCAACAATTCCCCGCTCCTTCAATTCTACTCCGTCGCCATCCAAAACACCCATTAACAATAATTCATTTAAATTAAGCATATTTAACACTTGTAAAAACACACTAAAAAAAATTCTCAAAAAACTCCAATCAAAAAAAGCTGCCACCCACAACGGGGTGACAGCTAAATAAAAAAATATTTACGCTTCTCCAACAGCCATCTTCTTAACTGAATCGAAGCCCTTTCGAACCTGAGGAACGAATAGAATTATGAGGGTGATAAGTGCCTCAAGTCCAAGGTACATACCGTTATAAATTGCTGAATATGTGTAGCCTTTGCTGAAACCGTAATCGCCGGCATACTGACCGAAGAAAATCCAGCCTGACAAAAATGAGAAGAAATATCTTCCCAAAACTCCGATAATATAACCTTTAATCAATCCGTATTTTGACTTGGAAAAAAGTCCTGACAATCCAAGTGCTCCAAAAGCAAATACGTAATCGCACATCATCTGTGGGAAGCTGATAATGTAAGGATCGAACACTAACTGTAAAAGTCCGTATGCAATTGCAGCTGCCAATCCATTAGCAAGTCCAAACCAGTAACCGATCAAAACTACAAAAAGCATTGAAAAAAGTGTTACCGATCCGCCGTATGGCATATGAACCAGCTTGATATTTGATGTTACGAGAGCAAGTGCAATTGCGACCGCAGAAAAGGCAACCTGCTTTGCATTCAATCCCTTTCCTCTGTTAAAAATCACATTTCCAATCAAAATCGCTGCAATCATAACCACAACCAAAGCTGTGAATCCTGCAGTTGTCGGCATATAAGTACCGTCCTTTGTAAGTGTTACAAATAATGACATAAAATCCTCCTTTTACCCACTGGAAACAAAAACCCCATTTCGATTTTGGCGCAAAAAAGAGAACCTCCATCTACTCTGGAGGTTCTCGTGAACTCTAATTTGAACGACTTCGTTAGAAACATGGCCCATCCATAGCTTCTCGCTATTCTTTCAACCATACCTCTAAGACATCGCAAAACCTTGCGACCGTTCGAAGTCTACCTGCTTCCTTTCGCCAGCATTATCTGGATCAAGTAAGTAAGGGTTAGTACCTGTCCATATTTTTGGACACCCATAAGATTTCTCCTACGGGAAAAAGTACCTCTCAGCGTTTACGCGCCCCCAGCATTATTATTAATTTTCTATAAAATTTTAGCATTGAAATTTTAAACTGTAAAGAAAATTTATATAAAATTCCAAACTAGAAATTAATCAAATAATTCTTTATAAGCTTCGATATACATTTCAAGCATTTCTTCTACACTGATTCCAAGAAGTTCTGCGCCTTTCTCCATGTAAACTCTATCGCATCCGCCGGCAAAACTCTTGTTTTTAAACTTCTTTTTTACCGACTTCAAATTCAAATCCTGAGCAGAATGCGATGGATACATCCTGATAATCGCGCCATACAAACCCGAAAGTTCATCAGTGGCCCATAGGTATTTCTCCATAATATGCTCAGGTTTTGGAAGTGTATCGTTATAATCAGAATTGTGAGTCATGATTGCATGAGCAGCCTTCTTACTCACACCAGCTTCATCCAAAAGTTCAGCCGTCTTTGTTGTATGCGAAACCTCGTCTGGCCATTTTTCCCAATCGAGATCATGAAGCAGCCCAACAATTGACCAAAAATCTGCATTTTCTGCGTCATTTTTTCCCGCAAAATATTTCATAAGCGCTGACACCGTCTCGCCGTGCTCGATGTGAAAATCGTCATCGTTGTACTTCTTTAAAAGTGCGAGCGCATCGTCATAAGAAATGCCAGCCTCGAGCTTTTCTCCCGCAGAAATCGCAGGATAATTTTTCACGTCAAAAGTTCCCATTTTTTCCCCTTTCATAATTCTTATCATCAACCCACAAAAATGGTACACTATTTTCCGTGATTATTAAAGTAGAAAGGTAAAACTATGAAATATATTCTTGCATCCGGCTCACCACGCCGCGTTGAGCTAATTCAAAAACTTCACCTTCCTTTCGAAGTTCAAAAGGCCCTCGGCGAGGAGGTCAGCGAAAAAACAAATCCCGAGGAGTACGTCTGCGAGCTCGCCCTCCACAAGGCTCTCGAGGTTTTCAATCGTTTAAAAAACGATTCTTTGTCATCGGATTCATCTGGACTTTTCGTCCTCGGAGCCGACACTATCGTAACTCTCGACAATGAAATTCTTGGAAAGCCAAAAGATTCCGAGGATGCAAAGGCTATGTTAAGAAGACTTTCCGGCCGCAGTCACAAAGTTTTCACCGGAGTGGCTTTCGCATACACAAACGCTTCGGCCGGATCTGAAAACTTACAAACTCTCACTTTTTTCGATGAAACAAAAGTCACTGTTTCCGATTTATTAGATGCTGAAATCGAGCACTACGTCGCAACCGGCGACCCACTCGACAAGGCCGGCTCCTACGGAATCCAGGGCGACTTCTCAATCCACATTTCATCAATAGTCGGAAACTACGAGAACGTCATCGGCCTCCCCGTTTCAAGAATCTATGAAGAAATGAAGGGAATCTTCGGGGAAAAATTTCTCAAATAGGCTTATTACTTACATACTCGAGATTCTATCTTCTTTAGCTCCGAGGTCTGGGTCCTTATTTAACATTTCCTCGGAATTCACTTCATAAGCAAGTTACTTCTTCCAAGGTTTGCTTCCTTATCGAGGCAAACCTCGGTATCTAACTTCTAATCAAAAACCTCACCCCGAGGTTTCCCTCACTAATTCACAAAACCTCGTAATATACATACCCTAACAAGCTTATTTTTCTAACAAAATCCAATTCGAATAGTAAAATGTTCCGAGGTTTCCTCTAATATTTTCCCTTTCCTCGTATTTTCGTTTTTTAGCAAGTTAACGCACTCCGAGTTTTACTTCGCCAGCGGTCTGTTCCTCGTATCAATTACGAGGAACAGACCCAAAATCTCAAAAACCTCGGGAACCAAACCACCATCAATCCCAAATCGGGAACCAAACCATCACCAAAACCCAAAACGGGAACTAAACCACCATCAACGCCAAAAAACAGGAACTAAACCACCATAAAACCCCAAAACGGGAACCAAACCATCACAAAACCCCAAAAACAGAAACCACCCCCCACCCCCTCCAAAAAAGCAAAAAAAGAAAGCCCGCTCCGCGGGCTTTCTTCATCTAATTAAAACAATGGTACAACAGCGCCATCATATTTCTCTTCAATAAACCTCTTCACCTTATCAGACTTAAGTGCCTTCATAATAGCTTTTGTCTTAGCTGAAGACTTCTGGTCCTTCTGGACTGCGATGACGTTTCCGTAAGTCTTAGCTCCAAGAGATTCCTGATCTTCTAGAGCGAGAGCATCCTTCTTAGGTGAAAGATCTGCTTCAATAGCATAATTACCATTTACAACTGCGATATCCAAATCCTGAAGTGACTTAGGAATCTGAGCTGCTTCAAGCTCCTTGATTTCTAGATTCTTTGGATTCTCTACGATATCCTTTACTGTTGCCTTTAGGCCTGCACCCTTCTTAAGCTTAATAAGACCATTTGCCTCAAGAAGATTAAGAGCACGAGCCTCATTAGTTGTATCATTTGGAACACCAACCATAGCGCCATCCTTCAAATCAGAAAGCTTCTTTGTCTTTCCTGGGAAGATACCGAATGGCTCATAATGAACCACGCCAGCGCTAACTAGATCAGTCTTATTCTCCTCATTATAAGAATCGAGATATGGCTTATGCTGGAAATAGTTCGCATCCAAATCACCTGCGGCCAAAGCTACATTTGGCTGAATATAATCTGAATACTCCTTAATTGTAACCTTCCAACCATCCTTCTCAAGCTCTTCCTTTGCCTGCTCAAGAATCTCTGCATGTGGACTAGGTGATGCACCGATTACGATATCCTTCTCACTCTTCTTCTGTCCACAGCCTGTAAAAACTGTGCCAGCCACGAGAAGCAATGCGAGTAACTTAGAAAATGTCTTCTTCATATTTCTTCCTCCCGAATCAAAAATTAATCTTCTTTTTTCCCATCCAGAAACAACTTCTGGAAAAAATATCTATTTAATGCGCTTATCTGTTTTTCTTGATAAACGATTACCTAGCGTCTGAATAATCTGGACCAAAACGATAAGAAGAATTACTGCAATATACATTACCGCATATTCTTTTCTATAGTAGCCATAACGGATTGCGATATCACCAATTCCGCCACCGCCTACGAATCCAGACATACATGAATATCCAACAACAGTTGTAAGAACAAGTGCTGCTCCTAAAATAATAGCTGGCTTAGCTTCTGGAACTAAAACCTTCCAGATAATCTGCCAATCAGAAGCTCCCATAGAACGAGCTGCTTCGATTACACCATAATCAACTTCAGCAAGTTCGCTCTCGATTACTCGAGCAATATAAGGTGCTGAACTAATCATAAGTGGTGGGACTACCGCCTGCACACCTACTGTTGTTCCTACTAGAGATCTAGTAAAAGGCATTATCATAATCAAAAGAATGATAAAAGGAATAGAACGTAAAATATTAATAATAAAGCCTACAACCGCATTTAAAACTGGCATTGGATGCACACCATTCTTCTTTGT
>JAIKZI010000054.1 GCA_024682375.1 Lachnospiraceae bacterium | reverse complement strand
AAGTACAAAGAGACTAACCTCATTTGGATTAGTCTCAATGTTAGATTACTACACCAAAAGGTGTGTTACTTGTTAAGTTGATTGAACCGCCGTGTACCGAACGGTACGCACGGTGGTGTGAGAGGTCGGAATTTCTCACTTGTGAGAAATTCCTCCTACTCGATTTTTACGCAATTGTCGACATGGTGGGAATGCCACAGCAGTATTTAGTTCTTTCACAAAGGAATCAGAAATAGTTAAGTTTTAATTTGACTTATGCATGGAATATATTTCAAATTCTGAACTCTATAATATTCCATATACCTATAAGGGTGTAACTTATTATGGTGGAACAGATGATACGGATTTATATTAAATATTAGTTTTAAATATTACTTTTAAATAATGGGATGCACTCCTGTGAAAAACAGGATGCATCCTTTTTGCGCTTATCAGGAGTCTGTTGTTTAGGCTTAAGTTTCGTGGAAATGAATAATAAAAGTATTTTTTTCGACTGGGACATTTTGAGAAAATTTAAATATGCAAAATTTGCACATTTGTGATTGAAAGAAAAATGCGTTGATGAAATAATTAGTTATAAATGACGGGGGTAAAACGAGGAGTTTTAGTTTGAGGAGGAAGGAATGCGTACTATTAAGGAACTAAGAAAAGAAATGGGGTTTACACAGAAGCAGACGGCGAGATTATTTCATATGTCATTGCGTTCTTACGTTTCGTATGAAAACGATGTGAAACTTTTTGAATCGTTCAGGTATAACTGGATTCGCTATACAATGGAAAAAATGTTGGATGAAGGAAAAAGTATGGTTATTCTCTCCACAAAGGTTATTAAATCCAAATGTAATGAAGTTTTTCGGCAATACCCTGTTGATTATTGTATTTTGTTTGGTCCATACGCCAGTAATACTGCAACAGAAACTTGTCCTGTAGATTTGTTTATCGGTACTGATCTAATCGGAGATGATTATTTAGATATGGTTGATGAGCTTCGAAAAACTCTCTATAAAATAGTGAATGTCGTCAACGCAGACAACGTCGATATCGACGAAGAAACTCTAGAAGATTTGTTTATGAATGGAATTAGAATATATCGAAATATGTAAATTTAATAATTAGATCAGGTGGTTTATTTAATGGAAGATGTGTTATATGAGATAGTATTGGGATATTTTATTCTTGGAATATGTTTTATTTATTTTCTATACATTGTGAAGAAAAAAATTGATGATTGGTTTATTCCTAGACTAAGTTATTCTAGCAATCATATGAATAGAACAAATCTATTGTTTTCAGAAGAGGATATATTTGGAAAAGGGTTAACGCAAAGCGTTTTCGTTGGAATCGTAAGAAAAGCAGAAAAGAGATTTGATAGAGTTACTTATTTAAAACCTGAAGGCGCATGTATATATGGCGCAATGCTTTCACAGACAGGAAAAACAACATATTGTTTTAGGATAACATTTAATAATAATGGTCATGTAGATGGAAAATATAAGTATGTTATTGATAGTAACTATGAGAGTTATGGAAGTAACTTGGTACAAAAAGTTGCAGGATTTATTTCAAGAGAAATAAGAGATTATAGGATGTTATTTGTAAATAATTCTTCTATGTGTCCGGAATGTGGAAGAATAATACAGAGTGGATGTTATTGTATTTCCTGTGGGTATGACGTGAAATTGGGTGTTTTTAATAAGTATATGGATAATCTCTATTATAATGACGATAAAACCACGCTGGATTACAGAAAGAAATATATTCGGGAAATAGTAATACCACAAATTCCAAATGAATTCATGGAATTCTATTTATATTTGATTAATAATTTGAAATGGACAAGGGATATTGGCTTTGCAGAAATATATCTGGAAAAACTAAATGAATTATCTAAATGTGAATTGGGTGAATTACTATATAAGAATCATGATAGAAAATATATTAGATTAAAAAAATATGAGAAATATGTTAGATATAGAAAAAAAGCTTTTTTGAATTATAAAAACTATTATGTGGTATTTATCAAAAGAATGTTACTTGTATGGCTAATATATAGTTGTTTTTTCCTTGCTGGATTAGGGGTTTATACTTATTATTCATGGAAAAGTAATCAGGTTGTTTTAGAATTTGATGAGAATGCAATGTTAGGGAAAAACGTAGATGTTGTGGAAGAAACTTTTAATAGTCAAGGTTTTGAAAATGTAGATGTTTCATATAAAAGAATAAGCTATAAGAAAAAAAGTGAAGATAAAAAAGTGTATGACATTGAAATAGATAGCATTAAGAGTATAAGAAGAAATACAAGGATTGATAGAAGAAAGAGAGTGGTAATAAAAGCATATTATGTTAAGAGGGTTTATTCTCCCGAAGACAGCGAGGCATATGAAAAATGTAAATTAAATAACGTTAGAGAAAAACTAAAAAAAGCTGGATTTGTTAATATTAAAACTAGAAATAATAAGAAGCTAAAACTGGGCCTATTTCATAAACAGAATGAAGTTGAAAAAGTGATAATTGATAAAAAAACAGAATTTGATGAATATGAGGAGTTTTACCCAGATGCGAAGGTGATAATTGTCTATTATGGAAAATAATGAATTGTATACATTTGCAAGTTTGAAATTGTAAAAATGTTCCATTCGCGAAAAAATACTTTTTTTAGCTCTTTAAGTAAATTAAAAAGCCCCGGCTTTATTGTAGTTCTACACAATGAAAACCAGGGCTTTTAATGTTTATTCTATTTCAGAAGCTCTTACGAGAGCGTCATCGATGTGGGCGCAGAAATTTTCGGCACCGATTTTTTCCACGAAACCTGCTTTCTTCATTGTACGCATAGGCTGGTCGTTCACATGAGAGAAGACCATAGATACGCCTGCGTGTTGACATCTTTCGTGAAGGATTTCGAGGGAATGCATAGCTGTTGCATCAAGTGCAGGTACAGCTCTCATTCTGATTACGAGAACCTTTGTATAATCTTTGAGTGACATCTGAGAAATCAGGTCTGCAGCTCCGAAGAACATAGGACCACTGATTTCGTAAACTCGAACGTGCTGTGGAACATGTTTGTGTTCAATGTCATCAGGATCAGAATCCTGGTTGTAGTATTCCCAACCGATGAGCTCGGCTTCGTCTGCCATTCTTTTCATTAGAAGTACACATGCGAGTACTATTCCGACTCCGATAGCAACTACTAGATCGAAGCATACTGTAAGAGCAAATGTGACTATGAGTACTATGATATCGCTCTTTGGAGCAGTCTTGGAAAGATGGACAAAAGTTCTCCAACCGCACATGTTATAAGCTACGATAAATAGGATAGCTGCGATAGTAGGCATAGGGATGAGCGCTGCATAAGGCATTAAAACTACTAGCATCAGAATCAAAGTGATAGAATGAACGATTCCGGCGATAGGGGTACGTCCACCATTTTTGATGTTAGCAGCAGTTCTGGCGATGGCACCTGTAGCAGGGATTCCACCGAAGAATGCTGAACCGATATTGCCGAGACCCTGAGCTATAAGTTCCTGGTTTGATCTGTGATGTGCATTTATCATACTGTCAGCTACTACACATGAAAGTAGTGATTCGATAGCAGCAAGAATAGCGATAGTAAAACCATTTGATGCAGCATCTCTTAATGAATCTACTGTAATTGTTGGAACGTGAAGTGTAGGAAGGTTTCTTCCTATTGTATATAAATCTCCGATAGTGTTGACTCTCATGTTTAGGCCACTGACCATTCCGATGCCAACGAATACTGCGATGAGTGAAGCTGGGATTTTTTCCCCTATCTTTGGAATATATGGCCATACAATGAGAACAGCTAGAGAAACAAGACCTACTATTAGAGCCTGACTGTTGAAAGTTTTTATGTTGTTTGAAATGGCTCTAACTTTGTCGAGGGTTTCAATAGTTACAGTTCCCTTTGGAAAAGTTAGACCGAGGAAATCTTTTATCTGTCCGATAAAGATTGTAGCTGCGATACCAGCTGTAAAACCGGTCGTGATTGTATATGGAATGAAACGAATGAGGCTTCCGAGACGGAGGACGCCCATTACGATTAGCAGGATTCCTGCAAAAATAGTTGCTAAAGCTAATCCACTCATTCCGTTACGGGCAACTATTCCAGCTACAATAGTAGCAAAAGCAGCTGTTGGACCGGCTATCTGTACACGGCTTCCGCCAAATGCAGAAATTAGAAAACCGGCAATGATTGCTGTATAAATACCCTCTTCTGGGCCTACACCTGATGCGAGAGCCAGAGCTATCGAAAGCGGAAGAGCGATAATTGCTACAATAATTCCTGATATTAAATCTTTGAAAAACTGTTCCTTGGTATAACTTTTCATGGTAGTCCAAAGAGCAGGAACTAACCTGTCATTATTCATTTAAAATCTCCTAACCTAAAAACTCTTATAAAAAATGTTGAAACAGCCTTTCGAGTTTAATCTTTTTGGGGAAAGTTTTCAATAATATATTTGTTTAAATTATACTTATTGCTTTTGTTAGAGCGAGTAAAATCGAAGCTTAATTTTTTTTAAAAAAGTATAAAATTTGCGTTTAGACCTCATTTGGGTATAATGTTAGGAAAACATTTTGACGATATGAAAGGAAATGTTTTGTTTCTAATGGATAGGTTTGACAAAGGAGGTCATATGAAAATCGTAGAAAAGTACAATAATACTAGTTTGATAATTAGAATTCTATGTGGATTAACCATCGGAATCGTACTAGGAATGACCTGCACCGGATTGACCTTTATTCCATTATTAGGAAACGTTTTTGTTGGAGCACTTAAAGCAATAGCTCCAGTACTAGTTTTTGCACTTGTTATGTCTGCGCTTGCGCAGGGAAATGATAAATTAGATAGGAGATTTGCTCTGGTAATCGTCCTATATCTTGTAAGTACTTTGCTCGCATCAGTAGTAGCAGTTGTCGGAAGTTTTCTATTTCCACAGACGCTCATCCTTACAGAAGCTGCTGAAGCGAATACAGTTCCTTCAGGTATAGTTGAGGTTCTATCGAATCTCCTTCTAAACATGGTATCTAATCCAGTGGATGCTCTTGTAAAGGGACAGTATATCGGAATTCTTTTCTGGGCAGTTGTTTTTGGGTTAGGTGCAAAGAAGGTAGCTAGTGATTCTACAAAGCAGATGCTTTCAGATGTATCAGATATTGTTTCAAAGGCAGTTAAATGGATTATAAATTTGGCGCCATTTGGAATCATGGGTTTGGTATATAGCAATGTCTCTACAAATGGTTTGGCTATCTTTACAGATTATGGAAAATTAATTTTACTTTTAGTTGTATGTATGTTGAGTGTATCTCTGATTGTAGATCCACTTTTGGTTGCAATTGTTCTAAAAAGAAATCCATATCCACTTGTATGGAGATGTTTGAAGGGCTCAGGTGTAACAGCCTTCTTTACAAGAAGCTCAGCTGCTAATATTCCTGTAAATATGGAACTTTGTGAGAAACTGAAGATGGATAAAGAGATGTACGCTGTTTCAATTCCACTTGGTGCAACTATAAATATGGATGGAGCAGCTATCACAATTGCTGTTATGGCTCTAGCTGCTGCTAATACAGTTGGAATTAGTGTTTCATTCCCATCAGCTCTTATACTTGCATTTGTTTCTACACTTGCAGCTTGTGGTGCATCTGGAGTAGCAGGAGGATCACTTCTTCTTATACCTATGGCTTGTTCACTATTTGGTGTTAGTCAGGATGTTGCAATGCAGGTTGTAGCAGTTGGATTTATAATCGGTGTTATTCAGGATTCTCTTGAAACAGCACTTAACTCATCTGGCGATGTTATGTTTGCAGCCACAGCAGAGTATTCTCAGTGGAAAAAAGAAGGGAAATCTCTTCCAAAATTCCTCGGTGGCGAAACTGAAACAGATGTGTAGATCGAAATTTAATTATGGAGACGCTCTCGAAAGAGAGCGTCTTTTTTTATGTTTATGTAGATAAATATATTCGATTTGATAAAATGGATAGGAAAGGGGCAAAATAGGGAAAAAGGAGACTATTTATGTCAAAAATACTTTTAGTTGAAGATGATAAATCAATCGTAGATTCTCTTAAAGAATTTTTAATAGAAGAGGGCTATGAGGTTATAAATGTAGATGGACAGAAGAAGGCCATAGAACTTATTGAAGATAAGAGTTTTGATCTGGTGCTTTTAGATGTATCGTTAAAAGATGGAAATGGCTTTTCTGTATGTACACATATAAAACAAAAAGATGATTTGCCGGTTATTTTCCTTACCGCTTCAGGGGATGAAGGAAGCGTGGTAACTGGATTTGAACTCGGAGCAGATGATTATATTTCTAAACCCTTTAGACCGAGAGAACTTATATCTAGAATTAAGAATGTGCTTAGAAGGTATAAAAAGACAAGTGATGTTGTTTCGGTGGGAGATATATCTGTAGATGTTGCAAAAGGTGTAGTGACAAAAAACAAAGAGGAGATATTCTTATCTGCGCTAGAGTACAAGCTTTTAAGTATTTTTTTCCAGAATAGGGGGATACTTCTTTCTAGAACTAAGCTTTTAGATGAGATATGGGATATAGCAGGTGATTTTGTAAATGATAATACGCTTACTGTTTATATCAAGAGACTCAGGGAGAAGATTGAGGATGATCCGTCAAAACCTACAATTATAAAAACGGTTCGTGGCTTAGGATATAGGATGGATTGATATGTTTAAAAATATAGAATTTAGAAGATTCTCATTATTAATACTAGGTTTAACAATTGTGCTTATGGTGATAGGAATTGTGCTTGGTTTGCCTGCCTTTGGGGTTTTGTTGATAGGTATTAATTCTTTAGTCTATTATTTCCTTTTTATGATGTTTGAAAAATCTAAGTATAAGAGAATCAGTGATTTATCAGATATGCTCGATAGAATTCTTCACGGAGATGATAGTATTTTAATCAAACAATGTGAAGAGGGCGAAATTGCTATACTTTCTAGTGAAATTCAGAAGATGACAATTAGACTAAAGGAACAGTCGGATGCACTTTTAAAGGATAAAAGAGAAATGGGAGATGCTATTTATGATATTTCTCATCAGCTTAGAACACCGCTTACTTCTATGAATCTGGTAGTGGAACTTCTTGGAAAAGAAAGCCTTGATTTTGATAGTCGTATTAGACTTATAAGAGAACTTAAGACTTCTCTTTCTAGAATTGACTGGTTGATAGAGTCACTTCTTAAGCTTTCAAAAATTGATGCAAAGACTGCAAAGTTTGAAAAGAATACAGTTAGAATCAATGATCTGATAAAAGATTCGATTGAGCCTTTTTTAGTGTCGATGGATTTAAAGGATATAGAATTTTTGTATGAAAAGAGTGACGCTAGCTTCATAGGGGATAAAAAATGGTCTATGGAAGCTATTGGAAACCTTTTTAAGAACTGCTTAGAACATACTCCTATTGGTGGAAAAATAAGTGTAAGTACGAAAGAGAATACCCTTTTTTCCGAAATTATTATAAAAGATAGTGGTGAAGGATTTGTAGAAGAGGATATACCATATCTGTTTGATAGATTTTATAAAGGAAAGAATGCCTCTCCATCTAGTATAGGTATAGGTCTTGCCTTGGCAAGGTCAGTAATTGTTGAACAGAATGGCACAATAAAGGCGATGAATGATGAAAAAAGTGGCGGTGCTATGTTTGTAATCAGATTCTATAAGAGCGTTGTTTAGATTATAAAGTGACACTTAGGTGACAATATTTATTTTAAATTGTCACTTAGGTGTCACTTTCGTTTGTTAGGATACCATTAGATTTGAAAGGAGAATCGTAATGGAAATTTTAAAAGTAGAGAATCTTACGAAGGTCTACGGTAGCGGTGAAAATGAAGTACGTGCTTTAGATGATGTATCATTTTCTATCGAAAAGGGAGAATTCGTAGCAATCATAGGTCCTTCCGGATCTGGTAAGTCAACTTTGCTTCATATTTTAGGCGGCGTCGATAAACCTTCATCTGGAAAGGTGTATATGGATGGTCAGGATGTGTATGCACAGAATGATGAGCAGCTTGCAGTTTTTAGACGTAGATTTGTCGGACTTATTTATCAGTTTTATAATTTGATTCCAGTTTTGAATGTAGTTGAGAATATGACTCTTCCGGTTCTGATGGATGGAAGAAAAGTAAATGAAGAGAGACTTAAGGATCTAATTGATATTCTGGGACTTAAAAATAGACTTAAGAATCTTCCGAATCAGCTTTCCGGTGGACAGCAGCAGAGAGTATCAATTGGGCGAGCTCTTATGAATGCACCAGCTGTCGTCTTAGCAGATGAGCCAACTGGAAATCTGGATTCTAAGAATAGCCAGGAGATTATATCACTACTTAAAGAGTCAAACAGAAAATATGAACAGACTCTTATTGTGATAACTCATGATGAAAACATAGCTCTTCAGGCGGATAGAGTTATTTCTGTTGAAGATGGAAAGATTGTTAGAGACGAACGAATCAGGAGGTAAAAATGAATATTTTACATAAATATACAAAAGAAAACCTGAAAAAGAATCGTTCTAGAACAATTGTAACTATTATAGGAATTATACTTTCTATGACTTTATTTACTGCCGTTATAGAAGGTGCATATTCTGGAAGAGAGTATTTTAAGAATACAGTAATTGCGACAGAAGGATGCTTTCATACTGTTTTTAAGGATTTGAATAAAGAACAGGCTGAAGGAGTTATACATGATAAAGATGTTGATAAGGTAGAGTATACTCAGGAAGTTGGGTATGGAATTATAAATTCGAAGAACGTGGATAAGCCTTATCTACGAGTAGTAACTGCATCTGAAAACTTGGATAAATTATTAAGAATAGAATTAATAAAAGGCAGAATGCCTAAGAATGAGTCTGAAATTGTTCTTCCGATGCATTTACAGGACAATGGTGGAGTAGAAGTTAAGGTAGGTCAAACTATAGATATAGATCTCGGGAAGCGATATCTAAAAGGAAAAGAACTTACCTCTTCTTATGGCTATTTTAATAATAAAGAAGATGGAACAGAAGAGCTTTCATACCTATCTCACCATAAATATAAAGTTGTAGGAATTATTGAAAGATTAGATAGAAATGTAGAAGAACCGTTATGTCCTGGC
>JAIKZI010000049.1 GCA_024682375.1 Lachnospiraceae bacterium | reverse complement strand
AATAGTAGATCCCGTAAAGGTTGCAACACAAATACCTTCATCGGCAGGCTTATACACAAGCTCTGGAACATCGTCATCATCTACATATATTAAAGCATACTGACAGTCCTGCCCTATATCCTCTATCAATGCAGTGTAGGCAGCCTTCCAATCCTCAAATTCACTAGCCTCTTTATCCGAGCCCACGATACAATTTGAGCCGACTCTTTCGTTGGCATCAAATCTCTGTTTATATTCCTGCGAAACATCATATTCGTTTACAACTACCTCAACTACTGCATCTTTATCTTCTTCACTTAAATCCTCTATTTCTGGCTCATTTGTTTCAGTTTCTACATCTTTAGTTTCTTCATCTGATGCAACCTCTGTTTCGTTTGAAAAGCCACATCCTGCTAGCGATGCAAACATGCATCCTACAAGTATAAATCCCAGTAATCTGTTCTTCATTAACACCCCTCCGTATCCATAATAGAATTATATTTATTAGTATATCCTATTTTACATCTTTTCGTTATCAGAAAAACCCAAACAGTTTTCAGCTAATTAGACAATTTCCAAAAAATATTGCGAATTTAATCATATCTGTTGACATATCTATAAGTGGATGGTATATTAAACAAGTCGCTTGGGAAACATAAGCCCAAGGTTCTGGGATCTTAGCTCAGCTGGGAGAGCATCTGCCTTACAAGCAGAGGGTCACAGGTTCGAGCCCTGTAGGTCCCATTAATAACTTTTGCCGATGTGGCTCAATTGGCAGAGCAGCTGATTTGTAATCAGCAGGTTATCGGTTCGAGTCCGATCATCGGCTTTTGAAATTTAATAATTTCATATGGATGGATTCCCGAGTGGCCAAAGGGGACAGACTGTAAATCTGCTGCAAATTGCTTCGGTGGTTCGAATCCACCTCCATCCATTAGGTTTTAACCTAAACTGTATATCGCGGGGTGGAGCAGTCTGGAAGCTCGTCGGGCTCATAACCCGAAGGTCATAGGTTCAAATCCTATTCCCGCAACTCAAATGCCCAGTTAGCTCAGTTGGTAGAGCAGAGGACTGAAAATCCTCGTGTCTCTGGTTCGATTCCGGAACTGGGCATTCAGACTATATGTCTGATGCTTATTTAATAAGATGGGATATTAGCTCAGGTGGTAGAGCACTTGACTTTTAATCAAGTTGTCCGGGGTTCGAATCCCCGATGTCTCATTAGATGAAACTCTAAAAGTGTTGAACTTTTAGAGTTTTTTTATTCACATTTTTATGCTATAATAATAATTTGAAGAGGTGTCTTATGAAAAGAAATAGAAGTATTCTCATATTAAAAATATTCTGTTTTATTTTGGTGGCTTTTTTCTCAGTGAAAATGCCGCTTATTTCTGATGCCGCCTCTGATGATAAGGAGAAAGCAAATGTTTTACGGCTTGAGAACTCATTAAATCAAAAGATGGATGAAGAGTTGATAACCAAGATGAAGTATCGTTCCAAATATGACTACTCTTTGTCTCAGTTTTGTGACAGCCTTCGCAATGCTGCAAAGGACCATGGATATGTAATAACAAGAGTGAATTCCATCATGAAGAACAAATCCGGTTCTCAATATATTTATACCGTTTCTATTCGTAATTCATCTTATTTGGAGGCTTATTTTCCAACTTCTATGAAGGAGGCCTATGAAGATACTCTTTCTATTTTAAAGAATATGGAATACGAGAAAGTAATTTCCGACGATAAATTGAAATATGAAAATGGAATAGAGGCAGCTTTTAAACAGCATCCGGAATACCAGACTTCGGTTTTAAGTATTATAAAATATACCAAGAATACTAATTATTATCAAATTTCTTTAAGAAAAGGTATTTCCTTTGATGAAGTGAAAGAGAGACAGAATGAAGTTTTGGCTCTAGCAGAATCCATTACGGATAGTATTATTACCAAGGAAATGAATGATTCAGAAAAAGCCAGAGTGATTCATGATTATATTTTAGCTCAATGTGAGTTTCATTCTGAGGCAGAAGAAAATGCTTTGTTTGATGATCTATCCTATACAGCTTATGGATGTTTGATTCAACATAAGGCCCTTTGTATGGGATATGCTGCATCTTTTAATCTTTTAAGTGATATGGCAGGATTAAAGTCCATTGCAGTATCCAGTTACAATATGGAGAAGCATACGGGCCATGCATGGAATTATGTTTGTTTGGACGATAGTTATGTATATGTTGACTGCACCTGGGATGATTTAAAAATGGATAATGGCAGTTATAGTACCAGGTATTTTGCCGTTGATGAAGAGACCATTTCGGCAGATCATGCACAATGGGACAAAGATATTTTTAGCAAAAAATGGATAGCATATTTATAAAATAATAAGTAAAGAGGTCACCTTATGAGGTGGCCTCTTTTTACGTGTTTATTGAATGCCCGGATGAGGCAATGTAAGAACCGTTGACAAATCCTCGATCAAGTTTGCATATAATCTCATGGCCTGTGTGTGATGGTCTTGAATGTAGGCCAGATCGTCGGTTGAAAGTGCGTTGATAATATTGTTCAGTTCTGCTGCAAGAGCAGTAGCACCAATGTTTTTGGCGTTGTTATACAAAGTGGTTATCAGGATGGTGTAATTATCACGGTCT
>JAIKZI010000037.1 GCA_024682375.1 Lachnospiraceae bacterium | reverse complement strand
TGAGATGTCCCTGTTCTTAAAGAACATAAGATCCCTTGAAGAGTACAAGGTAGATAGGACAGAGGTGGAAGTGTGGTGACACATGGAGCTGACTGTTACTAATAGATCGAAGGCATGATCAATAGCGAAGAAAACTCTGGTGAGGAGCGATGAAATCATCTGTTTACAGAAATGATTTCAAAGCGACGAACGAGTTTGCGCAGCAAACACACCGAGACGAAGCGAAGCGAAGTCGAGGTGATCAGAGTTTTCAAGAGAAGCTTAATTCCTCAGTTAGAAGAAAATCTGTATGAAGTTTTGAAGGTACGAACATTTTATGTTATACTTTCAAAGGTATATTCCTCAATAGCTCAGTCGGTAGAGCATTCGGCTGTTAACCGAAGTGTCGTAGGTTCGAGTCCTACTTGGGGAGCTTAAGTTTAAAGGAACTTATAAAACATCCTTTCCGGCCCCATGGTCAAGCGGTTAAGACATCGCCCTTTCACGGCGGTAACACGAGTTCGAATCTCGTTGGGGTCAGTTTATTGTTCGGACCTTTAGCTCAGTTGGTTAGAGCAACCGGCTCATAACCGGTCGGTCCTGGGTTCGAGTCCCCGAAGGTCCACCATGGCCCGGTGGTTCAGCTGGTTAGAACGCCGCCCTGTCACGGCGGAGGTCGCGGGTTCGAGTCCCGCTCGGGTCGTTTCTAAATAGAGCTTCAGAGACAAACAAATATGTGCGTGTAGCTCAGCCTGGATAGAGCACTTGGCTACGGACCAAGGTGTCGGGGGTTCGAATCCTCTCACGCACAGTAATCGGTCCTTAAGTAATTAAGGACCGATTTTTTTTGTAACTATATTTTAATATTCAGATTTGGAGGAACAGTTAAATGACTACTTTAAAAGCTGAGAAGAGAGATCTTAATGTAAAGGCAAAGAAACTTAGAAGAGAAGGACTTGTAACAGCTTCTATCTTCGGAAAGAACATCGAAGGAGCACTTCCAATCCAGATGTCTGCACATGATGTAGAAATCGCATTCAGAGGAATCAAGGTTGGTAGCGAAATCGAAGTTGATGTTGAAGGAGATGTTAAGAAGGTTCGCGTAAAGGAAATTCAGAAGAATGTTCTTAAAGGTCTTTATCTTGAAATCGATTTCCAGGAAATCGCATAATATATGTTTTTTAAAGGTCAGTCTTATTAGACTGACCTTTTTTTTTGGAGGGGAAAAATGGGATTGAATATAAATAACATAACTAAAATATATTCAAATGGAATGAAGGCAAATGATAATATATCGTTTACTTTAGAAAAAAAACAATGTATTGGTCTAATCGGTAAGAATGGTTGTGGAAAGACAACACTTATACGTCAGATATTAAAAATACTGAAATCAACTGACGGAAGTATTGATATTAACGGTAATAATGATTATTTAGATTTGGTGGCATATGTACCACAAAATCCTCCTGTCTACCCTGCATTAACTGTAGAAGAAAATTTCGATGTAATATTAAAATATGCATGTTTAAAAAAAGATGAGCGTGAGGAAAGAATAAATAATGTACTTGTTAAAACTGGCTTAGATGCAATTAAAAATCATTTGGCATATACGCTTTCAGGGGGGCAGATGAAATTGTTAGCGTTGGCAAATGCAATAGTAATAGATAAAGATTTCCTAATTTTGGATGAGCCAACGGCTATGGTTGATATAGTTACGAAGGAAACCATTTTAGGTATTTTAGATGAATTAAAACAGGAAAAAGCTATTTTGATTTCATCTCATGATATGTCTGAGATATATAGGATTACAGATAAATTATTGATATTAAAAGATGGGAAACAAATATATTCTGGAGATACAATAGGGGTAGGAGATGGAATCTGTAAATTAGAAATAAGTAGTTCCGAAGATGATATAGATAAAGAGTATTTTTCAGATTTGGGGCAGGCTATAGATTTTATAGAATCTTATAAAAAGGATAAAGAAATAAAATCGTTAAAGGTTGATTATCCTGCTTTTGAAGAAGGAGTAATTAAATATGTTAAATAGCTTAAACAGAATATGGACTACAGTGTATATTAATTATAAATCCTTGCGTTTTAATCTGATGAATTATTTAATGCTAGTAGTTGTTTTTCCATTATCATATTTAGTTATGAATATAATAGCAAGCAATGGAAAAATATCAATAATACAAACTGTTATAGGTGCCTATACCAGTATGATAATATCCTTATTTTTTAATTTATTTGCTATACAGGTTTCAAGTGCTAATGAAATTCAAATTCTAGAATTGTATAGAACTGTAAAAGTTAAGGTGTTAGAGATCTTTTGCGGAAATGGATTATTCTATACATTGTTATCTGTGTTTATGTTTATAGTAATGGTATTAATCACAGCTTTTAACTCAATAGAGTTTAATCTATTTAGGCTTGTTTTATGCCAAATTATTTGTTTTTCATTGTTGTCTACTTTGGGAATTGTAATTGGAAGCTTAATAAGAAATCCAAGTATGGCAGGTCCTATAATAAACCTTATATATATGATTTGTGTTATCGTGACTCCAATATATTTAGCACCATATAGAGTAGATGGAATACTTAAACACTTGTATTTTATTAATCCGCTTTCACATGTAGTTTGGATAAATTATTGGGGATATGACCAATATAATGGCATAGAATTGATAAAATCAATTGCATACATGTTGCTAGTTGTGATTTTGGGATGGATTTATATTTTTAAAAGATGGAATAATACTTATTCAAAAGAAAAAAAGAATATCATATAGATAAGCTAATAAACTTGATTATATTAGCCCTTTCCGGGAATTCTATGTTATTATATACAAAGGATTGTTCCGGGGAGGGCTTTTTATGAAATTTGAAAAGAATCAAAGATATCTATATGGTTGTTTTAGTCATTTAGCAACTCCAGATGAAACAGGGGAATACTATTGTAGATCCAGGCATTTCTTGATGCATGATAATTTTGAATTATGTAGAGATTGCCCGCTTTTCGGTGGTGTTTCTAGTCAGTTTGACGGGACAAATGTACCACAGTGCTGGTATTTTGATTTAGATACAGAAAAAAGTCTTTCCGACTATTTTGAAGAAGTCAATATTTCTCCAATCGAGATGTATAGAAAACAGGATAGTTTTATGAATCTTGGGTTAGTTTCAACTTTCCCGGAATATTTGTCTGATGAAGAAAGTATACGTAGATTTGGAATAATTGAAAGAGCTTTTATTTTTGCAGCTGAGAAACACAAAGGGCAGGTGAGAAAGGGCTCTAATATTCCATATATTGGACATCCTATTGAGGTTGCTATGCTCGTTGCAAAGATGGGTGGAGATCCTGAAATGATAGCTGCAGCTGCACTACATGATACATTGGAGGATACTGATACTACATATGAAGAATTAGTTTCAGAATTTGGTTATAGAGTTGCTGATTTGGTTGAGGAAGAGAGCGAGGACAAAAGAAATCATATGGATCGCTCTGAATCATGGAAAATCAGAAAACAGGAAACAATCGATCATGCGAGAGTAGCCTCTATTGAGGCAAAGAAAATTTTGCTTGCAGACAAACTTTCTAATATGAGACAGACAGCGAGAAATCTTGAAAAAATAGGTTCTCGTGTTTGGGATAGATTTAATGTAAAAGATCCAGCTCTACATGGCTGGTATCACAAGGAACTTTTGGATTGTATGAAAGATCTTTCTGATACCGAAGAATACCAGGAATATAGGATGCTGGTGCATAGAATCTTTAGAGATAATAACTAGTTTTTGATTGGAGTTATAATGGGTAAGAAAGAAGACAAAACAAATGTAATGCGTGTTTTGGAACAGAAGAAAGTTTCATATACTCCACATTCATACAAAGAAGATGCATCACTAACAGGTGATGAAATTGCAGAACTTCTAGGCGAAAACAAAGAGCAGGTATTTAAGACACTTGTAACAGTTGGAAAGACTGGAGAACATTATGTTTTTTCCATACCTGTAGCTGAAGAATTAGATTTAAAAAAGGCTGCTAAGGCCGTTTCTGAAAAATCTGTTTCTATGTTGAAGCAGAAAGATTTGCTCCCGCTTACGGGATATGTTCACGGTGGCTGTTCACCTATTGGAATGAAGAAAATGTTTAAAACGGTATTTCATGAGACTGCTGAAGATTTCGATACAATTTGTTTCAGTGGTGGTAAGGTCGGATTTCAGGTCGAGGTACATCTTCCTGATGTTAAGCCAATCGTACGCTATGAATTAGCCGATGTAATTGTAAATAAATAGAAATGAGAAAGATAATTAAATGAAAAATTTTACGTTGCTAGCCCCATGCCATTTCGGACTTGAAGCGGTTTTAAAGAGAGAAATCTATGATTTAGGATATGAGATTTCAAAGGTAGAAGATGGAAGAGTTTATTTTGAAGGTGATCCTGAAGCGATTGTTCTTTCAAATATTCATCTACGTTCTGCTGAAAGAATTCTACTTGTAGTAGGTCAGTTTAAGGCAACTACTTTTGAAGAATTCTTCCAGGGTGTAAAGAAGCTGCCTTGGGAAAGCTATATTCCAAAGAATGGAAAATTTTGGGTTAAGAAGGCATCCTCTGTACAGAGTCAGCTTTTTTCCCCATCTGACTTACAGTCTGTTGCGAAAAAAGCTATGGTAGAGCGTATGAAGGAAGCGTATAAGATTGATTGGTTCCCTGAAAATGGGGAAGACTATCCGCTTCGTGTTTTCTTATATAAGAACGAGGTTACTGTAACACTTGATACTACAGGAACTTCTTTACATAAGAGAGGATATAGAACTGAAGCTGGTGCTGCGCCTATTTCTGAGACTTTGGCGGCAGCTCTTATTATGTTAACTCCATGGCATGGAGATAGAATTTTACTAGACCCTATGTGTGGTTCGGGCACATTTCCAATTGAGGCTGCTATGATGGCGGCTAATATTGCACCTGGAATGAATCGTTCATTTACTGCAGAAAAATGGACAAATTTTATTGATAGAAAGCTTTGGATTGAGGCAAAAGCGGAGGCCAGAGAGGCTATAGATACAAATATTGAGACAGATATTCAGGGCTTTGATGTAGATTCTGATGTTTTGAAAATTGCGAGAGAAAATGCGAAGAGAGCAGGAGTAGCTGATCTTATCCATTTTCAGGTTAGAGATGTTAAGGATACACATCATCCAAAGAAATATGGATTTATTATTTCAAATCCGCCATATGGTGAACGTTTGGAAGAGAAGAAGAATCTTCCAAAGCTGTATAGAACTTTGGGAGATGTATATAAGAGCCTGGATTCATGGTCAATGTATTTAATTACTTCTTACGAATATACAGAGAAGGATTTAGGATTTAAGGCTCAGAAGAATCGTAAGATTTATAACGGTATGATAAAGACTTATTTCTACCAGTTCCCTGGTCCTAAACCACCTAGAAAGAAAAGAGATAACTAATAGATTTTAGGGAAGAGATAGTATGAAAGACAGAAAGTTATTTACAATCTTTTTCGTTATATTGATTGGAATTATCCTAATTCAAACTATGTCATGGACAGACAAATCAGGTCAGGTCGAGCCCTTCAGAGGGGCCCGGCTTGAAAGTACTGTCTTCAATCCCCTTATCTCTCAAAATTTAAACAAATCTGATGTCGTAAAACTTGCTATTGATGGCAAGGAATATGCGAGTGAGAGAGGGGAAATCCTTCTTGATAACAACATGAATACACTCGCAAGTCTAACACTAGTTCGAAGAATATTCTATGTAAGTTCGCGTATCACAAATGACACAATTTATATCGAAAGAAATTCCGATGATTTTGTCTTTACGATTGGAAAAAAGGAAGGACAGAAGAACAAGGAATCTTTTTCCCTGTCAAAAGCACCTGAAAAGGTAGGAGACAAGATTTATTTTTCCCTAAAAGATGTATGCAGGATGTTTGGCTATGGCTATTCCTGGGACAACTCAGGAAAGATAGCATCTCTTGATAGTTCTGCAAGTGAAGCTCCAAGGCTTCGCGAGAGATTCGATTTAAGAGAAGAAGGCAGAATTTCTGCCGTAAAGAATCAGGGAAGTTTAAGTACTTGCTGGGCTTATGCAGCTACATCGGCTCTCGAGTCGACTATGCTTACGGATCAGAAAATTACCTTCGATCCTATGGATATGGCTACCAGAAATACCTATAAGAGAAAGACAAGTGAACCTGGAAACTATATGATGGCAGTTTCATATCTCCTTTCTTGGAATGGCCCTGTTGAACAAGGAAAAAATGGTATTTCAAAGCATCTTCAGGAAGTACATTTTTATAATCAGGATGATATGGACGATATAAAGTGGGCAATTTTTAAGAATGGTGGAGTCTCTACATCCCTCTATGCCGAGACAGGAGAGGGAAAGTTTACGAAATCTGATTTCTATAATTCTGAAAATGATGCTTACTATTATTATGGAAATAAGAAACCAAACCATGATGTTGTAATTATTGGCTGGGATGATAATTATTCAGCTTCGAATTTTGACCACAAATGTCCGGGCAATGGAGCGTTTATCTGCCAGAACAGTTGGGGAGATAATTTCGGACAAAATGGTGTTTTCTATGTTTCTTATTATGATACTAACATCGGCAATTTCGGTGTTTCTTATGTGAAGATTGAGAGCAATAGTAATTTCGATAGAATTTATCAGTCTGATCTCTGTGGAAGTATAGGTAAGGTTGGATTCCAGACTAATAGCGCTATGGCAGCAAATGTATATAGGGCTGATACTAAGCAGATTATAAAGGCTGCTGGATTCTACAATACTGCAAAGGATAGTGAGTATGAGGTCTATGCGGTTTCGAAGTATGAAAATACCGCATCTTTAGCAGACAGAGATCTGGTTGCTTCTGGAACTTTACATGATTTGGGATATTATACAATACTTTTTGACAAGGACATCAAGGTCAATGAAGGCGATAATTTCGCTTTGGTTTTGGTTATGAAATCAAAGAAGAAAGGTAAGCAGATTGCCATCGAGTATGATGGAAATTCTCTTACAAAGAATGTCGATGTGAAGGATGGCCAGGGGTATATCAGTCAAAATGGTGTGAATTGGGATAGAACTGAGACAGAATTTGATGCAAATGTTTGCCTGAAGGCATATTGCGATGAAGCTAAATAGTAGGGATATATATTTTTAATGAATGATTCAGATAGAAAAGACGTATATAAAATTGAAAGATTAATTTCAACTTTATTTTTATTAATATTCGTTTCACTGTGTATTTTCTTTTTAATTGTTCCTGATTTTCATTCTAAAGCTGCGCTTTGGAAGGCTAGAATCTATGGAAAGAATGAATGGGAAATCACAAAGGAATTTGAGGGCAATAAATCGGTTTATAAGTTAGGCTTACCAAAAGATTTCGATGAATCTGGGATTAGTGTGGATACCGATATAAAGAATAGCATGGTATCAATCTACCTTCCGGGAACAGATGCTGCTTATCCGAAAGATTATTCTATGATGGGCCATTTCGAGCCTGTTTCAAAAGTTATGTACGAATACGGGAAAAAAGGATGCACTATGAAGTTTAAAATGACTAAGATTTTTTTCCCGGAAATAAAAGTAAAAGATGATTATTTGACTATTAATTTTAAAGATCAGAAGGATGTCTATAAGAATATTGTTCTTATAGATGCATCTTTGGGCGGAGAGCAGAGTGGTGCAGTTTTTGATAATGCAAAGGAAAAGAATATAAATTTAAGCATTGTTAAGAAGATGAAGGCAATTCTAGATAAAGAGGCACCGAAGGATTCGAAGATTTATTACACAAGATTAAAAGACGATACAATTTCTGAGGAAAAGCGTGTCGCTATGGTTAATACAAGTGGATGCGACTATTTCTTATCAATTGGGTTGAATCAAACTTCAAGTGGTCGAATTTCTGATATGAACGGTGTTGCGACATATTATATTTCGACAAATCCTAGAAGCAAGAATTTTGCCAATGATTGTTTGAATAGTCTTTTGGAGAAGACGCAGGCTCAAAATAGAGGTGTAATAGCCGGTGATGAAATCAGGCTTTTAGAGGCTACAAATTCGGATTCCGTACTTGCCAGAGTCGGATACTCAACTAATGAGGAAGAACGGGCTAAATTGACACAGGACGACTATCAGAACACGATAGCCAGAGGCCTTTGTGATGCAATATTAAAGAATATAAAAGGAGAATAGGATGCCAACAAGAGTAGTTTTTGCGACTGGAAATCAAAACAAGGTTAGAGAAGTAAACGAAATCCTTGGACATGACAAGTTTGAAGTGGTTTCTCTCAAAGATATGGGAATCACTGATGATGCTGAAGAAAATGGAAAGACTTTTGAAGATAATGCATATATAAAGGCAAAATCAGTCTGGGACAAAGTAGGCGGATATGTTCTTGCCGATGATTCAGGCCTTGAAATCGATGCACTCCCAGATATTTTAGGCGTTGAAAGCGCTCGTTTTATGGGACACGATACATCTTATGATATAAAGAACCGTGCAATCCTTGAAAAGATGGAGAATGTTCCTTCAGAAAAAAGAGATGCGAGATTTGTATGCGCAGCATGTGTTATCAGACCGGATGGCTCAACCGATACTGTAAGAGGAACTATGGAAGGCTATATAGGAGACCATATCGAAGGAGAGAGAGGATTTGGATACGATCCTATTTTTTTCCTGCGTGAATATGGATGCTCTTCAGCTTCTCTTACTGATGAGGGAAAAAATGCCATCAGCCATCGTGGTAAGGCAATGAGAAAGATTAAGGAGATTATTTAGGAAATCATGAAGATTTTGGTAATGAGTGACTCTCACGGAAGATTGGGAAATATGCAGAAGGTTGCTTACGATGTAATGCCAGATTGTATCTTTCATTTAGGGGATAGTGAACTGGGAATTGATTATTTGAATAGTTTTTTCGAAATTCCAACCTATGGAGTTAGAGGAAACTGCGATATGGATTTGTCTCTAAAGAGTCATGACGTGGTCGAGGTAGGAAAGCATCGTTTCTTCTTAACACATGGACATAGCTATAGAGTTAATTCTGGACTTGATAAATTGAAGGCAGCAGCAAAAGAAGAGAATTGTGATGTGGCCCTTTTTGGTCATACACATGTACCTCTCTTTGAAAACGATAAGGATTTGATTGTAGCAAATCCAGGTAGCATTGAATGCCCAAGACAGAAAGATCACCAGTTTTCATATATGGTAATCAGCATAAATGAAGGCGATGAGATGGAAATTAAACAGAAATTTATTTAATTTTCTGCGCTCAGTAAAATCGGAAACGCAGTGTTTTCAAGGGTTCTTTTGAAGTTGTCTAATAAGTCAGAAAACTGTGAATTAAGTCTGACTTGCTTTTTGCCGGGAAGTATGAGAATATATGTATCGTGCTGATGAGGAAGTGCTTCAGAGAGAAAATAAAGATTAAAAAAATCTAAAAAATCTCTTGACAAGCTTTCAAATCTCCCTTATAATAGCACTTGCGTTTCGGGTAAGACCCAAAACGGGGTGTGGCTCAGTTTGGCTAGAGCACCTGGTTTGGGACCAGGGGGTCGCAGGTTCGAATCCTGTCACCCCGATTTTAAAAGATGCATTTTTTAAAATTATTTTATAGCTTTAATATGCGGGTGTAGTTCAATGGTAGAACACCAGCCTTCCAAGCTGGATACGTGGGTTCGATTCCCATCACCCGCTCTTGTGTGTTCGTAGCTCAGCTGGATAGAGCAACGGCCTTCTAAGCCGTGGGTCTGGGGTTCGAATCCCCACGAGCACATTTATATGGTGGATATAGCGCAGCTGGTTAGCGCGCCAGATTGTGGCTCTGGAGGCCGAGGGTTCGAATCCCTCTACCCACCCTCAGCTATAGCAGTTTAGCTGCACTACAGTGGGCTATAGCCAAGCGGTAAGGCATGGGACTTTGACTCCTAGATGCGCCGGTTCGAATCCGACTAGCCCAGATCAATTGCCTTGCTTTTTTTTTACCTAAAATGGCAATTAATATGAGATATTAGCTCAGTTGGTAGAGCACCTGACTTTTAATCAGGTTGTCGGGGGTTCGAATCCCCCATGTCTCATTCATTTAAATGTACAAGAACTACCCGGTTGGGTGGTTCTTTTTTTGTTTCTACCTGATTCTTTGCCGGGGTATAAAAGAAGTGAAAATCATGTTTAACAGCAATTCTACCCAATCCCCACTTTCTTTTTTCCTACTTTTTAGATATTCTTACGATGACAAATCAAAAAAATAGTTTTATAATTTTTTAGCATTGACTATAAATTAACAGTAGAAGGAAAGAAAAATGGTACTTAATTTTATAGTGGCTATTTTGCCAATCGTTTTTTTGATTATCGCATTGACTGTTTTGAAGATGCCTGGGTTTAAGGCTTGCCTTGCATCTGCAATTATTACTGCAATAGTTGCAATTGCATACTTCAAGATGGGAGCGCTAGAGGTTGTGACTGCTTCATTCGAAGGTATTTTAAATGCTCTTTGGCCTATATGCCTTGTAATCGTAGCAGCGCTATTTGTTTATAACCTCACACTTGAGACAAAAGCTATGGACAAAATCAAAGCCATGCTATCAGGTGTTTCTATGGACAAAAGAATTCTTGCCTTGATAATCGGCTGGGGATTCGGAAACTTCATGGAAGGAATGGCAGGATTCGGAACAGCAGTAGCTATTCCAGCCAGTATCCTTATCGCAATGGGATTCGAGCCAGCGACTACAGTCATCGGACTTCTAGTTGTAAACTCAACACCGACAGCCTTCGGTAGTGTAGGTGTGCCACTTGTAACACTATCTGGAATCACAGGAATTGATCCTGTAATTCTATCTGGAAACACTGCATTTATGCAGGCGATTATCACATTCGTTTCACCTTTTGTCCTAATCGCATTGATTGGAAAAGGCACAGGAAAAGGTCACGCACTAAAAGGTATGTGGGGAATGACAATTCTCGCAGCACTTTCATTTATCGTACCAGAGTTTATTGCAGCTAGATTTATCGGACCGGAACTTGGAGATATCATCGGAGCAATCGTATGTATGATCGTGATGGTACTTGTTTCATTAAAGATGAATACAGAAGTTCCAGAAGAGTTCAAAGTTAAAGAAGTGAAAAAAGTTGACCTGGATCTAAAGAGTGCAATAGTTGCCTGGTGTCCATTTATTCTTATCTTCGTGATTTTGCTCCTGACATCTAGTCTGGTTCCTGCAATTCATGATCCACTATCAAGCTTATCAAGCAAGGTGAGTGTATATTCAGGAGATAATCCTGGTTCACTAAATTTCGCTTGGATTAATACACCTGGAATCCTAATTATGATCGCCGGTCTTATCGGCGGACTAGTTCAGGGAGCCTCAGTAAAAACAATCGTTAGAATCTATTTCAAAACACTAGTTTCTAACTGGAAAACAATAGTTACTATCTGCTCAGTACTTGCCCTTGCAAAAATCATGGGCTATAGCGGAATGATTTCTGCAATCGCTGCACTTCTAGTAACTGTAACCGGAAAGTTCTATCCGCTATTTACTCCGCTTATCGGAACTCTCGGCGGATTTGTAACTGGATCTGGAACTTCAACACAGGTTCTCTTCGGACAGCTCCAGGTTGAGACGGCAAAAGCAATAAATGCCGATCCATCATGGCTTGCATCTGCAAACGCTGTCGGCGCTGGACTTGGAAAGATGATTTCTCCACAGGGAATCGCAATCGGCTGCGCTGCAGCTGGACTTGCCGGACAGGAAAGTATCATTCTAAAGAGAACATTTAAATATGCCCTTATCTTTGCAATCATTGCAGGAATTATCTGTTTTACATTCCCGCTTATTGGAATTGTTTAAGGGAAAAAAGAATCCTCACTTCCATATTTATTTCACGAATATGGAAGTGATTTTTTTGCTTCAAAAATAGAACGGATGTTCTTGCCTAAAACTAAATCCATGATATAATGTAATTGTGAAAGGAGGGCTTTATTTATGGCCGAGAAGAATAGATCCTATATCGCAATCGACCTCAAGTCCTTCTATGCGTCCGTGGAATGCTACGATAGGGGACTGGATCCATTGAATACGAACCTTGTAGTAGCAGATGTATCTAGAACAGAGAAGACGATATGCCTGGCGGTTTCGCCTTCTTTAAAGTCTTTTGGAATATCTGGTCGAGCTAGATTATTCGAAGTGGTTTCAAGAGTAAAAGAAATAAACAATGAGAGGAAGTATAGGAACAAGGGGAAACTTTTTTCCGATAAATCATACTTCTATGATGAACTGATGGCGGATAATAGTTTAGAACTCGACTATATTGCTGCGCCGCCGAGAATGCAGCGATATGAGGATGTGAGTTCGAAGGTTTATAGTATTTATCTTCGTTATGTTGCACCGGAGGATATGCATGTTTATTCGGTCGATGAGGTGTTTTTGGATGTGACGGATTATTTGAATACATATCAGATGAGTGCGCATGAACTTGCAATTAAGATGATCCGGGAGGTTTTGAACGAGACGGGAATCACGGCTACGGCTGGCGTTGCGACGAATATGTATCTTTGTAAGGTTGCTATGGATATCGTTGCGAAGCATATGAAGGCGGATGCCGATGGTGTTCGTATCGCTGAGCTTGATGAGGAAGGATATAGAAATATTCTTTGGAATCACAGGCCGCTTACGGATTTTTGGCGAGTTGGAAAGGGCATTGCGAAGCGACTTGAAAAGAATGGCATGTTTACTATGGGTGATATCGCAAGGCGCGCGATTGAAGATGAGGATTATCTTTATAAGATGTTTGGCGTGAATGCTGAATATTTGATTGATCACGCCTTTGGGCGAGAGGAAACTCTTATTAAGGATATAAAATCTTATAAGCCAAAGGCCAATAGTTTCAGTTCGGGACAGGTTTTGTCGGAGCCATATAGTTATGAAAAGGCGAGGATAATTGTGCGCGAGATGGCTGATATTGTTTCTTTGGATTTGGTGAAGAAACGAGTAGTGACAGACCAGCTTGTTTTGGATATTTCTTATGATAGAGAAAGTTTAAATGATAGTACGGTGAGAAAGCACATTGGAAATAGTGTGGTAGTTGATCACTATGGAAGGGCTGTGCCGAAGCCTGCGCATGGAAGTATCAATCTGGCTAGATATACGAGTTCGACCAGGCTTATTACCGATGCGATTTTAGAGCTTTATGACAGGATATGTGATAAGAAGTTATTGGTCAGGAAATTAAATATCACAACCAATCATATTATTTTGGAAAAGGATATACCGAAGAAGGAAGAGTTTGAACAGTTGTCTCTTTTTTCCGATGTAGAAGAAGTTGAAAGAGAGAGAAAGGCTGAAGAGGAAGAGCTGATTCGTGAAAGAAAAGCGCAGGAGGCTGTGATCGAGATGAAGAAGCGTTTTGGAAAAAATGCAATCTTTAAAGGTACTGACCTTCAGGAAGGCGCGACTACGATTGAAAGGAATCAGCAGATCGGAGGTCATAAAGCGTGATGGATAGAGGTAGAATCGGTGATGATTCAAGAAGGATGTATGATCCTTCGGTTGTAGAGAAGTACGGGGATATTTTGAATGAAAGATGGGATGGCGTGAGAAGGCATCCCAGAGCTGATAGTGTGACCAGGGCCGCGCAGTTTTCTCCTTTTGCTGCTCTAAGTGGATATGAAGATGAGATTTCTGAGACAGCGAGACTTACGGATTCCAGAGCTTTTCTTACTGAAGAGAGTCTTGAAGAGATAGGCAACAGGCTGCAGAGAATGATTGAAACTAAGGAGGAAGCGACTGTTGTCTACTTTAAAAGTGATGATTTAAAAAGTGGCGGCTCATATGAAAGTGTTAAGAGCAGAATTTCTAAATATAAAAGTTTTGAGCGAGAAATTGTATTTGAAAATGGATTGAAGATTTCTATAGATGATATTCATTCGATAAATTTCTAATTTGTTTAGGGAGGTTTTAGAGAAAGATTATACTCTTAAGATATTTGAAAGAAAGGTGAATGCCTTTTTAGATTTATCGGGGCTTATTCTCTTTATAATATAAATTACCTAGTTTAGGGGAGATATTAGAGGAGAATAGGTTTATGGAAAGAACTGTAGAACGAGTTAGTTTAGAAGAGTTAAAAGAGATCGGGGTGGAGAAGAAGATTATTTGTCGTCTGATTCCACAACATGGATTTCATGATGCGGTGAAGAGAATGCCGCATTTTGAATTGGGAGATATGTATGTTGTTTACTCGATACTCTTAGATAAATGTGAGGACGGGATTGGAACTGTTCCTTTAATGAATGATTTAGTTGAGATTCTTGAAATCGAAAAGGAGAAGCTATATAACCTGGCTAGAGAAAATGCAAATGAATTGCTTCCACCGAAGGTAGCCTCACTGGATGACTTTTTGAGAGAAAGTGAGTATTACGATGAAGTAGATATGGAAGGAATGGATGAGAATTTTGGAAATCATATGTATGTTATCACAAACGATGTACAGACTTATGGAGCAGCAGCTGTCTTGTATAAGGATGTGCTTAAGAGTTTGGCTGATAGAATAGAATCTAATCTGTTTTTGCTTCCTAGTAGTGTTCATGAGTTTATAGCTGTTCCGATTACAGATGCTATGAATGTAAAAGAATTAGAAGAACTTGTAAAATCAGTAAATTATTCTGTTTTGGAACCGAAGGATTTTCTTTCAGATAGTGTTTATTATTACGATAGGGTGGCTGATGAATTGACTAGGGTAGAAGGCTTGTGTTAAGATTCCGAGAGGATTTTAAATAGAAATAATATATACGAGGAGAATAGAAAATGGCTGAGAAACCAATCGTAACAATCGAGATGGAAGATGGCAGCGTTATGAAGGCTGAACTTTATCCAGAGATTGCACCTAATACTGTTAATAACTTTATCTCATTAATTAATAAGGGTTACTATGATGGAATTATTTTTCACCGTGTAATCAAAAACTTCATGCTTCAGGGTGGTGACCCAACAGGAACAGGTATGGGTGGCCCTGGATATTGCATCAAGGGTGAATTCTCATCAAATGGTTTTGAGAACAACCTTAAGCATTCCGCCGGAGTACTTTCTATGGCTAGAACTATGATTCCTGATTCAGCAGGATCACAGTTTTTTATCATGCACAAAGATGCTCCACATCTCGATGGAGAGTATGCTGCATTCGGAAAGATTATTGAAGGTATGGATGTAGTTAATAAAATTGCTGAAACAGAGACTGACTGGAGTGACAAGCCAACAACTCCTCAGACTATGAAGAAGGTTACTGTAGAGACTTTTGGCGTAACTTATGATGAGCCTGAAACTCTAGAGGAAATGTAAAAACTGAGGAAACTTTTTTCCTCTAAAATACTGTAAAAGCCGTCCTTTTCTCAAAAGCCAGGGAAAGGGATGGCTTTTTTTACTTAATAAACGGCTTGCTTTGTGATACACTTATAAAGGCAGATTTTAAAAATATATAAAAGACTAGATATAAACTTTATGTTACTAATTAAAAACAGTTGTGACGAGGAGTATTATGACTAGAATACTATTCAGCATTTTTTTATTTGGTGCCTGGATATATTTACTTACTGTTTTATACAGATCTAAACTAAAATTTTGGTATTACATCGTGGGAGCGGCAGGATTTTTCTTATCCATGATGACATTTGTAAGACCATATGTGACTTTACCGCTTGCGAGAGTAGTTGCAGCACTTGCAGGAGTGGTGGGAAATTTGACTGGAACTTATGAAGCTTTTTATAAATACGGTGTAATATTTATAAATTCTATATCCGGCTCTGTATCGGTTCGAATCGATTTAGAGTGTTCAGGAATTATTGAGATTTCCGCATTTTTAGCTTTACTTGCTTTCTTTAAAGTATATTCAATTCCAGAAAGAATTTACGTAGGACTAATCGGCACAGTGTATACGATTGTTGCTAATGCACTTCGACTTACACTTATCTGCCTAATGATTCATTTCTTAGGCACTGATTATTATTTCCTAGCGCATACTTTTGTAGGAAGAATATTCTTCTATTTATTACAGGTAATTCTATATTTCATGGTATTTACAAAACCTCAAGTTGTCAGAATGAAGGTAGGTCACTTTGGCTATAGAGAGGAGAAGGATTCATGAATTTTGTAACACTGATTTTAAATCCTTTTTTCTACTGGCTGGCGTGGGTTATTATTCCTCTTATAGTAGAGATCATTCCGGGAATTGGTTCTTTTTTAAATATCATTTTTAAGAAAAATGTAGAAAAGATTTACAAAGATCCATCCGTTTGGCCAGATATCGAGGTCATAGTTCCTGTGTACAATTCTCAGGACTCGCTTCTTAAATGTGTGCGTTCGATAAATGATTCTGAATATCCAAACGAGCATATCCAGGTATTTTTGGTCGACAACCGTTCGCAGGATAAGAGCTTTGATATCTATGCACTTGCCCAGAAAACTTTCCCGACACTTCGTCTGCAGTGGCTATCTGCGGAGCAGGGAAAATCCAGAGCGCTAAACCTTGCAATCTATAATGGTGGTGGAAAATACATCATAAACATAGATTCAGATGGTTATTTGGAAAAAAGTGCCCTTGCAAGAATCGTTCGTAGATTTGAGAACGACGAGGAGATTGCTGGTCTTACCGGAACTATTTTGACGGATCCGGATGAAATTGAGAAATGGCCTACTTTAAAAGGTCGAATTCTTAGACGTCTGGAATTTTTGGAATATGCTCAGGCCTTTATGGCCGGAAGAAATTATGCATCTAATAAAAATGAGATGTATACTTTCTCTGGAGCGTTTACAGCTTTTAGACTGAGTACAATTAGACATACACGACTCTACAATACAAACACTATTGCAGAGGATACGGAAATCACATTCCAGATAAAACATCTTCTAAAGAAGAAGGTAGGAATTGTGGTCGATGCAATTTATATAACAGGTCCTATTGAGGATTTAAACAAATTATATACACAGAGACAGAGATGGCAGAGAGGTTCCTTGGAAGTTTCTCAGATGTATCAGGATTCATCGCTTTCATTCAAGAATCTGAAGAAGAATGTGGATATAAAGACACTTCTTTTTGATCACACATTTGCATTCCCTAGATTAATCTGGTATCTGGCGCTTATATATCTTCTGATGGCTGGATATTCATCGGAAGTTGTAGTCGTATCGATGCTGGTCATCTTTGGATTTTACATTTTGTGTGGGTATTTATATTACTTTGTTTCATTACATATCTTGAAGCCTTTTTCTGACTTGAGGGATTATTACAAACAAAATGGTATATATGTCGTACTTTTGCCACTGTTTAATATGCTGACTTTTTTCATAAGATTTGCGGGTATTATAAATTCTATAAAAACTCCGGGATCCTGGAAGACGGATACTCTTACTGAGGAAAAAAGTGTATTCAAAAATAGACTAAAAAGAGATGCTGATAAGGTGAAGGCAGTCTTTGTTAAATTCAGCGACATGGTAAATGATGCTGAAGAAATAGAGGAAGGATAATATGAAAGAAAGAAAGAATCACATAGTAGGACGTACCGTATTTTTTTCCATAGTTGTGATGGTGCTGTTTTGCGGATATGCAATTTGGCAGATTTCAAAGTATGAAGAAGGTACTGCTGAAATCTTTGCAGAAGAGCAGGATGGATATGTTTCTTTAGTTTCAAAAGAAATCAAAAATGGTAAAACACCTATAGAGAATGCAGCGGATACGGTAGAAGTTTTGGACTCTGACGATGATAGATTCTGGACGCTCGATGACAAGAGTACAATTTTATATATTAAGAACGTTACAGAGACTAATCAGTATCGAAATGTGGCACCTGAGAAATACTATAGCTCAAAAAGTGCTAAGAATTTTTTGGATTCACTTTCTGAAAATGATGTTATACACAAGGTCATCACAATCGATGGACAGAAGTATATTGCATCAGGAATTATCGTTTCAGTAAATAATAAAAATATACGAATGATTCTATTGTCAGATATGAAGATTGTTTTTTCCAATAATACATATTTAAGTGACAAGATTTTCCTTGAAACAGCTGTAGTTTCAATCGCTGTTTTATTTATTGTAGTTTTGATATTGATGTCAATTCTTATTTCCAAGGAAAAGGAAAAAACTGAGATTGCAGTTCGAGAAATTAAAGAATTGCAGGATAAGATTGAAGATATAACAGAGGCAGTAGAGGTTCGAGAGGAACTAATGAAAAGAACTGTTTCTGATACTTTTGAAAAAGAAAAAGAAACACCGAAGAAATCAGAAGTCAAAGGGGATATGACTATTTCTGATGAAGACTATGCAAAATCACATTTTATTAGGAATAGAAAAGAATGTGAGGATTTATTCTTAGGCTTGGATGAAAGACGTATTTACCCAACTACGGTCTTAGCATGTAGGCTTCGCGGTAAATCGGTTTCAGATTTCTATCTCGAGATTAAGAGCGTTATAAAGAGAGATGCTATTTGGATTTCTGAAAATGATAATGAGTTGATTCTAGTATTTGGAAATAAACGCAAGGGTAGAGTAATGGATTTTGTTTGGAAACACGTTGTTTATCAGCATTTTGTAGTAGCGTATAGACTATATACTATTGAAGAGGGACATGGCGCTATTGCAGTTGAAAAAGAAATAAAAGAATTCTTTGGAGCGTAATCCATGATTAGATATTATCGATTGAAAAATTATTTAAATGCGAGTCATTTTGTTATTTTCAATGGAGTAAAAGGAGAAGTTCATCCTCATACTTGGGAGTTCTCAGCCCTTTTATATAGTACAGGGGATGAGATACAGAAGTTTACTAATACTGAAAAAGCTATTGATAAGATATTTGAGCCTTATCAGAATCATATTTTGAATGAATTGGCACCATTTGATGCTATAGTTCCTTCTCTGGAAAATATTACTGAATACTTTGTGGGAAGAATAGCAGAGGCTGTAAAACCTTTCGGTTATAAATTGATTGAGCTTGAAGGAAGTGAGACACCGGTTAGAACATATGGTGTCAGATTGGATAAGAAAATCAGTCTTTCAGAAACAAGTGATGCAAATGTAGAAAGTGTTTCAGAAGATAACTGTAAGATAAGCGAAGAGAATGTTTCTGTTTTTGACAACGAGTCTTTGCCAGAAGATTTTGGACGCGCTGTGAATGTGGGAAGATTACTTGATAACTTGGAAAGGCACAAACATGAGTAAGAAGGGGATGAATAGAAAGATTCTATTCTTGTTCATTGCATTCATTATAAATTTACTGATTGCCTTTGGAATAATTATTCTCACAGATTATGCTAAAAATGTTGTAATTGGATCCGATACTATGTATCACATCTATAGAGGTCAATGGCTATTAGATGAGATACGTAAGGATAATTGGTATCCGCTTTTTAATCCGGTTTGGTATAACGGCGTAGAGCTTATGAGATATTGGACTCCGGCAGCAGCCTATCTTATGGCTTTATGTCATTTGATAGCAGGATTCTTCAATTCGCTTCCATATGAGATTTTTCAGCTCAATGGTCAGGTGGAATTCGGCGGATTCTGTGTGTATGCGGGATTTATTTATCTTATCGGTTCTATGAACTGGTGCATAGTAGGACTTAAACATAATAGAAAATGGCTTGGATTCTTTTTGGGCTTTTTGTATTTCTTCTGTCCTACGGGAATTTATCTTTTCTTTGCAGAAGGAAATTTGCCGAGAAGTTTGATTATTGCAATTTTTCCATTATTTGTTGATTCTGTGGCTTGCTTTTTCGAGAGTGGAAAGAGAAGAAATTTACTTGGAATTTCGATTACTTTTTTCCTGATAGTAATGAGTCATGTTGGCTATGCAGGAATGGTTGCAATTGCTTTTTTGATATATGTACTGGTTAACATTGTTATTACTTACGTGATGAAAAGAGAAGAACTAATTTCTGTTCTTTCAAAATCACTCACAGTGATTGTAGCTATTTTAATTGGCTTTATGATGGCCGGAATATTTTTAGTGCCTGCACTAAAAGGCGGACTTGCGCAAAATAGTGGAAATACCTCTCAGGTTGCGATGCTTTTCTTCCAGCCGATATTTAAAACGCTAAATCCTATTGGAAAATATCATGCCGGATATAGTTATAACTATTTCGGATTGGCGTTCTTTCTTATGGCTCTTTTAGGCTTATTTGGATCTAAGTATAAGGGAAAAAGTGAGTTTTTAACTGCAATCATTATTTTCTTTATGACAAGTTCGATGTTTGCTGAGGTTTTGATTTCATTACCGGGTGGACAGTTCTTGTGGATGACAAGATTCCTTCCAATGCTGACAGCCATCATCTTTTTCGGAGTTATGAAATGGAAGACTTTGAAAAAAGGACTTCTTGTCTTTATGTGTGTTCTTATGCTCTTTGATAGCGTACAGGTTTGCAGAGTCTTTGAACCTCAGATTCCTGAAGATACTCCAAATGAATATTATGAAGAAGAGGCAAAGGCAGAACTTCTTGATAAGGCAAAAGAAATTACTGTTAATAGAGTTGCACTCTTGAATTCAACAAATGCATCTTACTATCTGACCGGTATTGATAAGCCTGTGCTTCAGTGTTTCGGACAGGGATGGGAAGCTGCTACAACTAAGAAGTTGATTGTTGAATTAAATGAAGCATATGATACAGCAGAGTATAATTATCTGTTTGATCGAATGATAGAACTGGGTTGTGATACTGTAGTTTTGGATAAGACAATTCCAGTTCATAAGAAATATAACGAAACAAAAGTAAAAAAAGCGGCAACAGCTAATGGTTATGAGCTTGTAGATGACAATAAAAAAATGGCACTCTTCCATCTAAAAGATGCTAAAACAACTTTTGGTGTTATTACAAAATATGATGGACTTGCAATAGGAGAGGGCTCTTTATACATATCAAGAATGTTCCCTGATATTGAGTATAGGGAAGATAAGTATTTAGATGATTATGACTTTGATACATTGAAGCAGTATTCAAAGATTTATCTATTTAAGTTTAAATACCATAATATTGAAGGCGCTGAAAATTTGATAACTAAGCTTGCATCTTCTGGTACAGACATTTATGTCATGGCAGATGGTATGCCGATAAACCCTCATACTCAGACAGAAAAGTTCTTAGGAGTGGAAACACAGAAAATCGAGTTTGAGAATGCATTTCCGATGATTCATTCGAAGAAGTACGGAGATTTTGTAACAAAACTTTTTACCAAAGATTTGAAGAAATGGCATACGGTATATTTGAATGGACTAGATGAGACGGATGCTTATATCAAAGTCTTAGACAAACCATTATCTGTGGTTGGAACTAAGTTAGATGGCAAGGTTCATTTTATTGGAATGAATCTGACTTACTTCTATGCAACGACTCGAGATGAGAATGTGGCTAGACTTTTGTCCGGAATTATTGGTATTTCTGAAACACAGCTACCAAAGAGAGAAATAGTTCCTATCGATATTAAATATAATAACCGTTCGATAGAGATTAATTCGCCGAGGGATGATGTGGATACTACAATTGCAATGCATGATATTTTTGGAGGACAGATTACTTCGAATAATAATCTTGTATATGTAGATTCAGGTAAGACTGTGATAACTATGCATTATCCATACTTTAAATCGGGACTTATTCTTAGCATATTTGGATTTATATCGATGATACTTCTTGTTGTTGAACCGTTTCATAGGAAAAAAGTAAAGAGAATAGATTCAAAGAAAATTTATTAAACTTTAATGTTCTATAAGTTTAAAGTAGATGTGCGCCGATATATAATGTAGACAAGAATGTAGACTTGAATTGTAGTATTTATATATTTGACCAAGGAGGGTATAGGTATGTCTGTTAATGGTGTTAATGGTTATGATCCATTAAAAGTGAACACGACTCCTGTTACTACAAAGAAAGCAGAAGTCGAAGAAACAACAGCTGAAGAAAAGGATGTCTTCGGAAAAGCTTATGTTTATGAGAAGAGCGATAACACTGAAGGAACTGTAAATGCTAAAGATAAGGCTGTTGATAAATTCGACAAGGGTGACAGGACAGCTATTATCGAGAAATTGAAGGCTGAGCAGGATATGATGATGAACAGTCTTATGGAGATTGTTAAGAAGACTATCGCTGGTCAGGGAAATGCATTTATGCTTGCTTCAGAAGATGATATGTGGAAATTCCTCGCAAGTGGAGATTTCACGGTAGATGCTACTACAAAGGCGCAGGCTCAGGCAGATATCGCAGAGGATGGATATTGGGGAGTTGAAAAGACTTCTGATAGAATCCTTGATTTTGCAAAAGCTTTGTCTGGAAATGATCCAGAGCAGGCAGATAAGCTATTGGATGCATTTAAGAAGGGCTTCGATGAAGCTACTAGTACCTGGGGAAGGGATCTTCCAGATATTTCCCAGAAGACTTATGATGCAGTAGTGAAGAAGTTTGAGGATTGGAAGAATTCAGCTACAAAACCAGAAGAAAACACAAATGTTACAGATCCAACACTTGTACAATAAACTAGACTAATTTAATGAAAGAAGAATCTGCCACAATTTGTGGCAGATTCTTTTGCTTTTATAGAATTGGTTTGATATTATTACCGTATGAAATATATATAGATCAATATTGGAGGTAAAAAAGTGGATAAACTCTTATATGACGTTCGAAAGGATGGAGTTAAGAAAGCTAACAGCATCAAGCTTACAGAATATGATGTAAAGATGCTAGCAGAGACACTGGGTACTATGAAAGCAATGTCTGAAATCTGCCAGAATGAAGATGATATTCTTGCACTTATGCAGGTATCAGATGCTGTTCAGATTGAAGGTTATCCTGAATTACAGGATTTCATCGGAGGAGTTGTCGATTATATGACAACTAATATGCCACAGGATATTTTACTTGAAACATTGACAGCATCATATTGGAACAGAAATCCTCAGGGTAGCGAAGCGTTAGCTTTTTTCATTGTTATTAGATCAATGTTACTTATCCAGGAAGGTATTGAGCCGGTTTACTTTGAAGTTTTGATGGATGATTATATTCCTTATAGAGTTAAGGATATTGTTGTTCAGCAGGGTAAATTCGTTACAAAGAAGATGATTAAATCTAGAAAAGATTTCTTATCTTCACATCATGCAGTTGAAGAAGATGATCTTTTTGATATGGCACTAGACGAAGACAGTAGAATTAGAAAAGAAGTATTTAAAAGATAAATGAGTGATGAAATGAAAGAACCTATTCTTCTGGATATATCCGGAAGAATCAGTATGGAATCAGAGGAAATGAATCAGATTCCAGCTAGTGGAATCTATATTAACCAGAAAGATGAATCTAGAGAATCACATTTAAAAGATGCAATTATCGACAGTGATTTTCCAGAAATTGTTCATTTTGAAGTGGTTAGAGATATCGAAAATCGAGAAGCTTTTGATGGACTTAAAAGTATGATTTCTAGATTAGAAAAGGCCAGCGAAGATGATATCGAAACAGATTTTGAAATCTATGATGAGCTTCTTTCTAATCATGAGTTTAGCTTAGTTCTCCATGTGAGAGTCGAGGATAAGAGAGTAGCTGAGGTTTATTTGACTATCGATAATAGAAAATCAATCATCGATTTGATGAATGATTCAGATGGTCTAGCTGATGTAATCGGAGATCCTATTGATGATGAATTTGATTTTAATTCTGGGGATAGAGAAGTTTCTGTAGAATTAAACGATAAGTTCAATAAATATATTGAGAACGAGGACTGTGTAAATGCCAGATCGCTTCCTCTATCGATACTTGATTCTTATATGAATGCGTACGATAGTGAAGACTGGATTAATACAGCACTTAAAGAAACAATAGATGGCGATCCATATTGGCCAATACATGTAGAACATTAAAAAACAACCATTTCCATTTTGGAAATGGTTGTTTTTTTGAAAAGGAGAACAATAAGAGAAAATATAAGTAAAAGTGTTGTACTTTTATCTACAAAATGAATTTACAATCTCGGTTAAAAAGATGACCTGAGGGTTTTCTGTAAGAATATTTTTAGCATCATCACAAAAGAACTTTCCATCATCTGATTCGACACATGCAAGAATTCTACATATGATGACGAAGTTTGCCTCGTCTAAATATGGAGCATCCCCATCTGCGTCGATGTGCATACCGAGGGCTTTTATCTTATCTTCGTCACGACCGGAAGCCTTGCGAAGAAATTTAAGAGAATTCCTCATTCCCTTTATATCCATATCAAAAAAATTGATGGAAACATAATCTTCAACCTGCATAAGCTCAGAAGTATAGGTTTTCTTGTCAAGATACAGAACGGCTACGTTCTTATCAAAGAAATTTCCAACAGATCCAAAATTTATAGCAGTAGCATTGATGCGCTTATTGGCACTATCTTTGATTACTAGCGCAGCACCATCTTCACGGAATTTCTTAAATGGATTGAAATCTAAATCCTCAATAGGAAATGGCTGAAATACATGATGCATAGCAAATTCCTCCTCTATATTTTAGCTGTTTTATATTTCTAATTATAATTAATAAATAATCAAAACTCAACACAGCATGACTATTAATTTTCTGAAAAAAGACTAATATACGAAAATATGCTAAATCACTGTGAATACAATATGAAGATGTGTTATTATTGATAAAAGTGGGATATTCTTTAGAGAAGAATATTTAAACTGTTTAGATACAAGAAAGGGTAAGATTGTGGATAATCAGGAATTAAAGAGACTTGCTAATGAAGTTAGAAAAGGGATTGTGACTGCAGTACATTCTGCAAAGTCAGGACATCCAGGCGGATCACTATCTGCTGCGGATTTATTTACATATCTCTATTTTGAAGAGATGAATATCGATCCAAAGGATCCTAGAAAGGAAGATAGAGACAGATTCGTTCTTTCTAAGGGACATACGGTTCCTGGACTATATGCTGTTCTTGCTGAGAGAGGTTTTTTCCCTAAAGAAGAACTTAAAACTTTGAGAAAAGTTGGTTCTAGACTTCAGGGACATCCTTCTATGAATCTATTACCTGGTCTTGATATGAGTACTGGTTCTTTGGGACAGGGTATTTCAGCAGCAGTTGGAATGGCTCTTTCAGCAAAATTAAGAAATAAAGATTACAGAACATATACACTTCTTGGAGATGGAGAAATCGAAGAAGGTCAGGTTTGGGAAGCTGCTATGTTTGCTTCTGCAAAGAAACTTGATAACTTGGTTGTAATTGTTGATAACAATAATCTTCAGATTGATGGAGCTATTGATGAAGTAAATAGCCCATACCCAATCGATGAGAAGTTTAGAGCTTTTAACTTCAACGTCGTATGTGTTGACGGTTCAAATTTTGATGAACTTAGAGATGCATTTAAGACAGCCAGAGAGACAAAAGGATGCCCTACAGCTATCATTATGAAGACTGTAAAGGGTAAAGGTGTGTCTTTCATGGAAGATCAGGCCGGCTGGCATGGTAAAGCTCCAAACGATGAGCAGTATGAAATCGCAATGAATGATCTTAATAAGATTGGGGAGGCACTATAATGGAATCAATCGCAACTAGAAATAGTTATGGAAATGCTCTTAAAGAGTTGGCTAATGAGTATTCAAATCTCGTTGTTTTAGATGCTGACTTGAGCGGAGCTACTAAGACTGCAATTTTTAAAGAAGCATACCCTGATAGATTTATTGATTGTGGTATTGCTGAAGGAAATATGATGGGCATCGCAGCTGGACTTGCAACAACAGGAATGATTCCTTTTGCCAGCACATTTGCTATGTTTGCTGCCGGTAGAGCTTATGAGCAGATCAGAAACTCAATCGGTTACCCACATTTAAATGTAAAGATTGGTGCTACACATGCTGGTATCAGTGTAGGTGAAGATGGTGCTTCACATCAGTGCCTTGAGGATTTGGCTCTTATGAGAGAAATCCCAGGAATGGTTGTATTAAACCCTGCAGATGATATCGAAGCTAAGCAGGCAGTAAAGGCTGCTCTTGACTATGTAGGACCTGTATATATCCGTTTCGGAAGAGCTAATGTCCCTGTTATCAATAAGCCTGATTACAAATTTGAAATCGGTAAGGGAACACTTCTTCGTGAAGGAAAGGATCTCACAGTTGTAGCAACTGGTTTATGTGTATCAGGAGCTCTTGAAGCTGCAGAGAAATTGGCAGAGGAAGGAATTGATTGTGAAGTAATCAATATCTCTTCAATAAAACCTCTCGATGAGGATATTATCATCAATTCTGTAAAGAAGACTGGAAAGGTTCTTACTGCAGAAGAGCATTCAGTAATCGGTGGACTAGGTTCTGCTGTAGCTGAGTGTCTATGTGAGAAGTGCCCAGCTCCTCTTAAGAGAGTAGGCGTATATGACAGATTCGGAGAATCTGGTCCTGCAGCTGAATTGATTCATAAGTATGGATTAGATGCTGAAGGTATTACAAATAGCATTAAGGAATTCATGAAATAATTTTTGATATATTGAGTAATTTTGAACTGTTGACGGTAGGTCGTAGTAAACTAGAAGGAAACTATAGGTGATACGATGAAAGACTTGATCTCATTTAAAGAACTCTGTACCGAATTAGACGAAGATTATCTGGATCCATTGACTGGATTATACAGTATCAGTGGACTCAGACACATAATGCGAAGGGCATTGGAAAAGTATGATCCTGATAATGTAGTTGAGGTTATTTTTTTCAATGTCTCTGAATTCGCGCTTTATAATCAAACGTATGATTTGACTGGTGGGGATAAGCTACTGTGCGATATCGCAGATAGTTTACGACTTACTTTCAAAAATTGTGTTTGTGCTAGATTTGCAGGTGACCATTTTGTAGTGGTCACTGCAAGTTTGAGCATGGACAGAGAAATCATGCAGATTCATAACGATGTGAAGATGTATGGTGGAAAGAGTATGGAAATCAAAGCCGGTATTTACGAGATGAATCTCGAAGAAAATATCATGGAAGCTATTGATTGTGCCAGACTCGCTTGCATATCGATAAAGAATCGATTTGACAAGACTTACAGATATTATGACAATTCACTTAGACAGGCACTTAATAATAAACGCTACGTCTTAGATCATGTAGACAAGGCTATAGAAGAAGGTTGGCTCAAGGTCTATTATCAGCCAATCGTAAGAATCAGAAGTGGAGAAGTATCAGATTTCGAAGCTTTGGTTAGATGGGATGATCCGACATACGGAATGATGCAGCCTAATAAATTCATCCCAGTGCTTGAAAATTCCAATCAGATTTACAAAATTGATATGTTCGTAATTGAACAGGTAGCAAAAGATCTCGTGACCTGGAGAGAGCAGGGACGACAGTTAGTTCCTGTTTCAGTTAATCTGTCCAGACAGGATTTCGATAGAGATTTATGCATGATTTATGAGTATATTGAAGAGATTTGCGACGAGTATAAGATACCTAGCAGTCTTTTGGATGTCGAGATTACAGAATCCGTTTTAGGTACGAATGAGAAGTATCTTAGACATGAACTTAAGAAGTTCAATGATGGCGGTTTTAAACTATGGATGGATGATTTTGGATCAGGTTTTTCAGCCTTCAATGTTTTGAAGAATTATCATTTTGATGTTTTAAAAATCGATATGAACTTCTTGAAAGAAATTGAGGATGAAGGTGCTTCGGAAAAAACAAAAACCATTCTATACTCCATCATTCGTATGGCAAAACGTCTTGGAATGGAAACCGTTTGTGAGGGAACAGAGACTGAAGAGAGACTTAAGTTACTTGCATCGCTAGGATGTGAAAAGGCTCAGGGCTTTTACTTTTCAAGGCCGATTCCTTTCGAACAGATAGGTGATTTGGATTTTGGATTTGAGAATGAAACTAGAAGAGTATATGAGAAAAATACAGGACTTGTAAATGTTATCGATGCACCTATGGCTCAGAATTCAGATCTCATTCATCATCAGCCGATGACGATGATTGAACTCTATAATGGTTATGCAAGGGTGCTTCAATATAACAAGCCTTTTGAGGCATTTTTTAAAGGAAAAGAAGAAGCTAAGTTCACTTTTGAAAAATGGGCGAATGGAGATACGATTTTTTCTAAACACTTTCATGAGGCAGCAGCCAGATGTAAGAATACAAAAGAGGTTCAGGAAATTGACTTTGTATTGGATGGACAGTTTGGTGTTTTGGCTTTTGACTTTATCAGTGAAGATAAGGAATCCGGTATGTATTCAATCGTACTAAGAGTTGAAAACGTACAGGCTGGAAGAGGAATGAAGACGGTATCTTTGAAACAGGCAGCTATTCGAAATGTTTTTACCGGATATCAGTTTGCTCATGTATTTGATATTGAAAATAATAAAGTACTCCTTCTTTATAATGGAAACTCGGAGTATCGACTTGGAAATGATGAAATGGATATCGATGTAGGTGTTAGAACCTTTGCATCAAAACTTATAGCACCGGAAGATCAGAATAGATTTATCGAGTTCTATAGCTCGAAGCATTTGAAGGAATTATATCATTCGGAAGATGGTATGGAATCCAATGCCTTTAGAACCAGATATAATGACAAGTATTATTGGATGATTTACAATGTGCTTCCGTTTGAATACCTCGATAAATGGTATGCTTTCTCAGG
>JAIKZI010000013.1 GCA_024682375.1 Lachnospiraceae bacterium | reverse complement strand
AGCTCGGAGCTTTTATCTTTTAACTAGCTTGTTTGGACAGTAAAATTCCGAGGTTTAGAGTGCTAGTGAGGGACGCCTCGGAAAATTTAGTTTCGTTGGAAATTATATTCCGAGGTTTAGTGAGCTAGTGAGGTATACCTCGGAGTTTTTATCTTTTAACTAATTTGAAAGAAAAATCACCGGCCATGCTCTCATGGTCGGTGATAGCTTACATATTCAGGTAATTTTAAAGACTTGTTATTTAACAACAAATTCAAATTTTACAGTAATGTTATGAATATTGTTTATCTTGGTTTTGTCGAGGATGACGGCGGAGGCGTTTGTGAGATCGCCGTTTATGGTTCTGGCGTTTGTTGGGAGTTGGCCGACCCATTCGTTCATGAGGTTTACGCGGGTGCATTTTCCATCGTCAGAAGTTGTATAGCCTACCTTTGAAAGGTCCTGTGCCTGGCCATCGATTGTGATTTCTTTTATGTTTATGATGCAGCCTGGGTATTTGATCTCGGCGTCTTTGATACCGAGGGCGGAGAAGGTAACGCCACTGTTTCCATTCGCAAAATCGAGAGAAACAGAGTATTCGCCAGGGCCGGTGACAACAGCGTTTGAGGCTTTGATGCCGGCTGTGTTATCGGAAGGATTGAAGGTGTCGCCAGTGCTGTAGGTGCCGGCGCCGCCCATCCACATGATCCAAGCAACTGAATCGCCTGGATTGTAGTCTTCGACATCATCCCATTTCTCAGGGGCTTTGTTTAGGTTAGCTTCCATTCTAGATTTAACATTTGGAAGATATGATGCGCCGGAACTTTTTTCCGAAGCATAGTTTCTTGAAGTGAAAAGCTCGGCGAGAGATGGATCAATCATCTTGTTTGTATTCTTGTTGTAGGAATCGTTTGTGGACCAAAGCATCGGGCAGTAGTTGTAGACGTCGCAGTTGTCGAGGAAATTGTTAGTGAACTCGACAGTGTTATTCTTCATGACGGAAATGTTTTTTTCCTTATCATAATATGGGATGGCGGCGAACTCACCGATGATGACACCGTAGCCCTCATTTGTGAAGCGCTGGAGTTTCTTAAGTGCAGTGTTCATATCGGTGTAGTCGGATTTTGTGCCCCAACGAGCATTGTGGTCGGTACCGCAGTAGTTCCAAGGTGAGTAGTAGTGAACAGAAACGAAAAGCTTGCTATTAGCGCTGTCTTTAGGCATTTTGAATCTTTCGTCGACGGTTTTGTCGATATCGGTGTTGTAGCCGGCCAGGAGCAAGAATCTGTGATCGTTGTTTTTTCCACTTTTACGGACGATATCTACAAATTTCTGGTTGATAGCATTGGTTGTTTCGTATTTTTCGTCTTCTGTAAGTGTGCCGAATTTTGAGAAATCTGTGCTTTCGTTTAGACGATCGCCGAGTTCCTCATTTCCGGATTCGAAGATAAGCTTTTCGGAGTAGTTGCCGAATTCGTTTGAAAGCTGAGTCCAGAGCGATTCGTACATAGTCCAGGCTTTTTGTCTTTTTTCCTGATCGACGGAGCCGAACATGGACCACCAGCCACCGTCCCAGTGATCGTTTATGATGACAAACATATCGCTGTCGAGCGCCCAGTTTACGACTTCTTTGATTCTGTTGATGTAGGCCTGATTTATTGTGTAGTCACCGGACTCGAAGTTCATCATATTGGTCCAGGCGATAGGGATTCTGATACTGTCGAAACCGGCAGCCTTCATGCCTGAAATCATTTCTTTTGTTGTGACGGGCTGGCCCCAGCAGGTTTCATAAGCTGAGACGTTGGTCGATGTGCCGAGAGTGCTGTGGCCGTAAGCTTCGAAAGTGTTTCCGAGGTTGATACCGTTGCCTAGATATTTTGTGACTTCAAGAGCTGACATGTTTTTATAGTCTGGCTTTTTTGCCGGTTTATTAGCTGGCTTTTTTGCCGGCTTTACGGCTGGTTTGTTTTCTGGTTTTACTGATGGGGTTTTTGATGTTGTTTGATTTGACATAGCTGTTTGCTGAGTTTCTGCGCTAGCTGTAGTTATTGTTGCAGCACGATTTACAGTTCTTTGAGCTGTAGTTTTGTTGGCAACTTTTCTGGTTGCAGTAGTTGTGCCTGCATTGTTTTCTTCTGAAGTTTTATTGTTTGCATTGGAATTTCGCGTGGTGTTATGTTTTACGACACCTTTGCTTGAATTTTTGGATGTGTTCTTTTCAGCAGTTACAGTTGATTTTTCGGAAACTGCGCTTTTAGATTTGCATCCGGTTAGGCAAGAAAACGACATTACGAAAATGAGTAAAAATGCCGTGACTAGCCTAAGTTTTAGCTTGGTTTTCATATTTCTCCTCCTTTAAATATCTAACCCCAGCCATATTTTAGCATCGCAAAAGACTGGGTTAACTCGAATAATCGGATGAGTTTTTTTGAGCTTTTTTGGAGCATTTAAAGGAGTGCGAATTTTTGTAGTGATTATGTCAGATTTTTAGAGTGATTGATTTTTTTTACCGGAAAAAAGGATGTGAGTTAGTCCTCACATCCTATTATTATGCCGCCTCTTTCACCGTAGTAGCTGCAGATGCCTCTGGCAGGGTAGATTTTTAGGTCGGTTTTGGGAAAAAGTTCAAGTATTCTTTCGCCGACTTTTTTTGCGAAGTCTAGGTTTTCAACGTGACAAATTCTAATCTTTCCTCCGTTGAAGCCAGAGTCTATAATCTCGGAGACTATGTTGTTTAGGGAACTTTTTTCCCCGCGGCATTTATGTGTAGGCATGATATCGCCTTCGTCACTTGCGGTGCCTATGATTCGGATGTTTAGCTTTTCGACGATGGCGGCGATAGCCTTGTTGATTCGACCATTCTGCGCAAAATTGTGGAGGGATTTAAACGCAAAGAATAGTCGAGTTTTTGCAAGGTAGTTTTTTATTGAAGATGAGATTTCTTCAAAGGTTTTACCGGCGTTTTTTAGTTCGATTATTTTTTCCATGATGAGTCGCATTTCCGGACCAGTGCTTAGTGAGTCGATGATGCAGATTTTTGAGTCCGGATGGTCTTCCTGGTACATGTCTTTTGCAATCTTGGCGCTGTTATAGGTGCCGGAGAGTTTGCTTGTCATGGTGACAACATAGTTTTCCGTGCCGTTTTCGAATGTTTTTAGCCAGCTGTCCGGTGAAGGGCAGGCGGTATGTGATTGGCCGGAAAAGTCTCTTAGGTAGTCGAGCATTTCGTGAACGTCGAGATTTTTGTCGTCGAGAAATTCTCTTTCTTTTGTCGAGATCGTGAGCGGAGCAACCTCGAGTTTCGTTCCGTTTATATCGTCTATATCACACGAAGAATCGGTTATAAATTTAATCATTTTATATATCTCCTTATGGAAAAAAGTTGTCGTAATCTTTTCTCTAAATCCCTATAGTATTGTAATGGCAATTTAGAAGCAGTACAATTTACAAAATTAGCGTTTTTGTTCACTTTTTTACGTTTTGTTTGGGAATGGAGAGGCCTTTATGAAACTTGGAAATTTTTCTATTAATTTGAAGACGGAGTTTACCAGAAAGTGCATTGGTGATGCGGTTTTGAAACTTCTTAAAAATAAGAGTATCGATAAGCTTAGGATTTCTGAGATTGCCAGGGAAGCTGGAGTTTCAAGGACAACTTTTTACCAGCATTATGTGGATGTTTATTCGGTTTTGGAAGATTATTTGAAGATGATTGTTTCTGAGTATTTGACTGAAAATGAACGTTTGAATTTTGATGGGAAGTTTTTTAGCTTTGATCATATTGTTTTTTCGTTTAAGTTTTTCGATGGGTATTCAGATTTCTTTCATACGCTTGTAAATAATAGGTTACATTCAATCGCGTTTAATGCTATCAATGATTTTATGAATGAACATATTAAGAAGGAATATAAGAATTCTTTGTATATTCTGTACGCTTATGCTGGCGCACTTTTGAATAGCTTCTTGCAGTGGATCGAAGATGGCGAGAAGGAAGATGTTTTTGATATTGCTAGAACGCTGGAAGGGGTTATATAGCTATTTTGGGGTTGTGTTCCGAGGTTTGGTATCGAAATGTCAAGAACCTCGTAAAAATTTAGGAAAAAATAGCTGAAAACACAGGGCTTGTTTCGATATAAGGGGAAAACTCGGAGATTGTTCTTTTAACTTGCTTAAAAAAGAGGCAAAAATTCCGAGGAATACGCTTTAAAGCAAACAAACCTCGGAAGTGGACGGAGGGGCATAGCAAGTTGAGAGGCAAAAACTCCAAGGAATACGCTTTAAGGCAAACAGACCATGTAGATCAAGCATAGAATCATGTTGAAAGCCATGATTCTATGCTTTTTATTTTTGCATCTAAAACTGAAACTCCGAGGAAATGGGAAATCTAAACTCACATCTGGAAACTAAATTGTAAAAATAAACAAAATTCATCCTCTATTATTAGTTATTTCGTCATATTGAGGAAACTATCCTTTGAATGATATGATATAGGAAACTAGAAAACTGGTTATGGTTTCTAGGTTTCCGAAAAGGTGAGCCAAAAGGTAGTGAAATTAAGGCCAAAAGGCAACCAGATCGAACAACAAAGAAAACAACAAAACATTAAGTAAACAACAAACTACAAATAGAAAGAGGATTTTGTATGAGCGGCTTTTTAAAACAGAATACCCAGGACACAAAGAAGCGTGTGTTGGATGGGACTGTAGAAGTCTTCAGAAAGAAAGGTGCATCCTTTACGATGAGTGACATTTCCAAAGAACTTGGAATGTCTAAGAAGACAATCTACACAGTATTCGATGACAAGAAGCAACTTTTAGTGGAGCTTGTAGATTATTTCTTTGATCGAGTAAAAGAGGATGAGGAAAAGGTTTGGGAAGACGACAGCCTCGATACAAAAGAAAAATTCAAAAGAATTCTTGGAGCGATGCCGGAGGCTTCTTTAGATGTTGACTTTGCGACTTTGTACGAGATTCGTGGAAAGTATCCTGAAGTTGACAAGAAAGTTAGAGAAAGACTTGAAAACGATTGGGAGAAAACACTTGAACTTCTTAGAAAAGGAAAAGAAGAGGGCGTGTTCAAAGATATCAGCGAAATCGTATTTCAGATTATGTTCGAATCTACAATCGAGCGATTTATAAATGGGGATGAATTGAAAAGAAATCATATCAAATATTCAAAGGCGTTAAATGAATTGGTTGACACACTTGTAGGAGGAATCACAGCATGAGAAACCGATTATATCTGGATAGGGATTGGGACTACGTAGATGTATTTGATGAAAAATACATTAGTGAGGCTATCCAGAATGGGGAAGTGGTAACAATTCCACACACAGTAGCTATTACACCGTATGACTACTTTGATGAGGAAGTTTACCAGAAAGTAGTAGCTTATCAGAAACACTTATTTGGAGACCCTTCATGGGAAGGAAAGAAACTTATCCTTACTTTTGAAGGAGCGGCACATAAGGCCGATGTCTATGTAAATGGAAAGCATACTATTACACATGAAAATGGATACACAGCATTTTCAATCGATGTAACAAATCTAATTAAAACTGGAGAAGACAATTTAATAACAGTAAAACTAGATTCAAGAGAAACTCTAAATCAGCCACCTTTTGGCTATGTGATCGATTACATGACTTATGGTGGAATCTACAGAGACGTCTATCTAGAGGCGAGAGAAAAATTCTCAATTGAGGATGTTTTTTTCCAGCCATCACTACTTCTAAATGAAGATTCATCTGGGAAAAAAGGTCTCTATAAGGCTGACATAATCCTTTCAGCTGAAACTAAGGAGAATCTATCTGATTCAAGGTTTGAGCTAGCACTTTCTCTCAATGAGAAAGAGGTAATGAGAAAGGAAATCAAGGAAGAGGATGTAAAGAAGTCATGCAATCTTGATGATTTTCTAGTTGGCCTAAAGAGTGAAGAGACAATTTGTTTAAAATCAGAAGTGGATGTAATCCCTTGGAGTACAGAGAAGCCAAATGTCTATAAAGGAAGCGTTTCTCTTTACAAGGATGGGGAACTTCTTGACGAGGTTTCACATACTATTGGATTTAGAAATGCAGAGTTTAGAGCTGATGGATTCTATCTAAATGGTGAGAAACTAAAGATTCGTGGACTTAATCGTCATCAGAGTTATCCATATGTGGGATATGCGATGCCTAAGAATATGCAGAGACATGATGCTGATATTCTTAAATACGAGCTCGGGGTGAATGCAGTTCGTACTTCACATTATCCGCAGTCACAGTACTTTATTGAAGAGTGCGATATCACTGGACTTCTCGTGTTTACAGAGATTCCAGGATGGCAGCATATTGGAAAAAAGGACTGGCAGGATAAGGCTGTCAGGAATGTAGTTGAGATGGTGACTCAGTATAGAAACCATCCATCTATCATGATTTGGGGAGTTCGTATTAATGAGTCTGAGGACAATGACGAATTCTATGCGAGAACTAATGCAGTTTGTCACATCTTTGATGGAACGAGACAGACTGGAGGAGTTCGTTGCAGAACAGCTGATAAGAATACAAACATCCAGGAGGATGTATTTACTTATAATGACTTCGTTCATTCCGGAAATAATGAGGGATGTCTTAAGAAAAACAAGTCTACAAATGATATGTCAAAGCCTTATCTCGTAACTGAGTACAATGGACATATGTATCCTACAAAGGCTTTTGACTGGGAAGAACATAGAAGAGAACATGTGCTTCGACATGCAAATGTTTTGGATGCGATTGCCTCAGAAGATGATATTTGTGGATCGTTTGGCTGGTGCATGTTTGACTATAACACTCATAAGGATTTCGGTAGTGGAGATAGAATCTGCTATCACGGTGTTATGGATATGTATAGAAATCCAAAGATGGCTTCATATGTCTATGCTGCAGAAAATTCACTAGATCCAATTCTTGAGGTTACAAGCTCTATGGATATCGGTGAACATCCGGCATCAAACAGAGGTGATTGTTACATCATTTCAAATGCCGATTCTGTAAAGATGTATAAGAATGGAAGATTCTTAAAGGAATACTTCCCGGCTGATAGTAAATACAAGGCATTAAAACATGGACCGATTCTGATTGATGACTATATCGGAAACGACCTTGTTACAGAAGAGGGCATGAAAGAAAAGCAGGCCGATATTTGTAAGCATCTTTTAAATAGTTACTCTCTCTATAATGGAAAGATGACAAAGATGATGATGTGGGATGCTATAAGACTTGTGCTTTTCTATCATATGAATCCAGCTGATGCTGTGCCTCTATATCAGAAGTACATCGGAAATTGGGGAGAGGAATCTACAGAATATAGATTTGATGCGATAAAAGATGGAAAGGTAATCCTTTCAAAGAAGATTGCTCCTATGAAGGAAGCAAAACTTGATGTGACAATATCAGATGATGTTCTCGTTGAAAGTGAGACATACGACTGTCTAGAGATTAGAGTCAAGGTTGTAGATGAAAACAAGAATCAGCTTTACTTTTACAATGAGCCACTTACAGTCACAGTAGATGGACCGGCAGAGATTGTGGGACCACAGATTAGTTCTATAAGAGGTGGTATGACGGGTGTCTATTTAAAGAGTGTGGGTAAGTCTGGAAAGGTGAAGGTAACACTTCAGACAGAGCATACAAAGCCTGTAGTGGTATATCTTGAAGCAGAATGTGAGGGATTGTGATGACAGATAAATCAAAGGTGATCTTTGGTAATGAGATTTCGAAAAAAGATTATAAGAAAGCTCTGAAATCAAAGAAGAAGTTTATAAGAAAATTTGGAGATGATTCTAATGTTGATTACAAGGTTACTATTAGGAAGAATCCTGTAATCGGAGAGTCACTCGGGGTTTATGATATCAGATTGAACGAAGGTGAATCTGAGGAAGAATTTGACCTTGAAAAGGGAATCATCGTAAGCAATATCAGAATGGGATTCGGACATTATAGAATCTCTATGGCTATGGCATCAGCTGCAAAGGCTCTGGGATATAAGCCTTACTGGTTGGATTTGAATTCTTTCCCAGAGACAACTTGTACAAAGGTTATCTCTGCGCAGAACGATTTATATTCACTAGGTTCTAGACTTTCAAAGAATCCTATTTTTAACAAGCTTGTTTGGGAGCCTATGAATTACGAAGGATTCAGAGCACTTTCTTATAACGCAGCTGATCAGAAGAATGCAGAACTTATGGCTCCTGTATATAGAAATATTCCAAAGGATATTCCTGTAGTTGGAACTCATGTATGGCCAGCTCAGTCAGCCATCCATGCAGGAATGAAGCATGTAGTAAATGCTATTCCAGATAACTGGCCTATGGCGCTTCACCTTTCAGAAGGTTCAGTACATACAATCCAGACAAGAAATGCTTATCAGGGTTATAAAATCCTAAACGGCATGAACAAGGATAGAGTAAATAATCCAATGCCGGATGAGGATTTGGTTTACACAGGTCACTACATCGATCACGAACTTGTTTCAAATATTGAAAGTGACTGTGAGAGAAGACTTTCCAGGAAAAAAGAAGGAAAGCCTATGCGTTTCCTTTTAACAATCGGTGGTGCTGGCGCTCAGAAGGAAATTTTTTCCGCAATAATAAAATACCTGCTTCCATATATTAAAGCTAAGAAGGCATGTCTATATGTAAATGTCGGCGACTATAAGAATGTATGGGATGATTTATTAAAAGAGATTCCAGAGATGGAAGCAATTTCGAAAGAACACTTCAATGATTTTTCTGAGGCTTCTGATTTTGCAAAAGAGGCTCTAAATGGTGATGTGACAGGAATTCATGGTTTCTATCACAAGGATATTTTTGAAGCTGTATATATCACAAACCTTCTTATGAGAAGCTGTGATGTGCTGGTTACAAAACCTAGCGAGCTTGCTTTTTACCCAGTGCCAAAGCTCTTTATAAAGAGAGTTGGAAAGCATGAGATGTGGGGAGCAATTCATTCAGCCGAAATCGGCGATGGAACGCTTGAATGTAGAGATATTCCACATACACTTCAGATGATTGATCTTTTTATGAAAGATGAGAAGATGCTTGAAAGTATGTGTGAATGCATCGTAGAAAATAAAAAAATGGGTATCTACGATGGAGCTTATAACGTTATTAAACTTGCTATGGGTTTAAAGAAATAACAAGGGATTGGTTAGTTTAGAAAGGGACTAAAAATGGAAACAAAAAGAAATCTTACTGGCGGGGAAAAGGCCGCTTACGGTTTAGGTGCAGTAGGAAAGGATATGGTGTATATGCTATCAGCATCATACATCCAGTATTACTTCTATGATTTACTTGGAATGAGCTCAATCGCTCTTGGAATTATTCTTATGGCAGCGAGAGTGTTCGATGCTTTTAATGATCCTCTAATGGGTATCATTGTTGCAAAGACAAAGACAAGATGGGGAAAGTTCCGTCCTTGGCTTATGATTGGTACACTTACTAATGCGGTTATTTTAGGATTTATGTTTTCATGCCCACCGTCACTTAGTGGAAGCGGACTGATTGCATACTGCGCAGTATTCTATATTCTTTGGGGTGTTACTTACACAATGATGGATATTCCATACTGGTCAATGATTCCTGCTTTTACAAAGGGTGGAAAAGAGAGAGAAGGACTTACAACACTTGCACGTTCATGTGCCGGTGTAGGTTCAGCACTTGTATCAATCTTTACAATTATCATCGTACATGCACTCGGTGAAGCATTCGGTGGTACAACAAATAATGGAATTGAAATTGTAGGTTTCAAATATTTCGCTTGGATTGTAGCAATCCTTTTCGTAGTATTTACAACAATTACATGTATCTTTGTAAAAGAAAAGTCTACAGTAAACCTTGAGACTCCTACAGTAGGAGAGATGTTTAGAGCACTTATTCAGAACGATCAGGCGATGGCTGTAGTTGTAACAATCGTATGCATAAACACAGCACTCTATGTTACATCAAACCTTGTAATCTACTTCTTCAAGTATGACCTCGGTGGTATCAGCTGGTTCAAAGATTACACACTCTTTAACACAGTTGCCGGTGCAGCACAGATTCTTGCTATGATGATTCTTTATCCATTGCTTAGAAAATTCTTCAACAGCATCAAGATTTTCTACATCAGCATCGGATTCTCAATCATCGGTTACATCGTTCTACTTCTCCTTGCAACAGTTGGAGTTACAGCGGTTCCTGTATTCTTGGTACCTGGAATTCTTATCATGGCAGCAGCCGGTATGAACAATGTAATCATCACAGTCTTCCTTGCAAACACAGTAGACTATGGTGAACTTAAAAATGGTAGAAGAGATGAATCAGTCATCTTCTCAATGCAGACATTCGTTGTAAAGCTTGCAACAGGTATTGCAATCTTTATCACATCAATCGCTCTTCAGTTCCTAAACTTAAAGAGTGGAGATACAACAGAAGCAGAGAAGCTTATCGACCTTTCAAAAGATGTAGCAGCTTCATCAAAGATGGGACTTCGTATGGTTATGACAGTACTTCCTATTCTTGGACTTATCTTTGCATTCTGCTGGTTTAAGAAGAGATACATCCTTACAGATGCAAAGGTTGACGAAATCTCAAATGAGTTAGAGAAGAAACATCAGGCTTAATTTTTTCCGTATTATTCGGGAAAAAAGAAGGGGTAATTTATAATGATTTCTGTTTTTCATGAAAATACTTTTGTTTTAGATACAGAAAATACTACATATGCTTTTCGAGTTTGTCCTACGGGACAACTCGAGCATCTGTATTATGGTCCATATATTCATGTGGATTCTGACACAGATTTGTCTGAATCACACACCAATGCGCATGGAAATAGCATCCTTTATGAAAATGATGTGACTTCTATGTCTTTAGAGGATTTGGATCAGGAGGCAGCTTTCTATGGCAAAGGCGATATCAGAGAAGCGCTTCTTGAGATTGAGGCAGCAGACGGAAGCTCAACACTGGATTTTGTATTTGATTCTTATGAGCTTTTGGATGAGAAGGTGATTTTTGAAACACTTCCAACATCTTATGATGATGAGGGAACAGCTGATCATCTTAAGATTAGACTTAAAGATCGAAATCATGGATATACATTGGATCTCTTCTACAGTGTTTTCAATGAAAGCAATGTTATCGCAAGATCATCTATTTTTTCCAACACATCTGGTGCGGAAGTTGTTCTAAAGAAGGCTATGGGAGCGCTTATTGACTTCCCTACCTGCGGATATAGAATTACATCTTTCCATGGTGGCTGGACAAATGAGATGAACAGAGTCGATACTGTACTTTGCGGTGGAAAGTTTGTAAATTCTAGTTTCACAGGAACTTCTTCAAATAGATCTAATCCACTTACAATTATGAGTGAAGAGGATTGCACTGAGGATAGAGGACTTTGCTATGGATTTAATCTTGTCTACAGTGGAAATCACTATACAGCTTATGAGGTAAATTCATTTGGAAAGACTAGATTTGTATCAGGTATCAATCCTACAAACTTTGAGTACAAGCTTTTGTCCGGAGAGAAGTTCGAAATTCCCGAAGTTGTTATGACTGTCAGTGAAGAGGGAATGAATGGCATGAGCCAGAATTTCCATTCTTTTGTCCGAAAGAATATCGTTCGTGGAGTTTGGAAGGATAGAGTGAGACCTGTTCTTCTAAATAGCTGGGAAGCCAACTATTTCAATATCGATGAGGATAAGCTTGTAAAGCTTGCGAAAAAAGGCAAAGATGTTGGAATTGAACTTTTTGTTATGGATGATGGCTGGTTTGGTAGCCGTTCTGATGATAAAAGAGCGCTTGGCGACTGGTCACCAAATTCCAAGAAGCTTCCTCATGGCCTAAAAGGTCTGGCTGATAGAATTCATGATCTTGGAATGGATTTTGGTATCTGGATTGAGCCGGAAATGGTGAACACAGATTCTGATCTTTATCGTGCTTATCCTGAATATAGCATGGATATCCCTGGAATGGCTCATAGCGAAGGACGTAATCAGCGACTTTTGGATTTAGCTAATCCTGCAGTTGTGGAGCTTATGACGGAAAAAATGTCTGCCGTTCTTCATTCTGCAAAGATTGATTATGTTAAGTGGGATATGAATAGAATCGTATCTGATGTTTATAGTAGATACCTTCCAAAAGATAGACAGGGAGAGGTTCTTCATAGATATGTTTTGGGATTTTATAAGATGTTAAAGTCTCTTACAGAGGAGTTTCCTGAAATCCTATTTGAGGGGTGTGCTTCAGGCGGAAATAGATTCGATCTAGGTATGCTTTCATATTTCCCACAGATTTGGGCTAGTGATAACACAGATGCAATCAGCAGAATGGATATTCAGAATGGATATTCTTATGGTTATCCTCAAAATGTGTATACTTGTCACATTTCAGCAGTACCAAATCATCAAACTTTAAGAATTACTCCACTTTCTACTAGAGCACATGTAGCATTTTTTGGTAATATGGGTGTAGAATGTAATTTGTTAGATATGTCTCAATCTGAACTTAATGATTTGAAGAACGAGATTGATATTTATAAGAAGTATCGTGAGACATTCCAAAATGGAAAATTCTACAGAGGAAGAAGAGGAAATCTTCTTGAGTGGACAGTAGTTCGACAGGATAAACAGGTTGCAGTCGGTGTGATAGCGGAGAAACTGACACATGCCAACAATCCTCACCTTACTTTTTTCCCAAAGGGATTGGATCCTGATACGAAATATCATTTCTTTAATATTCCTAAAGATGTCAGCATAAAGGATTTTGGAGATTTGATTAATACAGTTGGACTTCCTATTCATATCAAACAGAATTCTTTAGTTTATAACATGATTGATAAATTCCGTCATATCGATGGAGAACGTGAAGATACTTATAAATATGGAAACGCTCTTATGAAGGCAGGACAGCGACTTACTCAGGGTTATATTGGCACCGGTGTAGATAATGTCAGAGTTTTCAAAGGCGGAGACAGTAGACTTTATTTTATGGAAGCTGATTATGAGGGAAAAAATAGCGGAGAAATTTTATAAGGTTTTAGCTATATTGACAGCGATTATGGTTATTTGTGCCATAATCGCTGTTTTCGTGCCTATAGCAAAGGGGAAAAATATTGAAACCAGGCCATGCTATAAATTTAATACTGGATGGACTGATGACTCAGGCAAGTTAGTCGATCTACATAAGGTCAATATGAATTATAAGGAGTATGGTAGTTCGTATTCTTTTGAAAGGAAATTGCCGAAAGGAATTACTGATAATGTTGAACTTATGTTCCAGACACAGCATACATTTATAAAAGTGTATGTTGATGGAAAGAGGATTTATGAATTTAAACCTCAACTTTCAAGGATGGTTGGTAAGTCGTATGGTACGAAGGTTCATTATGTAAATTTAGGTGATCAAGCTGGAGATAAGGAAGTTCAAATAATAGCAAAACCAATTTATGATGATAATAGCGCATGTTTTGAATATGTTGCACTTGGAAATTCGGGTGCATATATTTCAAAAGGTATTAGAGATAATATAGGAAGTGCGGTACTTTCTTTAGCTGTTATCTTTCTGTCTTTGTTGGTTATTCTTCTATCTGGAGGATTGCCAAAAGATAATAGACAGAAGATGTCTATGTTATATCTGGCCACCTTAGGTATAGCGGGCTCTCTTTGGGTGTTTTTAGAATCTAGAATATTTCCTTTAATCTTCATAGGTTCAGTTGTGGCTGAAAATATAGATGTATTTATGATATTGGTTTCGGCTTATGCTTCAGTTGGATTTGTATATGATTTCTATGAAATTAAATCTAAGTTTTGGATTAGATTATGTGTTTTGATTAACTTTGCTACCGTTTCCTGTATGCTATTATTTATTACGATAGGATATTGTGATTATCATGAATTGCTATACTATGTCCAGGGAATAGCGATGTTAGAAGCGTTATTTGATGTTGTTTTAATTGTAAAATATTCAGTTTTACACCGTAGAAAAGCGAATATGAAGAATAATGGGGCCATTTCTTTTGCGTTCTTTATAATTGTTGTTAGTGTGTTCTATACAATTTTTAAGTATGCATACCTTGGGAATAGTACACCAAACTCATCAAAAGTAATGGGAACAGCGCTTTTTATTCTTATGGTAATAATGCTAATTCATTATAATCGAGAGATAGATGAGAATTCGAAAAAAGCTATAAAAGCTGAGACTTTTGAGAAGATGGCTTATACAGATGAATTGACTGGTATAGAAAATCGAGCTGCTTATTATAGAAGCGAGATGCTTTACAAAGAACAAGTTCATGATGGCGATTTAGCTGGTCTTATGATTATAAATATGGATTTAAATAATCTTAAGTTGGTAAATGATATCTATGGTCATGAATACGGGGACAAATATTTAACGTCAGCTTCTGAAGTGATTAGAAGAAGTTTTTCGAAAATGGGAAAGGTATTTAGAGTCGGTGGAGATGAGTTTATCGCTCTAGTTCCTCTCTATTATGAATACTCTGAGGGATTGAAAAAAGACGAGGAACTAATTGTTTCAATGCTTACTTCTAATCAAAAGTTGGTTGGTCGTCGTGATGGTTGGGAAGAGGAGCTTTCTATCGCATATGGTATCGCTTATTATTTCGGCGATGAAGAGATTGAGGAAGCAAGAAGACGAGCCGACAAGGCAATGTATAAAATGAAGAATAGAATGAAAATGGAGAAATAGTTATATGGGAAAGAAAGTTGCTTACGTTGTATTAAAAGGCAGAAAACCAGGAATCTACAAAACTTGGTCAGACTGCCAGGCGCAAGTAAAGGGCTTCAGTGGAGCAGTTTTCAAAGGCTATGAAAGTATGGCAGAGGCCGAGGAGGCGTTTAGAAATGGAGCTTCTGGATCAACTTCTAGTGAAAATAAGGGATCTGTTTCAACACAAGATCTTTCAACAAAAAACATGCCTTCAGATTTGGATGCACTATATTTTACGGATGGTAGTTTTACAACCTCAGGTGGCTATTCCTTCGCCGTATATGAAATTATAAAAGATGGTTTAAAGAGTGTTTTTTATAAAGGCTTTCCTTCTTCAAACGAAGAAGCAAAGTATAGAAATGTTGCAGGCGAGGTCCTAGGCTCAACGTTTGCAATGCAGCGTGCAAAGGACCAGGGCTTCAAGAAGATAGAACTTAGATACGATTATGAAGGTGTAGAACACTGGTGCACAGGAGCTTGGCAGGCTAAGAATACTATGACTCAGAAGTATCGTGATTTTTACAACTCAGAAATCAAACCTTTTATAGAAGTTGTCTTCACTCACGTCCCAGGCCATACCTCAGTCGATGGCAATGAACTCTGCGATAAATACGCAGGCTTGAAAACTTCAAAATACACAAAAGCCGACCTAGCACAGTTCGAGGCTATGGTTGATTGCGAGGTGGAGATGTAAAGTATAATAGAACAAGTTTGGGGGAGGAATCCGTATCGTTCTCGAGGAATAGGGCTAAATTACGGACGAAAGCAAGTTGGAAGAGGGAAGTATCCGTAAATTTCTCGCAACACCCAGTAAAAAACACCCTTCGAGAATTCTTTTATTGAATTCGAGGAGGGCGTTTTTTACTTTTACGGACGAAGGACAAGAAAATACACCTAGGTATCTGTATCTTGCGGCAACTTGCTTAAAGAATTACGGACGAAAGCAAGTTAGGAGTAGGGAGGAATCCGTATCGTTCTCGAGGAACAGGGCTAAAATACGGACGAAAGCAAGTTAGGAGTAGGAAGGTATCCGTATCGTTCTCGAGGAGCAGGACTAAATTACGGACGAAAGCAAGTTGGGAGTAGGGAGGAATCCGTATCGTTCTCGAGGAACAGGACCAATTTACGGACGAAAGCAAGTTGGGGGTAGGGAGGTATCCGTATCGTTCTCGAGGAGCAGGACCAAAATACGGACGAAAGCAAGTTAGGAGTGTGAAGGTATCCGTATCGTTCTCGAGGAACAGGACCAATTTACGGACGAAAGCAAGTTGGGGGTAGGGAGGTATCCGTATCGTTCTCGAGGAGCAGGACTAAATTACGGACGAAGGACAAGAAAATGTACTTTGGTATCTGTATCCTGCGGCAACTTGCTTAAAGAATTACGGACGAAAGCAAGTTAGGAGTGAGGAGGAATCCGTATCGTTCTCGAGGAACAGGACCAATTTACGGACGAAAGCAAGTTAGGAGTAGGAAGGTATCCGTAAATTTATCGCAGCACCCAGTAAAAAACACCCTTCGAGAATTCTTTTATCGAATTCGAGGAGGGCGTTTTTTACTTCTACGGACGAAGGACAAGAAAATACACCTAGGTATCTGTATCTTGCGGCAACTTGCTTAAAGAATTACGGACGAAAGCAAGTTAGGAGTAGGAAGGTATCCGTAAATTTATCGCAGCACCCAGTAAAAAACACCCTTCGAGAATTCTTTTATCGAATTCGAGGATGGTGTTTTTTACCTCTACGGACGAAGGGCAAGAAAATACACTTAGGTATCTGTATTCTGCGGCAACTTGCTTAAAGAATTACGGACGAAAGCAAGTTGGGAGTAGGAAGGTATCCGTATCGTTCTCGAGGAACAGAACTAAATTACGGACGAAAGCAAGTTGGGAGTAGGGAGGGATCCGTATCGTTCTCGAGGAACAGGACTAAAATACAGACGAAAGCAAGTTGGGAGAAGGGAGGGATCCGTATCGTTCTCGATGAACAGGACTAAAATACGGACGAAAGCAAGTTAGGAGTAGGGGAGTATCCGTAAATTTATCGCAGCACCCAGTAAAAAACACCCTTCGAGAATTCTTTTATTGAATTCGAGGAGGGCGTTTTTTACCCCTACGGACGAAAGCAAGTTAGGAGAAGGAAGTATCCGTAAATTTCTCGCAGCACCCAGTAAAAAACACCCTTCGAGAATTCTTTTGTTGAATTCGAGGAGGGTGTTTTTTACCTCTACGCTAAAACCACTTTTGGGGTTAGTTGATGTTGTACTCTTGCGCCGAGTAGAAGCTCTTTTCATAACTGAATACAAACGAAATCGAGATGGCGAGCAGGTAGAATGGGATGCCGTCCATGCCGAAGAGTTCGAAGCAGAAGAGAAGAGCGGCCATCGGGCAGTTTGTTACGCCACAGAAGACAGCGCCGATTCCGAGGGAAGCGGCGAATCCTGGGTCGATGCCGAGGAGATTGCCGAGGACACAACCTGCTGTTGAACCGATTACAAAAGATGGAACGATAGCTCCGCCTTTGAAGCCGGCGGCGAGTGAAAGGGCTGTGAAAACAATCTTAAGAATAAAAGAATAACTTCTTGTATCGCCTGAGATAGCTAGCCCGATTAGATCTGAACTGGAACCGTTGTAGTCCTGGGAGCCGACCAAAAGAGTTAGAACTAGAACGATGCAGCCTCCGACAAAAGCTCTTATATAAGGCTTCTTGAAAATCTTTGAATAGAGCTTGTTTGTATAGCTTATTGCGAAGATGAATAGGAAGGCAATCATACCGAGGATGATTCCGAGCAAAGAAATCTTCAACAAATTAGTTATAGTAGTGTCTGGCACGGAAACGCGACCGAAATTTACTGTTGGAGCGCCTATAAGTGTTGCAATATATTTTGCTGTTATTGAGGAAAAAACAACTGGAACCAAAGCCTTGTAGTGAATCATTCCAACTGAAGAAATCTCAATTGCGAGGATCGCTGCTGTAAGTGGAACGCCTAGGAGTGCGGAGAAAGCACCGGCCATACCTGACATTACCATGATGCCTAAGTTCTCATCGCGAACTCGAAGAAGCTTTCCTGTGTTATATCCGATGGAGCCGCCGAGCTGAAGTGCTGCACCTTCTCGACCGACTGAACCTCCTAATAAATGTGAAAATATAGTTGAGAAAAAAATCTGGAAAGCCATTCTCTTTGGAACGGGACCTTTGTTCTCGGAAGCTTTTATGACAGTATTTGTGTCTGCTTTTTTCTTTCCGGTAGTGAAATTATAAAAGTAGTAGATGACTACAGCGCCGATTGGCATGAAGAAAATTAACCATGGATGATGTGCTCTGGTTTCAGCGGCATACTTTATAAGAATTGCAAAGTAGGCACCGCAAACTCCTGTGATTCCTCCTATGGCAATAGATGCCAGGGTAAAAATTATGTACTTATAATCTAGTCGTAAGCTCTGTTTGAAATGGTCGTAATAGTCTCTATACATTTGTCCTTCATTCTCTCTAAAAACGTCTAATTTAAAATCTACCTATAATATAATAGCATTGTGGGGGGATTTTTTTCCAGTGATGTAGTATAATTCATATAATAATGGTTTGAAATGAGAAAGGATGCCTATGAATATTAGATTTAATAATGCTAGATTGCTTATGCCGGGTGAAGGACACTCTTTCAAGATTGTTGAAGGAGAACTTTGGACGAAAGATGACAGAATTGCTTTTTCTGGAACTAAAGAGGAAGCTAAGAAGGCGCTTTCAGAAAATGAGATGTTGGTCTGGGATGAAGTAATCGATTGCAAGAGAAATCTATTGATGCCTGGATTTAAGGATGCGCACACTCATACAGCGATGACTTTTCTTCGTTCACTTGCTGATGACATGCCACTTTCTGATTGGCTTTATAAGCAGGTATTTCCTCGAGAAGATAAACTTACACCGGATGATATTTACTGGCTTGATTTCCTCGGAATCATGGAGTATTTGACATCTGGAATCACTTCAAACTTCGATATGTATTTTTTCCCACCTATGAATGCGAAAGCTTCTGTAGATGCTGGATTTAGAACAGTACAGACTTCTGGGTTTAACAATTTTGGAAGTACAATCGAGGATTTGGAAGAGAATTATAATATTGTTAATTCAATGGATTCTGATCTCGTATCTTTCATCGTTGGATATCATGCGGAGTACACAACTTCGATGGAGAGAATGGAAGGCGTTGCCAGACTTGCTGAAAAATTCAAGTCTCCAGTGTTCCTTCACAATGCCGAAACAAAATCGGAAGTTGATGAATGTATCGAGAGATGGGGCAAGACTCCTACTGAACTTATGGATAGTCTTGGAATGTATGAGTACGGCGGTGGCGGATATCACTGCGTATGGATGAAGGATAAGGACTATGAGATTATGAAGAAACGTAATCTCTATGCGGTTACAAATCCTTGTTCAAATGTGAAGCTTGCATCTGGAATTTGCGATGTGAAGAGATTCCTCGATGAAAAGATTCCACTTGCTATCGGAACTGATGGGGCGGCATCAAACAACGCGCTTGATTTTTTCCGAGAAATGTATTTGACTGCAACACTTGCAAAGGTGAAGCATATGGATGCATCTGTGGTTGATGCGAGTGAAGTTTTATATTCAGCGGTTTCAGAAGGTGCTCATTGTATGAATCTAAATGATTGTGATACGATAGAGGCAGGAAAAAAGGCTGATATCATTATGATTGATATGCATAAGCCTAACATGCAGCCAGAAAATAATATTGTAAAGAATCTAGTTTATGCTGGAAGTAAGGACAACGTGAAGATGACTATGGTAAATGGTCAGATTCTTTACCGCGATGGTCAGTTTAATCTCATGTATTCTCCTGAAGAGATATATGCAAAGGCGAACGAAATTATCAATCGCATGAGAAACTGTTAATTTGGTAAAGCCGGTCTTGAACCGAGTTGCAACATATTTTATAATATTTTTTTGTCTGAACGTTTTTTAGATTTTTAGACAGGAGGCCAATTATGGTAGCATTTTTTAACAGTTTTGTAACTTATTTAATTATTTTTGTAGTAAGTATTATCTGCGTAACAATCGCAGTTAAACTCGGCGTTGCTTGGAGAAAGTCTTCGGACGCAAAGAAGGCAACAGCCTCAGTTTCAGAAACATCTGAAACATCAGAAAAATAAAGGAAAGGTCGACATAATAGATAATGCAGTACGGTGTTAATGAATTAAGAAAGATGTATTTGGACTTCTTCTCAGAGAAGAAGGGTCATCTCGCAATGAAGAGCTTCTCACTCGTTCCACATAACGATAACAGTTTGCTTCTAATTAATGCGGGTATGGCACCACTTAAGCCATATTTCACAGGACAGGAGATTCCACCTAGACGTAGAGTAACTACTTGTCAGAAATGTGTTAGAACTGGTGATATCGAAAATGTAGGTAAGACAGAGAGACATCTTACATTCTTCGAAATGCTTGGTAACTTCTCATTCGGTGATTACTTTAAGACAGAAGCTATTCACTGGTCATGGGAATTTTTGACAGAGGTAATCAAACTCGATCCTGAAAGATTGTATCCAACAATCTATATCGATGATGATGAAGCTTTCAAGATCTGGAATGAGGAAGTAGGAGTTCCAGCTGATAGAATCATGAGAATCGGAAGAGATGAGACAGGTGCTTCAGATAACTTCTGGGAGCATGGTGCTGGTCCTTGTGGTCCTTGTACTGAAATCTATTATGATCGTGGAGAAAAATACGGAACTGGCCCTGATGATGTAATGGGTGGTGAAGGTGACAGATTCATGGAAATCTGGAACAACGTATTCACACAGTTCGAAGGTGACGGACACGGTGGCTATACTGAGCTTTCTCAGAAGAACATCGATACAGGAATGGGACTTGAGAGACTTGCAGTTGTAATGCAGGATGTTGAGTCTGTATTCGATATCGATACTATGGTTGCTATCCGTTCAAAGGTTTGCGAGTACGCAAAGAAGACATACAAGGAAAATGAAAGTGATGACTGTTCAATCCGTCTTATTACTGACCATATCAGATCAGCTACATTCATGATTTCTGACGGAATCCTTCCTTCAAACGAAGGTAGAGGATATGTTCTTCGTCGTCTTATCAGACGTGCTGCTCGTCACGGAAGAATGCTTGGAATCGAAGGAACATTCCTAAATACACTTACTGATACAGTAATCGACTGCTCAAAGGCTGGTTATCCAGAACTTGAGGAGAAGAGAGTATTTATTAAGAAGGTTCTTTCTGAAGAAGAGGATAGATTTGCAAAGACTATCGATCAGGGTCTTCAGATTCTATCTGAAATGGAAGACAAGGCAAAGGCTGAAGGCAAGTCAGTAATCTCTGGCGAAGATGCGTTCAAGCTTTATGATACATACGGATTCCCAATCGATCTTACAGCAGAGATTATCGAGGAAAAAGGTTTCACATATGATGAAGAAGGTTTCGAGAAGTGCATGGAAGAGCAGAGAAACAAGGCTCGTGCAGCTCGTAAAGAAACTAACTACATGGGAACTGATGCAACAGTTTACCAGGAAATCAATCCTGCTATCACATCTGAATTCGTAGGTTATGATCGTCTTACAGACGAGTCTACAATCACAGTTCTTACTACAGAAAATGAAATCGTAGATGGACTTACAGATGGTGAGAGAGGAACTGTAATCGTAGAGAAGACACCATTCTATGCAACAATGGGTGGACAGAATGGTGATAGCGGTGTGATCACATCTAAAGAAGGCGAGTTTAGAGTAGAGACTACTATTAACCTTGCTGGTGGTAAGATTGGTCATGTCGGTGTTATGACAAATGGTCAGATGAAGGTTACTGACAAGGTTACACTTACAGTTGATGCAGAGAGACGTGCTCTCATCGCATGTAACCACAGTGCAACACATCTTCTTCAGGGAGCTCTTCGTAGTGTCCTCGGAGATCATGTTCAGCAGTCTGGTTCAGACGTAACAGAAGACAGACTTCGTTTTGACTTCACACACTTCTCAGCTATGACAAAAGAAGAAATAAAAGCTGTAGAAGATAAAGTTAATGAAGCAATTAACGCAAACATCGATGTTGTAACAGACATCATGACACTTGAAGAAGCTAAGAAGAGTGGAGCTATGGCTCTCTTCGGAGAAAAGTATGGCGATTCTGTACGTGTTGTTCGTATGGGAGACTACTCAACAGAGCTTTGTGGTGGTACACATGTAAAGAATACTGGTGATTTAAAGGCATTCAAGATTGTATCTGAAAGCGGTATTTCATCAGGTGTTCGTCGTATCGAAGCTATCACATCAAAAGCACTCTTTAATTACTTCAATGAGATTGAAGAGAAGCTTAGAGCTGCAGCTGCTTTACTTAAGACTAATCCAGATGAGATCGAGACAAAGATTGAATCTCTTAACAAGGAAATCAAAGAGCTTAAGTCTGAGAACGAATCACTCAAACAGAAGGCTGCTAACGATTCTCTCGGCGATGTAATGGACAAGATTGAAGATGTAAACGGAATCAAATTCCTTTCAGCTTCTATCGATGATACAGAGATGGGCGAACTTCGTAACCTCGGAGATTCACTTAAAGAGAAGATTGGCTCTGGTGTAATTGTTCTTGCATCATCTAAAGACGGCAAGGCTAGCCTTGTTGTTATGGCTTGTGATGACGCTGTAAAGAAGGGTGCTCACGCAGGAAACATCATCAAAGCTTCAGCTGCTCTAATCGGTGGTGGCGGCGGTGGTCGTCCAAACATGGCTCAGGCCGGTGGTAAGGATGCATCAGGAATCGATGCAGCACTTGCAAAAGCTAAGGAAACACTAATCGAGCAGATCGGTTAATTACAAAGTAAGTTAGATCCTCTCCTTACCTCATGGTGGGGAGAGGATTTTTTTGGAGTAATATTTTTATGGAAATGAGTGAAGAAGAATTACTTTCTAGAAGGGAAAAAATAGAAACAAGCATTCGAAAGAAGTTTCACAAGACTCTTTTTTCCCCATTCGCAAAAGCTTGTAAACAGTATCAGCTTATACAGGATGGAGATCATATTTGCGTCTGTATTTCGGGTGGAAAAGATTCTATGCTTATGGCAAAGCTCTTCCAGGAGATTCAGAAGCATAGACAGGTGAAGTTCGATTTGACTTTTTTAGTTATGGATCCTGGTTATATTGAAGTGAACAGAAAGCTAATCGAGGATAATGCCAAGCTTATGGGAATTCCTGTAGTTTTTTATGAGAGTGATATCTTCGATGCTGTAGATACTGTAGAAAAGAATCCATGTTATCTATGTGCCAGAATGAGAAGAGGTCATCTCTATGCAAAGGCGAAGGAGTTGGGCTGCAATAAAATTGCGCTTGGGCACCATTATGATGATGTTATTGAGACCATTCTTATGGGGATGCTTTATGGCGGGCAGGTTCAGACTATGATGCCAAAACTTCATTCGACGAATTTTGAAGGAATGGAGCTTATTCGTCCGATGTATCTCATTCGACAGGATGACATCATAGCTTGGAGAGATTATCATAACCTTAAGTTTTTGCAGTGCGCATGCCATTTTACCGAGACCTGCTCTACTATAGCAGATGACGGCTCATCAGATTCTAAACGTATGGAAGTTCGAAATTTAATAAAGCAATTAAAACAGACGAATCCTTATGTAGAAGCAAATATTTTTAAGAGCGTGGAGAATGTAAATTTGGCGACAGTAATTGCTTATAAAGAAAATGGTGTTAAACACCATTTTTTGGATGAATATGATAAATGATATTTTGAGTTTAAATATAAAGGGAAAAATGAAAAAATAATTTGACGTATCAAAGATTTGTGATATAATCATTTCTAGTGCAATGAAATTTTCGGTCATTGAATCAGCACAATACGCAACCGGAGGGAGGTTTAGTTAGAGCATATGGCAACTGTTATAGTTAAAGAGAATGAATCTCTGGACAGTGCGTTACGCAGATTCAAGAGAAGCTGTGCTAAGGCAGGCATTCAGCAGGAAATTCGCAAGAGAGAGCATTATGAAAAGCCTTCTGTTAAGCGTAAGAAGAAGTCTGAAGCTGCACGTAAGCGCAAGTTCAAGTAAGAAATTTAAGGCCTCTGCTAAAGCAGAGGCTTTTTTTCTGCCAAAATATGATTTAAAATATTATAAAATATTGATTGTATTTTTTGCGAGGGGTAAAAATATGATGAAGAATTCAAAGGGGATATCTAAAAAATTAGCCGTAGTTTCATTACTTATTTGCGTTTCTCTATCACTTTCAAGTTGTGTTTTGCCGTGGTCAAAGCTTACATTTAGAACTTTTGCGCAGTCGATGCAGGGTAATAATATGGCGATAGTAGAAAGAGATAGAAGTGGAAATGAAACGGTAATTCCAGCTGAATGGAATTCAATGGGAATCACTGCGTGGAAGGTTGCCGGAAGCAAGGATTCAACCAATTCCCTTTCAATGCAATATTTAGAATTTGATACGGAAGAAAATTGTACGAAGTTTTATGAAAGCCAGGCTAGTTATTTTTCGTCTGCAGCTGGTGCGGGTGGAAGCAGAAGTGGAAATGGTTTCTGCACAACTGGAAAGGGCTTTTACTATTATATTTCGCATGTTGGAAAGAAACTTGTAATGGGCACATGCCAGACACAGGATCTTTCTTCTATATATAAAGCAATAAAAAGAATGCCGCAGGTCACAAAGATAGATGAAAGCGGTGCATTAAAGTAATACTTGGAGGATATTTTGAAGTCGTCTGTTGTTAGAAAAGAAATTGAAAAAAGAAGAACATTTGCGATTATTTCTCATCCGGATGCCGGAAAGACAACACTTACTGAGAAATTTTTGCTTTACGGTGGACAGATTAATGAAGCTGGTTCAGTAAAGGGAAAGGCTACTTCTAAGCACGCCGTTTCTGACTGGATGGAAATCGAAAAGCAGAGAGGTATTTCTGTCACATCTTCAGTTCTTCAGTTTAATTATGGTGGAATGTGTATAAATCTTCTAGATACTCCTGGACATCAGGATTTCTCAGAGGATACATATAGAACTCTTATGGCTGCTGATTCTGCAGTAATGGTTATCGATGGTGCGAAGGGTGTCGAGCCACAGACTAGAAAGCTTTTCAAAGTTTGTGTTATGCGTCACATTCCTATCTTCACATTCATCAACAAGATGGACCGTGATGCGATGGATACTTTCGAACTTATGGATGATATTGAAAAGGAACTTGGAATCGCAACATGTCCAATCAACTGGCCTATCGGTTCAGGAAAACAGTTTAAGGGTGTATACGATAGAAAATCTAAGGATGTACTTCTTTTTTCCGACACAAAGAAGGGAACTAAGGAAGGAATCGAAGAGGAGATTTCTATCACAGATGAAGATTTAAGGGAAAAAATCGGCGAAGACATGTTATCAACACTCGACGAGGAGATTGAGCTTCTTGATGGAGCAGCACTTCCTCTTGACATGGAGATGGTGAAGCGCGGTGAGCAGACACCTGTATTCTTCGGATCAGCCCTTACAAACTTCGGCGTTGAGACATTCTTGAAGCACTTCTTAAAGATGACATCAACTCCGCTTCCTCGTCATTCAGACCAGGGAGATATCGATCCATTCTCAGATGATTTTTCTGCTTTTGTCTTTAAAATTCAGGCAAACATGAACAAGAATCATCGTGATAGAATCGCATTTATGAGAATTTGCTCCGGACATTTCGATGCAGGTATGGAAGCTCTTCATGTTCAGGGTGGAAAAAATGTCCGTCTATCTCAGCCACAGACTATGATGGCCGATAGTAGACATATGATTTCTGAGGCTTACGCTGGAGATATCATCGGTATTTTTGATCCGGGCATTTACTCAATTGGAGATACTATTACAACTGCTAAGAATCCATTCCAGTTTGATGGAATTCCAACTTTTGCTCCTGAGCATTTCGCGAGAATCCGTCAGGTCGATACTATGAAGAGAAAGCAGTTTACAAAGGGAATTATGCAGATTGCGCAGGAAGGTGCAATTCAGATTTTCCAGGAGTACAATACTGGTCTTGAAGAAGTAATCGTAGGTGTAGTAGGTGTACTTCAGTTTGATGTTCTTAAATTCAGATTGAAGTCCGAGTACAACGTAGATATTCTTATGGAGAATCTTCCATATGAATACATCCGCTGGGTCGGAAACACAGATCTCGATATGAACCAAATCCAGGGAACATCAGATATGAAGAAGGTTAAAGATATGAGAGATAGACCTCTTCTTCTCTGGGCTAACGAGTGGAGTATCAAGATGACAGAAGATCGAAACAAAGGCCTCATTCTCGAAGAATTCGGAAGAAATTAAGTTAATCATAATATGTAACTAGCCTCTATCTATAAAAGGGTTATGTGATTTAGATTTAAGATGTGTAATTAGTTTGTTTGTATTTTTGAGAGCTCGCCTGCCTGAAGATGTTTGAGCGGCGTTTCTACTTCTTCATAGGAAGAAACGCCGCGAGTTTTCAGGTAGGCGATGCATCGACGAGATGCACAGCGAACAAAAATACAAACTTACTAATTACCATCGAAAATCGACTAACATAATCCTTTTATTAGATAGAGGCTAGTTTTATTTTATGATTAAATTTCCTCTTGGGAGTCCTTTTTTTAGTACAGGTCAATCTGTAAAATAAATTTTAGAAAGATGAGAAATACGATTTATAAGTATTAAAATTTGAGTAGGAGAAATTTATAATAGTTTAGAGCGAGTTCATTGATATTGGAATATCACTTGATTACAATTTAGAAGGAATTGAAAATAATCGAAAAAATGTTCGATGTTTTTGTTGACAGTGTAGTAGAAATAGACTATTATAATTTCAAGATACGAACACGCGTTCGAATGGGAGGATATTATGGCAGCAACTAAAGATGATAGATTGAAAGCGCTTGATGCAGCGATTGCACAGATTGAGAAGCAGTATGGTAGAGGATCTGTTATGAAACTCGGTGAGGAAACTGAGGGAATGCAGGTTGAGACAGTTCCTACTGGTTCTATTAGTTTGGATATAGCTTTAGGTCAGGGTGGACTTCCAAAGGGACGTATTATTGAAGTATATGGACCAGAATCTTCTGGTAAGACAACAGTAGCGCTTCATTGTGTTGCTGAGGTTCAGAAGAGAGGCGGTATTGCTGGTTTCATCGATGCAGAGCATGCACTTGATCCAGTTTATGCTAAGAATATTGGGGTTGATATTGATAACCTTTATATTTCACAGCCAGATTCTGGTGAGCAGGCTCTTGAGATTACAGAGATGATGGTTAGATCAGGCGCTGTAGATATTGTTATCGTCGATTCAGTTGCAGCCTTAGTTCCTAAGGCCGAGATTGATGGTGATATGGGCGATTCTCATGTAGGACTTCAGGCCAGACTTATGTCTCAGGCTCTTAGAAAGCTTACAGCTGTAGTATCTAAGACACATTGTATTGTTATCTTTATCAACCAGCTTCGTGAGAAGGTTGGTATTATGTTCGGAAATCCAGAGACAACGACAGGTGGTCGTGCGCTTAAATTCTATTCATCAGTTCGTCTTGATGTTCGTCGTATCGAATCTTTGAAGCAGAGCGGAGAAGTTATTGGTAACCGTACTAGAGTGAAGGTCGTTAAGAATAAGATTGCGCCTCCATTTAAGACTGCTGAGTTTGATATTATGTTCGGAAAGGGTATTTCTAGATCGGGAGATATTCTTGATTTGGCTGCTGATGCAGATATTATTAATAAGTCTGGTGCATGGTATGCCTATAATGGTGATAAGATTGGTCAGGGTAGAGAGAATGCGAAGACTTATCTTGAATCACATCCTGAGATTATGCAGGAAGTTGAAAACCAGATTCGTGAAAGATACGATTTGGGTGGTGAGATTGAAGTAGAAACTGCGAAAGATGCAGAAGATGCTAAGGCTGTGAAAGCAGAGAAGGCTGAGAAATAAATGATAGTAACAGAGGTAAAATCTGTTCGTAATTCGAAGAAGAAGGTAGAAGTCTGTCTCGACAATGGGACAGGCTTCACTCTTTATAAGAGAGAGGCTTATAGATATAACCTGGAAGAGGGATATGATTTAAGCGAAGAAGAGTATGAGAAACTCTTGAGGGAAATCTTCATTCCGAGGGCGAAGTCTAGAGCTATGCATTTGCTCCTAGATCAGGATAGGAGTGAGCATGAATTACGGACGAAACTTAAAAGAAATGGTTATCCAGAGGAAGCTATTTTGGAAGCTATTTCTTATGTGAAGAAGTTTAAATATTTAGATGATGAAAGAATGGCAAGGAATTATGTCAGGATTCATCAGAATGCGAAGAGTGAGAGAATCCTTGTGATGGATTTAAAGAAGAAGGGGATTAGTGATAGCTTGATTGAGATTGCTCTTGACGAAGAGCATACGGCATCTTCTGATGAGCTTATTATGAATTGGCTTAGAAAGAGGCACTATGTGAAGGAAGAAGCCGATGAGAAGGAGAAGGCAAAACAGTATCGTTTTCTTCTGGGGAAGGGTTTTAGTAGTTCGGATGTTATGAAATTTTTATAGACTTTTAATACTAAATGTAGTGGTCTGAGGGCTTAGAAATCTTGACTTTAGCGCATATTTCCACTAAAATTAAATCTGTTGTAAGTATTAGAAGAAATATTAAATTAATAATTTACAATAAGAAACTATATAGAACAATGAAAATTAAATAAAAGGAGGTGCTCCTGTGTCAACAAGTATTGTTTGCATTATTGCAGTTGTTGTAACAGTTGTAGTTGCCGTTCCTCTAACTTTTGCTTTAGCAAATTCTTATCATAAAAAGGTTGGCGAGAGAAAAGTAGGTGGTGCGGAAGAGAAGGCTCGTGAAATAATCGATGAAGCGGTAAAGGAAGCCGAGTCAAAGAAGAGGGAAGCCTTACTAGAAGCAAAGGAAGAGAATCTGAGGGTGAAGAATGATCTCGATAAAGAGATTTCAGAACGCCGTTCAGAAGTATCTAAGAATGAGCGCAGAATTCAGCAGAAAGAGGAGACTCTTGATCGTAAGATTGATGCTTGTGATCATAGAGAAAGAAATCTCAATCGTAAAGAGGATGAGATTAGAAGAAAAGAGGCTGAAATCGATAAACTCAACGATTTACGTGTACAGGAGCTCGAGAGAATCTCAGGTTTGACAAAGGACCAGGCTAAGAAGCTTCTTCTTGGAGCAATTGAGAATGATGTAAAGATTGATGCTGCGAAGCTCGTGAAGGAGACTTTGGCTGAAGCAAAAGATGATGCTAATAAGAAAGCAAAAGATATTGTTGTAGCAGCTATTCAGAAGTGTGCTGCTGATCACGTGGCAGAGAGTACAATCACTGTTGTACAGCTTCCGAGTGATGAGATGAAGGGTAGAATCATCGGTCGTGAAGGACGTAATATTAGAACACTTGAAACGATGACTGGTGTAGAACTTATTATTGATGATACACCTGATGCTGTTGTACTTTCAGCGTTTGATCCTGTTAGAAGAGAAATCGCTCGTGTTGCACTCGAGAAGTTGATTGTAGATGGACGTATTCATCCAGCTAGAATCGAGGAGATGGTAAACGCAGCGAAGAGAGAAGTGGATGAGGACATCAAGGAAGCTGGTGAAGAGGCTGCTCTTGAAGTTGGTATCCATGGATTAGATTCTAATCTCGTTAGAATCCTTGGTAGAATGAAGTTTAGAACTAGCTACGGTCAGAATGCTCTTAAGCATTCCATTGAAGTGGCTGAGCTTTCAGGACTTCTTGCTGCAGAGGTTGGCGAGGATGTCAAACTTGCTAAGCGTGCTGGTTTGTTACATGATATTGGTAAGGCAGTTGATCACGAGAGAGAGGGGTCTCATGTACAGCTCGGTGTTGAAATCTGCCGTAAGTACAAAGAGAATGATATCGTAATCAACTCTGTTGCTTCACATCATGGAGATGTTCCTGCTGAATCTATTATTGCTTGTCTTGTACAGGCTGCTGATACTATTAGTGCAGCTCGTCCTGGTGCTAGACGTGAGACAATGGAAGCATATACACAGAGACTTCAGCAGCTTGAAGAAATCACAAATGATTTCAAGGGCGTTGAAAAGGCATATGCTATCCAGGCTGGACGTGAAGTTAGAATCATGGTTACTCCTGATCAGATTGATGATTCAGGAATGGTTCTTCTTGCAAGAGACATTGCAAATAGAATTGAGTCTGAACTTAAATATCCTGGCCAGATCAAGGTAAATGTTATCCGTGAATCTCGAGCCGTAGAATATGCAAAATAGTTTTTTAAGACCGTCGGTATTTACCGGCGGTCTTTTTTGTTATACAATTTTTATGTTTGAAAATATATAAAAAGGTGGTAAAAATAGTGGGTGGATATAGAAAAATTAAAGACTTATGCGATGTGAATTTAAAAGGCGATTTAGATGAAGCTCATGTAGAAAGAGTTGGAAGAGAACTTGTGTCTGCAGGAGCTATTGTTGATTTATACAAAGATGCGATTCGCCTTCCAAATGGTGAGATTCACTATTGGGACATGGTGTCACATAGAAAGGGTGCAGCTGCGATTGTCGCTGTAAGAGATGATGGAAAACTTCTTATGGTCAGACAGTATAGACCTGCACTCAATAGATATACACTTGAGATTCCGGCTGGTGCCAGAGATTCTGTAGACGAGGATCCTTGCGTGACAGCGAATAGAGAATTGGAAGAGGAAACGGGATTCATTCCGAATGAAATGAAACACCTTTTATCCTTAAAAACAACAGTTGCTTTTTGCGATGAATTTATTGAGGTTTATCTTTCGAGAGGCCTTCATGATAGAAAAGAGCAGATGTTGGATGATGCAGAGAGTATTGATATTATAGCCTGCGATTTAGATGATTTGATTGATTTGATTTTCGATGGAACCATTCAGGATTCGAAGACTGTGAGCGGAATACTTGCTTATTATAAATTAGTAAGGGAGAAATAATATGTTCGATTTGTTTTCTAAGAAAAAAGAAGATGGTACGAGAAGCCTTATTTGGGCCCATAGAGGTGCTAGTGCATATGCACCTGAGAATTCCTTGCTTGCTTTTGAAAAAGCGGCAGAACTCGGCGCTGATGGCGTAGAATTGGATGTTCAGCTTACAAAAGATAATGTTTTAGTTGTAACTCACGATGAAAAGATAAATAGAGTTACTGATAGAGAAGGATTTGTAAAGGATTATACTTACGAAGAACTTCTCGATATGAACTTCAATGCTGGAAAGAAGAAGTTTGGTAAGGTAAAGATTCCTACTCTGAAAGAGGTTTATGAACTTTTAAAGCCTTCAAATCTCACAATCAATGTAGAAATTAAATCTGGAGTTTTTTTCTATGAAGGTATAGAAAAGATGTGTCTCGATTTAACCCGTGAGATGGGACTTGAAGATAGAGTTTTATATTCTTCATTTAATCATTACACAGTGAAGAAGATGAAGGAACTTGATAGTACAGTAAAGACTGGACTTTTATATGCTGATGGTATTATTGATATCGCATCTTATGCCAAGGAAAAAACAAATTGTGATGCACTTCATCCTGCCCTTTACAATATTCAGTATCCTGGCTATATGGAAGAGGCAAAGAAGAATGGCCTCGATGTAAATGTTTGGACAGTAAATGAAAAAGAATATATGAAGATGTGTGCGAAGGCAAAGGTAAATGCAATTATTACCAATTATCCTGATGTTGCATTAGATATCGCAAAAAAATATTGATGGGGGAAGCATGTTTAAAGGGATTTTAGATATTCTTTTATTTAAGGATTATGCTGAATATAAGGAAATAATACAAAGGAAGAATTTTAATTCTTTTGATTTACTTCTTGCGATTGGAATTCCAATCAGTGTTATGAATTTTGCATTCCAATCTATATTAAGCGGAAGGCTTAGTAATTGGACTACATTGACCCTGGTTCTTTTGTATATAATGCTTGCTTTTATAAAGCATTTTTTACTTCCGGATGATTATGAAGATTCAACAAATATGTTGTATCTGGCATCCGGGGTTGTTTTTTTTCATACGATAATGATGGGAACTCTCCTCGATACGAATCATCAGGCGCTTACATTTCTTATGTATCTTCTTATCAATCCAATTTTTATTTTGGATAAGCCTTGGAGAAATATAAGTTTTACGACTTTTTGGACTGTGCTCTTTTTGATTCTTTCAAGGATTGTAAAACCTTATTCGGTTTTTAGAGGCGACAATATTCATGGCGTGGAGTTTTATTTTGCGAGTATTGTTATGACTTATTTTGTCATGAGTATTCGAATCAGGGGACTTCGTGTTATGAATGATATGGAGTATTTATTGAGTCATGATTCTTTGACTGGAATATTTAATGGTTCCGCAGCCTATGATAGGGCAAAAGAATATGTAGGACGAAATGCTTCAATCGCAGTTCTAAGAGTTGAGTCTTTGGAATTTTATAAAGATATGTACGGTTCAGAGTTTACCGAAGATATTATGTTGGATTTCGTAACTATTCTGAAACGCTATTACAAAGAAGATGATCTCTATATGATAGGAGATGGGAAAATAGCGATTGTTGTTTCTGAAGAAACCGAAGTTGATATAATACGAAATCTAAATTTAATAAAAGCAGAATTTATTGGTAATAGCTTCGATGAGCATGATTTGTATTTGACTTTTTCTACCGGATATATCGTAGGAAATTGTAAGTCCGAGATGGATTTAAAGACTATGATAAGACAGGCAGATATTTATTGTCTTCAGGCTAGTACGAAGGCCAGAGGCTCTGTAGAGGGTGGAGCCTATGACAGAAGTGATAAATATAATGATAAATTGAAGGAAACTTTCAATAGGTTGATTATGGAAGAAGACCTCGATAAGATGACAGGACTTCTTACTATTAGAGCTTTTTTCTCAAAGACAAGAGAAATCGTAGCTATGAGTCCAAATGATTTGGACAGGTTTGTATTTCTATATTTTAATATCGCGAATATGAAAGAATATAATTCAAAATACGGCTATGATAAGGGCGATGGTTTTATAAAAAATATTTCTGATTGTTTGAAAGAAAACTTTGATACAAGGCTTGTAGCCCGATTTGGAGAAGATCATTTCTCGGTTTTATGTTATGAAGAAGAAGCTGAGGAAAATGTAAGGAAGGTTTTCGACAAGATAAAGATTTACCATAGGATTCCAACTATGTCTTTAAATTGTGGTATTGCAAGATGGCAGACAGATATAACTATGTCTGAGTGCTGCGATAGAGCGAGAATTGCATGCGAGACAACAAAAAGAAAGTATGGAAATAATATAGTATGGTTCGATGATGAAATGCTTTTAAAAGAAAATAAGAAGAACTATTTCATTGAGAACTTGAACAATGCCATAAATGAAAACAAGATTAAGGTTTTGTATCAGCCAATATATGATATTAAAAAAGATGAAATTTTTGGCTATGAAGCATTGTCGCGCTGGGAAAATGATGAAGGTGTTTTGATTTCTCCTAGTGAGTATGTGCCTATTTTGGAAGAAGAAAACCTGATTGATAAACTCGATAAATATGTGATTCGACAGGTCCTTAGTGATTTGAAAAAGATTATAGATGTTGGTGGAAAACCAATTCCGGTTTCTCTAAATCTTTCTTACTATGATTTTGCAAACGGTGAGCCGGAAAAAAGAATTCCAGCCTTGGTAGACAGCTATGAAGTTCCAAGAGATTTACTTCGATTTGAAATTTCTGAGCATGCTTTTTTCCAGAAACATGCATTTTTGGATGATGGAATTCGTATGTTGAAGAAAGAGGGCTTTGATGTATGGCTTGATGATTATGGTAAGGAGTTTTCTTCACTAAATCTTGTATTGGAGCAGAAATTCTCGGTTATTAAACTTAATATTAAGTATATGAAAGATGTCGAGAATAATGTTTCGAATCAGAATTTTATAAAGTCGCTTAGTCTTTTGACAAAAGATATTGGATCTAAGGCGCTTTGTGTTGGAATTGAGAATGAAGATGAATATAATTTCGTTCGTTCTGCTTTTGTTGAATTGGGACAGGGCTTCTATTATGATGAGCCAAAGAGTCTGTATGACCTAGAGTAAATGGAGTTTTTATGAAAAAATATGCAGTAATCACCGGGGCTTCTTCCGGAATAGGAAGAGAGATGGCAAGACAGCTTTACAAAATGGGATATGCCCTGGTTTTAGTCGCAAGAAGAGAAGATAGGCTTTTAGAACTTAAGAAGGAACTCGGAGATGATAATATCATCTTAAAAAGAGACCTTTCAAAGCTTGAAGATATTTTGTCTTTGGTTTCTGAAATAGAAAAGCTGGATGTTTCTATTTTTGTGAACAATGCAGGCTTCGGCGATTGCGGACCATTTTCTGAGACTTCCCTTGAGAAAGAGCTTTCTATGATAGAACTGAATGTGAAGACACTTCATATTTTGACTAAACATATGGTTCGTATTTTTGAGGAAAAAGGAGAGGGGTATATTTTAAATATCGGTTCTTCCGCTGGACTTTTTCCTGCAGGACCTTATATGGCAACCTATTATGCGACAAAGTCTTATGTAGTAAGTCTCACAGAGGCAATCGCAAGAGAGTTAAAGGAAAAGAATTCCAATACTTATATTGGAGTTTTGTGTCCAGGACCGGTTAATACTGAATTTAATAATGTGGCAAATGTCGAGTTTTCACTAAAAGGAATCTCTGCCAAAGATTGTGTTTCATATGCAATCAAGATGATGTTTAAAAAGAAGGTTAGAATTATTCCTACACTTAGTATGAAACTAGCTATTTTCGGCGGAAGATTTGTTTCGAGAAATATGCTTATAAAGTTGACCGGACATCAACAGAAAAAGAAAATATATAGGTAAAAATCTAGTGGGTTAAAAATATGTCAAATTGCACTTTTATGTGTACATAACACTAGGTATTGATAAAAAAACAATTTTTTCCCTTGAAATAGTGTATTGTTAATTTGTAGACAAGAGATCGGAAAACTAGAGGAAAATTTTTAATGCAGACAGCACAATGGAAAGGCGATGGCCGCGTCTTTTCACTGTGATAGTCTATAAATACCATTCAAAAGGGAAAAAGAAAAACCGTAAAAAGTCACTATCGTTTGATAGTGATTTTTTATTTGTTTAATATTATAAAATATTTATAATTTATAGCTGAAATTTAGTTTTTATATCTCGTCTTTTCAGTTATAATAGGCATATGGATAAGAACAGAAGAGACCTATTTGGTTACGAAGACGAGGAACTTATTACAGTAGATCAGATTCTGCGTGATAGACTTGTTAAAAGAAAAAATAAGAAAATAGTAAGACGTGGCGCAATAGTAAGTTTGATGGCTGCGATTGTTCTTTTTTCCGGCGGTGCAATCATTTATACAAATATGTATGGTGAACATCCAATCACATCGGTAGCGGAGACGAAAGGGGCGCTATCGAGTAATGCAGAGAATAAAACTGCATCAAATGCACCTTCAATTGACCAGACTTTAGCGACAGAAGCCCAGGAAAATGGTGAAGCAAACATCAAGATGGATGATACTGTTAATACAGGTGATTATCCTTATTTAGTTAGAGTTAATAGAAAATTAAATGTTGTTAATGTCTATTCTAAAGATGAGAATGGAAACTACACTGTTCCGTTTAAGGCTATGGTTTGTTCAGTTGGACTTAACGATGCAACCCCTACAGGAACATTTAAAACTTCAACGAAATACGAGTGGCATGCCTTATATGAGAATACTTTTGGACAGTATGCATATAGAATTGATGGACCGATTATGTTCCACTCAGTTCCATATACAGCTGAGAAGAAGGATGCTCTCGAAATCGATGAATTTAATAAATTAGGTGAGCCGGCTTCACTAGGTTGTGTTAGACTATGTGTAGCAGATGCGAAATGGCTCTGTGATAATTGTCCGGAAGGAACGACAGTTGAGATTTTTGATAGTAAAGAGGTTGGCCCGTTTGGTAAACCTGGTTGCCAGAAAATCGAAAACTCTTCTGAAATGGGTTCATGGGATCCTACAGATTCGGATGAAGCAAACCCATGGAGAAGTCGTTAGTTTGAAATAAAGATAATTAAAAGAACTGATTCGTTTTGGATCAGCTCTTTTTTTTGGCGGGAGGAAAAAAGTGGCTAAACTGTACTACAGATACGGTGCTATGGGCGCCGGTAAGACAATGGATATTCTTAAGGTTGCATATAATTACGAGGAGAGAAGCCAGAAGGTTATCATCCTAAAACCAAAGGCTGATACCAGAGATGGAAAGATGACGGTAAAGAGTCGTGTAGATGGACTTGAGCGAGAAGGCATGATTCTTGAGTCTTTTATGGAACTACCAGAGGAGACTATCAAATCTTATGATTGTATTCTTGTGGATGAAGCACAGTTTTGCACGAAAGAACAGGTTTTCTTTTTTGCACATGTCGTAGATGATTTAAATGTTCCAGTGATATGCTATGGACTTCGCACTGATTTTCAGTTAAATCTTTTTGAAGGTAGCAAGTGGCTTTTTGCCCTCGCTGATACAATCGAAGAAACTAAGACAATTTGCTGGTGCGGAAAAAAGGCCACAACAAATGCTCGTTTTAACGAACACGGAATTGTTAAGACTGGTGAGCAGATTATGCTCGGCGGAAATGACAGCTATATTAGTTTGTGCCGTAAACATTTCTGTGAAGGAAATCTCGGCCCGGCTTTAAAGAGTGGAAAGTAATATATAGGATTTGTCAGAGACAGTCATATTTAGATAGGTTTTATGGAAGTAAAGTGTAATTCAAAAATTGTTGTTGAGGGAAGTAGTCGCCATGTTGTGGTTCTTGTAGGCTCTGAGGGCGAGGACATGACGATTCATACATATCTGAAGAAGTTTCTTCGCTGCACAGAGAATATGATTCGCCGTGTGAAGCGCAGGGAGGACGGAGTTTGTATAAATTCAGAGTATCGTTTTATGAATGCGATTTTACATTCGGGAGATGAGCTTTCTGTACGTCTTACAGATGTGGGCTTTTTAGATCGTGATAGTGTTTCAATTTGGGCAAAGCCTCCAAAAGATATGCCGCCTCTTCAGATTTTATATGAGGATGATGATCTTATCTTTTTAAACAAAGGGCCAGGTGTCTGTTGTCATCCTTCTCCGGGTCACTATGCCGATACTCTTTCTAATCAGGTTGCAGATCATCTGGGATTGGACCAGGGCAGAATGTTTCCAATCGGAAGACTTGATATGGATACTTCGGGAATAGTGCTTTTTGCCAAGAATCAGGATGCTGCGAGCATCATGACAAATGAGAGAGAAAACGGTAATTATGAGAAGACTTATCTGGCTTGGGTTGAGGGTGAGGTAACAATGGATTTCGATGTGGATATGCCTATTCGAAAGATTAGCGAGGATTATCTTCTTCGCGAGGTTCATCCCGATGGTCAGGAGGCTATTACTCATGCAAAAGTAGTTCGTTTCGATAAAGCTAGAAATCGTACTCTTCTTTCAATTGAGATTGAGCATGGCAGAACTCATCAGATTCGTGTACATATGGCATACGCTAATCATCCTATCTGCGGAGATGTTTTGTATAATCCGAAGGCGGGTGAGGAGAGTATGAAATTGATGGCGTATAGAGTGAGGTATAGAATGCCGTATATTTGGGAAGAAAAAGAGATTATTGTTTCAAATCATATTTAATTATAAATAAGTGGTTTTATGCCTAACAGATACTTTTTTAGGCATAAAACCACTTATTATATTTAAACTTGCTTGAAGCTATGCTTAAACTTTTGTTAGAAGGAATTTTCTTAACTTTATCAGGAAGTCGGGGATGTCTTCTTCGCCCTCGACTAGCTGGCGGTTCTTTTCGCTGAAGCCGATTAGGATGTCGTGGTTGGCTTCGGAAAGGTAGTCGATGATTCCGTCGATGTCTGTGATTGTGTTCTTAGGACAGCGGATGTTTATCGACTTGTCAGCTGTGATGTAAAGAGTATAAGAAATCTTCAAGTGCTTTCCAAGGAAGCGATGAAGAGTTGAATACTTATAAATCCACTTGATTCTATCGATTGGGACGATGGCGACACCGTACTTTGAAGTCTCGATAAAGTAGTGCTGAGTGATAAACATATCATCAGTTGCAAGCTGAGGAAGAGTAGAAAGTTCTTCTTCGGCATTTTCTAAGATTTCGTTTGGCTTTCCGAAAATCAAAAGACGTCTGATTGGGAAAGACATACTTGGAAAAGCGATACAAATCATAGAGTATGCAATAAGCCCGATGCTTACCAGAGATGATATGATGATAAACACTCGAATTAGGGTTGTGACGATTCCTGTGGAATCGGGCTCTGAGAATATGAAAGGATAGAAAGTTTCCTTCACTCCATCTTCGCTCCAGGACAGATCACGGGAAAGGTTAGTAAAAAGAGTATCTAGAGTAGAAGAATTCTTCATAACCTCACCGGTTGTGTTTATCTTTTCAATATGTGAAAGGCCCATCTCGCAAGAGTTTGGAGATAGAAGAACGATTAGACATTTATCATCGTTCAGCGTATAGTAATAATAACCGTCTATTTGGCCCATAAATTTACGAGTATAGCCTGTGAAATACAGGTCTTTGAAATTAGCTCTGGCATAATAATTCTGAACTGAAGAATTAGAAGCTGTTTTTTCATTGAACTTGCTCGGAAATAGAAGCGAACCGAGTGGAAATATCAACGACAAAAAAAGCAGGACACATAGGTATACTGCTGGCAACATCATTCGCTTTTTATAATAAGCTCTCAAGCTTTTTGTTATATGGTGTTCAAATTTTGGTATCATACAAAAAATTATATTAGATTGAAAAAATATTGCAAGAATACATGGAGAAAAGAAATGAAGAACGGATTTGTTCGAGTAGCATGCGCTGGACTTGAAACTAAACTGGCTGACACTGAGAAAAATGCAGAATCTATTATTGGACTTATGGAAGAAGCAGGTAGAAAACATATAAAAGTAATGGTATTTCCTGAACTTGCTATCACAGGCTATACCTGTGGTGATTTGTTCTTCCAGGATACTCTTATAAAAGGTGCAGAGGATGCGCTTAAGACTATTGTGGAAAAAAGTGCCTCAATCGATGGAATTTTTGCCGTAGGACTTCCGGTTTTATATAATGGAAAACTTTATAACTGCGCTGCAGTATTTTCTAGAGGAGAAATTCTTGGAATCGTTCCAAAAATGTTCCTCCCAAATGATCATGAGTTTTATGAGAGAAGACAGTTTACTCCTGGATTCTTTGAAGTGGACGAGATTGAAATCGCAGGACAGAGAACACTTATTGGAGCTGCACAGCTTTTTTCCACAGAAAGTGTAAGAGGACTTACAATCGGTGTGGAAATCTGTGAGGATTTGTGGGTCGCATGCCCTCCATCGATAAAACAGGCGCTTTCAGGAGCGACAATGATTCTGAATCTTTCTGCATCAAATGAAGTTGCAGGAAAATCTGATTATAGAAGAGAGCTTGTGAGCGGACAGTCGGGAAGACTTTATACTTCATATCTCTATGCATCATCAGGTGCTGGAGAGTCTACATCGGATCTGGTTTTCTCCGGACACAATATCATCGCATCCAATGGACGAGTCCTAAAAGAGGGACACCTAAGAGAGAATGGCTTGATTTTTACAGAGGTCGATATCGATGCGCTTCTTTCATATAGAAGAGGAAGCTCGACTTTTGAGATGGAAGTGGATCCTGAATTTGTGATTTCTGAGTTTTCGCTTGAAAAAGAGGATGTCGAGCTTTCATACGAAATCAGAAAGACTCCATTCGTACCAAATGATCCTAAGTCTAGAGCAATTCGATGCCGAGAGATTTTTGACATCCAGGCGAGAGGCCTTGCTTCAAGACTTAAGTTTATACATGCAAAGAATGTCGTAATCGGTATCTCTGGTGGACTCGATTCTACATTAGCGCTCCTCGTAGTTAGAAGAGCATTTGAGATTTTAGGCTTGGAAAAAAGTGGTATCAAAGCCATAACAATGCCAGGCTTCGGAACTACTGATAGAACTTATAACAATGCATGCAAACTTGTTAAAGAAATCGGTGCAGAGCTTCTTGAAATCTCGATTGTAAATGCTGTGAAAGTTCATTTTGAAGATATCGGACAGGATATAAATAATCACGATGTCACTTATGAGAATGGACAGGCCAGAGAGAGAACACAGATTCTTATGGATTATGCTAACAAGGTTGGCGGAATTGTAATCGGAACTGGTGATTTGTCTGAGCTTGCTCTTGGATGGGCTACATATAATGGCGATCATATGTCTATGTATGGCGTCAATGCTTCAGTTCCAAAGACACTAGTACGATATTTGGTACAGTTCGTTGCTGATGAAGCAGAGGGTGAATTTGCAGAAGTTTTATATGACATTTTAGATACACCTGTTAGTCCTGAGCTTGTTCCAGCTGATGAAAACGGTGAGATCGCGCAGAAGACAGAGGATATCGTAGGACCTTATGAACTACATGACTTCTTCTTATACTATATTGTGAGAATGGGATTTGCTCCTAAGAAAGTTTATAAGCTTGCTATGCATGCCTTCGATGGTACATATGACAAAGAAACAATCCTAAAATGGCTTAAGAATTTCTATAGAAGATTCTTTGCACAGCAGTTTAAGAGAAACTGTCTTCCGGATGGTCCGAAGGTTGGTACAGTTTCACTATCACCACGAGGAGACTGGAGAATGCCATCAGATGCTTACTCAGCACTTTGGTTAAAAGAATTGGAAGAGTTATAAGGTATTTATATGAATCAATATGGACTTTTTGCCTATCCATCTAAACATTCACTATCGCCGAAAATGCATAATCGGGCATTTTATGAATTGGAAATCGATGCGAATTACGAGGCGTATGATGTTGGAATGTCCGAGACTGAAGAAGGCAGGATAGAAGAACTGAAAACTTTTCTTGATAAAATGAGGGAAGGAAGAATAATAGGTGCAAATCTATCCATGCCGAATAAGTCAATAGCAGTTAGATTTATGGATGAACTTTCGGAGACGGCGAGACTTACAAATTCTGTGAATACAATCCTTTCAAAAGATGGAAAACTATATGGTTATTCCACAGATGGTATTGGATTTGAAAGAGCACTTCTCGATAAAAATATAAATCTTTCCGGGAAAAAAGTTGTCCTCGCAGGCTGCGGCGGCGCTGGAACGGCTATTTATGTAAGATGTGCACTTTCTGGTGCAAAGGAGATTGTACTTTTTAATAGAAGTGGAAAGAGATTCGATGAAGCGAAGGAAAGAATAAAGTCTCTAAAGGATAGATGCGATATAAAACTTTTTAATCTTTTGGATAGAGAGGTTTTAGAAAGAGAAGTAAAGGATGCTGATATCTTAGTAAATGCTACGGGACTTGGAATGGGGGATTGTATTGGAAAGACCTGGGTTTATGATAGTAGTATTTTAAATCCAAAAACCGTTTGCTTCGATGCTATTTATAATCCTTTTGAAACCAGATTTTTGGAGATGGCCAAAAGAAGAGGTTGCGATACTATAAATGGACTGATGATGTTGATTTATCAGGGAGCAGAATCCTTTAAGATATGGACGGGCAGAGAAATGCCTATAGATAGAGTTTTAGAAGAAATAAAAATGAATGTGAAATCGTAAGATTTCACATCCATTTTTTTCCATTAACAATTTTTTGAATCGAAGAAGTGCCAGAATTTCATAACATACTTATCATATTTTCCATATATGAATGGATAGAGGATAAGTAGAAGTAGGATGCCGGCAATAGCATCGATTATTGTGTGCTGTTTAATAAACATTGTCGATAGCACGATAGATGCAGTGAAGATTGCAGAAAAAATAGTAAGTGGTTTATTGTTTCTGTATCTGTCTGTTCTTGAGAGTCCGATGTGGACGGCTATCGAATTAAATACGTGAATACTTGGAAGTACATTGGTTGGTGTATCAATTGTGTATAGATATTTAACCAGATGTACGAATATATTATCTCTTGCAAAGCTTGTAGGTCTTATATCGATTCTGTTTGGGAAGAAGAACGATATAATGATGAAAAGTGTCATTCCTATAGAAAGCATAGTTGCAAGACGATAGAAGTCTTCACCTTTGTCCCTGAATATAATATAGGTAATTCCATAGGCCATGTATAAAAACCATAGGAAATATGGAATTACGAAGAATTCACAGAATGGAATCATATCGTCGAGTTTACAGGAAATCAGATAGAAATCTCTATCGGATGCCTGCTCGAGGGATGTGAAACAGTACATATATATAGGCATGTATAGAAGAAGCAAAAATCTCCTGCCGTTTTTAAAGATAAATTTTATTCTATTAATTATTTTTTCCATAACGATATAATTATAAACATTGGGTTAAAAAGAAACAATATTAAATTGACATACTTTTTGTTTATCATATAATATAAAAGGCCCTTTAGGCTTAAAAAATATTAATAGTTAAAGATGAGGTTTTTGATTATGTCAGAAGCAGTAGTAAAGAAGAGTGTAAATTACAAGAAAATCGGATTGATTTTAGGAATTGTATTTGCAGTTCTTCTAGTTGTTTATTTTGGAGTTTCTATGTATTTTAAGAGCCATTTCTTCTTTAGAAGTACTCTTAATGGCGTAAATAGCTCTGGCGTTACAGTTGATACTGTAATGAAAAAAATCGAATCTAAGGCTGATAACTATGCTCTTTCTATAGAAGGGACTAATAAGAAAGAACAGATCAAGCCTAATCAGATCGACATGGAAGTCGCAAATAGTAAGTCTGAATTTGAAAAAGCTCTTAAGGAGCAGAACGAGTTCGCTTGGATTGGTGCACTTTTTTCCCCAAGACATTATGAGAGCAAGGTTGTTGTAAATTACGATGACACTAAACTCGATGAGAGAATTTCAAATCTTTCAGATGTGAAGAATGAATCACCTGTTAAGACAGAGAATGCTAAAGTCGACTATACAAAAGATGGATTCGTGGTAAAAAAGGAAGTCTATGGTACAGAAGTAGACATGGATACTTTGAAGAAGGTTATTTCTTCTAAGATTATGACTTTAGATCCAAAGGTTAATCTTAAAGCTGAGAAGTGTTATGTTCAGCCAACTTTGAAGGCTGATAATTCTAGTCTCAAAGATTCAGCTGAAGAATTAAATAAGAAAATCAAGGTTTCTATCACTTATACAGTAGGTGGTGCAACTGAAAAGATTTCTAAAGATACTTTGGCATCTTTTATGACAAATAATGATAAGGGTGAGGTTTCATATAATAATGAAACAATCGCAGAGTTTGTTGCTGAGATGGCTCATAAGTATGACACAGCTGGAAAGCCAAAGACTCTTACAACTTACACAGGTGCTGTAGTTACAGTTCCGGGTGGAAGCTATGGTTGGAAAATCGATAAGGATAAGGAAGCTGCACAGCTTAAAGAAGATATTGATGCAGGCAAAGATGTAAAGCGTGACTTTATCTATGCGAAGACTGCAGCATCTCGTGGTGAGAACGATTATGGAAATAGTTATATCGAAGTAAATCGTACTGGTCAGTATATGGTTGTCCATAAGGATGGAGCAGTAGTTCTTCAGTCAAAGGTTGTTACAGGAAAAGATAATCCTAAGAATATGACACATCCTGGTGCTTACTATGTAGTAGGTAAGAAACAGAATGCTACTTTAAAGGGACCTACATGGAATTCTAAGGTTTCTTACTGGATGCCATTCAATGGTGGTGAAGGTCTTCACGATGCTGTATGGCAGCCATCATTCGGTGGAACATATTACAAGATTAGAGGATCACATGGCTGTGTAAACCTACCACTTAATGTAGCTGGATCTTTGTACAATATCGTATCTGCAGGATACCCTGTTTTGATTTATGATTTACCAGGTTCTGAAGATAATGAACCTAACCAGAAGGATGCACAGGCTATTATCGATGCAATCAATGCTATCGGAGAGGTTACACCTGCCAGCCAGGCTACAATCGAAGATATCAGAAAGAGAACATTTAGATTAACACCTGAAGCAAATGCGATGATTACTAATATTCAGGTTCTAAATGATGCAGAGGCAAATCTTAAGAATCAGCTTGCTGCACAGGGAGTTGATTGGAACCCGCCTACAAAGGCAGAAAAGAGTGAGGAGTAGGAATATATGGATTCATTAGTACAGGCTTTTTCTGACTCCTTAGGTCAGTATGTGTCTGCTCAGGTAGTTGTATTTATTATCTCTATGATTCCTATTTTGGAGCTAAGAGGTGGACTTCTTGCTGCAAAGCTACTAGGAGTTCCACTTCTGCAGGCTATTCCACTGTGTATTGTTGGAAATCTGATTCCGATTCCTTTTATCCTTCTTTTTATAAAGAAGATTTTTAGCTGGATGAAGAAGTTTAAGATATTTAGAGGTCTTGTAGAAAAACTTGAAAATAGAGCTATGAAGAAGAGCAGTTCCGTATCAAATGCTGAATTTGTAGGACTGATGCTTTTCGTAGGTATTCCAATTCCAGGTACAGGAGCTTGGATGGGATCACTTGTTGCAGCTCTTTTAGAGATGGACTTTAAGAAGGCTATCAAGGCTGAACTTATTGGTATCGCAATGGCGACTATAATCTGTTCAATCCTTTGGTATGGATTGCTTGGAATGTTTGTATAATAGTTAGAAAACGGAGGTCTATATGACTGAAGGATCTTGCGAATATTGTGCTTACTTTATCTATGATGAAGATGAAGAAGATTATATTTGTGATCTCGATTTGGATGAGGATGAATATGTGAGTCTTGTGACTGGAAACTATAAATCTTGTCCATATTTTAGAGACGGAAATGAGTACAAAGTTGTACGACATCAGATGTAAAAACAAGCTAGAGCTGGTATAATTACATATATGGCAATTTAAAATATAAGGGGGCAGTAATGAAAAAATATAATTGGCCTATAAGATTGTTTTTTGCAATTCTTATTATAGTACTTGAGGTCTTAGAAATTTTTGACTACATAGGTAGTAGAGTACATCTTGTTGCATTAATACTTTTGTTTATTGTTTTCTTTGCAATCATAGGTTTTGTTGAAAAAAAAGAAGATAACAATAAATAATCTAAAATGAGTGTTTAGAGAATGACCATACTTCGTCTGAGGTATGGTCATTTTTCTATGTTTTTTTATATTATAAAATCTAATTCCCTATATTCCTACTTGACAACTAGGAATAAGCGAAATATAATCTCTTAAAAGGGATTTTTTAACTAGAAAAAAGGAGATTACTTATGAAAAATGTAGTTAACAGAGTTTCGGAACTTATTGGAAATACACCTATTTTAAAGGCAGATCATTATAAAAATTCTGTTGGGGCAGAAGCAAATATCTATGCTAAGCTGGAGGGCTTAAATCCGGCTGGATCTGCAAAGGATAGAATTGCTCTTGAAATGATAAAAGATGCAGAGAATAAGGGACTTTTGAAGGAAGGTGCAACAATTATTGAGCCTACATCTGGTAATACAGGTATTGGTATTGCCTCAGTTGCTGCTACTTTAGGTTATAAGGTTATCATAACTCTTCCTGATACAATGTCTGTTGAAAGACGTAATCTCATGAGAGCTTATGGTGCAGAACTTGTACTTACAGAAGGCGCTAAAGGCATGACTGGTGCTATAAAGAAGGCTGAAGAACTTCGCGATGAAATCGATGGTGCTATTATCATGGGACAGTTTGATAACCCTGCTAATGCAACAGCACATTATAAGACAACAGGACCTGAAATCTGGGATCAGATGGATGGAAAGGTCGATATATTTGTAGCTGGTGTAGGTACTGGTGGAACTATTACAGGAACAGGTAGATACTTGAAAGAAAGAAACAGTGATGTTAAGATTGTTGCTGTTGAACCAGCTACTTCACCTGTTCTATCAAAGGGCACAGCGGGCCCTCATAAGATCCAGGGAATCGGTGCAGGTTTCATTCCAAAGGTTTTGGATACAAGTGTGTATGATGAAATCATCACTATTGATAATGAGACATGCTTTGAAGAGGGAAGAAGATTTGGAAAGACAGAAGGAGTTTTAGTTGGTATTTCTTCTGGAGCTGCCCTAAAGGCTGCAACAATTCTAGCTTCTCGTGAAGAAAATAAAGATAAAAATATCGTAGTATTACTTCCTGATTCAGGAGATAGATATTTATCAACTGCATTATTTGCTGAATAAATTTATAGGAGATTTAAATGAAGATTTCTACAAAAGGTAGATACGCAACTAAACTAATGCTTGATTTAGCCACATATAATACAGGCTCACCTGTAAGTCTTAAGGATGTAGCTAAGAGACAGGATATATCTGAGAAATATTTGGAGCAGATTATTTCATCACTTAGCAAGGCTGGAATGGTCAGATCTGTTCGAGGCGCACAGGGTGGATACTTGCTTACAAAAGAACCTAAGGAATATACTGTTGGAGAAATCCTTGAGGTTACAGAAGGAAAGATTGCTACTGTGGATTGCCTTAGAGATGATGGGTATTCTTGCGATGCAAAGAATCAGTGTGTTACTATTCGTATCTGGGAAAAAATAAATGACGCTGTAAAGGATGTAGTAGATAATATCACTTTGCAGGACCTTTTGGATTGGCAGGCTGAAGGCGCCGATCAGTATGTAATTTAGGATTAGGAGTTTTTTATGAATACTTTGGCTTTACATATAGGTTCAGGAAATGGTGCATCTCCAATTGCGACGATAGCAGTTATTTTATTAGTTCTTTTTGTTGTTCATAAGGTATCTGTGGATTATGAAAAAGAAGATGCCAGACGAAAAGAAGAGATTAGAAAATTTAAGGAAGAGCACCCGGGTGAAGAACCACCTATTGAACCTCTAAAGGATGAGTTGCTTAGAACTTTTGTAGAACATGCAGTAAAAAGTATTAAATCTATTAAATAAAAAATAAACCAGTTTAGTTATTAAACTAAACTGGTTTTTTATATTTAGTCGATATCAATCTTTTCACCATTGATAACAGCCGTATCAATGTCATCTATAGGGATTACTAAAACTCTTTCTCCATCAATAAAAGTTGTATTGATTCGGGCTTTCTTTTCTTCTGGAATACGAAGTAGTACTGGTGGAAGTTCTGTCTCAGGAGTTCTAAGACCGGCTTCTTCCATTTCACGTGTCATTTCTACAACTTTTTTCTGAAGTTCTTTCTTTTCAAGTTTTAATTCGCCATTCTTCATAAGCTTATCATCTACAAGCTCTTCGGCCTGTGGAAGATTTTCTTCGAAGAAATCATCAAACTTTGTTGAAATCATTTCTGCAGAATCTTCATCGAATCCTGATTCTTCGAGGATAGAAGATACGTCTTCCTTGCTTACAACTAGGGGTTCTTCGTCACCTCTTTTTTCCGTCTCAAGAGTGATGAAATCGGAAAGATTTTTCTGTACTTCTAGCATAGTGTCCATGTTTTCTTCTTCGTCTGAACCGAGTGTCTCAGTTACAAGATTTGTGAAAGCTGAACGCTTCTGGAAGGATGTGTATTCGCTCTTTAGATTTAGGATGTCGTTCCAGAGTTCTGTGTGAGGATTCTTTACATCCTTTGTATATACGAGAGCGTGGTGTAAATCTGTACTTCTTTCTGAGAAGGCTGGGAATGTAAAGGCACTTTCGCAAGTTCCTACAACCCAATCTCTTTCTAGAGCCTCGAAGCGATTTTCGTTCTGGTCATATCCAAGTACCTGCTTTGAAAGGTCTACAGGACAGATAGCGCAGATGATGTATTCATATACTTCTTCTGAGTCATCGAGTGCAAGATTATCAGAAGTTTTCATAGGAACATCGTAGGCATCGTGGAAGAGTAGGATTAGATAGTTGTCTACCTTGTCATAAGATGAGATTACTCTTTCATAGAACTGATTTAGAAGTTCATCGTCTTCAAGTCTGCAAGCTCTTAAATCCATAAGAAGTTTCTGAGAACCACCTTCTTCTTCAGCGTCAGCAGAAAACTCCAGGTTTAAAAGATTATTCATAAGCTTTCCTGACATTGCCTTTTTAGCAATCTCTAAATATTTGAAAAGCTCGTCATCTGTAATATTTAAAAAAGTATCACGGAAAGTAAGAATCTTTTCCTTATTACTGTTTACATAACATCCAGCAAGCTTGGAAAAAGTCGCACCTTCCTTTGTAAATCTTCGTTTGATTTCAAGAATATCTTTCTTGTTCATATCATCCTCCTTGTGCTTTTAGCAACCTAAATATTATATAAATTTAATTCTAAAATCTCAATATGAATAAAGTCACAAACTTTCCTTATTTGACCTTGAATTACATAGTTGTGTGAGATAAACTATTAAAGATAAATTTTTGGAGGAAAGATTTTATGGATTTAGTTAGAGTTAGAGATCTCTATAAAGAGACTGAGAACTACAAAGATAAAGATATTAAGGTAGGTGGATGGGTACGTTCTGTCCGTGCATCTAAGAATTTCGGTTTCATCGTAGTTTCTGATGGAACTTTTTTCAAAACATTACAGATTGTTATTCATGATGATATGGATAATTTCAAAGAGATTTCTAAGCTTAACGTAGGAGCTGCAATTATCTGTGAAGGTACACTTTGTATGACTCCAGATGCTAAGCAGCCATTTGAAATCCAGGCTAAGTCAGTAGTAGTAGAAGGTGATTCTACTCCAGACTATCCTCTTCAGAAGAAGAGACATTCTATGGAATTCTTACGTACTATGCCACATCTTCGTGCTAGAACTAATACATTCCAGGCAGTATTTAGAATTCGTTCTTTGATTGCTTATGCAATCCACAAATTCTTCCAGGAGAGAGATTTCGTATATGTACATACACCACTTATCACATCATCTGATGCTGAGGGTGCTGGTGAGATGTTCCAGGTTACAACACTTGATTTAAATGACATCCCTAAGACTGAGGATGGAAAGGTAGATTTCTCAAAGGACTTCTTTGGAAAGAATACAAATCTTACAGTAAGTGGACAGCTAAACGGCGAGACATTCGCACAGGCTTTCAATAATATTTATACATTTGGACCTACATTTAGAGCAGAGAATTCTAATACAACTCGTCATGCAGCAGAGTTTTGGATGATTGAGCCAGAAATATCATTCGCTGATCTCGAAGACGATATGGAACTTGCTGAAGACATGCTTAAGTATGTAATCAATTACGTACTTGAAAATGCTCCAGAAGAGATGGAATTCTTGAATTCATTTGTAGACAAGGGACTTATCGAGAGACTAAAAGGTGTTGCATCTGCAGACTTCGGTAGAATCACATATACAGATGCAGTTAAAGAGCTTGAAAAGCACAATGACAAATTCGATTACAAGGTTTCATGGGGAGTTGATCTTCAGACAGAGCATGAGAGATTCCTTACAGAGGAAATCTTTAAGAAACCTGTATTCGTTACAGATTATCCTAAGGAAATCAAGGCTTTCTATATGAAGTTAAACGATGATAATAAGACAGTTGCTGCTATGGATTGTCTAGTTCCAGGAATTGGTGAAATCATCGGAGGAAGCCAGAGAGAGGATGATTACGATAAGCTAAAGGCTCGTATTGAAGAACTTGGTATGACTGAGGATCAGTACGGATTCTATATGGATCTTCGTAAGTACGGAAGCTCACGTCACGCAGGATTCGGTCTTGGATTCGAAAGATGCGTTATGTATCTAACAGGTATGGGTAACATCAGAGACGTACTTCCATTCCCAAGAACAGTTGGTACTTGCGAGCTTTAATCTTATAAATTTATAGATACTATTTTTTAGTATAGCCTGACAGGGATTCTTGTCAGGCTATATATATTCTACAAAGGAGAGTTTTAGTTATGGCTAAGATAGAAATTCCAGACGGCTACAAATCAGCACTAGATTTACGCGAGACACAGATTGCTATTAAATCCGTAAAAGATTTTTTCCAGCAGATTCTCGCCACTGAATTGAATCTACACCGTGTTACAGCACCACTTTTCGTAGATCCACTTTCAGGTCTTAATGATAATCTAAATGGTGTTGAGAGACCTGTTTCTTTTGACGTTGGAGAAGACGGTAGGAATTTCGAAATCGTACATTCTCTCGCAAAGTGGAAGAGATATGCCCTTAAAAAATATGGTTTCCATATTGGAGAGGGATTATATACTGATATGAACGCTATTCGTAGAGATGAGGATGTGGACAACATTCACTCAATCTATGTAGACCAGTGGGATTGGGAAAAAATTATTACCAAAGAAGACAGAACTGTTGCCTATTTTGAAGATACAGTAAAGAAGGTTTATGAGGCTATTCGTCTTACAGAGCTTCATATGTCAAACCTTTATAAGTATATCAAGTGTATTTTGCCAGAAAATATTTATTTCATCACATCTGAGGAGTTGTTACAGAAGTATCCTAACTTGACTCCAAAGGAAAGAGAGTATGAGATTACAAAATTAAAGGGCGCTGTATGTATCGAACAGATTGGCGATGTACTTTCAAATGGAGAACCTCATGATTTGAGAGCTCCTGACTACGATGACTGGAGCCTAAACGGAGATATCCTTGTATATGATCCTATTATCGATACAGCACTAGAACTTAGCTCAATGGGTATTCGTGTTGATGAAGAGGCACTTCTTTCACAGCTTAAGAAGAGAAAATGTGAGAAGAGAGCTTCACTTCCATTCCAGAGAGCAGTGTTAGAAGGACTTGTACCTTACACAGTTGGTGGTGGTATCGGTCAGTCCAGAATCTGTATGTTCTTCCTTAGAAAAGCACATATTGGAGAAGTACAGGTATCAGAATGGCCAAACGAAGTTCTTCGTTATGCTATTGAAAGAGATTTAAAGATTCTATAATTAGTTGGAGATAGATTTTGCAGTTAGACGGTTTAAATAAAGAACAAAAATTAGGCGTTACAACTACAGAAGGACCACTTTTGATTCTGGCTGGAGCTGGTTCAGGAAAGACTAGAGTTCTTACCTATAGAACAGCATATTTGATTGAAGAGATGGGCGTGAAACCATATAACATCATGGCCATCACTTTCACAAACAAAGCCGCGAAAGAGATGAGAGAACGTATCGATAAGCTCGTAGGAAATGAGGATGGAGGAGTGTGGGTTTCCACCTTCCATTCAGCCTGTGTTAGAATCCTGCGTCGTTTTGCAGAGAGAATCGGATACGGAAACAATTTTACAATCTATGATTCAGATGATTCAAAGACACTTATAAAACACATCTTAAAAGACCTTCAGATTGACTCTAAGCGTTTTAAAGAAAAGATGTTTATGGGTGAAATTTCATCGGCAAAGAATGAACTTATCGGTTCACTTGAATATAGAAATAGATTTTCAAATGATTACAAGCTAAATGTTGTAGGTCAGGTTTATCAGGAGTATGAGGCCAGACTTCGTCAGAACAATGCTTTTGACTTCGATGATTTGATTATGAAGACAGTTGAACTCTTTAAGACTGTCCCTGAAGTTTTAAATCTATATCAGGATAGACTTCACTATATCATGGTCGATGAGTATCAGGATACAAATAATGCTCAGTTTCAGCTTATAAGACTTTTAGCGGGCAGGCGACAGAATCTATGCGTAGTAGGTGATGATGATCAGTCTATTTATAAGTTTAGAGGAGCTAATATTTATAACATCCTAAACTTCGAGAAGCATTTTCCGGATGCAAAGGTTATAAAGCTTGAGCAGAATTATCGTTCTACACAGGTAATCTTAGATGCTGCTAATGGTGTCATAAAGAATAATGTGGGACGTAAGGCAAAGAAGCTTTGGACAGAAAAAAGTGGCGGAGATAAGATTACCTTCCGCCAGTTTGAATCTGCTTATGAAGAAGCTGACTATATTGCTATGGATATCACTTCAAAATGTCGTGATGGATTATATAGTTATATGGATGATGCTATTCTTTATAGAACTAATGCGCAGTCACGAATCCTTGAAGAGAAACTTATGCACCTAAATATTCCATATAAGATTATCGGTGGCGTAAACTTCTATTCACGAATGGAAATCAAGGATATTCTTTCATATCTTCATGTTATCGAGAATGTTCAGGATGAGATAGCTATAAGACGTATTATAAATGTTCCAAAACGTGGAATTGGTGCAGCTTCACTGGAAAAGGTATCAACTTTTGCAAGAGCTAATGGATATAGCTTCTATGAATCACTTCTTAAGGCAAAGGATATTCCAACACTTGGAAAAGCTGCTGACAAGATAAAGAAGTTTACCGATTTGATAGAGGAACTCAGAGAAGATACCAAGACAAATAAACGTATAGCTCTTCTTATCAGAAATGTATATGAGATGTCAGGCTATGCTGAAGCACTTCGACTTGAAAATACAGAAGAGTCCAAGGCAAGACTAGAAAACCTAGAAGAACTGTATGCAAAGGGTGTTTCCTATGATGAAGGTACAGAAGAACCTACACTTACAGGTTTCTTGGAAGAAGTTGCCCTCGTCGCTCAGATTGATGATTTGGAAGAGTCCAAAGACTATGTCGTCCTTATGACTCTTCACAGTGCAAAAGGTTTGGAGTTCCCTAACGTATATATGGCAGGAATGGAAGACGGTCTCTTCCCTGGATTTATGTCTATGATGGCTGGAGATGACAGCGAGGACATGGAAGAGGAGAGAAGACTTTGCTACGTAGGAATCACTCGTGCAAAGGAGCGTTTGGTTATGACAGCTGCGAAGAAGAGAATGCTTCGCGGTGAAATACAGTATTCATCTGCTTCTAGATTTATAAAAGAAATACCTAATAATCTATTAGATAATAATAGTCCATCAATGTATGAATTAGGATTTGCAGGAAGAAAAGAGGATACTTTTTCCCCGAAGAAACCTGCCAGATCTATTGCTACATCATATGGTTCAAGTGGAAGTTCATATCAAAACTCATACAGTAGCACTTCATCAAGTATTTATGGAGCCAGAAAGCCATCTATGGCATCTGGAAGCTATGGTAGTGGAGTTCAAAAGAAACTTCCAGCTTATATAGTTGGTGATAAAGTTAAACATAGAAAATTCGGAGAAGGAGTTGTATCCGATATTTTGGACAAGGGTAGAGATTACGAAGTAACAGTTTTATTTGATACAGCAGGTCCAAAAAAGATGTTTGCTTCATTTGCTAAGCTTGAAAAAATCTAACACCTTATAAGGTTTTATGCTATAATTCAAAGTAGTTAATGGGTAAACTCTTGGGTTAGAGAGGGGCTTTAATATGAAAAAAGGAACAATAGGAAAGATACTCGGATTTATCGCTTGTGTTGCTGTTATTTGTGCCGCTTTATATGCGGTATATCGTTATTTGGTTCCAGAACTCGATGATGAGTTTGAAGACGACATCGACGATGTATTCGGACCTGATGATAGCGACTTCGACGATACTTTGTACGAGGATGAATAGAATTTAAAGGATTTATAATGAAAAAAGGTGACCTTGTTGTTGGTGTAGTTTCAAAGCTGAAGTTTCCAAATGTAGGTTTGGTTTCGGTGGAGGATGAAACCATAGAAGTTAAAAACGTCATCCCAGGTCAGAAGATAGAACTTAGGGTGACTAAGGCAGGTCGCGGCAGAATGAAAGGACGGCTACAGCGTATACTGGAGCCGTCTTCTTTTGAGAATGCCGAAAATTCCTGTCCACATTTTGGTATATGCGGCGGCTGCTTTATGCAGACTGTTCCATATGAGAAGCAGCTTGAATTAAAAGAACAGATGATTCGTAGAATGTTCTACCCAATCATGGGAGAAGAGGAGTTTGAAGCTGTTTACGAGGGCATAAAGAAGAGCCCACTCGAAAGTGAATATAGAAATAAGATGGAGTTCTCTTTTGGTAACGAAGTAAAGGATGGTCCTCTTCGTCTTGGAATGCATAAGAGAGGTTCTTTCTACGATATCGTAGAGGTAGAAAACTGCCAGATCTGTGATGAGACATTTAGAGGAATTTTAAAGACTACGGTTTCTTTTTTCCGAGAGAAGAATCTAGACTTCTTCCATAAGATGGCACATGTGGGATATCTTCGTCATCTATTAGTTCGTGAAGGACAGATGGAGGGTGAGTACTTAGTTGATTTAGTGACTTCAACACAGATTGATCCTGATTTTGAGAAGGAACTTTTGGAAGAATGGAAGAATTTGCTTCTGGAGAAATATCCTGATGGAAGGATTGTTGGAATTCTTCATACGAAAAATGATAGTCAGTCTGATGCGGTTATTGATGAAGGTACAGAGATTATTTACGGTCAGAATTATTTTTATGAGTCACTTCTCGGACTAAAATTTAAGGTGACTCCTTTCTCATTCTTCCAGACCAACTCAAAGGGCGCGGAGGTTTTATATTCTGTAGCTCGCGATTACATCTTGGGAGACGATGGAAAGAAGCTTGGAGAAGTGTTCGATTTGTATTCAGGTACAGGTACAATCGCTCAGGTTCTCTCTCCATCATGTGAGCATGTGACAGGTGTAGAGATTGTTGAAGAAGCAGTGGAAGCTGCAAAGGAAAATGCAGCACTTAACAATCTTTCAAATTGCGATTTTATCGCTGGTGATGTTTTCAAAGTATTGGAAGGTTTAGAAACTAAGCCTGATATGATTGTTTTAGATCCACCTCGTGATGGGGTTTCGCCTAAGGCGCTCAAAAAGATTATAAGTTATGGTGTAGATCAGATGATCTATATTGCATGTAAGCCATCTAGTCTTGCACGTGATATTCCAACTCTTAATGAAGCTGGATATTCTGTAACAAGAATGGGACTTGTAGATATGTTCCCATCGACAGCAAATGTAGAAATGCTTGCTTTATTAAATAAAAGATAAAAAATAAAACCTCTTTCATAGTTATCTGTGAAAGAGGTTTTTTTATTCGTCATCAAATTCTGTTTCATTCATTTCGGGAAAATCCAGAAGCTGAGAAACAGTCATATTTAAGCCCTGCGAAAGTTTATGTAAAGTTTTTAGTTTTGGATTTTTTGTTTTACCAGCCATGATATTTTCGACCGTACTTTGAGTGATGCCACTCCTGGTCGCTAGCCTGTTAGTTGTAATATTTCTTTCATCACATAGCTGTTTTAAACGTCTTATAATTACATCTGAATAAGTCATTTATTGTCTCCATATATCTTCGAGTAAAAGTATAAAATATATGTTTAATTTATGTTAATGGCGCGCGGTTGAGCGGTTTAAGAAAGTTTTTAAAATTGATTAAATATGGATTTTATGAAAATGATTGTCCGTTTAGATTAAAACTAGAAATTCCCATGTTAAGTCGAGAATGGTAATTTGCACCTTTGTGCATATTTCACAAAACAGCTAAAGAAATCTCTTAAAAAAGCAACAATCCCCACATAAAAAACCAAAAATTTTTAAGAAACAGCTAAAAATTTTCTATATTCTAAATAATTCCTAAACTCTATACTCATAATTGTCAAAGGACAACAAAGGGGTTGTCTTAATCTTTATTCTTTAAGGAGGGTTAGGAATTTATGAACAGTAAGAAGGTACTTGCGATGGCGATGGTAGCCATGATGGGTCTTAGCTCTGTAGCATGTGGAACTAAATCAACTGGTTCTAATACTACAACTAAGAAGTCTGCAAAGGCATCTGGATCTGAGAATTCAAAGAAGCCTGTTGTTTGGTTCAACCGCCAGCCATCAAACTCATCTACAGGTGAGCTTGATTCAAATGCACTTCATTACAACGACAAAACTTATTATGTAGGTTTCGATGCTGTACAGGGTGCTGAACTTCAGGGAACTATGGTTGCTGATTATATCAAGTCTCATATTGATTCAATCGACAGAAATGGTGACGGAGTAATTGGTTATGTACTTGCTATTGGTGATATAGGACATAACGATTCAATTGCTCGTACAAGAGGTGTCCGTGAAGCTCTAGGAACAGCTGTTAAGAGTGGAGAAGATATTAAATCTGATCCTGTAGGAACTAATACAGATGGAACTGCAAAGAGTGTTCAGGATGGTTCAATTGAAGTAAATGGTAAGAAGTATGTTGTAAGAGAACTTGCATCACAGGAGATGAAGACATCAGCTGGTGCTACATGGGATGCTCCTACAGCTGGTAATGCTATTAGCACATGGGCATCATCATTTGGTGATCAGATTGATGTTGTTATTTCAAACAACGATGGTATGGGAATGGCTATGTTCAATGGTTGGTCAAAGAAGGAGAAGGTACCAACATTTGGATATGATGCTAACAGCGATGCAGTAGAAGCAATCAAAGATGGATATGGCGGAACTATCAGCCAGCATGCTGATGTACAGGCATATTTAACACTTCGTGTTCTTAGAAATGCACTTGATGGGGTAGATATCGATACAGGAATTGGTACAGCTGATGAGGCTGGCAATGTACTTACAGATGAAGTTTACAGATATGATGACAAGAATAGATCATATTATGCATTGAATGCTGCTGTAACTGCTGATAACTACAAGGATTACCTTGATTCAACAGTACCATACAAGCCAGTTTCAAACAAACTTGATAAGAGTGCTCACAAGGAGAAGAAGGTATGGCTAAATATTTACAATTCAGCTGATAACTTCCTTGGATCAACATATCAGCCACTCCTTCAGAACTACGATGATCTACTTAACTTAAAGGTTGAATACATCGGTGGTGATGGACAGACAGAGTCTAATATTACAAACAAACTTGGTAACCCAAGCCAGTATGATGCATTCGCTATCAACATGGTTAAGACAGATAACGCAGCTTCTTATACTTCAATTCTTAATCAGTAATATGTAACTGTAACTTTTGGAGAGGTTAGGAAGGTGAGATAAAACCTTTTTAGCCCCTCCTTTTTAATTCTAAGAGGGGAGAGAAGAATGTCAGACGAGAAAGACATCATCTTATCGATAAAAGGCATGTCAAAGTCTTTCGGTCGTAATAGAGTTCTAGATCATATTGATTTAAATGTGAAGCGCGGAACTGTAATGGGACTGATGGGAGAAAATGGAGCCGGAAAATCGACAATGATGAAGTGCCTCTTTGGTACATATCAAAAAGATGAAGGACATATCTTCCTGGACGGTAAGGAAGTTAGTTTCTCTGGACCTAAGGATGCCCTGGAGAATGGTATCGCTATGGTTCATCAGGAATTGAATCAGTGTTTAGAGAGAAGTGTTGTAGATAATTTGTTTTTAGGCAGATATCCATTGACTTCGATGGGGGTTGTAGACGAGGCCAGAATGAAAAGAGAGGCTGCACTGTTATTTAGAAATCTAGATATGACAGTTAACCTCACTCAGCCTATGAGAAACATGTCTGTATCAGCAAGACAGATGTGTGAAATCGCAAAAGCTATTTCTTATAATTCGAAAATAATCGTTCTAGACGAACCTACATCATCACTAACTGAGCCGGAAGTAAAGAAACTTTTTTCCATGCTAAGGAAATTAAAAGAGCAGGGAATTTCAATTATCTTTATTTCTCATAAGATGGATGAGATATTCCAGATTTGTGATGAGATATCAGTGCTTCGAGATGGAAGCATGGTTATGTCTAAGAATGTTAAAGATACCGATATGAATGAACTTATATCAGCGATGGTTGGTCGTTCATTGGATCATAGATTCCCGGAGGTAGACAACAAACCGGGGGATGTTATTTTTTCCGTAAAAAATCTTTCTACCAAGTTTAAACCATATATTCAGGATATTTCTTTTGATGTTAGAGAGGGAGAAATCTTTGGATTGTATGGACTGGTTGGAGCAGGAAGAACGGAACTTATGGAGACTATCTTTGGAGTTCGTACCAGAGCATCAGGCCGTGTTTACTATCGTGGTAAACTTATGAACTTCAATAGCGCAAAAGAGGCTATGGATTATGGCTTTGCCATGATTACGGAGGAGAGAAAAGCAAACGGACTGTTTTTGAAGGCTGATCTTACCTTTAATACAGCGATTGCGAATATGAGCCACTATAAGACGGGTATTGCTCTTTCTGATGACAAGATGGTAAGGGCTACAGAGTCAGAGCTAAAGATTATGCATACAAAGGCTATGGGACCGAAGGATCCGATAACAAGTCTTTCGGGCGGTAACCAGCAGAAGGTTATTTTCGGTAAGTGGTTAGAGAGAAATCCGAATGTATTTCTTATGGATGAGCCTACAAGAGGAATTGATGTAGGTGCTAAGTATGAAATCTATGAATTGATAATAAAGATGGCTAAGCAGGGAAAAACGATTATCGTATGTTCTTCTGAAATGCCGGAAATCCTGGGTATTACAAATCGTATTGGTGTAGTTTCAAATGGTCGTCTATCGGGGATAGTAAATACAAAAGAGACTAACCAGGAAGAACTACTTAGACTCAGTGCGAAGTATCTGTAAGGGAGGAGAAGAATATGTCAAATACAAATAATGGTGGCATCGATGAATCAAAGATTTTGACACCGGAGAAAGAAGATGCTCTAAGAAAACCTATCGATGATTTCGTCGGAAAAGTTCAGGGGGAGATAAATGAACTTAGAAAAGACGGAACAGATAAAGTTCAAAAATATCAAAATAGAATTGCTATCCTAAAGTCAGATAAGACTAGAACTAAGGAGGAAAAAGTTCCTCTTATAGAAGAAGCAAAGAGGGAACTCGAAAAGGCAAAGAAGGTAGAAGAGTCTAATAAAGCTGAAATAGATAAGCTTATTGTAAAGGCTGAGACTTATATTAATCAGCATTATGATAAAGAGTTTTATGAAAAGGTTTCTGAGAGTGCTGCTCTTGAGAAGGCTCTTGCCAAACGTGAATATGAGAAGGCTATTCTACAGTTAAAGACTAATCATGAAAAAGAATTAGAAAATATAAGAAAGAGTAATGCTCCTGAAAAGAAGCATGAAATTAAAGATGAAAACTATGTTTATAAGAATAAGCTGTATGATGCAAAGCTTACATATGAACATAATCTTCAGATGGCAAAGGATCATAAGCATGAAGCTTTTGCATATAAGTATCACCTTATCGATTTGCTTCGAAACTCTAAATTTACTTTTGCCCAGCGTCAGGTGCAGAAGAGAGAAATGCAGAAGTACACCTTCAATAAAAAGCAGTTCTTCTTAAGGAATGGACTTTATATTGTAATTCTTCTGATCTTCATCTTCCTATGTATCATAACACCTGTTGTAAAAGGAACGCCTCTTCTTACAACAAACAACATTCTAAATATCCTTCAGCAGGCTTCTCCTAGAATGTTCTTAGCCTTGGGTGTAGGCGGACTTATCCTCCTTACGGGTACAGACCTTTCTATCGGAAGAATGGTGGGAATGGGAATGGTTGCATCTACTGTAATCATGCACTCCGGACCTAATACAGGTGCAATCTTTGGACATATATTTGATTTTTCAAATATGTATCTGGAGGAAAGAATTCTACTTGCGTTGATTGTAAATATCATCCTGTGTACATTCTTTACAGCTATTGCCGGATTCTTTACAGCGAAATTTAAGATGCATCCATTTGTGTCAACCATGGCAAACATGCTTATGATCTTTGGTTTGGTTACATACGCTACAAAGGGTGTTTCATTTGGTGCTATTGATCCACAGATTCCAAATATGATTATTCCAAAGATTGGAAGATTCCCAACAATTATTCTTTGGGCATTAGCTGCTATTGCAATTGTTTGGTTTATCTGGAACAAAACCACATTTGGAAAAAACTTATATGCTGTAGGTGGAAATCCTGAGGCAGCAGCTGTATCAGGTATCTCAGTATTCTGGGTAACTTTAGGTGCTTTTATTCTAGCTGGTATCCTTTATGGATTTGGTTCATGGCTTGAGTGTGCGAGAATGGTAGGTTCAGGATCTGCAGCTTATGGACAGGGCTGGGATATGGATGCTATTGCAGCCTGCGTAGTAGGTGGAGTATCTTTCACAGGTGGTATTGGAAAGATTTCAGGTGTAGTTACTGGTGTTATGATTTTCACCGCACTTACATATTCACTTACTATCCTCGGAATTGATACAAACCTTCAGTTCGTATTCGAAGGAATTATCATTATTGCAGCCGTTACTCTTGACTGCTTAAAGTATGTTCAGAAGAAGTAAATTATCCTTCTTATAGACTTATTTCAACGTATAGAAAAAATGGAATGAAAGGCTGGTTTCCCCTATACCGGCCTTTTTTTCTGTCTGTATATTTGGTACAATTTATAAGACACGTAATAGGTGTTATAAAGGGGAATGAAATGGACAAATATAAGGTTTTACTAGTTGATGACGAAGAAAATGTTATTAATGTAATCTTGAAGAAGATTAATTGGGAAGATCTGGGGTTTGAAGTAATTGGCTATGCACAAAATGGTACAGCTGCATTGGAGATGGCGGAAGAAGAACAGCCCGATGTAGTGATGACCGATATAAAGATGCCATATATGGATGGCCTTGAATTATCTAGACATCTTAAAGATGAATTTCCAAATGTAAAAATTCTATTATTTACAGGTTTTGATGAGTTCGAATATGCAAAAGAAGCAATACATCTAGAGGTGGAGGAGTATGTCCTAAAGCCAATAGATAAAGAAGAACTGACGGGTGTTTTTTCCCGTATCAAAAATAATCTGGACCAGGAGACGGTCGATAGAAACAATCTCGAGAAGTTAGAAAAATATTATATGGATAGTCTGCCTCTTTTGCAGATGAATTTTTATACGACTCTTATAGAAGGGTCTATTAAGAGCGATTATTTACAGAAATTTATGGATGACTATAGGATTTCTATGGAGGGTCCTTACTTTTCTTGTGCGATGGTACATGCATCTAAGCATCATCTTCCTGAGGGAATGACACCTGTTCTTTTAAATATTTATATTGAAAATTATTTGAAGGAAAAGATGAAGAGCAAATGGAAGGCAAAGATTTTTTCCTATCTGGGAGATGTCGTCATGCTTATTGAGTGTGGGGCGGAAAAGGAAATCTCTGAGTTTACAGATGACATGAATAGAATGTGCCGTATGATTTCACACCAGATGGATGCAGTTGTAACCTGCGGTGTTGGAAAAGTGTGCTCTGATCTTATGAAGATGAATGAAAGTTATAACGGTGCCAGAGAGGCGGTTTCTTATAGAGTTATCTATGGAACGGGCAGAGCAATAAATATCTCAGAGGTTGTGCCTATAGAGGAGTCAAATAATCCGATAAAGGTCAGCGATGAAAGCACACTGAATAATCTTTTTAAGAAGATTCTTATGAGTGATGAAGAGGATATCAGAAAATCCTCTGATAATTATGTGGATAATACGCTTTCAAAGATAAAGGATATAAAGAATTATAAGATTGCAATCATGGAGCTTGTAAGTAATATCTATAGATTTGCAGCCAATAATCATATAGAAACATCAAGTCTATCTGATAGTAAGCTCGATTTATATAATGAGTTACCACAGATGGAACTTATGAATTTTAGAGAGTGGCTTTCAGATTTTTCTGTGTCTATGCATAAGGCGGTTTTGGAATCCAGGTCCAATACGACGAGATCTTTTGTGTCTAAGTCTATAGATTATTTAAAGGCACATTTCAATGAAGAGGAACTTTCGCTCGACGAAGTAAGTGGCGAGATGGGAGTTTCAAGTTCATATTTTTCCAGTGTCTTTAAGAAGGAGACGGGAAAAAGTTTCGTAAGTTATCTTACGGATTATAGACTGGATAGGGCTCTTGTACTTCTTATGGAGAAACAGGAGAAGACATATGTAATTGCGAATATGGTGGGTTATTCCGATCCGAATTATTTCAGTTATGTATTTAAGAAAAAATATGGAATGTCACCTTCTAAATATAAGCAGAGTAAGACTTTTGGGGATAGATTAACTAATGTTTGAAAAGTACAAGAAGTTATATCCGACTAGTATACAGTCTCTTATAATGTTTGCCTCTACTATAGTATCTATGACGATGCTGGTTATAGTAGGACTGATTTTATATAACAGATTCTATGTGATAGGGAAGCAGTCTTATATCGAAAGCACAAATAGTTTGGTAAAGCAGACAGGGGTAAATTTAGAAGACTATCTATATAGTATGCGAGAAGTGTCGGATTCTATTTATTATGATGTCATTAAGGATAAGGACTTAGATAAAGAGAATATCGAAAACGATATGAATCTTCTATACGAGGCTAATAGTAGCAAGATTGTAAGCTGTGCACTCTATGATTCAAAAGGACAGCTTATTATGGCGTCTCCGAATTCCAAGGAAAAAATAAATATAGATGTGGAGTCCCAAAATTGGTACAAGGAAGCCTTGAGAGAAACAGAGAATTTGCATTTTTCTACTCCGCATATACAGAATCTATTCGATGATTCAACTAATCATTTTAAATGGGTAATATCACTTTCGAGAGCGGTTGAAATCACAAGAGGTGGTGAGCCGGAAATCGGTGTACTTTTAATTGATATTGATTATTCTTTTATCGATTCTATGGTAAAGAGTGTAAATAAATCTAAGAATGGACCATATATATATCTATGTGACAGTAAGGGTAGTTTTATCTCGCATCCGAAGCAGATTCAGATTGAAGAAGGTTTTTCGGATGAAAATAATAAGGCGATTTCCTCTCTATCTACAGGTGTATATAAAGAAAAATTCAAAGGTGAAAATAGAGATCTGGTTATATACACAGTAAGTTATACCGGTTGGAAGATGGTAGGCGTTATACCGAATAGAAGTTTTAAAGATGGAATGATGAATATAAAGCTTTTTATCCTTATGATTCTTTCTCTTACAGCGTTTACTGTACTTCTTATTAATAGGATAGTAAGTAGGAGAATCTCAAGTCCTATCCTAAAACTGGATGAATCGGTAAAGGCGTATGAACATGGAAGAGATTCCAAAATCTATATAGGCGGTTCTGATGAGATAAAACATCTTGGAAAATCTATTGAAAAGAATTATGAGAAGATAGAGCTTCTTATAAAGGATATAAAGAGAGAACAGGACGAGAGACGAAAGAGTGAATTAGAAGCTTTGCAGAGTCAGATTAATCCGCATTTTTTATATAACACCTTGGATTCTATTACATGGATGATAGAAGGTGGAAAAAATGATGAAGCCGTCTTTATGATTCAGTGTTTGGCAAGATTATTTAGAATTAGTCTATCTAAGGGTAAGACAATCATTTCTATAAAGGATGAGATACAGCATGCAAAAAGCTATATGAATATCCAAAAGGTGAGGTATCAAGATGCCTTTGAAATGGTGTATGAGATAGATGAGAAGGTTTTAGATAAATGTATCGTAAAACTAGTGATGCAGCCTATCCTTGAGAATGCGATTTACTATGGTGTAAATGCAGAGGAAGAGGATGGAATTATAACACTTAGAGCCTATGAGAAAGAGGGGGATATTTATATAGAGATAGAAGACAATGGATATGGTATGCCGGAATCTGAGGTGGAGGAAGTTTTAAAAAATGAGAATCATGTTCCAAAACATGGATCAGGTGTAGGTATTTTAAATGTACATAATAGACTTAAACTTCTATTCGGAGAAGAGTATGGACTATCTATAAAGAGTGAACTCGATTATGGTACAAAGGTAACTATCCATATTCCAAGCATTTTATTTACGGAAGAAAACAGGAAGTATTTAGAGAAGGGGGATAGTTATGAAAGACAATAAGTTGATATTCGTAATTGTAGAACTCATTCTCTTGTTTATGATATTTATTTTTTCCGTAATGCTCGTAACAGACAGGACTTCCAATATAAAGAAGAAGGTCACAGTTATTATAGAAAATCAGGATGATGAGGCCTGGAGAGGATTTATATACGGTCTAAAGAAGGCTGCAAAAGATGATGATGTCTCGCTTGATATAGTAAGTGTAAACTCTATCAATGATGAAAATGATATGGAGAGTTTGATTGAAAATGCGATAAATAGCGGTAGTGAAGCAATCATTACTGAGCCGACCAGTAATTCTTCCATAAATGAAGTGTTGAGACGCGCAAGGACAAAGATACCTATAGTTTTAACACATTCCGATGTGAAGAATAGCGATATGAATATCCCTGTAGTGGAAGCTGATTGTTATCAGATGGGAAAGAAGATAGCGCTTGAGATTGAAGCGGATTATGGTAAAGATTTGTCTGGAAAAAAGTGTGGACTTATCCTTGGGAAGATAGGGACTGAGGCAGCAGACAATGCAAAGAAAGGCTTCTTGGATGAAGTAAAGAAGACAGGACTTAATGTGAAGTGGACAATAAATGATAAGTCGCTTCATGATAATTCGCTTGAAATATTAAAGGTTCAATCCGATGTGGATTTTGTGGTTTCGCTTTCTGATTTTGGTATGAAAAAGGCAACTCAGTCTCTTGAAGAGAAGAAGTTATCTGCTTCTTATGTATATGGCATAGGGTGTTCTGAAACGGTGTGTGTTGCCTTGGATAAGGAGTTGGCGAAGTGTTTTATCGCTCCAGACGAGTTTTCGATTGGTTATAGAGCGCTTGATATGATATCTAATAAGCTTTCAGGCAGCAGCGAAATGGAAGATGAAAAAGTAAATTATAAAGTTATGAGACGTGATAATCTTTTTGACGAAGAGAATCAGAACATGTTTTATTATTTACTACAATAGTGGGCTTGAAATCAGAGGGGATGAAAGAATGAAAAAGAAGGGGAAGACCTTAGTGGCCCTGATTCTTATATTTTTTATAAGTTTATCCACAGTATCTTGTAAGAACGGTGATTATAAGGATAAGAAAACGATAAAAATCGGAGTACTTTGCTACGATGAAAGAGATACTTTTTTAAGGGAGCTTTTTTCTTGTTTAAAGGAAGATTTTTCAAAGTATGAGAGCGATGATTTGAAGATTAGCTTGAATATTTTAGGAAGTAATAATTCACAGAGACTACAGAATGAGCAGGCTGAAGAGATGATGGATGATGGAGTGGATGTTCTATGTGTAAATCTGGTGGATAGAACAGCGCCGTCTAAGATTATTGATAAGGCAAGAAGTAAAGATATTCCTATTGTGTTTTTTAACAGGGAACTTGTTGATGAAGATTTGATGCAGTGGAGTAAGCTTTATTATGTAGGAGCCAATGCAAAGATGTCAGGAAATCTTCAGGGAAAACTTGCAAGTGATGCTATAAAAAATAATCCATCTATAGATAAGAATTTGGATGGAAAGATTCAATATGTAGTGATGCAAGGTCAGCCAGGTCATCAGGATTCTATAATCAGAACAGAAAATTCGGTTTCTAAAATTTTAGATTCAGGGATTAAGTTAGAAAAAATTGGTACTTCAATCGCCAATTGGAACCGCTCATCAGCAGAAACGAAGATGAAGGAATACATAGATCAGTATGGAAGTGATATAGAACTTGTGCTTTGTAATAATGATGATATGGCGCTTGGAGTTATAGATGCATATAACAGAAGCGATATTACAGAATCCAGCCGACCGCTTGTATTTGGAGTGGATGGAAATGAGGTAGCACTTAGTGCTGTTATAAATGGAGATTTATCTGGTACCGTATATAATGACAAGGAATCTCAGGCCGAAGGAATAAGTAAATTGGCTATGAAACTTGCAAAAAATGAAAATCTTACAGATTTAAATTTAATAAAGGGAAAGTATTTAATCTATGGTTATTACCCGATTACTAAGGATAATGTAGAAAAATATTTAAAAAGGTAAAAATAAAAAAGTTGCATAATGAAGAAATTCATTATGCAACTTTTTGTACAATTTAGTGTCTTAATTTAATGCACCTTTTTAGGTGGATCTAGAATAATATTAATTGTATGTACGAGAGATGACTTAGCATCTTCTTCAAACCAATTATTAAATCGTTCTGTTAAATTATCACTGCTTGAAATCGAGCTGATTCTTAGATGTCCCGACTGGAAGGTGAGGTTAGAAATGGCTTGTTCTAGCACTTCTTCGCGTAATTCTGGTTCGATTTCTACGTCAGGATGTTTGTCCTGATAACTTCTAATTACATCATTTACTGTGGCCGTCGCCTTAGATGAAATGAGATTAGTCAGGCCGGATAGTAGTTCGTCTTTTGATAAGCTTCCCATAAACTTTCCTCCTTTGTCTAAATATTATAGCACGAAAATTTTCGATAACAATTGAAGAATTCGAAATATATAAGATAAATGCTAAAACAATTTTGAACTTTCTTTATGGTCGTACGTAATCCTGTACTTTTTTAAAAGAGAATTCTTTCTAAAAATTGCAAAAACTGTGTTGACTATAATGTTCAGAGTGTTAAACTCGATTCTATCTTCATGAGCTGTTTCTTCTTATTTAATATAAAGTGAAAACTTTATAGATGAATAAAAGAGCAGTTTTATTTTTTGTAAGAAAGGAAGTGAGGGAGATGGATGCTCTCGTTTCAAACTTAGTGGAAGAGCTTAACTGCGAAGTCGTATTTAAGATTCCATTGTTTGGGGGCATACCTGTTAGTGAATCCGTGGTTGTTACCTGGATCATCATGGGCGTATTACTTTTAGCCTGTCTGATTCTGGTCAGGAACCTGAAAGTGGAGAATCCCGGAAAGAAGCAGTTGGCATTAGAGTCTGCAGTTAGCTGGCTATACAACTTTTTCGATGACACAATGGAAGGTGAAGGTAAGGAATATTATTTCTATCTGATGACGGTTCTTGTGTACATCGGCTTTTCGAATATCATTGGTATATTTGGATTTAAACCACCTACGAAGGATTTGAATGTAACTGCTACGCTAGCTATCATGAGTATTATTCTCATAGAAGCAGCAGGTATCAGGAAAAAAGGAACTAAAGGTTGGCTAAAATCATTTTGTCAGCCGATGGCTTTTATATTACCGATCAACATCTTAGAGTTGTTCATCAAGCCGCTTTCATTATGTATGCGACTCTTTGGTAATATTCTAGGAGCTTTCGTAATCATGGAACTTCTGAAGATGGTATTCCCACCAGTTCTTCCAGCAGTCTTTAGTTGCTATTTCGATCTTTTCGACGGGTTGATTCAGGCTTACGTTTTTGTATTTTTAACATCTTTGTTTATCAAAGAAGCTATTGAGTAATTTTTTTATTAAAGGAGATTATTATTATGTCAGGAACAATTATCGCAATCGGAGCAGGTGTAGCAGTACTTACAGGTATTGGTGCAGGTATTGGTATTGGTAAAGCAACAGCAGCTGCTGTAGATGCTATCGCTCGTCAGCCAGAAGCTGAAAGCAAGATTTCTAAGAACCTTCTTCTTGGATGTGCCCTTGCAGAGGCTACAGCCGTTTACGGTTTCGTTATCGCACTTCTAATCGTAATGATGCTTTAATTTTTATCTTTGAAATAAATCATTAGTTAGGAGGGCGCCATGTTAAAAATAGATCCAGCATCTTTAGGTTGGACGTTATTTAATGTTCTAGTCCTTATGTTTATTTTGAAGAAATTTCTCTTTAAGCCAGTTCTCGGAATAATTGAAGAGAGAGAAAAGATGGTAAAGGATCAGTTTGATAGCGCAAAGAAGACAGAAGAAGAAGCTTGTGCTATGAAGTCTGAATACGAAGAGAAACTTTCTGATGCAAAGAAAACTGCTGAGGAATTGGTTACTAATGCAAAGGAGCGTATCGAGAAAGAAAGAGCTTCAATGCTGGAAGAAACCAGAAAAGAACAGGAAAATATCGTTATGAAGGCAAAAGCAGATATTCAGTCTGAACGTGAAAGAGCTGAAAATGCTGCTTCAGCTGAGATCGCCGCTCTTGCACTTTCTGCAGCGAGAAAGATAGTAAAATCAGGAGAGTAATATGACACAGAGTGCTATAGATAGAGCTTCGGTTCTCTACAGTTTGACGGATGATGTCGAGATGATTAAGAAATTAAAAGAAATCATTTCGGTATGTCCAGAATTTACATCTGTGCTTGTGAATCCTACTATCGACAAAGAGAAGAAATTCAATATAATCGATAAGGTTTGTGAGAAGGAAGATATTCTTCCCATCATAAAGAATTTCTTGAAAGTGATGTGCGAACAGGATGAGATTGTTGAGCTTATGGATATTCTAGAAGAGTTTGAAAAGCTCTGGGATAAGAAGCACAACATAGTTCGTGCACAGATTATATTTGGTAGAAAACCAAGTGAAGAGGAGAAGACAAAAGTCTTATCCGAGGTAAAAAAACATTATAGTGACTATGATGTTAGAGAAGAGATCAGTGTAGATGAATCTCTTCTAGGTGGATATGTAGTCAGAGTTGGCTACAACGAAACTGATATGAGCTATGAAGGCTGTTTCAAACAGCTTGAGAGAAAACTAATCAGGAGGTAATGACTGTGGGAGCAATTAGCGCTACAGATATCATCTCCATTATCAAAGAAGAAATTGAAGGTTTCGAATGGGACAAAGAGTCCAAAGAAACTGGCGAAGTCATCTGGGTAGGTGACGGTATCGTAACAGTTTACGGTATTGACCATGCTAAGTATGGTGAAATCGTAATCTTTGAAAATGGAGTTAAAGGAATGGTCCAGGATATTCGCCGAAATGAGATCGGAGTCGTTCTATTCGGTAGAGATAAGGGCATTCATGAAGGTACGAAAGTATCTCGTACAAAGAAGATGGCAGGTATCCCTGTCGGAGATGCATTCATCGGAAGAGTTTTAAATGCTCTTGGTGAACCAATCGACGGAAAGGGAGATATTAAAGAGGATGGTTATAATCCTATCGAAACACCTGCTCCATCAATCGTAGATCGTAAATCTGTAAATACACCAATGGAAACAGGAATTCTTTCAATTGATTCTATGTTCCCAATCGGTAGAGGACAGAGAGAACTTATTATCGGTGATAGACAGACTGGTAAGACTTCTATCGCCACAGATACAATGATCAACCAGAAGGGTAAGGATGTAATCTGTATCTATGTTGCAATTGGTCAGAAGGCTTCTACAATTGCACAGGTTGTAAACATGCTTGATAAGCATGGTGCAATGGATTACTCAATCGTTGTATCAGCTACAGCTTCAGATCCAGCATCATTGCAGTACATCGCACCATATGCTGGTACAGCTATGGCAGAATACTTTATGAACAAGGGAAAAGATGTCTTAATCGTATATGATGATCTTTCAAAGCATGCGGTAGCTTATCGAGCTATTTCACTTCTTCTTGAAAGATCACCGGGACGTGAGGCTTATCCTGGAGACGTATTCTACCTTCATTCAAGACTTCTTGAGAGAAGTAGTCGTCTTTCTGATGAACTCGGTGGTGGTTCAATTACAGCTCTTCCTATTATTGAGACACAGGCTGGTGATGTATCAGCTTATATCCCTACAAACGTAATTTCAATTACTGATGGTCAGATCTTCCTAGAGTCTAACCTCTTCAACGAAGGTATGAGACCAGCCGTAAATGTAGGTCTTTCTGTATCTCGAGTAGGTGGTGCAGCTCAGACAAAGGCTATGAAGAAAGCAACAGGAACTCTTCGTATCGACTTGGCTCAGTATAGAGAAATGGAAGTGTTTACACAGTTCGCATCTGATCTTGATGATGAAACAAAGGCACAGCTTAACCATGGTAGTGCACTTATGCAGCTACTTAAGCAGCCACTTGGTAAACCGCTTTCACTTGCAGAGCAGGTTATTACACTGGTTCTTGCAAACAATAAATTCTTCGATAACTACGAAACAAAGAAGGTAAAGGAAGTCCAGAACGATGTTCTTTCATTCTTTGATTCAGTTAAACCTGAGATCGTTAATGAGATTAATGATACAAAGGTAATAAACGATGAGATTGTCTCAAAGATTCTTGAAGCATCGAAGGAGTATAAAGCCCAAAGAGGTGAGTAAATGGCAAGCACAAAAGAAATAAAGGATCGTATGCGAAGCATTCAGGATACTTTAAAGATCACTAATGCTATGTATATGATTTCTTCATCAAAGCTAAAGAGAGCTAAGAAAGCTCTAGCTGCTACAGAACCTTATTTCTTTAAACTTCAGTCTGAGGTTGGCCGTATTCTTCGTCATGTTCCAGATCTTAAAAATATCTATTTTGAAAATAGAGATGAGAAAGAACACATCACTAGAGGATTTATTGTAATCACTGGTGATAAGGGTATGGCAGGTGCTTATAATCATAATGTTCTAAAGTGTGCTGAGGAAAAAATGAAGGAAGTAGATAACTACAAACTTTATGTTCTCGGTGAGCTTGGTAGACATTATTTTGAGAAGCACGGTATTCATATTGAAGAGCAGTTCCATTATGCGGTTCAGAAGCCAACACTTAATCGTGCCAGAAAGATAATGGAATCTGTTATTCAGGAATATATAGATGGTAATCTCGATGAAATATATATCGTATTTACAAAGATGGAAAATGCGGTTACAGAAGAGGTTCAGTGTGAGAAGTTGCTCCCACTTCATAAGAGCGATTATCACATAAAAGTTCCAGCTGGAACTATCCTGGAAAACTTTAAATTCCAGCCATCTCCAGAAGAAGTTATGGACCGTTTGGTTCCTGACTACTTGGTAGGTTTTATTTATGGAGCTTTGGTGGAATCATTTTCCAGTGAGCAAAATGCGAGAATGCTCGCAATGCAAAGCGCTTCTGATTCAGCCAAATCTATGCTGGCCGATTTGGATATTCAGTATAATCGAGCCAGACAGGCAGCTATTACTCAGGAAATTACTGAGGTTTCAGCTGGAGCGAAAGCACAGAAGCGTAAGAAACGTAGATAAAAGGAGGCGTCAATCAAATGAATACGGGTAAGATCGTACAGGTTATGGGACCTGTCGTAGACGTAGAATTCGTAGGATGCGATTTGCCAGAAATTCAGGATGCCCTGACTGTAGAAAACAATGGCAAGAAATGCGTGATGGAAGTTGCACAGCATATCGGAAATGATACTGTACGTTGCGTCATGCTTTCAGCCAGTGAAGGATTATATAGAGACATGGAAGTAACTGCTACTGGTAACCCTATCCAGGTTCCAGTTGGTGAGAAGACTCTAGGCCGTCTATTTAATGTTCTTGGTGAAACTCTTGATAATAAAGAAGAAATCTCTAGCGACAATGAGCGTTGGGGAATTCATAGAGAGCCACCTGCATTTGCAGATCAGAGCCCTGCAGTAGAAGTACTCGAAACAGGTATAAAGGTAATCGATCTATTAGCACCTTATGCAAAAGGTGGTAAGATTGGTCTATTCGGAGGTGCCGGTGTAGGTAAGACAGTACTAATCCAGGAGTTGATTAACAATGTCGCTACAGAGCACGGTGGATATTCAATCTTTACAGGTGTAGGAGAGCGTTCTAGAGAAGGAAATGATCTCTGGACAGAAATGGGAGAGTCTGGTGTACTGGACAAAACAGCTTTGGTATTTGGTCAGATGAATGAACCACCTGGAGCTCGTATGAGAGTTGCAGAAACTGGTCTTACAATGGCTGAGTACTTTAGAGATGTGAAGAACCAGAACGTGCTTCTCTTCATCGATAATATTTTCAGATTTACTCAGGCTGGTTCAGAGGTTTCAGCGCTTCTTGGACGTATGCCTTCAGCCGTAGGTTACCAGCCTACACTTTCAAATGAGATGGGTGAACTTCAGGAAAGAATCGCATCAACAAAGAACGGTTCTATAACATCAGTTCAGGCCGTATACGTTCCTGCCGATGACCTTACTGACCCAGCTCCAGCTACAACATTTGCACATTTGGATGCAACTACAGTTCTTTCAAGAAAGATTGTAGAACAGGGTATTTACCCTGCTGTAGATCCTCTAGAATCAAGCTCAAGAATTCTTGAGCCGGAAGTAGTAGGTGAAGAGCATTACGAAGTAGCTAGAAAAGTTCAGGAGCTTCTTCAGAAATATAAAGAACTTCAGGATATCATCGCTATCCTCGGTATGGAAGAACTTTCAGATGAGGATAAGCTTACAGTATTTAGAGCTCGTAAGATTCAGAAGTTCTTATCACAGCCATTCCATGTTGCAGAGACATTTACTGGTGTAACTGGTGTATATGTGCCACTTGCAGAGACAGTACGTGGATTCAAGGCAATCATCGATGGTGAGATGGATGAGTATCCTGAAAATGCATTCTTCAATGTCGGAACAATTGAAGACGTAAAGAAGAAGGCGGAGAGCATGAAAGCTTCTGGTGAAGAAGAGTAATTAGAAAGTTATGGAGGCAAAAATAATGGCCGATGAAACTTTTTACCTGCGAATAATCGCAGCTACAGGAAAATTCTTCTCTGGTAAGGTTAGATCAGTTATCATTCCACAGTGTGATGGTGAGAAAGAAGTTTTGGCTCATCATGAGGATATGGTAATTGCAGTCGATGACGGTGAGCTCCGTTTTCAGGAAGCTGGTTCTTCTGAATGGAGAAGAGCAGTTTGTGGTCGTGGATTTATAGAAATCACTCATAACAGAGCAACTATACTGGTTGAGACTTGTGAGAGACCGGAAGACATCGATAGAGTTCGTGCTCAGGCCGCAAAAGAGAGAGCTGAAGAGCAGCTTCGTCAGAAGCAGAGCATTCAGGAATATTATCATTCCTCAGCAGCACTTTCACGAGCTATGGCTCGACTTAAGGCTACGAGAAGATAAATATAAGAAGAATAGAAACAAGGTTTCTCATTTTATCAGTAAAATGAGGCCTTGTTTCTTTTTTTTATGCATTTGGGTTTTATTTTTTCCAAAACTCTCCTATAATAAAAATACTGTTCAAAATTTGGAGGAAATAATGTTTCAAAGAATGAAGTCGAGTAGATCTTACTTGGAAACTAGTATTTTTTTCGTAATTCTACTCGCAAGCTTAACTCTGTTTTTAGGGATTTTTATTCAAGATGATTGGGTTAGCCCAAGCGCGAAATATTGTATAAACTTAGATGATGATTGGACGATTGTAAAACCAGATGGTAAGGAAATAGAAGTTGACGGGGAGTTTTCAATTGGAAAGGATAAACCGGTTACCTTCTATCGAATACTTCCTGAAAATACTCAAAATGATGATATTTTAAGAATTAAGTGTCCGTATGAGACTGTGGATGCTTACTGTGGTGGGGAGCATATTTATCACGCCGGAGAGGCGAAGCTTTTATCGATTCATACTACGGTTGGAAATGTATTTGCACTCATTCCTCTTAAGAAAGATTATTCTGGAAAAAAGATTACCATCACTGTTAAACCTAGACATTATGGTTATGAAGTGTTAATTAAGGATGCTGCAATCACAACAATGTCTGCTTATACTTTGGAGAGATTGATTCAGGCCTTACCATATATAATTTTAAGTTTTATACTTTTGATTATTTCGATTGTAAGTTTTGCAATTGCATTTCTTTTTAAGGTAAGTTTTTCGCAATTGGAGAGAAGTCTTACCAGCGGATTTTTGTATCTTGGAATGTTTGGTGTCTGTGCATCGTCGTGGATACTTGCGGATTTTCATATTACAGGAATGCTTATAGGAAGGATGGCTTTTTCAGGACTGATTAACTATATAGGCTTCATGCTTTGCCCGTTTATGTTTTCGGGAATGCTGGTATATAGTTTTACCACTAATAGATTCTTTAAGGCTATGTTTATCCTGTCGGAAGTGAATTTCATAGTACAGATGGTTTTCTTCTTAAGTGGAATTCATGATTTACCGGATGGGCTTATTGTTTCTCAGGTTTTAGCCGTATTTCTTATAATCGGTTTGATTCATTTTGGATTGACTATTATAAAAAACTGCTCAAAGAATAATGTGTGTCCTATAGCTATGCTCGCAGTAATCTTTATTATTTTTTCCATATCAGCTGTTGTGGCTTATGTGAAGAATGATAAGTGGCTTTTGATGGCAGCTGCAGCTTTGACTTTCTATGCGATTGCAGTTATTACTTTCTTATCGATGAAGCTTGTATCAGCTTTGAAGAAGAATATGGAACTTGAGCATATGACAAAGATGGCTTATCTTGATAAGCTTACTGGTTTAAAGAATAGAAGAGCATATGAAGAGTATCTATCTATTCTTAGAGCAAAGAAGGATATCAGTGGACAGACTGATGATTTGACGATTGTTATGCTAGATGTAAATGGACTTAAGTGTACGAATGATACATTAGGACATTTTGCGGGAGATGAGCTTATCATAAAGACTGCTGATTGTATTCGTAGCTGTTTTGGTATGTATGGAAATTGCTATAGAACCGGTGGCGATGAGTTTGCGGTTATTGCTAGAATGTCAGATGAGGATTATAAGGTTTCTGAAAGAACTCTTCGAGACAAATTGGCTCATTTTGAGGGCAGGTATATAAATGGTATCTCAATTTCTATCGGCAAGGTTAGACAGAATGAGTTTAGTGATAAATCATTGGATGAGATTTTGGATATCGCTGATAAGCGTATGTATAAAAATAAAAGAGACTATTATTCAGGGAATAATAATCTCTAGAATCTAGATTAGTTTGAGGTTCGAGAAGGCGTGATATAAACCGTCTTCTTGAACTTCTTTTGTTATAAGGGTTTCCTTTTTTCATATTCAAATTCTAACATCTATTATGTACAATGAAAATGAATTATTTCATTATGGAAAAAAGGGGGATAAAATGAAAAAATCAATTTCAATTCTTTTGATTTTGCTTGTTTTTCTTACTAGTGGATTTTTGACATCGTGTTCCAAACAAACTAAGACTGTGAAAGAAGTTAAGAAAGAGAAAGTTGTTACTAAGCCTACAGAAGATGTAGATAAGGGGGAGAGTGAAGTGAATGAGGATAAGAGCAAATTAGCAAAACTTCATGTTGAGGGAAATCATCTTGAAAACTTTAATGGGGACAAGGTTCAGTTAAAGGGAATCAGTACTCATGGGCTTTCGTGGTTTCCTCAGTATGTAAATTATGATGCATTTAAAACTTTGAAAGAGGATTGGGGAGCCAATGTGGTAAGGCTTGCTATGTATACTGCTGAGTATAATGGCTATTGTACAGGTGGAGATAGAGAAGGTCTTAAAAATATTATTAGAGATGGTGTGAAGTATGCTACAGAGCTGGAAATGTATGTAATTATAGATTGGCATATTCTATCTGATAGTTCTCCGATGTTAAATAAAGATGAGGCGAAAGATTTTTTTAGGGAGATGTCTTTGGAGTTTAAAGATAATCCCTATGTTATTTATGAGATTTGTAATGAGCCACAGAATTCACCTTGGAGTTCTGTGATAAAGCCTTATGCCGAGGAGATTATTCCGATTATCAGAAGTAATTCAAAGGATGCACTTATTCTTTGCGGTACGAATACCTGGTCCCAGGATGTGGATGAAGCAGAGAGGGATAGACTTTCTGATAAGAATACTATGTATGTTATGCATTTTTATGCAGGTACACATAAGGATGATTTGAGGAATCGTCTGAAGATGGTTTTAGATAAAGGTCTTCCTGTTTTTGTAAGTGAATGTAGTATAACGGATGCTTCTGGAAATGGCGCAATTGACTATGATAGCGCGGGAAAGTGGGCTTTGCTTTTAAACGATTATAGTGTTAGTTTTGTGGGCTGGAGTCTCTCAAATAAAGATGAGTCATCAGCTATTCTTAGACCGTCGACATCCTCTCTTTCAGGTTGGAGTGATGATGAACTTTCTGATGCTGGAAAATGGTTTAAGAAAATGATTAGTAACAGAGCTCAATAATTAATAAATCTTTAATATATGTTGTGGTTTCATTCTGCTATAATAACAACCATTAGTTGAGCGGGATATTTTTTACATAAGTCACTAATGGGTTTTGGTTATGAATAAGGATAGAAGAATGATTACTCCATGGAAGAAACTTGAATGTTTATTAGATAATCAATCATTTGAGTTGATTAATCCGCCTGAAAATGAAAAGGCGGTATCAGATCTCTATGTTGTATATCTAATGAATGATGCAGCAGAGAGCTTTCTAGTATTAAAGAATGCGAAGATGACAGGCACCTTTGATTCTAAATATGAGGGACCTACAAAATCTTGTCTCTCAGAGGCTGAGAAGGGCTATGTGCTGATTCTGAGAAGAGGGGAGAATACAGCAGCCATTTTCTTCGATGATGTTTTAGAAGAGACAAAACTATATGACTATGGTATGAACGGTCATTTCTGGATACGTGGATATGAATATCTAAGACAGATTGAATACAAGGTCGCTATAGTTTCTGATAAATTGAATTACTTAGGTGAAGATTCTTGTACGGAAGAGGAAAAGAAGATTGCAGCGCTTGAGAATTTCCCACCGCTGAATTATACACACTATCCGGCTTCACCGCTTAAGTATATCGATGGAATAGATAATCCTTGGTTATTCAGTGATGAAGCTTACAAGGTTATGAAAGAATTTTGTAAGAATGTAGGAGATAAAGGATATCTTTTATTACTTCGAATTTATAAGGTACTTCCTTTGAAGATTGTATCCTGGTATTTATCGGCGCTTCTTCGCTGTAAATCCCATGCCAGACTTGTCGATAGCATAAATGCCTGGATTAGAAAAGAAGCAAAACATTACGGTAAGAGACATTTCGGCAAAGAAGAGGAGGAATACAGCTCTTTCAAACAGGCAGCTGAATTATTAAAAGATATTTATGAAGCTCGTGGATTTAAATCAGAAGTTTATTTTGAAGAACCATTTGTAAAATCCAGAGATGATATCGAGTTTGGAGCATATGTATTGTCTTATGAGAATCATTTTTTCTCAAGACAGTGTGTGGTGCGAAAGATTGGCGATATTTAGAACGGGTTTCCTAAAGATGTGATAATAGCAACACATGCGTGAAGAAATAATTTACGCGGTGTTGTTATTTTTTTGAAAAAAGTGTTGACATATAAATAACGTTGTACTATATTACTATTGTATTAAGCGAATAATACAGTATAACAATGATACAAATAAAGCTTTATAATCATTAAAAGAAGGAGGAATGATTGATGGGATGGGATTTTAAAAAGGGGATTCCGATTTATTCTCAGATCATAGAACGCCTCGAGCTGGATCTCTTGAGTGGTAAATATCAGTTAGGAGAGAAACTTCCATCTGTACGAGACCTCGCTATGGAAGCAAATGTAAATCCAAATACAATGCAGAGGGCTCTATCAGAAATGGAGAGAAGTGGTTTAATCTATTCTGAAAGAACTAGCGGAAGATTCGTGACTTTAGATCACGAGAAGATTGATTCTTTAAGAAAAGACTTGATAAGAAAAAATGTAGATCAGTTCTTTACAACACTTAAAAATTTAGGCATTAAAAATGAAGAAATCTTAAAAGCAGTAGAGGACAGATGTACAAGGGAGGAATGAAGATGGCAATTCTTGAATTGAAAAATTTGACAAAGCGTTATAAGAACTTTACAGCCTTAGATAACGTGAATTTGACACTTGAAGCTGGTAGAATCGTAGGTTTACTTGGACCTAACGGAAGTGGAAAGACAACAATGATTAAGCTCGCAAATGGATTACTTCAGCCAACAGAGGGTTATATTGCAATCGATGGTAAACTTCCAGGAGTTGAGACAAAGGCTATTGTAGCTTATCTTTCTGATAAGGAAGCACTTCCAAACTGGATGAATGTAAAAGAGCTTATTCAGTTTTATAAGGATTTCTTTAAAGACTTTGATGAGGCTAGAGCCACTGAGATGCTTCAGAGTTTAAATATTTCTCTTACACAGAAGTTATCTAAGATGTCAAAGGGAACTAAAGAAAAGGTAAGACTTATTTTAACTATGTCTCGTAGAGCAAAGGTTTATTTCCTTGATGAACCAATCGCCGGTGTAGATCCAGCAGCTAGAGATTATATTCTTAGAACTATTATTTCAAACTATGAGCCAAATGCATTGGTTTTGATTTCTACACATCTTATTGCTGATGTAGAGAATGTTCTGGATGAAGCTATTTTCCTTAAGTATGGACATATTATTATGCATAAGAATGTACAGGAAGTAGTAGAAGAGACTGGAAAGAGTTTGGATGAATATTTCAGGGAGGTTTTCGCATGTTAGGTAAGTTGATTAAATATGATTTAAAGTCAATGTTTAGAAGTTTGACACCACTTTTTATTGCGTTTTTAATAGTTGGAGTATTGACTGGATTTATTCTTCCATCAGTAAACGATAATAATCCAGTTTTTATGCAGATAACTACTGGACTTTTGATTCTTTTATTAGTAGGTTTGACAATTGCTGTCTATGTTATGACTATGATTATTATCATTCGTAGATTTTATACAAACCTTTTATCAGATGAAGGTTACTTATCATTTACTCTTCCAGTAAGTCATTTTGCACATTTTATGTCAAAAAGTATTTCTGCTTATATCGCAACTATTGTTTCTGGTTTAGTAGGTCTAGTAGGATATGTGTTATTATTTGGAGTATTTGGTGCTAGAAGTACAGGTCTTCCTGATCTTTATGAACTTTTTGAAGCAGTTTGTAGGACTTTGAAGCAGATTCCAGATATTGGAGTTAAATACATTGTTGTATTTTTATTACTTATTTTAGTAGGTGCATTCCAGAAGATTGTAAAGCTTTATTTTGCAATGATGATTGGAAATCTTTCAAATGATCATAAGATTTTTATGAGTTTTGTTTCATGGATTGGTATTTCAGTTGTAGAAAGTATCATTTCACAGATCATTAGTTATGCAATTGGATTTGAGGAATCTATTTCAAATGCTATTATACTAGGTGAAGCAAGTGGACCACTAACATTCTTTATTTGTACACTTATTTTTGAGATTGGCCTATCAGTTATTTATACATTAAGTTCATACCTTCTTATGAAGGATAAATTAAACCTTGCATAAATGATTCAAGAAATCCTCGACCGGTTTGGTCGGGGATTTTTTTTGTTGTTTAGTATAATTTCATTTGACAAAATATAATTTTACTATTATAGTCTAGTGAGTTGGTATGAATTAAAATTTATGTTAGAATACATATTATTTTTAATTGAGTAGGAAAGGAAAGAGATGGACGCAAGATTACTTGATATTTTAATACAATCATTTCCGAAGATATTATTACCAGGAATTATGGTTACAATACCACTTACAGTTTTAGCTTTTGCTATTGGACTTGTAATAGCAGTAGTGACAGCACTGATTTGTTTTGCTGAAGTGCCTATTCTTAAGTGGATTGCAAGATTTTATATTTGGGTTATCAGAGGAACTCCACTTTTGGTTCAGCTGTTTGTGGTTTTCTATGGACTGCCTAGTGTGGGAATTCTAATAGAACCATTCCCATGTGCAGTCATGGTATTCGCTATAAATGAAGGAGCCTACGCCGCCGAGACTTTGAGAGGTACACTTGAAGCGGTTCCACATGGTCAGTTGGAAGCTGGATTATGTGTAGGTATGAGCTGGTGGCAGATTATGAGAAGAATTGTTCTTCCACAGGCTTTTAGAACAGCTTTTCCAGCACTAGGAAATGAACTTATATCTATGGTAAAGGATACATCTTTGGCTGCTAATATTACGGTTACAGAGATGTTTATGAAGACACAAAGAATTGTAGCTGTATACTACGAACCTCTAGCCTTGTATATCGAAGTCGGTATTGTGTATCTTCTTTTTTCCACAGTACTTTCATATTTTGAAAGATACGGCGAGAAGAGATTGGCAACATATGGAAAGAGGTAGGATATGGCAGTTCTAAGTGTAAAAGATATAAAGAAAACTTTTAATCATGAGAATGTAGTCCTGGATGGAATCGACCTCACGGTTGAAAAGGGCGATGTAGTAGCCATTTTAGGACCGTCTGGAGGTGGAAAGACGACTTTGCTTCGTTGCATCAATTTCCTCGAGACAGCCGATGATGGAACTATAGAATTTGATAATAATATATATAGTTTTAAAGATATTACAAAGAAGGAAATCGCAAATATCAGAAAGAATACAGCTTTTGTATTCCAGAATTACAATCTTTTCCTGAATAAGACAGCTCTTGAAAATGTCACAGAGGGACTTATCATAGCTCGTGGCATGGATAAGAAGGAAGCTATTTCTAAGGGAAAAAAGATGCTCGAGAAGGTAGGTCTTCTGGATAGATGCGATTATTATCCAAATCAGCTTTCCGGTGGACAGCAGCAGCGTGTTGCAATTGCAAGAGCGCTGGCTACTGACCCTGAAATTATATATTTCGATGAACCGACATCTGCTTTAGATCCTGAACTTACAGGTGAGGTTCTCTCAGTTATGAGACAGCTTGCTGATGAGGGGATGACAATGATTGTTGTTACACATGAACTTGGATTTGCCAAGATGTGTGCTAATCATGTTATGTTCATGGAAAATGGAAAGGTAGTTGAGAGTGCAGACTCTAAAGAGTTTTTCGAGAATCCAAAGAGTGATCGAACGAAAGCCTTTATAAAAGCAATCTCTACAAAGTAATTATTAATTAGGAGGTAGGTACGATGTTCAAAAAGAAAATTTTAAGCTTCGCAACTATGCTTATGGTTTTTGCTACAGCTCTAATCGGTTGTGGAAAGAGTGATGCGAAGGCTGATGCACTTGATAAAATCAAAGACAAAGGTACTATTACAATTGGCCTGGAAGGCGATTGGCAGCCATGGTCTTATCATGATGCAGACTCAAACAAGGTAATTGGATATGATGCCGATGTTGCAAAAGAGCTCGGAAAGAGACTTGGAGTGAAGGTAAAGCTTGTTGAAGCTCCTTGGGAATCACTATTTGCAGGATTGGATGATGGAAGATATGATCTTGTTATCAATGGTGTAGATATCACAAAAGAGCGTTCACAGAAATATGATTTCTCTGATCCATATGCTCATATTCACACAGCTCTAGTAGTAAAGGGCGACAATACAGAAATCAAATCTTTTGAGGATTTGAAGGGAAAGAAGACAGTTAACTCAATAGGTTCAACATATATGACACTTGCTGAGAAGTATGGTGCAAAAGCTACAGGTGTTTCAACACTTGATGAAACAATCCAGAATGTAATGGATGGAAGAGCAGATGCAACTCTTAATTCAGAGGATTCAATTGCTACATATCTTCAGACAAAGCCAGATGCTGATATCAAGGTTGTCGCTACAACAGATGATGCATCAGATGTTGCTATTCCAATGAAGAAAGGTGAGAGTACAAAGACTCTTCGTACTGCTATCAACAAGGCTCTTAAAGAGATGAAGGCAGACGGAACACTTGCCAAAATTTCAAATAAGTATTTTAATAAGGATGTATCATTAGACAAATAATTTTTTACAGGATTTTTTGAAATGACATCTTTGGTTCCAACATTATCTAAAGAAAGAGAAGTATCAATCAGAAAGAGTTTTGGGAAATATGTTTCCCAAAACATCTTTGCCATGATAGGAATTTCCTGTTATGTCCTGGTTGATACTTTTTTTATTGCCCAGGTTCAGGGCAGCGACGGTATCACAATATTAAACTTGTGTCTGCCGATTTATAATTTCATAGCGGCTATCGGTTCTATGATTGGTGTAGGTTCAGCGATAGAGTTTGCCGTAGGAAAAGCAGCGAGGAGAAAAGACAAAGATATGTTCTTTACGAATGCTGTTTATTTTGCGCTCATTTTTGGATTTACTGTTATGGCACTGGGACTTTTAGTGCCCAAGCAGATTCTATACATAATGGGTGCGGATAAAAGAATGGCCACACTAGGCGCTGTCTATATTAGAACTTTTATGTTTTTTGGACCGACTTCGGTTTTAAATCAGACGGTAAATGCCTTCGTACGAAATGACGGAGAACCGGGACTTGCCATGTTTTCAACTATAGTAGGAAGCCTTTTTAATATAGTCTTTGATTATATTTTTATGTATCCTATGCATCTTGGAATGTTCGGTGCAGCTCTTGCGACTGCTTTTTCCCCTGTAGTGGAGATACTTATATGTCTTAAGCATTTTAAGAGAGCTGACAATGAGATTAAGCTTATAAGGATGCTTCCGTCATTTAAGAAAATCATAGGAGCCTGCAAGGTTGGTGTGTCTTCTTTTATAGGCGAGTTTGCATCGGGAATTACTACTACGATTTTCAATTACATGATTCTTTCAATCGCCGGAAATATCGGTGTTGCTTCCTATGGCGTCATCGCAAATCTGGCCATCGTGTTTGTCGCGATTTTTAACGGTGTATCAAACGGCAATCAGCCCTTGATTTCTAAGAGTTATGGTCAGGGAAAAAAGGAAGAATATTCTTATTTACTTAAACTTGGAATCAAATTTGCACTGTTTATTGCAGTGATTTCGTATATAATAGTAATCGTGCTGTCGGACCAGATAGTATTTATGTTTAATAGTAATGGTTCGAAAGAGTTATATGATTACGCAAAAGTGGGATTATTTATATATTTTATCGGTTTTATATTTTCAGGGTTAAATTGTGTTATAGCTGGTTTCTTTAGTGCTACTAAGAATCCAATACCAGCGCTTATAATCTCGCTATCCAGGGGAGTTTTGTTGATTGGTGTTTGCGCGGTATTACTCGGAACTCTATTCGGTATGAATGGAGTATGGGCGTCATATCCAGTCGCAGAGGGAATTACATTTCTAATTTCAGCTTCTTTTTTGATTAATCATTATAGACATAATTAGGTAAAGGGGAGTTTAAAAATGGTACCAATTTGGCTTTCAATCCCATTTGTGGGATTGTTGCTTTCTATAGCATTATTTCCACTTATTAATTCAAAATTTTGGGATCATAATCAGAAGTACGTAGTGTGCTTCTGGTTTGTTATGGTCTCTTGCATGCTTTTCTATGTATTCGGTTTAAAGAGTGCAGGAAGAGTTGTGCTGGATAGTATAGTAAATGACTATTTGACATTTATTGTCATGTTGTTTGGACTGTACTGTGTAGCAGGTAATATCTCTTTCGAGGGTGATCTTGCAGGTTCTCCTCGTGTCAATGTATTTCTACTTGCAGTAGGAACAATTCTTTCAAGTTGTATTGGAACGACTGGTTCATCTATGCTCATGGTTCGTCCAATTATAAAAATGAATTCCTGGAGGAAGAGAAAGAATCATATTATGATTTTCTTCATTTTCCTTGTATCAAATATTGGTGGCTGTTTGACGCCGATTGGAGATCCTCCGCTTCTTATGGGATTTATGAGAGGGGTTCCTTTTTTCTGGAGTCTAGGTCTATGGAAGATGCTTCTTTTAAATATGGTTGTTCTTCTTACTATATTTAGATTTATAGATAAAAGAGCTTATAGAAAAGATATTGCAGAGGGAAGAAGACCGGATATTTCAAAGGCAGGAACAGAGATAAAATTCGTAGGACTTCATAACCTTATTTTCCTTATTATGATTGTTGTCGCTGTAATCTTAAGCGGAACACTTCCAAATATGAAAGAGTTTCAGGATGCATCCGGCAAAGTTTTAGGTGTTACTTTACCTTTTGATGTGGTTCTTTCATACCCATCAATTATCGAAATTTTGATTATTTTACTTGCAGCTTTTCTCTCTTTTAAGACAACTGATAAGGAAGTAAGACGTTCAAACCATTTTACTTGGGGAGCAATAAAGGAAGTAGCAGTTTTATTTATCGGTATTTTTGTTACTATGCAGCCTACCCTTATGTTACTAAATGAGTTTGGTCCGAAGCTGGGTCTTACAGAACCATTTCAGATGTTCTGGGTAACAGGTTGTCTGTCATCCTTCCTGGATAACACACCTACTTATCTGGTTTTCTTGACTACAGCAGGTTCTTTAGGATTCACACATGGAATTGTAACTTCACTAGGAGTACTTCCAAAGACAATGCTTATAGCTATTTCAGCAGGTGCCGTATTCATGGGAGCAAATACATATATAGGAAATGCTCCAAACTTTATGGTAAAGGCTATTTCTGATGAAAATGGTATTAGAATGCCTTCTTTTTTCGGATATATGAAATGGTCATTATGCATTTTGATTCCAGTATTTTTACTGGATACTTTAGTGTTCTTTGTAATTTGATTTTGGGGTTTTATTTATGGATGAGAAAGTATTGATAAATGAATACGCAGATGAGCACAAGAAGATGCGTGCTCTCGCCGGTCGTATTTATGATTTGGATAAAAGAGTGTACGAGGAAATCGGCTCAAATTTGGGTCGTGTTTTTACCGGAGATAGGGATAGAACTATCGACAATATTATAAAGATGTTTGCCGATACGAAGGAGTCACATATACTTCGATCTGATCTTGCGCTTATAAGTAATATGGCGCGTTCTATCAGAAATAAGAAAGTTCATAAAGCTGTTATGACGGAGTATGATGAGATAGTAAAAACAATAGATAAGTTGAAGCTAAACTCCGACAAGGTTGAAATCATTGATAAATATATCGCCGGTCTAAATACTCTTGTTATGAAGAAGCGTTTTTTAGAGGGCCAGCATCTAATCATTTGTATCAGTAGAAGCTATGGCTCCGGTGGTGACGATATAGGTTTTGGTGTTTCTGATAATTTAGAAATTGATTATTACGATGCAGAGATTTTTAAAACTGTTCTAAAACGTCTTGAGGCCGAAAAGGATGGACTTATCGATGCAAGTCAGATGAAGATTTCATCGGCTTCTAAACTTGCTAAGAAGAATCCGGGTTTGGCGAGAGATGAGCATTTTTCCCTTAAGGAAAAAATTTCTAAGCTTAATCGTTATCATGGCCTTTCAATCAGAGATGCGGTTTTCTTCAATCAAAGTGAGCTTCTCTGTGATATGGCTAGAAAACAGGATTTCGTCGTTATGGGTAGATGTGCTGATGTGATTCTTACAAATAATTGTATTCCGCATATCAGTATATTTATTACAGCACCTTTGATGCAGAGGGTGCAGCGTATTATGGAATTAAATCATGTGGATAAGAAGACTGCCCTTCGACAAGTAAGAGAGGTGGATAGAGCACATGCTTCTTACTATAAATACTACACAGGCCGTAGATGGGGACAGGCTGGAAACTATGATTTGAGTGTGAATAGCGCAAGCTATGGAATTAAAGGTTCAGTGGATTTTATCCTAAATGTCCTGAAGGTAAACGGAATTGAGAAATCATAAATGAGTGGTATAATTAGATTTAACTAATTTTTGTTGCATAAGGTATGAGGCTTTTTGCCTCAAAAATGTATTAAGGAGGATAAGTTTTTATGAACCCAATGATTTTAGTATTTATCGGTTCACTGATTTCTCTTGGATTTGCATGCTTTAATTATATGAGTGTGAAAAAAGAATCCGAGGGAACAGAGGAAATGCAGAAGATTTCCCAGGCAATCAGAAAAGGTGCAAATGCTTACCTTAAAAGACAGGATACAGCAGTAGCGAAGTTCTTCGTAGTTGTATTTATCATTCTTTTGGTAATGGCTTATTTGAAGTATCTAAGCTTCTTTACACCATTTGCTTTCTTGACAGGTGGTTTCTTCTCAGGTTTGGCAGGCTTCATTGGTATGAGAACTGCTACAATGGCAAATTGCCGTACAGCAAATGCCGCATCAAAGGGCCTTAATAGGGGACTTAAGGTTGCTTTCGCAGCTGGATCAGTAATGGGATTTACTGTTATTGGATTAGGCCTTTTAGATCTATCAATCTGGTACACAATTCTTAACTATGCTTTTAGAGATTTAGGCTCAGGAGAAAGAATTGCAGCAATCACAACTAACATGGTTACATTTGGTATGGGTGCTTCAGCTATGGCTCTTTTCGCCAGAGTTGGTGGTGGTATTTTTACAAAGGCTGCCGATGTAGGTGCCGATCTAGTTGGTAAGGTTGAGGCTGGAATTCCGGAAGATGATCCTCGCAACCCAGCCGTTATCGCTGATAACGTAGGTGATAATGTAGGTGATGTAGCTGGTATGGGATCTGACCTTTACGAGTCATACTATAGCTCAATCATTTCTTCAGCAGCTCTAGCAGTAGCAGCTGGTTATGGAGTAAATGGTGCAACAGTTCCAATGCTTCTCGCAGCTATGGGCGTTGTTGCATCAATTATTGGTACTTTCTTTATTTCAACAAAAGAGGGTGCTTCACAGAAGAATCTATTAACAGCTCTTCGCCGTGGAACTTACATCAGTGCGATTTTGGTTGCAATTTTTTCCTACTTCATCATAAACGCACTTCTTCCAGGTGAGACTGGTATTTACATCGCAATTATCTCAGGTCTTGTAGCCGGTGTTTTGATCGGTGCAGTTACTGAGTATTACACATCAGATACATATAAGCCTACACAGGATCTTGCAGCTACATCAGAGACTGGAAGTGCAACAGTTATTATCGGTGGTCTTTCACTTGGTATGCTTTCAACAGTAGCACCTGTAATCATCGTTGGCGTATCTGTTCTTGTAAGTTATTTCATGTCAGGCGGTATGGATAGTGCAGCAAAGGGTCTTTTCGGAGTCGGCGTATCAGCAGTTGGTATGCTTTCAACTTTGGGAATTACTCTTGCAACTGATGCTTACGGCCCTGTAGCAGACAATGCAGGTGGTATCGCAGAGATGACTCATATGGATCCGGAAGTTCGTGATAGAACTGATGCTCTTGATTCTCTTGGAAATACAACAGCTGCAACAGGTAAGGGATTTGCAATCGGATCAGCAGCCCTCACAGCCTTGGCGCTTATCGCATCATATATTGATAAGATGGGCACAATCGCACCTGACTTTACATTTAATATTTCAATTATGAATCCTACAGTATTGATCGGACTCTTTATCGGTGGTATGCTTCCATTCCTCTTCGCAGCTCTTACAATGAGCGCAGTTGGACAGGCAGCTCAGTCAATCGTAGTTGAGGTTCGTCGTCAGTTTAAAGAGATGACAGGCATTCTTTCAGGTGAGCAGGAACCAGACTACAAGTCATGCGTAGACATGTGTGCAAAATCTGCACATCAGCTTATGATTGAGCCGGCAATCATCGCAGTAGTAGTTCCAATCCTTGTTGGAGTAATCCTCGGACCAAACGGTGTCGTAGGACTTCTCGCTGGTAACACAGTAACAGGTTTCGTTCTTGCAATTATGATGGCAAACTCAGGCGGTGCTTGGGATAATGCTAAGAAATACATCGAAGCAGGAAACTGCGGCGGCAAGGGTTCACCTCAGCACAAAGCAGCAGTAGTCGGCGATACAGTCGGCGATCCTTTCAAGGATACTTCAGGACCTGCTATCAACATCCTGATCAAATTAGCATCTATGGTTTCAATCGTATTCGCTGGTTTGGTAGCGGTGGCTCATATTTTGTAATGTAATATAATTTAATATAGTTTTTGGCGGTGGTTAGGTGAATTTATATTCGATATTCCAGCGCAAAATGAGATTTGACTTAAAAGCTACTATCTTTATTAGTAAAAGCCTTGCGGAACTTTCTTCCTATCGGAAGCTCAAACATTCCTTTGGCTTTTAAAGATAGTAGCTTTTTTCTTTTACACACTATGTGTCTGTAGTATACCGTGGATTACGTCCTTGAGGTAAGGCTTTAGGTCGCTGATGTTGCATGGGTCAGAGAACATGATGGAGCTGTAGCCGGCGGAGCCGACTAGCTCGACTATTAAGAAGAGCATGATTTCTGGATCGCGATATTTGACATCGGACTGGTTTAACATCTTCAAGTAGAAAGTTGCGAAGTTCTCGTCCTCTACGACGGGAGTATCCTCGAAGGCTTTCTTGAAAACGCCCCAGCTTAGATCCTTGTGGAGAAAGGATAGGAGAGCCTTGTTCTCAGTCAGGGAATCTAAGATGTGCTCGACGATGTACCATAAACCATCCTCAAAAGAACAATTTGGTTTCTGTTCCAAAAGAGAATTGTAAGCATCTATGAAAAGCTGGCTCGATTTTGAAGAGATAAGTTTGTTTCTGATGTCGTACTTATCCTTAAAATATAGATAGAAAGTTCCCTTGGCTACTCCGGCCTTTTCAACGATGTCTGAGATAGTAGTTTTGTTCAGGCCCTTTTCTGTAAACAAGTCAAATGCAGTGTTTAACAGAGAGTCGTTTTTTTTCTGTTTGTTTGATTGAACTTTGCTCATCTAAAGTTATCCTTCCTTTCATAAATTAACGTCATTATAGCATAAAAATGAATTTTGGTCATTTTTTATACAATGTTAGTGATTTGTATATTGTTGGGTTCTGGCTTATTGACCGTTGGTCATTTTGTAATATACTAGATTATGAAAATGAATAGTAGTCATTTTTTGATGCTATTAATTTTAGGGTTAGTAAACTAGAAAAGGAGAAACTCGAAATGAAAGGATTTGCAAGAGGAGTTGTTAAATTTCGTTTCATGATCCTCATCATTGGTCTGGTACTTTTGATACCGGCAGGTGTTGGATATTTGAAAACAAGAATTAACTACGATATCCTTACATACCTTCCTAAGAACATTGAGACAATGAAAGGTCAGGATATTCTGAAAGATGAATTCGGAACCGGTGCCTATTCTATGCTCGTTGTAGACGGTATGAGTGATAAGGATTCGGTTGCTCTGAAAAACAAAATTAAGAAAGTAAAACATGTTGAAGATGTTTTATGGTATGACAGTTTGGTTGATATAACTGTTCCTATGGAAATGATTCCTGATGATGTAAAGGAAAAGTTCCAGAACGGTGATACAACGATGATGTTTGTTATCTTCGATGATACAACTTCATCCGAAGGAACTATGGATGCGATAGAAGAGATTCGAAGGATTTCCAGCAAGGAATGTTTCTTAGCCGGTATGTCTGGAGTTGTTACAGATACAAAGAACCTGGCTGAAAAGGAAACACCAATCTATGTTCTTATAGCTGTTGCACTTGCTGTAGTAGTTCTTTCACTTACTATGGATTCATTCCTGATTCCATTCTTCTTCTTGGCAAGTATCGGAATGGCAATCGTCTACAATATGGGAACGAACCTATTCCTTGGAGAGATTTCATTTATTACACAGTCTATAGCAGCGGTACTTCAGTTGGGCGTTACTATGGATTATTCGATTTTCCTGTGGCATTCATTCCAGGAAGAGTTGGAAAAAACGCCTGACGATAAGAATGAAGCAATGGCAAATGCCATCTGTTCAACATTCTCTTCAGTACTTGGTTCTTCAATCACAACAGTAGCAGGATTTATCGCACTTTGCTTTATGAGTTTTAGAATCGGTCTTGATCTCGGACTTGTTATGGCAAAAGGTGTCGTATTCGGAATCATTAGCTGTGTAACTATTCTTCCAGCTTTGATCCTTGTATTTGACAATGCTATTGAAAAGACTAGACATACACCTCTTATGAAAGAGTTTGATAAATTGCCAAAGATTATTGCAAAGAGATATTGGGTATTCGGCCTTATTTTCCTTGTAATGCTTCCACCAGCAATCTATGGACAATCTCATACAAAGGTTTATTACGATTTGGCTGGAACACTTCCAGACTCATTGCCTTCAACTCAGGCAGCACAGAAATTAAATGACAACTTTGAATCCAATACAACTTACATGCTTTTGACTGATTCATCACTTTCATCAAAAGAAATGTCACAGATGTATTCAAATATTCAGGATTTGAAGGGTATAGATACAGTACTTGGAATCAATTCAGTAGTGGGACCTACAGTTCCAGAATCGATGATTCCAAAGGAAGTCAGAAGCAAGTTAGAAAATGATAATTATGAGTTAACACTAATAACATCAAACTATAAGGTAGCTTCTGATGAAGTAAATGATCAGATTTCAAAGGTTAACTCAATTGTAAAGAGTTATGACAAGAATGCGATGGTAGTAGGTGAAGCGCCTGGTACTAAAGACTTGATTACAATTACAAACAGAGACTTCCAGGTTGTAAACTGGGTTTCAATCCTTCTCGTATTTGTAATCATTGCGTTGGTTCTGAAATCCTTCGCGCTTCCTTTTATCCTTGTAGCAGTAATTGAATTTGCTATCTTTATCAACATGGGTATTCCTTGCTACACAGGAACTACATTACCGTTTATTGCATCAATCGTAATCGGAACAATCCAGCTTGGTTCTACAGTCGATTATGCAATCCTTATGACTACAAGATATTTGCGTGAAAGAAATGCAGGTCATACAAGAACACAGTCTACACAGATTGCACTTTCAACAAGTATGAAGTCAATCATCGTAAGTGCGCTGTCATTCTTCTCAGCTACATTTGGTGTAGGACTTGTTTCATCACTAGACCTTATTTCATCACTTTGTAACCTAATGGCAAGAGGTGCTCTAATCTCTATGGTTGTTGTACTTTTAGTACTTCCTTCTATGTACATGCTTTTGGACCCAATTATTGTTAGAGCCACACTTGGTATGGAAGAAGCTAGAAAACA
>JAIKZI010000031.1 GCA_024682375.1 Lachnospiraceae bacterium | reverse complement strand
GATACCGCCCATTGACTTAGCGGAAAATGCATCCACCTGGGCAAAAGCTTCGTTAATACTTGCCACAATAAGGTCCTCAAGCATCTCGATATCATCGGGATCAACTACATCTTCTGAGAGTTTAATGCTCTTTATAACCTTCTTACCCGTAACGGTTGCAGTAACAGCTCCGCCGCCTGCCGTTCCGGTAAATTCCTTCTCTTCAAGTTCCTTGGCAGCCTCTTCCATCTGTCTCTGCATCTTCTGAGCCTGCTTCATAAGATTATTCATATTACCAGGCATTCCTCCTGGAAATCCACCTCTTTTTGCCATCTTAAAATCCTCCAATTAATCCTCAGTAACGATTTCTATTCCGACATTCTCACCGAATACCGAAATAGGATCCTGATATTTCTTTTCAATAGGTCCATTATCAATTCGAACCTCAAACTCAACCTTTTTACCAGCAAACTTGGCTAAACTCTCATTTAATTCCTTGGTAGCCGGCTCGGCTGTCAAAATATCATAACCCACAATTCCAGATTCATCAAATACTAATAAAAGTTTTCCACTCTCTGAAACTGTTACTTTTCTAATCATTTCAGCTGCACTCTTGTAAAAAGAAGGCAGTCCTCCGACGAATCTACGCCAATTTACGCTGACATTCTGTACCTCTTCCGGAGTAGCCTCTGGAATCTTATGAATATCAAAATTCTCTTCTTCACTACTTACACTACTCTGAACAGAAACAGCTCCTTTTACGTCGTTTACTGCCGAAACCGAAACAACGCCGTTTCTTATATCCTTCTCAATATTTCCAACTCGATTTACTAATGATTCAAAGTCACTCTCCATCTCTGGTTTTGCAAGCTTTATAATTGCAACCTCTAAAAGAATTCGCTTCTGAGAAGAAAGCTTCATTTCATTATAAAGTTCTGACATAACACGGATATATCGCATTATTGCTTCATTTTCAACCCTTGCAGCCTCATCAACCAAAGCATCATACGTTTCCTTTGATACATCAATTACATCGAGCGCATTTGGCATACTTTTTACCAGCAAAAGATTTCTTAAATACCAGGTAAAATCTAAAACAAACTGTCCCAATTCCTGACCTTCTCGAACAATCTTTTCTATCAAATCAATCGCTGTTTTAGAATCACCAGCAAGAATTGTATTAAATAGATTAGTAAATAACGATTCATCCACCGCACCTAAAATATTTAATATATCCTCATACGTAATCTTTTTATCATGGAAAAAAGAAACACATTCATCGAGAATACTGAGCGCATCTCGCATTGACCCGTCTCCAGCCTTTGCGATATATTCAAGAGCCCTATCTTCAATATCAATCTTTTCAATATCCATAAGCTCTCTCATTCGATTCTTTATCATCTCAACAGAGATTCTATGGAAATCATAATTCTGACATCTAGATTTTATAGTTATAGGAATCTTATAGTTTTCTGTAGTTGCCAAAATAAATATAACGTATGCAGGCGGTTCCTCCAAAGTCTTTAGCAAAGCATTAAATGCTGCTGCTGAAAGCATATGTACCTCATCAATGATATATACTTTATACTTTCCTTCTGTAGGAGGATATGAAACCTCATCGATAATATTTCGAATATGATCGACACTACTATTTGAAGCCGCATCAAATTCAATGACATTCATCGATGTGCCTTTAAGCATCTTCTTGCAAAGTTCACATTCATTATCAGGGCTACCATCTTCAAGCGGATGTTCACAATTTACCGCTCTAGCAAAAATCTTTGCTACTGTAGTCTTTCCGGTTCCTCTAGTACCAGTAAAGATATAGGCATGACCTATTCTATCATTCTTTATCTGATTCTTGAGAGCTGTTATTATATGGTCCTGACCTTTTACATCTGAAAACTTCGTAGGTCTGAACTTTCTATACAGCGCCATGTATGACATATATACTAATCTCCAAAACTAATTCCCAAATCTCTGATTTCTTTCACCATAGAGCATTCAGGATCTACTACCTTTAATTTTCCTGCGACATCTTCTAGTGGAACTCGTTTTGTTTCACCATCAACCATGGCAATCATATTGCCAAAGTCCTTATCTAATATCGCCTTTCCTGCTGCCGCACCTAATCTAGTACACAGGATTCTATCGTATGCGCCAGGCTCTCCGCCTCTTTGCATATGTCCAGGAACAGTAACTCTAACTTCCATACCTGTTTTCTGCTGAATCTTATCGGCAATATCATATGATACAGAAGGATATTTTGAATCTGCGATTATTTTCTTACGCTCTTTCTTAGGTAACTTCGCAAGTTCCTTTGAAATCGCTCCTTCAGCAACCGCTAAAATAGTGAATTGCTTTCCGTCCTTATGTCTAGCATCGATAGCTTTTATCACCTTATCGAGATCGTACGGAATCTCCGGAATCAAAATTACATCTGCACCAGCTCCAACTCCAGCATATAAAGTTAACCAACCTACCTTGTGGCCCATTACCTCAACAATAAACACACGATTATGTGAAGCAGCTGTAGTATGAATGCAATCAATTGCACGAGTCGCAATATCAATCGCACTATAGAATCCAAATGTCACATCTGTTCCATAGATATCATTATCTATAGTCTTAGGAAGATGGATTACATTCAATCCCTCTTCTCTAAGTCTATTAGCAGTTTTTTGAGTTCCATTTCCACCTAGAATCACCAGACAATCCAACTTAAGTTTTTTGTAAGTTGCTTTCATTGCCTTTACCTTATCCAGGCCATCCTCTGTAGGAATATCAATTTCCTTGAAAGGTGTTCTAGAAGTTCCAAGAATAGTTCCACCTCTAGTTAGAAGACCAGAAAAATCATTCTTCCTCATTTCCTGATACTTTCCATATATCAGACCCTGATAACCATTTAGAAAGCCATAGATAACGAGTTTATTATCGAAATTTGCAAGTGTCTTTACTACACCTCTCATTGCGGCATTTAAAGCTTGGCAATCTCCACCACTTGTAAGCATTCCTATCTTCATAGCCTTCTCCTTCCTAGAATCTCCTCTATTCTTACCCCTATTATTTTGTTTCAAGTACTTTTTTAACATATTCAAAAGTTCTTCTAGTTGATTCAATATCTAGCTTTTCCTCTGTAGTGTGAACATCATAAATATTAGGTCCAATAGAAATTGAATCTAGACCTTCAATCTTCTGTACTAAAATTCCACACTCTACGCCTGCATGAATTGTTACAACTTCAGGTTTCTCTCCAAACATTTCTTCATAAATTTCAACCATCTTATCTCTAAGAGTTGAATCTTTCTTGTATTCCCAAGCCGGATATGGACTTGATACTACACACTTTGCGCCAAATGCTTTTGCAATCAAATCAAGTCTATTCTCAAGAGCATATCTAGCCGTCTCAACTGCTGAACGAACAGCATATACAAGTGAAACTTTGTTTCCTTCTGTTGAAAGAACGCCAACATTAAGAGATGTCTCTGGCATTCCCTCTACATCATGACTCATTGAAATAATACCATTTGGTTCTGCTAAGATAAGAGTCACAATTTTAAGACTTTCCTCAGCGCTAAATACCTCACATTCCTTTTCACCATCCATAAGAACTGAAGCTTCACAATCCGGGTCTGAAACTGCAAACTCATCATTAATCTTTTCAGCTTCATCTAAAAGAGCTGTAACAATTTCATCCTTCTCTTCTGGCTTTACAAGAAGTCTTGCACTTGCTCGTCTTGCGATTGCATTATCCTTACCATTACATGTCAGAGATTCAATACAAATATCTTTATTCTTTGCCACATCGGCAATAACTCTCGCAATTGCGACAACTGCATTTGCACCACCACGAGTTATTTCAGAACCAGAATGTCCTCCTGTAAATCCATCGTAGCTAAACTCAAGAATTTCACCAGACTTCTTTTCCTTCTTTCCTTCATAAGAAATCTCAACACTACTTCCGCCGGCACATCCAACACAGAAGATTCCCTCTTCCTCAGAATCGAGATTAATAAGTCTCTTTCCCTTAAGCATAGAAAGGTCAACAGCTGTAGCGCCATCCATTCCGATTTCTTCAGCTACAGTTACTACAACTTCTATTCTTGGCGCTTTAAGTTCTTTATCATCAAGAAGTGCTAAACAATATGCAACACCAGCGCCATCATCTCCACCGAGAGAGGTACCCTTTGCAAATACGAACTTATCGTCATAAGTTACATCTACGCCTTCCTCGTCCATATTCTTATCAAGTCCAGGTTCTTTTTCGCAAACCATATCCATATGGCCCTGAAGAATTACAGGGATTTCATTTTCATATCCCTTTGCTGCTTCCTTAATAATAATTACATTTCCAAGCTCATCCTGGTAATGTTCTAGCCCTCTATCCTCTGCAAATTTTACCAAGAAATCACTAACCTTCTTTTCCTTATATGAAGGTCTAGGAATCTTTGTCAGCTCCTCAAAAAACTCAAATACTTTTTTTGGTTCTAAATTTTCTAGCATAATTTACGCCCCTCCAGTAAACTTTATTCTTTATATTCTCCATATTCGCATCCAACATTAAATGCTTTCATGTCGTCAACAAGTTCCCATTTCCATTTATTCTTAACAGATATTTTCTTCTTATACAACTTGATAACACCAGTTCCATTGCCACCATTCCACAAATTATTATGTTTCTTAGTACCATCTGGTGCCTCATAATTGATTTTTAACATATCTTTTTTCTTACATACAATACTTGCTGTAAGTTTTGCTACAGGCGTTTCCATCAGCACCTTCCAATGCAGTTTATCGCCTGATTCTTTACATACAAACTTAGTTTTTGTAAGCGTCCAAAACTTTGAAAAATTAAATTCAAAAGCTTCCCCTTCGTGCCAAAAAGCTCCTAAAATCTTTCCATTAATACTAAGCGGTCCTACTTTAGGTCTTCCACCACCTATATCAAATACAGAATCTTTTAACTCTTCGCCAGTTATATTACTTACCAAATGATTTGAAGATAACCAAACCCATGGAGTTGTATAATCCGATCCCCAATTCTTATCAGCATAACCATAACAAGTTTCCGGATCAACAATATACTTCCTACCATTCCAAGTCACGAAACCACTATAACAAGCCTTCATTCCCTGTGCATGCCAGAACATCTGGAAAGCATCCACTTCTCTCAAAAATTTGCTGGCACCATAACCAACATTAAAAGCGATTTTTTTATCAATTTTAAGATCCCAAACCATCTCACCGTAGTCACACATGTATTCTGGATGATCTTCTGATTCGCCCTTTGTAAGCGCAACTTTTCCTAACGTACGTGTCTCAGACAAAAAGCAATTATCCGCACTAATATGAAAAGGTACATCATTTTTTATGTCGACACTGTCCCATCCAAAAAATCTATGCAACTGTGCAGCATCTTCTCCCCAGGTTCCTGCTTTCACCATCATATATGACGGCTTAATTCCCTGCTCCTGGTTTACATGTAGCTGGCCAAATACAGGTTCTTTTCCACCCAATTCCGGATTTATTGTAAAGAATTCAATGAAAAAAGCCTTCTCTTCGCCAGTTTCTTCATCTCTCCCCGTAAAGCTATGCCACCACCAGTCATAACCATTAGATGCTAAATTACCGCGCAACATAAATAAATCTCTATTCTCATCCATTTTGTTGAATGATAAATCCATGCCATCTAAGGGATTTTTTATTTCAATATTCATTGGAAGTTCAAATTTCTGTTTTCCCATCCCCGTATTCTCCTTCCCAAAAACTTTCTGCAAATAATTATAGCATATCTTTTTGTTTATCTCTTCAATACTTGAAAGATTAAAGCATTTAATGTAAGATTTTAACTGTTCTGTTAGAACATGGAGTCGTATCGAAGTGGTCATAACGAGCTTGACTCGAAATCAAGTTGTCAGTTTTCTGGCACGTGGGTTCGAATCCCACCGACTCCGTATTTTTTTTGAACACATTCCCTATGGATATGTGTTCTTTTTCATTTTTGGAGGCGTATATGGGCGAAAAACTTACAAAAACAGATGTGGAAAAAATAGAAAGCGAAATTCATGATCGTATCGTTAACACACGTCATGAACTTCTAGAAGAAGTTAAGGAAGCCCGTTCTCACGGTGATTTAAGCGAAAACTTCGAATATCACGCAGCTAAAAAAGCTAAGAATCAGAATGAATCTCGAATCCGCTACTTACAAAGAGTTTTAAAAAACGCTACAGTAATCGACGATTCCTCTAATGATGACGAAATTGGACTTAATAATACCGTTACAATATATTTCCCTGAAGATGATATGGAAGAGGTTTATAAAATCACTACTTCCATCCGCAGCAACTCCCTAGACGGAAGACTAGATATGGAATCCCCTCTCGGAAAAGCAATCATGCATCACAAAGTTGGCGATACAGTAACTGTTAACATGCCCGATTTTTCATACGATGTAATAATCAAAAATATAGATAAAACGTCAACAGATGACGATGATATCAGATCATTCTAAAAAATCTCTGCAGCGCGTTATGCACTGCAGAGATTTTACTATTTATCGTCATGATGTAAAGTTATTCCACTATCGGCAATTTTCTGCACTTTTACTACAGAAAGATTATCTTTCACAAAATAAAAATCATTGTTGGAGAAGAACACTGTTGCAAGCTTTTTCTCTCCATCATATAAACTAATATGATTTTCTCCATCAAGCTTTACATCGCCTTCACTTAGGATTTTCTCACCAGCTTCATTCAATTCAAATGTATACTTATCATCCTTACAGAATACATTTAATAGAACCTGCTTCCCCTTTTGATAGCTATTCACTTGATATGAACCAGTCCACTCTGATTTTTCTACAACTGCTTTATCTTTTAAATATCCATAGGTTCCTAATATAGAAGCTACAATAACTGCAATTATAATAAAGCAACCAGATAGAATCTTTATTACTCTGTTTCCTTTCATACAATTTCCTACTTTCTTTGTAAAACAGGGTCTACTTTTATAACAGAATACGTTTTATTATATACTGTAGGAGATTCCAATTTACTCCAAGAATTACTTGTTACTGGTCTACGTCTATATTGTATAAAAGTTATTGTTGGTTGTACATACTTAATAGTTATTACTTTATCTATATAAAGCTCTTTTTTACTTTACGTATACATTTAGATATCTTTTCTACATTTGCTGGTTTACTCAAGAAATCAATAACTTTAAAGCCAAAAACATCGTTTATAACTTCTGAATGACTTGTCATAAATACTATTCTTCTAACCTTAGAACATGACATAAACTCATTCTTTATTTATATTCCATTATAATCTTCCAACTCAACATCCAAAAAAAGAGATCTATTTTATTTGTATTTCCATCTTTAATAAAATCACATAAAGACTCTCCACTTATAAACCAAAGGAAACATATATCCTCAAAGCATTTTCGTTCAAACTGTATTTTTAAAATATCAAGTAATTGCTCATTATCATTACAAAAACCCCCCTTATGATATAGAACCATAAGAGGGGTTTCCAAATTATAAAATTATCTCTTCGCAGATGCAGATTCTCTTGCAAGAGCTCTCTTTAAAGCAAGCTCAGCTCTAGCTGTATCTACATCAATCTTGTGGCCTGTAAGTCTTTCACGAGCACGCTTTTCAGCCTGCTCAGCTCTTCTTACATCAATTTCATCCGGCCATTCTGCAATTTCTGCTAAGAATGTGACTCTATCTTCACGTATCTCAGCAAATCCAGAATGAAGCGCAGCTGTCTTTAAGCCACTATCATCATGGATTGTTAATACTCCAGGAGAAAGAATAGTTGTAAGCGGAATATGTTCCGGATACACACCGATCTCTCCCTCAGTTGTATTAAACTCTACCATAGATGCTGTTCCATCGTAGAAAATACGATCTGGAGTTATGATCTTTACATTAAATTCTTTCTCTGCCAAAAGTCATCATCCTTTCGCAGCACGTTCTTTTACTTCATCGATTGTACCAGCATTTAAGAATAGACCTTCTGGAACATCATCAAGATGTCCATCAAGAATTTCCTTAAATCCACGTACTGTCTCAGCGATAGGAACGTACTTTCCTTCTAGACCTGTAAACTGAGTTGCTACGAAGAAAGGCTGTGATAGGAATCTCTGTACCTTTCTAGCTCGGCTAACAACAAGCTTATCAGCTTCTGAAAGCTCGTCCATACCAAGAATTGCAATGATATCCTGCAACTCTTTATATTTCTGAAGAATTTCCTGAACACCACGAGCAACTTCAAAATGTTCCTTACCTACGATAAGAGGATCAAGGATACGTGATGTAGATGCAAGTGGATCTACGGCAGGATAAATACCTAACTCAGCGATTGATCTCTCTAGAACGGTTGTCGCATCCAAGTGAGCGAATGTTGTCGCTGGAGCTGGGTCAGTAAGGTCATCGGCAGGAACATATACAGCCTGTACAGATGTAATAGATCCGTTCTTTGTAGATGTAATACGCTCCTGAAGAGCACCCATCTCAGTCTGAAGTGTAGGCTGGTAACCTACAGCTGAAGGCATACGTCCAAGAAGCGCTGAAACCTCTGAACCAGCCTGTGTGAAACGGAAAATATTATCAATGAACAGAAGTACGTCCTTACCTGAATAATCACGGAAATACTCAGCCATTGTAAGACCTGTAAGAGCAACTCTCATACGAGCTCCAGGTGGTTCGTTCATCTGACCGAACACCATACATGTCTTATCAATAACTCCTGATTCTGCCATTTCATAGTACAAATCGTTACCTTCACGAGTACGCTCACCTACACCTGTGAATACAGAATATCCACCGTGCTCAGTAGCTACATTGTGAATCAACTCCTGAATAAGTACTGTTTTACCTACTCCGGCACCACCGAATAGACCGATTTTACCACCCTTCTGGTATGGGCAAAGTAGATCTACGACCTTGATACCTGTTTCAAGCATTTCTTCTGATGTAGACTGCTCTTCGAATGCAGGTGCTGGTCTATGAATTGGAAGATGCTCTTCAGCATCAGGTGCTGGCTTTTCATCAATAGGTCTTCCAAGTACGTTAAACATTCTTCCCAGTGTCTTTTCACCAACTGGTACTTTAATAGGTGCGCCTGTAGCTTCAGCGTCCATTCCACGCTTAAGTCCATCTGTAGGACCGAGAGCTACGGCTCTAACAACATTATCTCCCAGATGCTGTGCGACCTCAGCTACCAATATCTTTCCATCTTCTGTTGGGATATTAATAGCATCATTAATTTCCGGAAGATTACCTTCTGAAAATTTGATGTCGAGTACGGCACTGATGACCTGAGTGATTTTGCCAATATTCTTTTCAGCCATACTTTGATATCACTCCCTTCCTTTAAGACAAAGCAGATGCTCCGGCAATAATCTCCGTAAGCTCCTGGGTAATATTACCCTGTCTTGCTCTGTTATATTTGAGTGTTAAGTCTTCAATCATCTCTTCTGCATTACTTGTTGCAGAATCCATAGCTGTCATTCTAGCGCCGTTTTCACTTGCGACTGACTCTACAAGTCCGCCATAAAGCAAGCTTGTGACATACTTAGGAATGATCAGAGCCAATGCTTCTTCCGGTGAAGGTTCAAAATTCATAGGAGCTTCATTCTTTGATGAAACAGTCTCCTCATTTGAATTTTCAATTCCTTCCACATCAACTGGAAGAAGTCTTATTACACGCGGTTCATGTGAAACCGTGTTCTTAAAATGTGTATAAGCGAGATAAATCTCACCTATCTTGCCTTCCTCATAGTCTTTAAGGATTTGTCTAGAGATATCCATTGCATCCTCATATTTTGGGGATTCAACTGCATCCGAAAAATCCGGACCCATTTTATATCCTCTAGCTGAGAGAATCTCAGTACCTTTATGACCCATTGAGTATATGAGCGCATTTTCTTTCGGAACAGTATTCATGATTTCTTTAACCAAGTTACTGTTGTATCCTCCGGCAAGCCCTCTATTTGAGGAAATCGCAATAACAGCTTTTACCGGTGAATCCTGCTTCTTCAAATACGGATTATTTATTTCTCCTGCTGTGCTAAGAAGTGAAGCCACTGTCTTATACATATCCTGGAAATATGGATCCGTCTCTTCAGCATGCGCTCTGGCCTGTTGTAATTTTACCGTAGATACTAGCTTCATAGCTTTAGTGATCTGCTGTGTACTAGATATACTTGTTTTTCTACGTTTAATATCTCTCATTGAGGCCATGAGAACTTCACCACCTTCTGGTCTCTACCATTAATGCGCTCTTACTTATATGATTTCTTGCACTCTTCAATTGCCTTAATCAAAAGCTTTTCAGTTTCTTCAGTGATAACCTTCTCAGCCTTGATTGAATCGCCAATTTCAGGGTACTTTGTATCTACGAGTTCGAAGAGTGCTGTCTCAAAGAGATTTACATCTTCAACAGGAATATCGAGCAGATATTTCTTTGTTGCTGCGTAGATAATCATTACCTGCTTTTCAACTGAGAGTGGAGAATACTGAGGCTGCTTTAGCATTTCTCTGATTCTTTCACCCTGTGCAAGCTGTTCAGCAGTGCTCTTATCAAGCTCTGATCCGAACTGTGCGAAAGCTGCAAGCTCTCTATACTGAGCTAACTCTACTCGAATAGGAGCAGCGATCTTCTTCATAGCCTTTGTCTGAGCAGCACCACCAACTCGTGATACTGAAAGACCGGCATTGATAGCAGGTCTAAAACCTTCGTTAAACGCATCTTCTTCAAGATAGATCTGTCCATCTGTGATAGAAATTACGTTTGTAGGAATATAAGCTGATACGTCACCAGCCTGTGTTTCAATAATAGGAAGAGCTGTAAGTGATCCAGCACCTAACTCTTCACTAAGACGAGATGCTCTTTCAAGAAGTCTTGAATGGAGATAGAAAACATCTCCAGGGAAAGCTTCACGTCCTGGTGGTCTCTTAAGAAGAAGAGAAAGTGTTCTATATGCGGCTGCGTGCTTTGAAAGATCATCATAAATGATAAGAGCATCTTCGCCGTTCTCCATCCACTCTTCACCCATAGCACAACCTGCATATGGAGCGATGTACTGAAGTGGAGCAAGCTCACTTGCAGAAGCTGAAACTACGACTGTGTAGTCCATAGCCCCGTGTTCTTCAAGAGTTTTAACAAGTGTAGCTACTGTAGAAGCCTTCTGACCGATGGCTACATAAATACACTTAACTCCCTGTCCCTTCTGATTAATAATTGTATCAATAGCAATAGCTGTCTTTCCTGTCTGTCTATCTCCGATGATAAGCTCTCGCTGTCCTCGGCCGATAGGAATCATAGAATCGATAGCCTTGATACCTGTCTGAAGAGGTGTATCTACAGACTTTCTGTCAATAACGCCGTGAGCAACTCGCTCAATAAGACGATATTTATCACTTTCGATAGGTCCTTTACCATCTATAGGCTGACCTAACGCATTTACGACACGACCAAGCAATGCGTCTCCAACAGGTACTTCTACTACTCGTCCTGTTGTCTTTACAGAATCGCCTTCACTGATTGACTCAGCGCTACCAAGAAGAACGGCACCTACGTTGTCCTCTTCAAGGTTCATAACCATTCCGTATACTTCATTAGGGAACTCGAGAAGCTCTCCCTGCATTGCGTTGGCGAGTCCATGAACTCTAACGATTCCGTCTGCAGCCTGAACTACAGTTCCGACATCGCTAACCTCTAATTTTGAGGCATATCTTTTCATCTGCTCTTTGATAACAGAGCTAATTTCTTCAGGTCTCAAATTCATGAATCCGTCTCACCTACCTTTAACTGTATTCTTGACAATTCGTGGGACAAATTTTCTAGTTTGGATTTAATGCTGCTATCTACAACACGATCTCCAATTCTAATAATCATGCCACCTATAAGCGAACTGTCTACCGAATAATCGATATCCAACGACTTGTAACTGGTTGTTTCAAGAAGCTTTTTCTGGACTTCCTGTTTCTTGTCAGATCCAAGCTCCATTGGTGTGATCACAGATGCACGACCAATCTGGCGGTACTGTCTGATTTTTTCACAGAAATAATTTAATACATTCTTTACTTCGGAATAATGCCCTTTTCTCTCTAATTCATGAAACAGGCCTAAAACTTCATCGGAAACCTTTCCTTTGAAAGTTTCATCCAAAAGTTTTTGTTTCTCATCACCTGAGATATTTGGATGAACCATAACCTGTATGAATTCAGGGTTCTCTTCAAAAATTTTCAAGAGTTCATTAGCTTCTTCGAAAAAAGAATCTGTTCTATCTTTGTATTCCAGAGCTAACTCGTACAGGGCATCTCCGTACACTTCGGAAACTAATCTTGCCATGTAGAACCATCCATTTCTTTCAATGTTTCATTAACAAGTTCATCCTGTACAGTAGTATCAATTTTTGATGCAACAACTTTAGCTGCCATAGCAGCCGCAACTGTAATCATCTGCTGTTTGATTTCATCCTGTACACGACTCTGTTCGAGTTTAGCTTCTTCAAAAGCTCTCTTTCTGATCTGTGAAGCTTCTTCTTTAGCTTCTTTCAGAATCCGTTCCTCATTTAGCTGGGCTTTCTTTCTAGCTTCCTGAAGAATTTCCTCAGCTTCTTTATTAGCTGCTGCTAATTTAGCTTCGTACTCTTCACGAAGTTTCTTGGCTTCTTCCTGATCGGAAGCTGCGTTTTCCAGCTCGCCCTTGATCTTGTTTTTACGATCATCGAGCATCTTACGAACTGGGTTAAATAATTTGTTCGATAAGATTAGGAACAGGAAGAAAACAGATATCAATACGATACCAGAGTCATGAAGTAACTGAAAATCCAAGTTAAATAATCTTGACATAGTCGGTTTTCTTCCTCCTTTCTAAATGCTTAAAAACGCCAATTAGCCAACGAGTGGTTTAACGAACATTAGAAGAAGTGCTACAAGAAGACCATAAAGACCTGTTGTCTCGGCTACGGCCTGTCCAAGAAGCATAGTTGTCATGATCTTACCCTGAGCACCTGGGTTTCTTCCTACTGCTGATGCTGCATAACCAGCTGCGATACCCTGACCTACACCAGGTCCAATACCTGCGATAACTGCTAGTCCTGATCCGATTGCAGAGCAAGCCAAAATCAAATCCTGTCCTGAAATGTTCATGTTTGTTTCCTCCTTTTAAAAGGTACTAAAAATTATTATTTCTAAATTTGTTTAATAAGCTTCCTTGTTACGCTTCTGCTTCTTCATCTTCATTATCAACGGCCTGATTTACATAGGTCATTGTAAGCATACAGAATACGTATGTCTGAATTGCACCTGAGAATATATCGAAATATAAGTGCAATGCTGCAGGCCAAACATATGCAATTTTAGATAGCATGCCGTACAGAAGGGCTTCAATAATTACACCCGACAATACGTTAGCAAACAGACGGAGTGACAAAGAAATAGGAACTGCTATTTCACTTATCACATTGATTGGTAACCATAATGGTAACCATGCTGGCATAGGGGAAGTTAAATCAACCCACAATTCCTTCGCTGAATGATTCTTAATCTTATTGAAATGAATCATTACAAAGGTAATTAAAGCAAGCGCCAGTGTAGTTCCGTAATCGGCTGTAGGTGGCCTAAGTCCTAACAAGCCCGAAAGATTACTAAACAATATAAAAATAAATATTGTTTCGATGTAATTTCGGAACACTGGAGCATTCTTACCCATGCCTCCCTCGACTACTCCATCGAGAGTTTCCACGATTAACTCCAAAACATTTTGGAATCCATCTGGAACTTCGGTCGCTCTCTTCATTTTTCTTCCAGCGACGCAAGCAAAAATAACAAGCGTCAAGAAGGCAATGAGGATACAGACATGTGATGTTGTAATCCATACTGTTTGACCAAACAATTTATACTTGATCAATCCATGGATCATGAAATCAATGTCACCGGCCGACGACGACAACAAGATTGTCTCCAAAGCTTTCACCTCCAATGCATTATTCTAATTTCCGAAAAGAAAACTAGTCATTATTATCTGCAGGTTCGGAAATATCCACGTCACTATCCATAGTGACTTCCTGCTCCGTCTCCACATCATCATCCATATCTTTCAGGATAAATTTGTGAATAAATGGCTGTGCATATGCACTAATTTTAAGTCCAAACACACCTAAAAAGGCCGATATGAGTGAACCTATATGAAATACCATCATAAGCACAAGTACTGTTGCAATAATGATATATCTTAAAGCAGCTTTTGCTGCAACCATCTTGGGATTTGCGCCTAACTGTACAGTATCTAATAATACCGAGGCAATATTGATAGCCATCCAAATACCACATGCACTACCAATTAAAAGTCCAACTGTAAATTGAACTTTATCATCAGTAAACCATATTCCGACGACTTCTACTAGAATGGAATATACTACCATTCCGCCTATTAAGGCTGGAAGACCTTCATTTATTCTCTTTAATGCTTTTATCATTTTATATATTTCTTTACTAATTTATAAATGCTCAAAAAACCTGACAAAGAACCAATGAAAAAAAAGATAATGGTTATCCATACGGCTTCAAAATACCTCCCGATTAGATAACCAATAAATGTGCAGCCCACTATTGGAACGAGCATAGTTATTGTTATCTGCCCAACCAACGCAAGCATTTCTAATATGTTTTGAGTTTCTCTTTTTTTCACGATAACCCTTTCAACGTAAAATTACAAGTTAATTTTTACTTCTCTTCCTGTTCTTTCGTACTCCCTAAAGGAAATACCAGCTGCAGAAAGCATCTTTTTAGATGCGATTACCGATGGAGTCTTCTCATATTTGTCACAATCGTAGATTAATTCCTTGATTCCTGATTGAATTATCGCTTTCGCGCATTCATTGCAAGGGAAGAGTGTTACATACATCTTCGTACCTTCCAATGATCCACCTCTATAATTTAATATAGCATTTAATTCGCTGTGAGTCGAATAAAAATATTTATTTGATAATGGATCTCCCTCTCTTGACCACGGAAATTCATCATCTGAACATCCACTCGGGAATCCATTGTATCCCATCGAAAGTATTTTATTATCGGCACTTACGATACAAGCACCTACCTGAGTATTAGGATCTTTCGATCTCATACTAGCCAGATAAGCAACACCCATAAAATACTCATCCCAACTTATATAGTCTTCTCTCTTATCGCTCATCGCCTTCTCCACCTTCCATCTTAACCATGAGATTTTTCATAGTTTCTTTTAATGCCTCATAACAAAGTCCGTATTTAACTATTGGACCCCCGTACGGATCTAGCGTTTCGAGTTCTTCCCCTACAAAATATGCCAGGACAAAAGTGTTATCCTCTGTTAGCTCTTCGTATCTTTCAAGCAAAATATCCTTAACCTTTTGATCAAGAGCAAGAACGAGCGTATCTCTTGTCACCTCTTCAACCGAAAACTCCTTTGACTGATACTCTTTAACATAGATTTCATTACCAGCCAATACAGCTTCTGCTTTTTGATTCATCGGTTCCGAGAAATTCACAAAAGCTCCTCTTGATAATACATCATAAGGAAGTGTAGCCTTTTCATCAATAAAAAGATTCTTAAATATTTCTGTGGCCATCGGTGCGCGGGTAACCGCGTGCATGTCAACAAAAATTATTCTTTTTACATTTGCTAAATTAATCAACTTTTATCACCTGATGTCCTGCAGCTTTTAACAATCGATTCATAATTGCCATACCAATTCGTGGAGTTCCAAAACTTTCAGAGTAAATTGTATCCACTTCCAAATCGTCAAAATCTCTTAGCACTCCGAATAAATGTCTAGCAATAGAATCCTCATCATTTCTGTCACCTATAGTTACAACATTACCGGTTTCATATCTATCTTTTGTTTCGTCCGTAGCTATGATTCCTACCTTCTTACCTTCCGCAAATGCAGTCTTTGCAAGCTCGTTGATTTTCGAAACAACGTTTTCATCATTTCCTTCAACAACTACCAAATTTCCCTTCGGAGCATAATGTCTATACTTCATTCCAGGTGCCTTTGGTCTAATTCCTTTGTTAGCATTTGCATCAATTATGCCCGGATCAATTCTGACTTCTTTTCCTAATGCTTTTTCAAACATTTCCTTATTTATATATCCAGGTCTCAAAATAGTTGGAATATCTGTAGATAAATCAATAATCGAAGATTCCAATCCAATATCACATGAACCACCATCTATAATACAATCTATCTTTCCATCCAAATCTTCAATTACATGTCTTGCAATGGTTGGACTTGGTCTTCCAGAAGTATTTGCACTCGGAGCGGCTATCATAACATTACTTTCCTGCAAAAATCTTCTCGCAATCGGATGCGAAGGCATTCTTACAGCTACCGTATCCATACCTCCTGTAGTTTCGTATGGAATAGTTTCATTTTTTTCCACAATCATAGTTAGTGGGCCTGGCCAAAAAGCTTTACAAAGCTTTCTTGCATCATCCGGAACATTCTTAGCGATTGCTTCTAACTGTTTAAAATCGTGAATATGTACTATCAAAGGATTATCAGAAGGTCTACCCTTTGCAGCATATATCTTCTTAGAAGCTTCTGGATTCGTAGCATCTCCACCTAATCCATAAACTGTTTCTGTAGGAAAGGCAACCAGACCGCCATTTCTTATGATTTCATTCGCCTCACTAAAATCCCATTCCTCTTCACGATTTCTATCAAAAACTAATTTCTTTGTTATCAATTCAAACGCTTCTTTCTTACTTATCTGTCATATAATTCATAACTGTATTCCAGGTATCATAGCCTTCTAGACCAACCTTCCAGAATGCAGCACCAGCTAATTTCTTCTGGTTTACCAAACTCAATTTCTTGCCAAGTGACTTTGAATCTTCAAACCAACACTGGTAGAGCTTATCCCCATCTTTATATTCTGCATAGTTCTGGCATTCCTTATCAAGCCACTTTGCTTCTCCGCCCGACTTGCCAAACTTGTCATACTGATCTTTGATTCCTACAGCAGTAGATGAAACTGTTCCATTCTCTGTACACCATATTCTTGTGAAAAAAGGAAGTCCAAGAACCAACTGCTCCTTCGGAACCTCTTTCAATGTATCTTCGATACCATTCTTTACAAAAGGATAAGATGAAACTGATCCTGCTTTTTTCGATCCGGCAAAATGTTCATCATAAGCCATTACAATTATATAATCTGCAAAATCTGCCTGAGTATCTCTGTCATAAAATGATGTATATTCTGTAGGAACATAATTATCTACAGAAAGAATCAAATCATTCTTTTCGCATTTAAGCGATAACTCTCTTATAAATTCAAGATATCCGTCTTTTTCAGATGCACTTATAGATTCAAAATCCACGTTAATTCCATCTACACCGGAAGAAATAGCTGCCGCTATAGTCTGATCCACAAGATTGTCTCTTGATGATGTACGATTGAGCGCTGTCTGAGTATCAATACTCTTATCTTCAAAATTACTTATCAATCCCCAAACCTGCATTCCTTTTGAATGCGCATAATTTACAAATTCACGACTTGATCTATTTCCAACGTTTCCGTTTGAATCAGCGATATAAAACCATGTAGGTGATACTACATTTACCATGCTTAAATCATCCAGCTTCTTCATAGCCTGTGTATTCGCCGATTGATTTGTCACCTGCATCCAGCCCAGAGTGATTTTCTTTCCAAACTTCTTATGCTTAAACTCTCTTTTATCAAGAGTAGATTTAGTTGAATTTGATGTAATATCACGAAGTGCACTATTTTGTACGCAGCCAATTATTCCATCAGGAGAAACAATCTTTGACCACTTACCATAATTCTCAGAAACTACAACACTTTCACCTTTTTTTCCATCACCGAGTATCTTACTTTTTACACCGCCAAAACGACGAATTGCAACATTCTTCTTTAATATTGCAACGTCTTTTTTCCAGCCAGCATGTTCTATAATCACACGATTAGGATTTTTCTGAGTTGTATACTGCATATCAGTATATTTCTTTGCCCACTCTATAGAAATAAATCCAATTCCGTTTATTTCTTTTATAATTGGCTTTTCAAAACTTTTGTTTTCCTTATCGATTGTATAGTCTTTTGAATCAGTTTTAACACTAATTACATTTTTATTAGTTGTATATCTCAAGACTTTTTCTACATTATCATATACATAACCGTCATCAAGTTTTGATTTCAAAAAATCTATATTCAAATACACACTAGAATTTATAAGTTTAGCCGGAGCTTCTTCTCCTTCGACATCATCGTATTCTCCATCTACGATAACAGCCATATTATCGCCTTTTACCTTAAAATAGTCATTTAAACTCATACGTTCATTTGATGGTGCATATTTCTTAACAGCAATAAAAGCAATTGCTATAACGATAATCGCAACTGCAATAGTTAACAAACCAAATGAACTAGTGGATTTTCTTGTCTTTTTTGTTTTCATAATGCCTCCTGTGACTAATCAGAGTCATTATATCACACTATCACGATATGTACTAAAAAAGGAAGCCAATTCCCTTATAAGAGTTGGCTTCCTTTCATGATTAAGCGACTATTTGGCAGGTTGACCTCAAAACAATGGTCTATATTTCGCTCTTTGAATTCATACTTGATGTGTTTTTCTTGGCCTCCAATCTAACCACTCTCGTGGCAAACCGATTTTGTGCTACGTAAGTCAATAAATCGCTTTCTGTGGTATATGAATTAAACCTTTGACTGTCTTTCTTATATCATCCATCACTCTTCTTCACAATTTCATTTCATAAAGCTTTATAGAAACTTCTATATTTGACATAAAAAGCATATCTTTTGACCTATAAGTTCACGATTTCTTCATAATAAGAATCTTTACTTTATTCTGGAAAAAATCTATAATTTTCGATAGTTACTTTAAATAGAAAGGCTGATGTCATTGAAATTAGAAAGAATCAACGAAAAACAGATCAAATGTACAATTTCAAAAGAAGATCTGCAGCAAAGACAAATATTGCCTTCAGATCTTCGATACGGCTCAACTGCAACAAAGCGTCTATTTAATGAGGTGTTAAAATCTGCAAAAGAACAGTTTAATTTCACTCAGGATAATGATGCCCTTACAATAGAAGCCGTACCTTCAAATGATGATTCAATAGATATTCTCATCACCAAGGATACATTTCCTGATGAGTTAGATACGAGATTTGCAGAGTTTTCCAAAACGGATATCGCTGTTCCTGTTGTTCCTGATGGAGAAGAAGCTCAGGCTCCTACATTCGATCCCTCAGAACTATATAAATCTTACGTAAACAGGAGAAAAGGCAAGGTTGATAAAACCTCATCAAATGCAGAAGAGACTGCACCATCTCATAATCTATTTGTATTTGAATCTATGGACGATTTGATTAATGTAGCAAAGGTTTTAAATAAGAATTTCCACGGTGAAAGCTCACTTACTAGATTCGCAGACACCAATGAACTTATTCTTGATTTAGTATATAAAACCTCACCTTCATCAAAAATCGATCCAACAAGCGCAATTTTAGCAGATTTTGATACACCTGTTATATTGAATGAACCTGCAAAAGCTGCTATCAAGGAACATGGAGAAATAGTTATCCATGAAGATGCCGTAAAAATTTTGGCTTCTTTATAAGATAATCATGTCCTAATTATTACTTGTACAGGACACCTTTTCAGGTGTACTATATATTTACTTAATGAGATTTGAGGAATCTCATACGTTTTATTAAAGGAGGAATTAATCATGGCATATGTTATTTCAGATCAGTGCGTAAGCTGCGGAACTTGCGAACCAGAATGCCCAGTATCAGCTATCTCTCAGGGAGATACTCAGTACGTTATCGACGCTGATGCTTGCATCGAATGCGGAACATGCGCATCTGTTTGCCCTACAGATTCTATTTCACAGGGCTAATTTTTATCTAAACTATAAAAGGAGCTGTGAAAAAATGAGATAATCATTTTTTCCAGCTCCCTTTTTATATCATTTTTTGCGAGGTATGCTGTTTCTGGCAAAAATAGAGTATAATGCCCCTTTCCCCAAAAACTACAAACTTTTTTGATTAGGCAGCTTCTTGGAGACGCATCTTTTTATTGTGATATTTATATAAGTTATGACCTATTGAAACCAAAAGAACCTCAAGTTTTACGGATTCTATTCCTTTTCGGACTATTCTTTTATACCAACGATCATT
>JAIKZI010000076.1 GCA_024682375.1 Lachnospiraceae bacterium | reverse complement strand
CTTTTAAATCTTATAAAAGAGTATGAAAAGTATGAGAGAATGGACGAGGTACTACGAGATGTCTTTGGAACATTTAGACATTTAGCTGTAGATATGAGAAATCATTTCGAAAAGGAAGAGTATATGGCTTTTCCAATGATGTTAGATGAAAGTGTAAATAAGAATGAACTTACACTTATAATTGCTGAGCTTGAAAATGAGCATGGAAAGACAGAAGAATATATTTCTAGTATAGAAAAGTCATCGGGTTATTATAGTTACCGTTATGAAGATACATATTTGAAATTAATCTTTGATAAAATGAGGGAACTTTTTACCGACATCTCTGAACATGAAGGAAAGGAAAATGGTATATTGTTCCCTAAATTTATGTAGATTCTTATAAATGGTGGATTTCTATTTAAGATAAGGAAAAAAGTATGAGAGTTGTTGTTGCTATTGATTCTTTTAAGGGAAGTATGTCTTCAATTGAAGCGGGAGAAGCTGCGAAGAGCGGAATACTTCGTACTGGAAATCATGATGTGTCAGTTCTTCCTCTCGCAGATGGCGGAGAAGGAACGACAGAGGCGCTTGTGAACGGACTAGGTGGAGAAATTGTAAAAGTTTCTGTCACTGGTCCTTTTTTCGATAAGGTGAATGCGCATTATGGGATTTTAGCAGATGGAAATACAGCTGTAATTGAAATGGCTGAGGCAGCAGGAATCACACTTGTCGATAGAAATTCACTGGATCCCTGGCATGCGACAACTTTTGGCCTCGGTGAACTTATAATCGATGCGCTGGATAGAGGTTGTAGAAATTTCATTATAGGCATAGGTGGAAGTGCAACCTGTGATGTAGGAATTGGAATGCTAGAGGCATTGGGAGTGAAAATTCTCGATAAGGAAGGAAATGAATTATCAACCGATTTTGAAAGTTTAGGTCAGGCCTTTGATATTGATGTAAGTCATATGGATATAAGAATCTCTGAATGTCATTTCCAGATTGCCTGTGATGTGAAAAATCCACTTTGCGGTGATAAGGGTGCAATATCTGTTTTTGGACCTCAAAAGGGTGTGAAGGATAATGAAAAAGAACTGATGGATGGAATGGTTTCTCATTTCGCAAGTGTTGTGAATGAAAGTTTTAATTCTCACTATGACACTTTGGAAGGAGCAGGAGCTTCTGGTGGACTTGGTTTTGCATTCAAGTCTTTCTTTAAAAATGTGGAGCTTCGACCAGGCATAGATATCGTTTTAGATGCAATACAGCTTGATAGTTATTTAAAAGAAGCTGATGTTGTAATCACCGGAGAGGGCCGACTTGATGGTCAGACTGCAATGGGAAAGGTTCCTGTCGGTGTAGCGAAACTTGCAAAAAAATATGGTTGTAAGGTAATTGCCTTTGCAGGAGCAGTCACACAAGATGCAAGAGATGTGAACGATGAAGGGATAGATGCTTTTTTCCCGATAATAAGAGGTGTATGTACACTTGAAGATGCTATGAATAGGGATAATGCAATTAAAAATATGGAAGATAGCGTTGAACAGGTGTTTAGGTTGTTAAAAGAAAAATAAGGGGAATTATATCTTCCCCTTGTTTTCGGCATATTGAGCTGGAGTGGTTCCATAGGTTTTCTTAAAAGCAGTTATAAAATGTTTTGTGCTGGCAAAACCAACCGCTTCAGCTATACTATATACTTTCATTTCAGGATGTTCACAAAGCAACTTTGCAGCCTGATCCATTCTAATTTTTGAGACAAATTTAGAGTAGGTTATGCCCATGGATTTATGAATCAAATCACTGAGATAACATGAATTGATACCAATTTCATCAGCAATCTGAGTGAGGCTTATAGGCTCCTGAAAATGATTTAAAATGTATGATTTAGCCTTTTCGACTGGATCATTAGCTTTGGTTTCAGGAACAGTAGATGCATGCTTTGAAATTGAAATAATAACATTTTTTAACATAAGAGCCATGTCATCAATTGTGATATGACCGGTTTGAATCTGTTTGTCGATAGCATCTTTGATTCTTAGATAGCATTTACGTCTTACATGAAGTCTTATATTTGAACGTCTAAATAAATATCTAAGCAGGAAAGAACTATATTGTAATTCTGTGCGAATAGTAAGCTGTTCTTCGGGAACCAAACAGTATTTATGAATATTTATATAAAGTCTATCTTCATTCTCTGAAATATAGTCCAGGTAAATATTGTGACAGATGTCTTGAACGAAGATGGCCTGAGCATCTGCATTTACAAGATTGTCTACGAAAAGAAGCTCTGACTGGCTATTTGAAATATAACGTACTGCAATAGATTCAGCTGATTCGGATGCTTCTGGAACATCTAAAATATCATTAACAAAAGAACTTATGATAGCAGTAGAAACATGAAGTCTGTTCTGCTTGAATTCGGACAGGATAAGCTGGTATATTTCTTTAATTGTAACTTTAAGTTTCTCTTTATCATTTCCGTAAAAAAGAATCCTTATATTTCCACCTTCATCATTACATAATGGCAGTAAGCGAGCATCGCAGAATTTATGACAAATTGAGACTACTTGCAATAACATTGATGTGATATCAGTTCGTTCCATCAAGATTATGGCCTGTAATTCGTCGAAGGAAATAGAAAGTGTTGAATAGTATTTATAATCTGTTATAGATGCATTTCGCCTGCTAAGCTGGTCACAAATCTGAAGAAACATTTCCTCGTCTCCGGCCCAAATCATTTCAAGAAGTTTTGTCATAAGATAGGGAGTAGAGTAAGTTGAAAAACTAAAAGATTCCCGAGCTATCTTCTTCTTTTCGTTATCGAGAGTATTCTTGATCTTTAGAAGAGATTTCTGATACTCATCATCATTTAGCGGCTTTAGAAGATAATCTGAAACCTGATATGTGATTGCATTTTTTGCATAGTCAAAATCACTATAGCCAGAGATAATAATTACTTTTATAGAAGGATATTTTTCATAAATATATTTTGAAAGGGCAATACCGTCGATTTCAGGCATACGGATATCTGTTACTACAGCGTCGAAATGTTTGCAATCGAGTAGAGCCATAGCTTCACGTCCGTCTGAAGCTATTCCATTTATTTGAAAATATGGACAAATTGAGTTTGTGTTTTCTACTAGATAAGTTCGCATTAATTTTTCGTCATCAGCAATTAAAAGTTGATACATTATATATTCTCCTCAATAGTATTAAGTAATCTATCTGACAAACAAAGTGTTAACTTAACGGTGGTTCCTACATTTGTTTTCGATGAAATAGAAAGGCCTGATTTTTCACCGTATAGTAACTGTAATCGGTTGTGAATATTAAGAAGACCTATTCCTTCCGATTTCCATATTCCATCCTTTTTTCCTGAAGAATTGAGTTTCTTATTAACACTTGAAAGGAATTCAGGAGTCATACCTGGTCCGTTATCAGAAACGAAAATAATCAGGATATTTTCATTCTTTTCAATATCTATTTGAACATGAATTGGCCTATTTACTTCCTCAAGACAATGCTTGATAGTATTTTCTATTATCGGTTGAATAGATAGAGCCGGTATCAAAATTGATGTAATAGAATCATCGACTGAAATCGAATAATCTAATCTATCTTCATAACGTATACTCTGAATATCCATGTAAGACTGGATGAGTGCAAGTTCGGTCTGTAGAGGAATCTCATTGTTTACATTTATAACTCCTCTTAAGAATTTGGATAAATTCTCCGTCATTTTCACTGCCTTATCACATTCATCTGTTTTGATTAGAAGGCAGATATTATTCAAAGTGTTGTATAGAAAGTGTGGCTTTATCTGACTGCATAGCTCGTTATATTGAGAAATCTTATATAAATATCTAGTGTTATAAATCTTCTGGTTTAGTTCATCGTTCTCCTGCATTTCCGCTTTTAAATTCTTTAGCATCAAATTAAAACTATCAGCGAGATGACCGATTTCATCATTTCGTTCTATAGGAACTGTGATATTCATATTTCCAAGTTTGACCTGATCCATTGTATTTATAACTCTATTTAGTGGCGCGAAGTATTTAGTCATAAAGGCATTTATACATATCAGGGAAAAAATAAGCAGTACTCCGGTATAGAACAATGTCTTTAGAAGATTTGTCAGAGTTTCATTTATGAGGGTTTCATAAGAAGTCAGAGCAACAATCTTTAATCCGGAATTCTTTAGCGTTTCAATATTTAACATATAACTTTTACCATCTAAGACAATTTTCTTGTGACCGTGTTTTAGAGGGTCTTTAAATGCTCCTGAAATATTTTTAGTCGAAAGACTGTTTTTGGAATAGATAATTTTTGAATCAGGGGTCAGAAGATAGAGAGCGCCTCGGTCTTCAAAGCGAACATTATCGCAGAGAGATTTAATTGTAGAATAGTCAGCATCTACTCGAATTACACCCACAACATCTTCGGGATTATTTTTATCATGGAGAGAACGCATAACTGAAATAATCTGGGTTTCTTTTTTCCAATAAGCTTTTTCAGAATGAACCTGAAGCAGGATAGGGTGAGAGGATCTCTTTGCCTTTTGGTACCAGTCGGATGAGAGATAGTTTTTTAGTCCTGCCATGTCATGAGGAGTTCTGGTAAATGAAAAGTAGGTGTGATCTGTGAATATATAATCGCGAAGAATTTCGTCACGTGGAAGTACCATGGCAGAGGAGAGAAATTGCTCGATTTCCTGACGTTCGGTGAAGTTTAGAGTTGATATGTTTGCATCCTTTAGGTCATTCATGACTTCATCATTGTAATATGGGGTTAGAGTGAGCCTGTATAATTCATCAAAATAAGTGTCTATATTTATACCTAACTGATCTATAAGCTGCTGGCGCTGGTCAATAGAGTTAGTATTAGTCTGATTGGCATGCCAAGTATAGAATAATAGGGAAACGAAAGTCGTGATGATAAGAGTAATGATTATAATGGAAAGAGTAAGTTTCCTTTGGAAGCTTAGATATTTAGTCTGGATAGTCTTTGGTTTCATTTCGTTACACACTTTCAAGTAGATTTAAACTTCTATAGAAGATTATAGAAATAATTATTAACTGTTACAAGGTGATGCAAAAATAATGGAATAACAATCTAAAGAATACGAACCATTCTAAAGAAAAAGGGATTGGTTCAAAAGATGTAGGTATTTTTCCCCGGAAGATACAAAACTATACTTTTAGGCATAAGGAGGTTATATAAATGAAAAAACATATTAAAGGTTTGGTGTCATTGGCTCTTTGCGGAGCGATGGCGACAGGAATGTTTACCGGCTGCGGTGCATCTGCAAAAGGTAAAGGGTCAAATGGTAAAGTTGAGCTTACTTTGTTTACGGGAAAAATTGAAACTATCGATTCAATGAATGATATCATCGATGATTTCAATGCTTCACAGGACCGTATTAAAGTAACTCAGGAATATCAGAAGGATGCTAGTAGTGTTATCAAGGTAAAGTTTGCTGCTAATGAGGCTCCTGATATTATGACAACTTATGAGCAGGAGTATGCAGATTCTGGCAAGTACATGGATTTGTCAGGACAGAAACAGTGGTGGGATAGATTGAATCCCGAAATGAAGGATATGTGTACAGATGTCGGAACTGGAAAACAGTACAGAGTTTGTACAAACACAACAAACGCAGGATTCTTCTACAACAAGGAAATACTAAAGTCAGTAGGTTATGACAAATTCCCTGAAACATACGATGAATTTCACGATATGTTAACGAAAATCAAGGATAAGGGAATTACACCATGGTTTATTTTCGGAAGTGAAGCCTGGCATCTCGGACATCTGATTGAGTTCATTCCTCACGGATATATCAAGCAGAAATATGGCACTATCGATGCAAAGAAAGCCATGCTTGATAATGATAAGGATAAGTTACAGTATGGTGATCCAAACGGTGCTATGGCAACATTTGCAAAGAACTTAGTACAGTTAAAGGATGAAGGTTTAATCAATAAAGATGTTTTAACAGCAACAAGTGATAACTGTGTACAGGATTTCGTAAACGGAAAGACAGCAATGCTAAGTAACGGAATGTGGGTTCTTTCAAGTCTTCAGGAAGCTGATCCAAAGATCGCTTCAAAGATTGGCTTTGCAGCATATCCTTCATATATGGAAGATATGAAGCCTGTTGTATTAAATGCTGAGGATTCTGGTTATTGTATTTCAGCTAACACAAAGCACAAGAAGGAATGTATTGAATTCTTGAATTATCTATTTAAAGCAAAGAATCAGAAGAAATACTGCGAAGCTGCTGGTTCACCTAGTGCATTTAAAGATGTAGATGCTAAGTGGGCACCTGAAAATATTGTAAAACAGGTAAAGGATGTTACAGAAAATAGCGTAAATATTGGCTATACAAATGAAAAGCCTGCCGGATTCTCAGGAGATGATGCAGGAAGATTGGTTCAGAATTTGCTTGATGGACAGTATTCACCTGAAAAGTTTGCTAAAGAGTATGAAGATGCATGGAATGCGGGGATTAAATGAGAAGTAAAAAGATAGGACTTCATACATTTATGGCTGTTCCGGCTTTTGTACTATATGGACTGTTCTTCATATATCCTCTTTGTAAAGGTATTGGAATGAGTTTTACAAATTGGGACGGATTACATCCGGCCCAATTTGTAGGACTGCAAAATTTCCTGGATTTTTTCCATGACAAGAGAGCGTTACATGATGTTATTACTACTGTAGTTTTTGCAGCAGGAAGTGCGACACTTTTAAATGTAGTTGGACTTATATATGCGCTTCTTATGAACAGTAAATTTAAAGGAAAATCATTTGCAAGAATGTGCATTTATATGCCGGCTATTATCAGCCCGCTAATCATGGGTTATATCTGGTATTTGTTATTACAGCCTCAAAGAGGATTTGTGTACCATATGATGCTTCGAATGGGAAAGGAAGCTATGTTTCCGAACTGGTTAGGAAGCTTCGGATCAGTAATGCTTACTTTAGTTCTAGTAAATGTATGGCAGTATGCCGGAATGACAATGGTTGTTTATCTTGCTGGACTACAGTCAATACCGGTTGAATTGTATGAGTCGGCAAAAATCGATGGAGCAAATGGTAGACAGTGCTTCAAATATGTGACGATGCCTCTTTTAGGTACGTCCATAAGAATTAATATTGTAACGAATATAATTGGATCACTTTCAGTCTTCGATATCATCATGTCGTTGACAGGTGGTGGCCCTGGATATCAGACAGAATCGTTGAGTATCTACATTATGAGAATGTGTTATGGAAGCAAGACTGGATATTCTACAGCAGTAGCAATGATTCTATTTATCATAATTTTAGTACCTGTTTTAATTTCTATGAGACTAACTAGACAAAAAGGAGATGATTGATATGAGACATGTATGGAAAACACTTCGTATGCTTTTGATCGTCTGCATATGTTTTATAAGTTTAGTTCCTTTCTACATTCTTTTAGTTCTCTCTTTAAACTCTCCGTCTAGAAATTTCTATGAAGGAAATATGTTTGTGCCTGATTTCTCCCTGGCTAATTACAGGGAAGGATGGGAAAAAGCATCCATAGGCCGGGCTATGATAAATTCAGGGTGGATAACTATCATCGCACTTTTAATAATTGTTGTTTTTGGTGCGATGGCAGGATATGCAATTGGAAGATATAGAAATAAATTCAATTTGATAGGTTATTACATAATGATTGGCTGCATGATGATTCCAGCGATTATCATTACAGTCCCTCTTTATTCTTTGATGATAAAACTACATGCAATCAATACATTATGGGGAATGGGGTGTGTATGTGCGGTATCTGCACTTCCGCAGGCTATATTTATATTTACCGGATTCGTTCGTCAATTGCCGGTAGAAATTGAAGAAGCAGCGATTATCGATGGATGTTCGAAATGGAAATGTTTTTGGAAGATAGTATTTCCGTTATTGAAGCCTTCGATTTCAGCAGTAATTATTCTAAATGGATTTGGAATCTGGAATAACTACGCTCAGGCTGTTTTTTTCCTGCAAGATCCAAAGATGCATAACGTTCCACTGGCTCTTTCAGTTTACTTCCAGCAGTTTGCGGGTGCGCATTGGAATTTGATGGCAGCTACAGCAGTTATAGCTATAATTCCTGTCTTGGTTGTATTCTTGATCTTCCAGAAGAATTTGATGAGCGGACTTACAGATGGAGCAGTAAAGGGATAGAAAACTATGGACATATATCCACTTAAATCCCAGTACGGGATCTTTGACAAGGTGATAATCCATATGGATTTAGATGATTCTTCGGAAAAAAATATCACCTTATACGTTACAAAAGAAGAACATATTCTCTTTGAAATGATGTTTGAAACAGATTCAACTACAAGGGATGTCGAACTTAGTGATCTTTATAGAGAAACTGGGGGCTTTGGAGTTGTTGCAAAGATTAGAAGAGAAGATGGTCAGATTGTGCATTTAGAAACAGCATTTGATATAGTCACAAAACCTAATTGTATACTTCGATATGGTTTCTTAAGCGATTTCGATGGAACTGATAAAGAGAATTTAGATTTAGACTGGCTTAGAAAATGCCATATAAATATGATTCAGTTTTACGACTGGTCTTATAGACCGAATCATGTTGTGAGTGAAGATGATGAGTATGCTGACCTTATGGGAAAGCATATTAAAAAAAGTGTAGTTTTGGATAAGATAAATACGGCAAAAAAATATGGAATGAAATCTACAGCTTATATTGCCGTATATGCAGCAAGCGAACATTATGCAAAGAATCACCCTAAAGAAATATTGTTAAACTCGGCAAAAAAGCCTTTTGTCTTCATAAAAACGTTTCATATTATGGACATTTCTATTGGATCGAGCTGGAGAAATCATATTATTTCAGAATTTGAAAATGCTGTTTCAAAGATGCATTTTGACGGAATTCATATGGATACTTATGGTTTTCCAAAGACAGCTTATTCATGTGTAGATGGAAATTTAAAAAGGGTTTGTTTGGAGAATGAATTTGAAACCCTTATAAATGATACATATGAAAGTGTCTCAAGAATTCATAAGAATCCGTGCCTTGTATTTAATAATGTTGGAAATTGGCCGGTGAAGAAGACAGCTTCTTCTGATGTGGCAGCAGTCTACATAGAGGTATGGCCTCCTTATGACAGATATTTCCATATTGCAGAACTAATTAAAGATGCAAAGGAATATTCGAATAATTCTAAGACAGTTATATTGGCAGCTTATTTGAAAACATTTAGAGAAGGCAATCGTGATAAGGCTATTTATTCTGCTTTGATATTAACTGCAGCAATTGCCTCTATGGGCGCTGACCATTTGCTTTTAGGAGAGGAAGGAGCAGTTCTGACTCAGGGATATTATAGTGACTATACAAAGCTGACATCAAAAGAGATGGAAAGAATTCGTAGGTACTATGACTTTTTGGTGCAATATGAAGGCTTGTTGTATTCTTTTTTCCTGGAAGATGTGAGTATGACACATATCGGATGGGATAACTATGAATATAAGTGCCTATCACATGAGGTTTCTTCGTCTGGTGAGAGCGGAAAGATATGGACAATCATTCGTGAGAGTTCACATCTGAAGATAATCTCACTTATTAATCTATGCAATCAGACAAATGATTATTGGAACATGGATAAGGAAGAACCGATTTGTGTAAAAGACATAACTTTTCAAGTCAGCGTGGATTACGACGTTTTAGGAATATATGTAGCATCTCCTGATTGTAAAAGTTTGAAGCCAACAAAAATAGAATTTAAAGAAGTGGAAAATGATAAAGGTAGATTCGTAGAGTTCACGGTAAGTGAATTGAAGATTTGGAGTTTGGTTTATATAAGACTCGGAGAGGAGACGCTGAAGTTCTGCTGATAATGTGGAATTTCAGCGATTTTTTTGAAAAGGTGATTATTATGAATAGAGAATGGTGGAAAAAAGCTGTTATATATCAGATTTATCCGAAGAGTTTTAAGGATAGTAATGGAGATGGATTTGGAGATTTAAAAGGAATTATAAGTAAGCTTGATTATTTGAAATTATTGGGGATAGATGCTATTTGGCTATGCCCTGTTTATGTTTCACCTCAGAAAGATAATGGATACGATATAGCTGATTATTATGATGTAGACCCTCGCTATGGAACATTAACTGATATGGAGGATTTGATTTTAGAAGCAAAGAAAAGAGATATTTGTATTTTAATGGATATGGTTTTAAACCATACATCCGATGAAAACAAGTGGTTTTTAGAAGCAAAAAAATCTATAGATAATCCATATCATGATTTTTATGTTTGGCGGAAAGGAAAAAAAGGTTGTCCTCCCAATGATATGAAGGGAACTTTTGGCGGTTCGGCATGGACTTGGAATGAAGCAACCGGGGAATTTTATTTTCACCAGTTTGCGGATTGTCAGCCTGATTTAAATTGGGATAATCCCAAGGTTAGGGAAGCACTTTATGAGGTGCTTAAGTTTTGGGTTGATAAAGGAGTAGGCGGATTTAGATTTGATGTTATAGATCAGATTGCAAAGGTTCCTGATGAAAAGATTACAGCGAATGGTCCTAGACTCCATGAATTTATCAGAGAGATGAATGAGAAGACTTTTCCTGACACAGTTTTTTTGACAGTTGGTGAAACCTGGGGTGCAACACCGGAACTTGCAAAGAAATATAGTTCTCCAAAAGGAGATGAGTTTTCGATGGTATTTCAGTTTGAACACATTCTACTCGATCAGATACCTGGTAAGGAAAAATGGGATTTGAAGCCTCTTAAACTTACGGATTTAAAAAGGGTTTTTGCAAAGTGGCAGACAGAACTTTACGCTACAGGCTGGAATAGTTTGTTTTGGAATAATCATGATTTGCCTAGAATTGTATCCAGATGGGGAAATGATAGTAAGGAGTATAGAACTCTTTCAGCAAAAATGCTTGCAACAATTCTTTATGGTTTACAGGGAACTCCCTATATATATCAGGGTGAAGAACTTGGAATGACAAATATTAAGTATGATATAGCTGATTATAAGGACATTGAAACTTTGAATATTTATGATGAGAGGATTCATACTGGATATTCGAAGGAAGATGTTATGAAGTCAATTTATGCGAAGAGCAGAGATAATGCTCGAACACCGATGCAGTGGAATTCTAGTTTAAATGCGGGCTTCAGCTCATGCAAACCATGGATAAAGGTAAATCCAAATTATGTAGAAATCAATTCCGAGTCTGAGGTTAGCAATCCCGACTCCGTTTTTAACTATTATAAGAAACTGATTTCTCTTCGTAAGAAGTATGATGTATTCTGCGATGGGAAATTCAAACTTTTATGTCCGGATGATGAGAAAATCTTTGCTTATACTAGGGAGACAGAATCCGAAAAGATTATGGTTGTATGTAATTTTGGAGAGGATGAGGTTTCACTGGGAGGTAAGTTGAAGACTCATGATGGCAAAATTTTGATTAGTAATTATGGGGATTGTTTAGAGGGAAAGCTAAGAGCTTATGAAGCGTATGTGAAGTTGTGGTAAAAAAATCTATTTTTTCATTGCAATATTTTACATAGAGCAGTTATCTCGAAAGAGATAGCTGTTCTTTTTTGTTACAACTTTAAGAGTAATGTATTCTTTTATGGATTTAAATTTTGTATAATTAAAGACAGTGAAATTAACAAATCGGAGTTTATAGAGCAAATTGAGTGGAAGTTATTATGTAGAAAAAATTATTAGAAGGAGCGGTCATGGAATATGTTCATGTAACAAAAGATAACCTCGAAGAGGAGCATATTTGCTGTGCGATATCAAATAATAAGGATGTTCAGGTTTCTTCTAAGAAGGCATGGCTTTCGGAGAGGTTTGATGAAGGACTT
>JAIKZI010000075.1 GCA_024682375.1 Lachnospiraceae bacterium | reverse complement strand
TCCGTCTGTGTTTAACCTATTGGCTTCTCCGACAGATGAAGCTAACAGAAATAATATCGCAGTTATACTGGATTCAGCGGTACGAAATATGAAAGATGCTGAGAAGAATTACGAAGGAGATAAGCAATATCTAAAATTTGGCGTAATGATTGATGAGCATCATAAAGTTACGTATCATGCTAATTACGATGGCTGTGAGAATAAAGAAGGAATTAGTGCAAATAGCGCTGATGAGCTGCTTAAGATGTTAGAAGAATAAGGTGATTTGGATGATTAAATAAAGGGCCTGGCAAATGCCAGACCCTTTATTGGAATTTTTTTATGCAAATGTTTTAGGACGATACTGGATTTCGTTTACGTTATAAACTGTGACAAAAGCATCAGGATCAGTTTCTTTTATAAATGTCATAAGTTTCTGGTACTCGATTTTATCAACGATAGTAATGATTTCATCACGCTTTTCGAGATTATAGGCTCCAATTGCCTGGTAAAGAGTTGCTCCAGATTTCAAATCATGAAGGATAAACTGGCGAATTTCTTCAAGTTTAGGGCTGACAATACAAACACGACGTTTGAGATTTCTGTTAAATAGGAAGTGGTCTAAAACTAAGCCGTTTAGATAAGTTCCTACTAAAGAAAGGATTACAGTTTTTGTATCGTAAGCTAGAATAGCAGAAAATGCGATAACAACACCAGCGCCGGACATAGCTGTTCCGAGTGGAAGCTTGAAGTACTTATGAAGAATCATAGCTACGATATCAAGTCCGCCCGATGAAGCGTTCATATTGAAAAGAATACTCTGTCCTAAGCTTATGATTAAGCAGAAGCAAACAACATCGATTGCCTGTGAACCATTTAGTGATTTGAAATTAGGAAGTAAATGTTCATACATTCCTAAGAAAATAGGTAACAGGATTGATGTATAAACGGTTTTTGCTCCGAATGCATGACCACAAAGGATGAAACCAATGATAAGTAAAACCACGTTCATAATCATAGTCAGCGTTGAAACGGATAGTGGAGTAATCTGAGCTAATACGATAGCTAAACCAGATACCGAACAGATAGCTACATGAGCTGGCATAAGAAAGAAATAAACTGCGGTCGCAATAATCAAGGTGGCCACGGTCATAGTGATAATATCTTTTACTATTTGCTTTGGTGACATTTCTTTAAAAACTCCTTTATATAAAAACTATAGTAATTTTATAAATCCATTCATGTTACCACGCATTCCCATAGATCTTCGATGAGAGAACATCATATCAGCATTATCATAAGTACATATTCCGCTGAAATGAATATTTTCTGTTTTGACACCTGAAGCAACTAAGGTGTGATATATAGCAGCCCACATATCTAGGTGATAATGTGTTTTATCGGTCTGTTTAAAAATATCTTGCCATAATGCTTCGTCATATGCATCTTTGAATCTATTGATTACATCTTCCGTAACCTCGTAGAATACGCCAGACATGGATGGCCCAACGATAGTAATTATATCAGAAGGATTGCTTCCGTGTGTAATTAAATTATCTACAGTGTTCTTTGAAATCTGTTCAACTGTTCCTTTCCATCCTGAATGAATCATAGCGATGAGATTTTTCTTAGGATCAAAAAAATAAACAGGAACGCAGTCAGCGAAGGTTGCACTTAAAGTTAATCCCTTCAAATCAGTATATAATCCGTCTGTTGATTTAAATTTCAACGTACATTCTTCTCCGATAGCATGTTCAAAATCGGCATAAGAGATATCGGCACTATGAACCTGGTCTGTCATAACTATTGAATTTAAATTTGTTCCGAAGGAATTAGACACTAGGGAATAGTTCTTTTTTAAATTCTCGATACTGTCATTGCGTGCGAATCCTAGATTTAAGGAGGATAAGTTACCTTTACTTACCCCACCTAGCCTTGTGGTGAAACAAGCATCAACTCCATCAAAAACTTCAAGACAGTGGAATTTTATAAGAGGGATATCAGAACTTGTATCCAAATATCCATCAGTTATATCTTTGTCGAGATAAAAATCTGGATTAACATGATTTAACTTTTTTGAATTTAAAACGGTGTCTTTTATGTACTTTATATGTGGGAAAAAAAGTTTCCGCCATTCTTTTTCTAATCTATCTAGAGACCAAGCTGCGTTAGCTGGAGATGAGGATGGAAGGCAAACTGCGGTTCTTCCACATATTTTTTCCAAATATTTCTTATAATATTTTTCAGCAGTTTTTCCGTTTACAAATATTCTTTCTATACAAGTGTTGTTTAGAATTTTTAGAATATCTACAGGTACGACTTCTTTTATAGAAGAATCAGATGAACCCTCAATCATACATTCATCAATAACATCCCATAGAGCGATGTGGTTTTTCTCAAGAAAAGATTTTTTTATATTAATATTGTTAGCATCTGGTGCATTTGTAATGTCGTCTTCTTTAAAACCGTTAGAATTAAATATACGATATAGAATTTTCCAAAAACGGTTTTGCTTATGGCCGTAATAGAAATATGCATTTCTAGACATAACTGATGGAAAACTTCCTAATATAAGTATTCTAGAATCAGAATGAAATTCGGGTGGAAAAGTATGAGTTTGTTTTTTTAATTCAGCCATAGTTTCCTTTCTTTTTAATATATATGGGCTTGCGAAAGCCTAGTGAAAAAGCATGGTTTATATTTTTGTTAAATCACGAATTTAAACGTGAATCATTTTAAATCATTCTATATTGTATTGAAAAATGCAATAAAAAAATCAATTTTTGTGGGAATTTTATTAAAAATTTGTTAGAATCGGAAGGTAACTGTTGAGACACTTTTATTCGGGGAGGAATAATATGTTTTGTCCTAATTGTGGAAGCAAACTTGAAGATGGTGTCAAGTTTTGCCCAAGTTGCGGAAATAAAATTTCTGCAAATGAAGAAAAGCCTGTTGAACAGCCTACAGAAAATAATACTGTAGAGCAGTCTACAGAGCAGCCTGTAGAACAGAAGGTTGAAGCTACTCAGCCGGTTCAGAATGACGTAAATAATAACACTTATCAGAATCCAAATCCAGGATATGGTGAGTCAGCTAGTGTTAATACAACAAACAATGGTAACAATGTAAACAATATCTTAAAAGATAAGAGAGTGATTGCTGGAATCGTTGCAGCGGTTGTAGTAGTTGTTGGATTACTTTTCTTCTTTTTAAAACCTACTACAGTAAATCTTGATAAGTATATCATGATTGAGTCTGAAGGTTATAATTCAGTAGGTACAGCAAAGGCTACATTTAATAAGGCTGCTTTCGCTGAAGATTACAGAGGAAAGATCAAGATTAATAAGAAAGCACTTCGTGAAGAGGCTTCTTTAGTAAGTGAACTTGAAAAATATGGTATTTCAATGGACCCATCTGACGGTGTAGTTCTTGAAATGTTTGAAGCAAGTGTTTCAAATGCTGGTAAGCTTGATAAGACATCAGAACTTAAAAATGGTGATACAGTAACATATGATTGGTCTAAGCTTGATAAATCTAAGATTGAGAGATGTTTCAAGGTTAAGATCAAGGCTAAGGGCGTATCTCATAAAGTATCTGGTCTTGAAAAGGTAAAGACAAAGGACATCTTTAAAGGCGTTTCTGTAAAATTCTATGGTAGAAGCGGTCATGGATACGGAAGAGTATCTGGTGCTCCTTATAACTATTATCTTAAAATTGAAGATAATTCAAATCTTAAGAATGGTGATACTGTAACAGTAGAAGTTGAGAGTAATAACTTAAAGCAGTTTATTAAGAGAAATGGATTCGCTCCTAAGAAGTCAAAGAAGACTTTTAAGGTTTCTGGTCTTACAGAATACATTTCAGATCTTAAGAAACTTAATGACAAGCAGATTGAGTCAATTAAAAAGCAGACAGAAGAGTATATGACTGCTTCATTTGCTAAGAGTTCAAATTTAGTTTCTGGTTCAGATGGAAAGTATTTAGGAATGTACCTCCAGAAGAGAAAAGACTCCGATTATGATTCAAGTACTCTTTATGTTGTGTATTCATACACAGTTACATCAGTAGATGGAAGATTTGATCCTGTAACACTTTATATGCCTTTGAGAATTTCAAATCCACAGATTGATGGAGATTCTGTAAAGGCAAACTCAGCTTCAGTACAGGGAACCACTCTTCAAAATACAGTTATTCTTCATGGATATACAGATGGTGCAGAGATGTATAAAGAAATTGTTACATCAAATATCGATAATTATGAATTCCAGGTTAGTGGTTCAGACCTCGAAGCTTTTGGAAAGTAATTAAAATTTAAAACGTTATTCTAATAAAAAAGGACAGCCATAAAAGGCTGTCCTTTCTGTTGCTTTAAATTATGCCTGAGTTCTGTTTGAAGATCTCTTTCTAAGTCTAGAATCGAGAATCTTCTTTCTGATTCTAAGGTTCTCAGGAGTAATCTCGAGAAGCTCGTCTACATCGATGTAGTCCATAGCCTGCTCAAGTGAAAGTATCTTAGGTGGTACAAGTGTAAGTGCTTCATCTGATGAAGAAGTACGAGTGTTTGTAAGATGTTTCTTCTTACATACGTTAAGCTCGATATCTTCCTGACGTGAACACTCACCAACGATCATACCTGCATATACTTTTTCCCCAGCTCCGATGAATAGAGTTCCTCTATCCTGTGCTGCGAATAGACCGTAAGTAACTGATTCGCCCTGCTCGAAAGCGATGAGGGAACCGTTCTGACGGAATGTGATATCACCCTTGTATTCTTCGTAACCGTCGAAGATTGTGTTGATGATACCAGATCCCTTTGTATCTGTAAGGAATGTTCCTCTGTAACCGATAAGACCACGTGATGGAATTCTGAATTCTACACGAGTGAATCCTCCTGTGATAGGAGTCATGTTACGAAGTTCACCCTTTCTCTGGCTGAGTGACTGAATAACTGTACCAGTAAATTCATCAGGAACATCGACATAAGCGATTTCCATAGGCTCGAGTTTTTTGCCGTTTTCTTCTTTGTAGATAACTTCTGGTTTTGAAACAGCAAACTCATATCCTTCACGGCGCATATTCTCGATGAGAACTGAGAGGTGAAGCTCTCCACGACCAGAAACCTTGAATGTATCAGCTGAATCTGTATCCTCTACACGAAGTGATACATCAGTGTTAAGTTCCTTATACAATCTGTCTCTGATATGGCGAGATGTTACGAACTTACCTTCCTGTCCGGCAAATGGGCTATCGTTGATCATGAAGTTCATAGAGATAGTAGGCTCTGAAATCTTCTGGAATGGGATAGCAACAGGCTCTGCTGGATCACAGATTGTATCACCAATTTTTAGATCGTTGATACCTGAGATAGCTACGATTGAACCAATCTTTGCTTCTTCTACAGGAATTCTGTTTAGACCATCGAACTCGAAAAGCTTTGTGATACGAACCTTTTCTGTTCTAGATGGATCGTGGTGGTTTACAACGACTGCTTCCTGGTTAAGTTTAAGAGAACCGTTATCAACCTTACCTACACCGATACGTCCAACAAATTCGTTGTAATCGATTGTAGAAACAAGCATCTGTGTGTTTGCTTCTGGATCACCAGCTGGAGCTGGAATATAGTCGAGGATTGTCTCGAATAGAGGCTTCATATCTTTATGCTCATCTGAAAGATCTTTAATAGCATATCCTTCTCTGGCTGAAGCATAGATGAATGGGCAGTCAAGCTGCTCGTCTGAAGCATCGAGATCCATGAAAAGCTCAAGAACTTCATCAACTACTTCTTCAGGTCTTGCGTTTGGCTTATCAAGTTTGTTTACGCAAACGATAACTGGAAGATCTAAGTCAAGTGCCTTCATAAGAACGAACTTAGTCTGAGGCATAACACCTTCGAAAGCATCAACTACGAGAACTACACCATTTACCATTTTAAGTACTCGCTCAACCTCTCCACCGAAGTCAGCATGGCCTGGTGTATCGATGATATTAATCTTAACACCGTTATATGAAACTGCTGTATTTTTTGAGAGGATAGTGATACCACGTTCACGCTCGATGTCATTTGAATCCATGACACGTTCTTCTACAACCTGGTTGTCACGAAATGTTCCGCTCTGTTTCAATAGTTCATCGACCAAAGTAGTCTTACCGTGATCTACGTGAGCGATAATAGCAACATTTCTGACATCATCTCTTGTCTGAATCATTGTTTATCCTTCTTTCCTAATTTTAAACATTAAAACTAAACTAGTTTATCATATAAGTTTGAAATACGCCAATTTTTTTCAAAAAATTTGCATAATTTATAAAAATGTGATATAGCTATCGTAATAATTCCGTAATAAAACCGTAGGAGGTATTTATGAAACAGGACGGAAAAATTTGGATATTTTATGGCAATGGTCAGGGAAAAAGTGCAGCCGGAATGGGAGCAGCACTAGATGCAGCAGCGAATGGACATGAAGCCGTTGTTATTCAGTTTTTAAAGGGACAGTATTCAGAAGAGTTTATGAAAAGGTTCGAACCTGAACTTAAGGTTTTTAGAACTGCTAGAAATGAGAAAAGTTTTACAGAACTATCTGAAGAAGAACGCAGTGAAGAAGTTATTAATATAAGGAATGGACTATCACTAGCCAGAAAATTTTTAACAACAGATGCCTGTGAACTTTTGGTACTTGATGAGGTAACCGGACTTATAAATGAAGGTCTTATAATTGAAGAGGAACTCGAAGACATTTTATTAAAGAAAAAAGAGAACCAGACCGTTATCCTGACAGGTACAATCCTTCCGGAAGGTGCTGTTGAAATGTGTGATAATATCATTAATGTCACCAGAGAAAAGTAAAAATTCAGAAAATAACATAAATTATATTGATTTTTTCAGATTAGCATATTATAGTGTAGTTGTATCATAATGTTTTTGTGTGCAACTACGCTTTTTTTAGTTGCATAGAGAAAAAGGAGCTGATGTATATGGCATCTTATTCAATTAATGGAATGTCAAAAATAACAATTGAACATGGGCCTGTTACACCAACACCTAGAGTAGAGAGAAGATATTCAACGGATGGAATTGCTTCTTCTACGGAGAAGAAGGAAGACGCTAAAGCTCAGGAAAATGTTGGTCAGAACAGGGCTGATATGATTTCTAGATTATCACAGGAAGATGACTATGAAGTTATTCAGAGTGATATTGATGGAGATATCTTATCAGTAACAAAAGATGGAGCAGAGCAAGTCAAAAGCGTTTCCAAAGAGAAAGATAAGATTTCAGGGTTCAAAGGAGTGACGAATGAAGAACTTGAGACTTATTATCTTGAAGGCAGAATATCCAGAACAGATTATATTGTGGAAATGAACAAGCGCGAGGCTCTCGAAGATTTCAGATCACCTTCTTATGAGAAGAAGGATGAGAATGAAGTCGAGGAAAAGGAATGGATTTATTTAAATGGAAGGAAATCAGAACTCCATGGACCTCTTAAGATGGAAGGCGTTTTGGAGGATGAGAAGAAAGAAGATTTTGAATTTCCTATCGAGAAAGAACCTCTTATAGATATTCCTGAAGAAAATAATCCTACAGATGTATTTTCTGCGTAAAGTATGTATAATACATGATAGGGGCTGGAGAAACTCCGGCCCCTATTTTTATATGAAAGAAGAGGGAGAAAATTTTTGCTAGAAATTAAAGATTATGGCCCATATATTGGAGATAATAATTATATACAGGATCTAAATGAGACGATTAGGCCATACATCAATCAGCGAAGGTGTGATGGGGATATGACATCTTCTGATGGGGTGAAATTACACTATGTTGTTTGTAAAGCTGACAATGAAATTGCAGCTATTACTATATTCCATGGAAAGGGAGAGTTCTTTGAAAAATTGGAAGAACTTGTATATACTTTTTTGAAACATGGATACAGCGTTTTCTTTTTAGAGCAGAGAGGATTCGCCAGATCTGACCGTTTGACTGATAAATCAGATATGATTCATGTGAATTCATATGATGAGTATGTTTCTGACCAGTGGGAATTCTTCTGGAAAGTCGTGATGAAGCAGGCAAAATCAGACATTAAATTTATGTATGCTCATTCTATGGGCGGCTTAGTTGGCGCTCGTTTTATGGAAGTACATCCACAGTGTTATAGGGCGGCTGTACTATCATCTCCGATGTTGGCTTTGAAATACAATATCCCTGAATTCTTAGTGGCAGGTCTAACGAATTTAGCACATTGGTTTCATAAAGGCGATAGATTCGCAACCGGTCAGCATGGTTATGCTCCATATCAATATAATCCTTTGCTTATGCAGTCAAAACCTAGATACGAAGAGATGTATAAACTTAGAGAAGAAAATCATCCTTTTCAGACAGCGGGAGTATCTTTTGACTGGATACGTGCCAGCAGGATATGTACGAATGAGATGTTTGATGAAGCAGAGAAGGTCTGTGTGCCGGTTCTACTTTGTCAGGCACTTAAAGATGAAACTGTAGATAATTTAGCGCAGCATGCTTTTTGCAGTCTTGCAAGAGATGTTATGATGGTTCAGTTTCAGGAAGCTGGACATGAGATATATGCTGCGAATGAAGAAGAGAGAAATTTATATTTTGATTGGTTGTTATCTTTTTATGAAGACAACTACAAGAAATTAAAGAAAGGATAGACATATATGGCTGATAATAATAAGAACTCAAATGATATTGAAGAAAAAGAAGATAAATTCGAAGAAGTATGCTATGTATGCCATAGAACGGAGAGTTCTTGCGGTAAAATGATTCATATGCCAAATAATATTTGCATATGTAATGATTGTTTGCAGAGAGCTTTTGATAGTATCAATGGATTTGGAATGAATCCATTTTCGTTTTCAGATTTAGACGATATTAGAAATGCTTCTGATAGAGATTCTAGTGATTCTAGTGATTCTGATGATGAGTCAGATGATAAGAAGAATAAGAAGAATGATTTGGATAATTTCTTCGGAAAGATGGATTTATCTTCATTCCCGGGATTTGGAATGTTTAATATGGGAGATTTAAATGATTTTACTATTCCTAGTAATCAGAAGATAAAGAAGAAAGCTAAGAAGGAAGAGAATCATATTAAACCTGTTTTTTCCATCGACGATATTCCTCATCCGCACCAGATTAAAGAGAAACTGGATGACTATGTAATCGGTCAGGATCAGGCGAAGAAGATTATGTCTGTAGCTGTTTATAATCATTATAAGAGAGTACAGACAAATACTATGGACGAGATTGAAATCGAGAAGTCTAATATTCTTATGCTCGGACCAACTGGTTCAGGTAAGACATATTTGGTTAGAACTTTGGCCAGACTTTTGGATGTGCCTCTAGCAATCAGCGATGCAACTTCACTTACAGAAGCAGGTTATATCGGAGATGATATCGAAAGCGTAGTTTCTAAACTTTTGGCAGCAGCCGGAAATGATGTAGAAAAGGCTGAAAAGGGAATCATCTTTATCGATGAGATTGATAAGCTTGCAAAGAAGAAAAACACAAATCAGAGAGATGTAAGCGGTGAGTCTGTTCAGCAGGGAATGCTAAAACTTTTAGAGGGAGCTGAGGTAGAAGTTCCTGTTGGAGCTTCTTCAAAGAACTCTATGGTTCCGCTTGTAAATGTCAATACGAGAAATATTCTATTTATTGTAGGTGGCGCTTTCCCAAATCTTTCAGATATTATAAAAGAGCGTCTGACTGAATCTTCAACAATGGGATTTGCTTCAGAACTTCGCGATAAGTATGACAAGGATAAGAATATTTTGGAAAAAACAACTATCGAAGATTTGAGACACTTCGGTATGATTCCAGAGTTTTTAGGAAGACTGCCTGTTATCGCAGTTTTGAATCCTCTAAATGAGGAGATGCTCGTAAGAATTCTTAAAGAACCTAAGAATGCTATTTTAAAACAGTATCAGAAACTTCTTGCACTTGATGAAGTAAACTTACAGTTTACAGATGGAGCTTTGCATGCGATTGCTAAGAAGGCTCTTGAAAAGGAACTTGGTGCCAGAGCACTTCGAGCTATTATCGAAGATTTTATGCTTGATATTATGTATGAAGTTCCTAAGGATGAGAATATCGGTACTGTAACTATTACTGAAGATTATGTCGATGGAAAAGGTGGTCCACTGATTGAGATGAGAACTGTGGAGAAGGCGCTTCCAAAGGCTTGTGAGACAAAGAAAATAGAGGCAGCAGAATAGATAGATGAAATCCTGGATTATAAAAGACGTAAGAAACTATATGGACAAGATGCTTCGTCAGAATAGTTTCGATCTATTTCTCCTAGAGGAGGCTATGATAAATGCTTCTATGAAGATGGAATTCGATGGCCATCTGTATAAGGGATATTTTGCAGATGAGGATTTGGATGAGAGATTCAATCATGGTAATTGTATCCTTTATGCGGATGTCAGACGAATTTTTTTCGAAGCTATAAAAGGAAAGAATACGCCTGAATCCTTTAAATTTGTATTCAAAGCACCTAGAGAGCTTGAGATGAAGCTGGCATCAGAGAGTGAATATAACCTTTCTGAAATCGGTGGAATGTATCTGAATGTGACTTTTAAAGACGGATCTCTTACTGTTACGGCAGGAGTTTCTTTGAATGTATTTAGACAGGATAGAATTCTTGAGGATAATTGGTGTGATTTTGTACAAAATTTTTTGTCACGAAGTGGATTCGATTGGGAATGATTCACTAAAAAAACTTTACTTTTGAATGTTGTTGTGATACCTTAAATATTGGGCCGGATAGGGTAGCCGGCGGAGTTTTTAATAGTTTTTTTGGGAGGTACTTTCGACATGAGAGGTACAGTAAAGTGGTTCAGTGACAAAAAAGGTTACGGATTTATTTCAGACCAGGAAGGAAACGATGTATTCGTTCACTTCACAGGCATCGCAATGGATGGTTTCAAGACTCTTCAGGAAGGTGCTAACGTTGATTATGAAGTAGTTGACGGAAACAAAGGACCACAGGCAGTAAACGTTACTGTAGTACAGTAAGTTTACAAAAGAAAGATTTAGTTTGTTCGAAATGTATCTAATTTTTTATATATAAAATATATAAAGGGAAAGTTAGGCAATGATGGAACTAAGCTAGATTCATTCAGGCGGCGTACTTAAATGTATGTCGCCTTTTTTATTGAGGTTTTTCGCCTGATGTTGTATATTAATAGGGAATAAATAGAACAGAATGGAGCCAGCATGTATAAAATATTAATCGATAGCTGCGGCGAACTTTTTGACTATATGATCAATAATCCTCACTTTGCAAGTATTCCACTTACATTGCAGATTGATGAGGAGAATATTAGGGATGATGAGACTTTTGATCAGGCAAGCTTTTTGAAGAAGGTTAAGGAATCTCCAGTAGGACCTAAATCTGCATGTCCATCTCCACAGGATTATATGGATGAGATGGAAGACGCAGATCATATTTATATAATCACATTATCATCTAAACTTAGCGGTTCATATAATAGCGCTGTTTTGGCAAAGGATCTGTTCCTTGAGGATAATGAAGATGAGAATCCTGATTTGAAGATTCATGTATTTGATTCTAAGTCAGCTTCTATAGGACAGACTCTAATTGGTCACAAGATTGCAACTTTCGAAGAAGAGGGAATGGCATTCGAAGATATAGTAAATGCTGTTGATTCTTATATCGAAGAACAGCATACTTTTTTCGTACTAGAGACACTTGAAACACTACGTAAAGCTGGAAGACTTGGAACTATGAAAGCTTTTATCGCAAGTGCTCTTAATATCAAACCTGTTATGGGTTCAACACCAGAAGGTTCTATTCAGCAGCTCGGACAGGGCAGAGGAATGGCAAAGACTCTGGATATGATGGCAAAATTTGCAGTAGAAGCTACAAAGAATTGTGAAGAGAAGACACTTGCTATTTCACATTGCAATTGTCCACAGACTGCTGAGATGTTAAAAGAGAAACTTCTTAAACTTGCAAGTTTTAAGGAGATTTTCGTTACAGATACTCGCGGAGTCAGCTCGATGTATGCAAATGACGGAGGGGTAATCCTGGTAGTTTAATATGACGAAGAATGAATTTTTAGATTTAATATATACTAAGAAAAGATTCGGAAAGAGAGTAGGCCTCGAAGTAATGAAAGATTACTCCGAGGCTCTCGGTTTTCCTGAGCATGATATGAAGATAATTCATATTGCTGGAACGAATGGAAAGGGATCTACTGCAGCAGCTCTTAGCAGCATTTTGCAAAGCTGTGGATTTAATGTCGGCTTATTTACAAGTCCCCATCTCGTTTCTTTTAATGAGAGAATTAAATATAACGGAGATGATATCTCTGATACAGATTTGATGACCGTCGGAGCGGCTATCATGGGAGTTGATGTTTTTAAAGAATCTACCATGTTTGATGATGCGCTTGCGATGGCCCTTTTGTATTTTAAAGGGAAAAAATGTGACTATGTCATCCTAGAAACAGGTCTGGGTGGCAGATTGGATTCTACTACTGGCCTAGATGTAGTTCCACTTATCTCTATAATTACAAAAATCGGTCTGGACCACATGAAGATACTGGGAAACAGTATTGGCGATATAGCACGTGAAAAAGCCGGAATTCTAAAAACTGGAACTTCACTTATTCTTGCTGATAATCTTCCAATTGCCAGAAATGAAATCCTAAAAGTGGCAGATGAAAAGGGAGTGCCGGTTATTTTTTCCGTAGACTATGATGTCAGTGAGATTAATTACGCACTTAGAGGAAGATACCAAAGAGAGAATATGGAAAATGCAGTTGCGGCAGTGAATCTTTTGTCTGAAATCGATAGAGCTTTTTGGAAGGGTAGAGGTATCTTTTTGAAGAAGGCTATCGAGAATGGACTTATGAATGCGAAGTGGCCTGGAAGAATGCAGGTTATTTCTAATTCACCGTATATTGTAATCGATGGAGCGCATAATCCACAGGGAATAGCGGCTTTGGCTGATAGTTTATCTAGTACATTTAAGGGTGAAAAATTTATCGGTGTGACTGGCGTTATGGCGGATAAAGATTATACGAATATGTATAAGAAGATGACGAATCTTCTGGACTTTTGCTATACGGTTAAGGTTAACAGTGATAGAGCGCTTGATAGTAAAGAACTTGCTTCGATTATAGAGGATAGTGGAATCCGTGCGATGCCTTGTTCTAATACAAAGGAAGCTTTAGAGCTTGCAAAAGAAAGAGCTCTTGTAGAGAAGAAGAGAATTGTATGCTTTGGTTCTTTGTATTTTGTTGGTGAGATTTTGGCTTTGAAATAAGGGGGAGCATTTTGATCCGGTCTAGAGAAGAAGCTTTTTCGCTTTTGGGACTTAAGAATAATGCTTCAAAAACTGAGGTTAGAGAAGCGTATAGAAGTCTTTCTAAAATGTTACATCCTGACAATTCAAAAGAGCATATGATAAGTCCTAGGCTTTATGAGATAAACGAGGCATATCATTATCTTATGGAAAACTGGGTCGATGAGATTAGAGTCGATTCTAGAACGATTCCTAGATCATCTCCGCGCGTATTTGGCGATGCTTCTTTGTATAAGAGGCAAGAGGAGAGAGCTCGTGATAGAAGGAAAGTTGAAAAGAATAATGAGATTCTAAAGCGAGAGAAAGAAGAAAAATTAAAAGAAATAGTATTAGAAGGCAGACGTCAGAGAGAAGAGATGGAGAGGGAACAGAGAAAGAAGGAATCGATTGTTCGCGCTATGAAATCCATCAAATCAATATTGGCTGCACGCGTGATAGAAGAGTATTTAAAGGACGATAAAAAATAAATATTTTGTAAAATATATTATTGATGTTGACAAATTAAATTGTACTCAATATAATTTAAACATAAGGTGTTTACAAAAAGTATTGGAGGTATATAGATATGGCAACATTTTATGATTATTCTGTCCCTACGGTAGAAGGTACTGAGAAGTCTATGAAGGACTTTGAAGGTAAGGTGGTAGTAGTTGTTAATACAGCAACAGGATGTGGATTTACTCCTCATTATGAACCAATCGAGAAACTGTATGAAGCTCATCATGCTGATGGCTTAGAGATTGTAGACGTTCCTTGCAATCAGTTTGCAGGACAGGCTCCAGAATCTGATGAAGAAATTCATGAATTTTGTCAGCTGAAATATAATACTCAGTTCCCTCAGATGAAGAAGTCCGATGTAAATGGAGAGAATGCTCTTCCTATTTTCGAATACCTAAAGTCACAGAAGGGCTTTGAAGGCTTCGGAAAGGGACTTAAAGCAAAGGCTATGGATGTCATGATGAAGAAGTTTGATAAGAATTACAAAGATAATCCTGATATCAAGTGGAACTTTACTAAGTTTGTAATCGATAGAAATGGTAATGTAGTTAGAAGATTCGAGCCTACAGAAAGTATGGATGAATTCACAAAGTACGTTGAATCCTTGCTTTAATTCGATTTTTTAATTATTATATTAAGCGTCAGTTGTTTTCTAGATGGAAGATTTCTGGCGCTATTTTAAATATTGGAGATTTGGTATGAACGAAGATAAAAAGTACGATTGTTTAAAATTGGATAATCAGCTCTGCTTCCCTATGTATGCAGCAAGCAGAAAGATTGTAAAAACATATACACCATTTCTTAAGCCATTAGGCCTTACATATACACAGTACATTACACTTATGGTTTTATGGGAAGAAAAGGAAGTTAAAATCAAAGATCTGGGTGAGAAATTATACCTTGATACAGGTACATTGACTCCTCTTCTTAAGAAAATGGAAGATGCTGGCCTTTTGACCAGAAAGAGAAGTGCTGAAGATGAACGAGTTGTAAACGTAACTATCACAGAGAAGGGGATGGCTCTTCGTGAGAAGTGTCTTGATATCCCAAAAAAGATTGGTGGATGCGTTTGCTTAGACCGCGCAGATATCGACGCTTTATACAGATCTTTATACGCAATTCTAGACGAAAAATAAGGTTCGCTGGTTGTCATTTCCTGACTTGTAAAGTATAATATGTAGTGTTTTGAAAATATAAAGCATAGTAATCCGATAGGAATTAGGGTTTAAGCCCTATTTTTTCCGGAAATATGCTTTTACCACTATATAGAAATATTGGAGGGAATGTACAGTGGATGAAAAGATTTTAGAGGTTTCTTCTCTGGAAGCATCTGTAAAAGATGAGGAGAAGAAGATACTTCATGGTGTTGACCTTTCTGTGGGGATGGGAGAGACACACGTCATAATGGGACCTAATGGAGCAGGTAAGTCTACTTTAGGTTCAGTTCTTTTAGGCGATCCTAGATATGTAATCGACGGTGGAAAGATTACATTCGATGGTTCGGACATCACAAATGAATCTACTGATAAAATTGCAAAGAAGGGAATGTTCTTGTCATTCCAGAATCCTGTTGAAATACCAGGAATTACTCTTGCAAACTTTATTAGAACTTCTATTGAAAATCGCACAGGTGAAAGAATTAAATTATGGGACTTCAAGAAGAAGTTGAAAGAAACAATGGAACTTCTTGATATGGATCCTTCATATGCTGATCGTGATCTAAATGTTGGCTTTTCAGGCGGAGAAAAGAAAAAGGCAGAAATCCTTCAGCTTCTTATGCTTAAGCCTAAGCTTGCCATCTTGGATGAAACTGATTCTGGTCTTGATGTAGACGCTACAAGAATCGTTTCAAAAGGAATCAGTGAATACAAGAAACAGGTCGGTGGTGCACTAATTATCATCACACATGTTACACGTATTCTTGAAGCTTTGGATGTCGATTACACACATGTACTCGTAGACGGAAAAATCGTTGGCCATGGTGGAAGAGAACTTGTTGATGAAATCAATGAGAATGGATTTACAGCATACGAAAATTAAGGAGGCAATTGATGAAAGAAAAGACTGTTGTCTCTGATATCGATAGAAATATGTATGATTTCAGGTTCGATGATTCAGATGCTTACAAGGTTTCTGAAGGTCTGACTCCTGATATCGTTTTGCAGATTTCAAAAGAGAAGAATGATCCAGAATGGATGAGAGATTTTAGATTGGATTCTCTTAAGAAATTCAATGAAATCCCATTTCCGGATAACTGGGGACCATCTATAGAAGGTCTTCATATGGAAAATATCATTACATACGTTCGTCCTAATGCAAATCGTATGGAAGATAGCTGGGATAGTGTTCCGGAAGATATTAAAGACACTTTTGAAAAATTAGGAATTCCTGAAGCTGAGAGAAAATCTTTGGCTGGTGTTGGAGCTCAGTATGATTCAGAGCTCGTATATCATAATGTAAAGGATGAAGTTGCTGCTCTTGGAGTTGTATATACTGACCTTGAGAGTGCAATGAAAGATCCTAAATACGAAAAGATGATCAAGGATCATTTTATGAAATTGGTTCCAAATACTGATCACAAATTCGCTGCACTTCATGGTGCTGTATGGTCAGGTGGATCTTTTGTATATGTTCCAAAGGGAGTAAAACTGGACATCCCTCTTCAGTCGTATTTTAGATTGAATGCAAAGGGTGCTGGTCAGTTTGAGCATACACTTATTATCGTAGATGATGATGCCTACCTTCATTTTATCGAAGGATGCTCAGCTCCTAAATATAATGTCGCAAACCTACATGCAGGATGCGTAGAATTATATGTTGGAAAGAATTCAACTCTTCGTTATTCAACTATTGAGAACTGGTCCAAGAATATGTACAACCTCAATACAAAGAGAGCGAAGGTTGAAGAGAACGGAAAGATTGAATGGGTATCCGGTTCATTTGGATCTCATGTTTCATATCTATATCCTATGAGTGTACTTGCTGGTGCAAATTCGAGATCAGAGTTCTCTGGTGTTACTTTTGCTGGCGGTGGACAGAACCTGGATACAGGTTGTAAGGTTGTTCACAATGCGCCTAACACATCTAGTGTTGTAAATACCAGATCTATCAGTAAAGATGGCGGTATTTCTACATTCAGAAGTGCGGTTGTCATTACAAAGAATGCAAAAGGATCTAAATCATCTACATCTTGTCAGTCACTTATGGTCGATGATATTTCCAGATCGGATACAATCCCTGCTATGGATATCAGAACTGGTGATGCAGATGTAGGACATGAGGCAAAAATTGGTCGAATCAGTGATGATGTCGTATTCTATCTGATGTCACGTGGTATGTCGGAAGAGGATGCGCGCGCACTTATCGTACGTGGATTTGCTGACAATGTAGGAAAAGAACTTCCTCTTGAGTATGCGGTTGAGATGAACAATCTAATCGGTCTTGAGATGAAGGGTGCGATAGGCTAGGAGGATATGATGGAAAATACAATTAGAGTTAATAGTATCCCTTCTCCTACCTGGAACTGGCTTCATATGAATGATGTGGATATCCCGGAAGTTTTAGGGAAAAAATCTGCATTAAGCTATGAAATTCCTGAAGAATATCATGTGTCAAAAAGGGAAGATTTTTCCCTTACAAACATAAAAACAGGAATGGGAGACGAGATTTCAAAAGCTGTTTTAGACAGCAAAAATATTTTGTCTATGAGTCTTTCTGAAGGATTGGATGCTGAAATTGCTAGACTTAATTTTGACTATAAAGAATCTAGCGTAGATGGCGTCGAAATCATTCTGGGAAAGAATTCGAAAGCTACAGTTGTTATGAATATGAGCGGACTTTCTGATGGAGAGATGGCTACACTTCAGACAAGATATAAGGTCGATAGTGGTTCAACTCTTACTTTGGTGCAGATTGAAACTGTTTCAAGAAAGTCTAGATTCAACAACGATATCGGTGGAGTTGTCGCTGAGAACGGTGATTTTAGACTTATTCAGTTGATTCTCGGTGGACATGACAATAGTTATGGTGTTTTTTCCGAACTGGAAGGAACTAGGGCTAATTTCGCATCAGACGTGGCTTATTCACTGAACGATGATGAGACACTTGATATCAACACAGTTTCTAACCACACAGGAAAGAAAACAAATTGTGATATAAATGTTTCTGGAGTGCTTCGCGGTACTTCGAAGAAGAACTTTAAAGGAACTATCGATTTTCATAGAGGCTGCAAGGGTGCGACAGGAAATGAGATGGAGAGCGTACTTCTTATGGATGATGACGTTCGAAACCAGACTATTCCGGTAATCCTATGCGATGAGGAAGATGTAGAGGGAAATCACGGAGCTTCTATCGGTAGAATTGATGAAGATCTCATGTTTTATATGGAATCTAGAGGTATGGACAGAACTGCTATTTATGAGACGATGGCAAAGGCTTTTGTCGATAAGGTAGTTATGAAGATACCTGATAGTGTTACAAGAGAGGCATATTTGAATGACTAAGGAAGATTTGAAGATTAGAGCCGAGTTTCCGGTTCTGGATAATAGAAAGATTACATATCTAGATAATTCAGCGACAACGCAGAGACCTCCTTGTGTAATCAAAGCGGTAAATGATTATTACATGAATCATAATGCTAATCCTATGAGAGGACTTTATGATTTATCAATCGAGGCTACTGACGCTTATGAAAATGCCAGAAAGACAGTAGCTAATTTTATCGGTGCAGAAAGTGAGAAAGAAATTGTTTTCACAAGAAATGCATCAGAAAGTTTGAATTTGATTGCTTATAGCTACGGAATGAACTTCCTTCATGAAGGTGATGAGATTATCATTACAATCATGGAGCATCATAGTAATATGCTTCCATGGCAGCAGGTCGCAAAGAAGACAGGTGCTACACTTACATATCTGTATCCTGATAAGGATGGATATCTTTCACCTGAGAAATTCAAGGAAGCTGTTTCTGAAAAGACAAAATTCATTTCAGTTACACAGATTTCAAATGTATTTGGACGCTTGAATGATGTGAAGGCTTTTGCCGAAATCGCTCATAGTGTAGGCGCTGTTATCTCTGTCGATGGCGCGCAGTCAGTTCCTCATGTACCAGTTGATGTACGTGATTTGGATTGCGATTTCCTTTCATTTTCTGGACATAAAATGTTCGGACCTATGGGTATCGGAGTTTTATACGGAAAAAAGGAATTGCTTGAAGAGATGCCACCTTTCCTATACGGAGGAGAGATGATAGAGTATGTAACAACAGAAGGCGCTACATATAACGAAGTTCCTCATAAATTCGAAGCAGGAACAGTTAATGTAGGTGGAGCGGTTGGTCTCGAGGCAGCTATTCACTTTATGGAGAGATTTGGATGGGATACAATTCTCGAGAGAGAAGATCACATCACAGAATATGCGTTTAATAAGATGAAGGAAATTCCTCATGTGCATATATTAGGTGCAGATGATCCACATGATCATCATGGAATTCTTACATTTACAATTGACGATGTTCATCCTCACGATATTGCAGCTATTTTTGATTCAGAGAATGTAGCTGTAAGAGCTGGCCATCATTGTGCGCAGCCACTTCATAAATGGCTTGGCGCTCTTTCAACAACACGTGCTTCATTGGCTTTCTACAATACTGAAGAAGACATCGATAGATTTATCGCAGCACTTAAGAAAATTCGTCCAAGTATGGGATTCGAGGATTAATCATGGCAAATACATTTTATAATGAGATTTTGACGGATCATAATATGAATCCGATTCATAAGAAGAAAATTGAAAATCCAACCATCACTTTAGAAGGAGTTAATCCATCTTGTGGTGATGATATCATCTTGAGCCTTTTGGTAGAAGATGGAATGGTAAAAGATGGTGGCTTCGAAGGTGATGGCTGTGCAATTTCACAGGCATCATGCGATATTATGTTAGATCTTTGCATTGGAAAACCTGTCGATGAGGCAAAACGTCTTGCAGAAATCTTTATCAGAATGATTACTGGAAAGATTACAGAAGAGGAAAAGGAAGAGCTTGAAGAAGCTTCTATTCTTGAAGATATTTCTCATATGCCTGCCAGAACTAAATGTGCTGTACTTGGATGGCACACGATGCAGGAGATGCTAGAAGAGTAAATTTTTTTAGAGGTTATGTAATGGGTAAGAAAGTACTATTTTTTGATGTAGATGGAACTCTTGTAGATGGAAAAAATGAGATTCCAAAATCAGCTTTTGATGCTATAAAGAAAACCAGAGAGAATGGAAATCTCGTTTTTATCAATTCGGGACGATGCTATGGAATGCTTCATTCTATTGAAAAAATGATTGATGTAGATGGACTTCTATGCGGTTGTGGAACTGAAATAATGTATCACGGTGAGTCACTCTTTAATTATGTTCTTGATAGAGATGTAAAGGAAAGAGTAATCGCATCTTCAAAGAAATACAATATTGATGTCATCGCAGAAGGTCATGATGGTGCAGCTTACTCAGGCAATGTTGAAGAGACAAGAATGCAGGCCGTAAAAGATACAATCATGTTTATTGAAACGCTTGGTACTGATATGCATATACCTTATAGTGCGGATTTTAATATGGCTAAGTTTTGCATTCAGGCTGATGAACTTTCTGATGTCGAAGGCTTTAAGAAGGAATTTGAAAAAGACTTCGATGTTATAGATAGACATGATGGCTTCTATGAATGTGTACCAAATGGTTATTCAAAAGGAACAGCAGTAGACTGGGTTTTGAATAAATTTGATATCAAAAAAGAAGATGCGTACTGCTTCGGCGATTCAACAAACGATTTAACAATGTTTGCAGCTGGAATCAATGCTATTGCGATGGGTGAACATAGTGTTGAACTTGAAGAATACGCCACATTTATTACAAAGAATCTTGAAGATGATGGCGTAGAATATGCTATGAAACATTACGGATTGATATAGTTTTACATAATTATTGGCACTGGCTTTGGAAAAAAGTCAGTGCTTTTTTGACGTATAAAATTTATGAAAGTTTAAAAAGATTTTTTCTAAAATCATTATATAATGATTTTGGATTGTTATATGACTTCACTTGAAGTTAGGTTAGGCTCCCTTTTTGGAAGGGAGTTATTATGAAGAAACGAATATCTATATTATTTTCTGCAGTGATACTTCTAGGTGCGCTTTATTTTCCTTTTCTTTCGAAGGTAAATGCTTCAGGAGGACAATTATGCTCTGAATCTATTATGCCGCCGAATTACACCGATAATGGCGATACAAGCCAATATCTATTTGATCCGAGATATCCAACTATGACAGGCTCTACACTTTTATATCAAAATGGAAAAATAGGAATACTCTTATACAACTGTAGTTATACAGGTATCTATAATTATGATCCTGGAAATTATATTTTGCAGACTTTTATCCGTAAGTCGAATGGCGAAATGGTCTATCTTCCGCAGGTTGATAGAGCGGCACTTTTGAATAACTGGAGCGATGTCAGGAGAGTAGGTCCGGTGGATGTTCATAAGACTTTGGATTTTGCGCCTTATTTTATAGATGGAGCAGCGCCGCTTCGACCGAATATAAATTTTATTATAAACGGTCAATGGGGAGAAAAGGTTGAGTTTTCTGGTTCATGCGATTGGAATAAGACGAAATACTCCTTTGATTACTATGGAATCAATAAGAAAACAGGAAGGCAGTCATATATCGAGGATGAATATACGTTTTTAAAGGCTGATGATTATATCTGCGGTTTTTATTACACGGTAGATAAAAATAGTAGAGATACGCCTTTTAGTTATGCTTGGACGAGACTTAATTCAAATGATTATTCAGGTGCGACTAGAAAGCTTTCGGCTGACCTTCAACAAAGTGTGGTAAGTAGCAGTGAGGACTATTATGTCCATGTAGCTGCAATAAGCTATACGGGCAAGGTGAGTCCTGTCAGTACAAAGAAAATTCCAAAACGTGGAGTTCATACGGTCAAGTATGACTTATGTGGCGGAGAGGGCTATATAAATCCATCTTTAAAGTGCTACGGAAAGCCTATGAATGTTACAGATATAATTCCTAGGAAAAAAGGATATACCTTTGTCGAGTGGCGCGGTCAATCTGGAGAAAGTTATAAGCCTACGGCTTCCTATACAAGAGATCAGGATGGAGGAGAGTATAAACTTACTGCCGTCTGGAAAGAAAATACGGTTACTATTCGCTATAACAAAAATGACTCAGATGGAAGAAATGGAAAAGTGACGGGGGAAATGAAAGAACAGGTTACTTCCTACACTAAATCGGGGCTTCTTCCGTGTGAATTTAAGAATGAATCGGTAGATGAATTTGGAGTCAACAAGTTTAAGCTTACAGGGTATTCTATGAATTCTACGGATTTATTACCAAGGATTCTAGAAAGGGATATTTTGAATTTCCCTATTTCGAAATTAGTTGATTCTATGGGGCTTTCCTATGAAGAAAATGTAGTTATTGAATTATATTCTATCTGGGATGAACAGGCAGATTTAAAGAATGTGAAAGACAGATATATAACCAGTGAGCAGGGAAAGAATATAAAAGAGGAACTGCTTTTGGAAGGAGTTTATGCAGAGGATAGAGAAGACGGAAAGATTGATGAAATTAGAATATCTAATTTTAGAGTGGATGATTTTTTCCTAAAAGGTGATAAGGGAGGCGTATATCTCTTTGCGGAGGTTTGCGATAGCGCCGGAAATATATCTAAGAAGGGATTCTGGGTTTATATAGTCTCATCGAATCCAATAGTGGATGAAAAGAATGCACAGCAATATATCAGGTTTATAGATAAAGAAAATTATAAGAATAAAAATCTTTCCAAGGATTCTATTTGGTATTGGAATAATGAATATAAGAAAGCTTTTGAAAGTATAGATGTTAATAAACCAAAGAGAGTTGTAAAGATAAGCTTATAGGATGGTCGCCTTCTTGAAATTATTTCTACTTTAGGATACTATACAATAGTTGAAATTGAACTATTTATAGTTATTTATAAAGGGAGCGGATTGATTTTATGAGCCAGGAAAAGGTAGAACGTAAAAAAGAACAGAAGCTTAATATGAAGAAAGATGTTAAGCAGAGAAAGATTAAATCAAGAATTGCTAAGATTTTAGTTGCGATCGTTTGTGTGGTAGCTCTTGGTTGGATTGTTGTATCTGTAGATTCAAGATATACAGATTATAGAATTGCTAATCATAAAACTATAAAAGCAGACATCAGTGATCTAGCTAATTTTAGCTTGGATTAAGGGCACAAAAATAAAAATAAAAAAATTTTAAATTTTTTTAAAAAAACTGTTGACAATCGTGGCGCATTTCTGTATTATAAAATGCGTCGCGAGCGACAGGAAAGCAAACGACGAAAACAAAATATGCGCGAATGGCTCAGTTGGTAGAGCACGACCTTGCCAAGGTCGGGGTCGCGGGTTCGAGCCCCGTTTCGCGCTCTAATTTAAAGCACTTCTTTAGGAAGTGCTTTTTTGTTATATAAAGATTAACAAGTCTTTCGGCATATTGTTACTTTTTCGCATTTTTAGTACAATATATAAAACTAGGTAAAAATGGAGGATCATACATGAGTCGTGCAGATGAACTGTTTATTGAAAACGTAAAAGATATATTAGAGAATGGAACCAGTACAGAAGGTGAGAAAGTTCGTCCACATTGGCCAGATGGAACTTCTGCTTATACGATAAAGAAGTTTGGCCTTATAAATAGATATGACCTTTCTAAAGAGTTTCCGGCAATCACACTTAGAAGAACTGCTATAAAGAGTTGTACTAATGAGATGCTTTGGATTTGGCAGAAGAAGTCAAATGATATTCATAACCTTAAATCATCTATCTGGGATGAGTGGGCTGATGAAGAAGGAACTATCGGAAAAGCATATGGCTACCAGATGAGTGTGAAGCATCATTTCAAAGATGTAAACGAGGAAGGCCTAAAGAATGCTTTTGGCGATAGATATTTAGAGCATGCTATCTTTGATGAAGATAGACAGCAGTGGACTATGGATCAGGTCGATAAGGTTATTTATGATTTAAAGAACCAGCCTTTCAGTAGAAGAATTCTTACAAGTATGTATGCTTTTAATGATTTGGCTGAGATGAATCTATATCCATGTGCATATAGCATGACTTTCAATGTAACAGCTGATAAAGAAACAGGAAAGCTTACATTGAATGCAATTTTGAATCAGCGTTCACAGGATATGCTCACTGCTAATAACTGGAATGTAGCTCAGTACTCTGTACTTGTACATATGCTTGCACAGGTATGTGATATGCAGGTTGGTGAATTTGTCCATGTAATTGGAGATGCTCATATCTATGATAGACATATTCCAATCATCAAAGAAATGATTGAAAGACCTACTCATCCGGCTCCTAAATTATGGATCAATCCTGAAATCAAGGATTTCTACGATTTCACAGAGGATGATATCAAACTAATCGATTATGAAACAGAACCACAGATTAGAGATATACCTGTGGCAATCTAATTTCTTTGAAAGGAAATATATGAAAGCAATTGTTTGTGTAGATAATAATTGGGCTATTGGTAAGAATAATGATCTTCTCGTCAGAATTCCGGACGATATGAAGAGATTTAGAGCCTTTACCACGGGAAATGTAATTGTTATGGGTAGAAAGACACTAGAGAGCTTTCCAGGTGGAAAACCACTGCCTGACAGGGTGAATATAGTTCTTACTCATAATCAGAATTTTGAAATGAAGAATGTTGTAGTTGCTCATTCTTTAGATGAATTAAAAGAGATTTTAAAAGACTACGAATCTAAAGAAATTTATTTAATTGGTGGAGATAGTCTTTATAAACAGTTGGTTCCAATTTGTGATGAAGTACTTGTCACAAAAGTTGATTTTGAATATGATGCAGATAGATATTTTCCAAATCTTGATAATGATGAGGAATGGTATGTTGATTCAGAATCTGAGGAACAGACATATTATGATATAATCTATCATTATATCAATTATAGACATAAGTAATTTTTATATCAGGGTAATACATGGTTAGACAGAAATTGAAAAAAGCTTTCCGTAGGAATTATAGAAGTGGATTTAGGGCGCTTTCTTTGGCGCTTATCTTCAGTATGTCTGTGCCTACATTGAGTTATGCAAAAACTTCAGAAGATCAGAAGAAAATAAATGAACTCAATGAAAAGCAGGAAAAGCTTAATTCCGAAAAGAAAAACCAAAACAGCACACTTAAGGACTTGAAGAAGAATAAAAACCAGGCCCAGGGAAAAGTAAATACTATAAATGGAAATATTTCAAATGTTGAAGCAGAACTTGATAAGGCAAAGAATGATGTAGTAAAGACATCTGAAGATATTTCCAAGTTATCAAATGAATTAGAAGAAGCAAGCGAGAATGAAAAGAAGCAATACAAGGCTCTTAAATCTCAATTAGCTTATATGTATGAGAATTCGCTCACGGATAATTTGGTTACTATACTTTTTTCCAGCGGATCGATATCAGAATTTTTGACAAGAGCCGAATATGCGATGGCTATTGCAAAGTATGATAATGATTTGATTGAATCTTATAAAGAGATTCAGACAACTATAAAAACCAAGTCAAAGGAACTAGCTCAGAAGCAGAAGGATTTAGCTTCTTATCAAGAAGTTTTGACAGCGAAGCAGTCAGAACTTAATACAGAACTTCAGGGAGCTCAGGCAGAACTTATAAAGAGTTCAGAAGCCGTGGATATGCAGCAGGCCAATATAGATGAAATCGATAAACAGATTTCTGGTTATAAGGCTGAAACTCAGGCTATTGAAGCTAGAGTTCAGGCAGCAAATGAAGCTGCTATGCAGAGATTTGCTGAAGAAAAGGCTAGAGAGAAGGCTGAAGCTGAAGCGATTGCAAATCAGAAACAGAAAGAAGCTGATGAAGCAAAGCAAAGAGGCGATGCCGATGCAGATCAGAAGCAGAGAGAAGCTGATGAAGCTAGACAGGAAGCTGATAATGCTTCACATATAGCTACTTCTGAAGGAAGGGCTTATAATAATCCTTCAGAGTTAAATCTACTTGCTGCTATAATACAGGCTGAGGCAGGAAATCAGGGATATGATGGAATGTTTGCTGTTGGTTCAGTTATTATGAATCGTGTCTTTGATAGACAATTTCCGGGAACAATTACTGGTGTAGTATATGCGAATAACCAATTTGAACCGGTTACCAGAAAGATGGTAGTACGACGGAATGGTGGATATGTAGAATTAAATATGACAGTTCTACAATATTATTTGTCTAATCCATCTGCAGTGAGTGCTAATGCCAGATCAGCAGCGCAGGCAACATATAATGGACAGAGATATCATTGTCCATTTGGAGCTATGAATCAGTTATTCTTTATGACTCCTGCTGCGTTAGAAAGTAGCAGACGAGGATGGATGGCAAAAAAAACTATAGCAGATCAATTTACTTTAAAGGGTCATACATTTTTCAACGTGTTATAATTAGACTAGATAAACTTGTGGTGATGATTTTATAGGGGATAAAATATGACATTACAGGATTTAGAGGATAATCAGGAAGTTGAAATTGAAATTATTTGGGGAGACAAGAGCTTTTCAATCCCCTCAAAAGTAAAAGGGAAGTCATCGGCTGGTGTACTTTTATTGCCTTATGTTACAAATGGCAATGAAATCACTATAAATGACAATATGACAAAGACTTTTACTTTTAATCTTTATGCGATTGAATCGGACACTAAAAAACGTGTCGGTTGGAAATCGGTGGATTTACAGTCTGTCCCTTATGATGGAGAGCATTATTATGCTTGCAAGGTGAGGTCTTTTTCCCGCGATTCTAGAGAAAGTGATAGAAGATCGGAAGAGAGAATTCCAATCGGTGTAAGCGGAAATGCTACGGATCTGGCTTCGAAAACCAGAGAGAATATCACGATAAAGGATATCAGCGAAAAAGGTATCGGGTTTATCGCTGAGAAAAGTATTGATTTCAAGAGGATGCAACAGAAAATCACTTTTTCGGATTCCGTGAGTGATGAAGATTTCGAATTTGCCTTCAATGCCAAGATTGTGAGAATCGTTTCTGAAGGTGATAAGAAATTGTATGGTTGTAAAATAGTAGATATGCCAAAAGATATATCCTTATACATTTTCTTAAAGAAGATGTCGGATAGAGAATTTAATTATTGATTATTTAAAAAAGTGTTGCCTATGTGACAACACTTTTTTTCTTGCAAAAATATAATAGATTTTAGGAAAAAAGTGTCGTGATTTATACCCAAATCGTACACGTATAAATACACTATTTTCATTGAAAAAATGTATAATAGGAATTGCGCTATATTCCAAGAGGAGGCCAGGGTGGCCTTTGAGGAAACAGCAGCAGGAGGATAAAATGAATAATAGTTTTACAAAGACACAGAAAATGGTCGGTACAGGTGTATTGGCCGCAGTAGTAATCGTACTTCAGTTGATTTCAACATTTGGACTACATATTGGACCAGTTCCAATTTCTCTAGTTCTAATTCCAATCGCAATTGGTGCTATCATCTATGGACCATCTGCAGGAGCGTTCTTAGGAGCAGTGTTTGGGGTTGTTGTAATCGGTATGATTCTCGGAGGATTAGATCCTGCAAGTATGCTTATGCTTCAGTATAATGCTCCAGCTACAATTATCACTTGCCTGGGAAAAGGAATCCTGGCCGGCTTCGTATGCGGAATCGTATATAAGGCATTTGTTGGTATGAAAAAAGGAACTCTCGGTGCAATTATCGGAACAGTTCTTTGCCCAATAGTAAATACTGGAATCTATGTACTCATGGTATGCTTTGTATTTACAGGTCTTATGGAAGACGCATATAAGATTTCTGGTGTTAAAGCAGTATTTGTTACACTTGTTTCTATGATCACAGTAAACTTCGTATCAGAGTTGGTTATCACAGTTGTACTTACACCAGTGGTACTTCAGATTATTAAAATCGTTACTAGAGCAAGCCGTTCAAACTAATCGGAAGTTAGAGTATTGGCTTTTGGGAGAATAATATGATACTAGGAATTGACGTAGGAAATACGCATATAACTTTTGGTTGTATAGATGATGGAAAAGTTTTAAAACCACTCTTACGAATCCCTACAGATAGAAAAGAAACAGAATATGGTTTTGCAATTAAGTTCAAGGAAATCCTAGGACTATCGCAGATAAAACCATCTGATTTAGATGGAGCTGTTATTTCATCTGTAGTACCTGTCGTAACAAGTCTTTTGAAAAAAGCTGTCGAGCTAATCGCAGACGTAGAGGTTCTTGTAGTAGGACCTGGAATTAAGACAGGAATTAAAATTGGAATTGATGATCCGGGAACATTGGGTGCCGATCTGGTTTCTACAGCAGTTGCAGCAGCAGAGAAGTATCCACTTCCTTGTATTATTATAGACATGGGTACAGCTACTACAGTAACAGTACTCGGTGAAGGCAAAGAGTTTAAAGGAGGAGCTATTTATCCGGGACTTGGAACTTCTCTAAATGCCTTGACTCAGGGAACATCTTTACTTCCAGCTATAGAAGTAAGCGTTCCAAAGAATGCAGTTGCAAAGAATACAGTTGATTGTATTAGATCAGGTATTGTGTATGGAACTGCCGGAGCTATAGATGGAATTATCTCAGCTTTAGAAGATGAGATGGGAAAAGCAGCATCTATAGTTTGTACAGGCGGTATGGGACCTATGGTTAGTCCATATTGTAAACATGAACTTATAGACGATGAAGAATTGCTTCTAAATGGATTGGATATCATTTGGAAGAAAAATAGGTAATACTAAAAAAGGAGGCGCTTAAGATGGCACATATGGAACCACCTAAGCCAAACTTCCAGATTAAGGGAAATGAGCTTAGTAATATTAAACATGTAATTGGAGTAGTAAGTGGAAAAGGTGGAGTAGGAAAATCTTCTGTTACATCATCACTTGCAGTCAGTCTTAGAAAGAAAGGATATAGCGTTGGAATTTTGGATGCTGATATCACAGGACCATCTATTCCAAAGATGTTTGGTGTAAAAGGTCCAGCTGCAGCGACTCCGGATGGTGCATATCCTGTAGAATCAAAGGGTGATATAAAGGTGATGTCGATTAATCTTCTGTTAGATAATGAGGACGATCCTGTCGTATGGAGAGGCCCTGTTATCGCTGGAACTGTAAAGCAGTTCTGGACAGATGTCATTTGGGGAGATTTAGATTATTTATTAGTAGATATGCCACCAGGAACAGGTGATGTTCCGCTTACTGTATTCCAGTCACTTCCACTCGATGGAATTGTAATCGTCACATCTCCACAGGATCTGGTTTCTCTAATCGTTAAGAAGGCTGTAAACATGGCCAAGAAGATGGACGTGAAGGTGCTAGGTGTTGTAGAGAATTATAGTTATATGGAATGTTCTGATTGTGGAAAAAAGATGTTCCCATTTGGAGAAAGCCATATTGATGAAATCGCAAAGGAATCAAATATTGAAGTCCTTGCGAAACTCCCAATCAATCCTGATTTCGCAAAGATGTGTGATGAGGGAAGAATGGATGAGTTTGAATCAGATGATTTTGAAAAAATAGTTTCAAAAATCGAAGATTAGAATAGAACGAAATTTAATAATTATGAAGTGATAATAAACCGTATAAATGCGTTTATTTGAAGCTTCCTTAAAAATAGGAACTGGATTCTTAAAAATCCAGTTTCTATTTTTTTATTTTAAATTTTATATTCGAAAATTATTTAAGATTCTCTTTACTCTCTTTTGGAAAAAAGTGTTTAAAATCATATTCACATTAGCAAAGCGGGGAATTTGTGGGAGCCTAATATAACAATCCAAAGTAGATTAGGTTTATTTAGAAGGGAGTTATTTATGCAGGAAGTTATCAGAGAGTATGGATCAGCAATTATCACAGTTGTAGCTATTATGGCGTTAGTGACTTTGATTGTATTTTTGGTCGGACATGATGGAGGAAGTATTGTGGGAAAGGCATTTCAGTCGCTGGTGAATGATTTCTTTAAAGGGGTCACTTCAAAAAGCGGAATTTGATAGGAAGCGGTGGTTAGATGAAGGATAGAAATGGAAATATTATCGATGAAGCCAAATTCTTCGGGCCGCTGTATTCCTATGTGATAAATGATGACATAACGGATATTGATTATTCAGGAAAGGAACTGTGGGTTACGGATTGTAACAATATCAGAACGAAGATTAAAAGTGTAGTGCTTGATAAAGAATTTATAGAGCAGTTCACAAAGAGAGTATCTAATATTGTAAGTCAGCCGTTTCATAAAATGAGTCCGGTTCTTGAAGCTGAAACCGATACTCTTCGAATTACAATTGTTCATGAAGATGTATGTCAGGGTAAGAGATGTATTTGTATCAGAAAATCACTTCCGAGAGTGAGATTGAACGAAGAAAATGTTATATCAAGCGGGTATATGACAACTGATGTTTTGAAGTTTTTGAAGGATTCTGTGAAAATTGGTTTGAATATGATTTTCGTAGGAAATCCGGGTGTAGGAAAAACTGAATGTGCTAGATTCTGTTCAAATTATATTTCAGGTGATAAGAAGGTAATTACAATCGAAGATACACCAGAATGGCATTATTCGAAGATGAACCCTGGTAAGGATTGTGTCGAGATCACTGTCGGAAAAAATATGGATTATACCAAGGCTATAAAGACTTGTATGAGATTGAATCCTAAGTGGATGATTCTGTCCGAAGCTCGTTCTACAGAAGTTTTAAGCCTTATAGAAGGCTTTTCTACGGGTGTAAATGGGATGACAACAATTCACACGGATGATGTAAGGAATGTACCTGATAGAATACTGAATATGGCAGCTCAGAAGCGAGATGAGGATAGACTTCTAAATGATATCTATACCTTTATAGATATGGCAATTTTGATTAAGAGAAAGGAAGTAAGAAATAAAGAAGGCAAGATAGAGGTAAGAAGATATATAGATCAGATTGCGCTTTTTTCCAGAGAAGGAAATGAAAATCGAATCAGCATGATTTTGGATGGAGGGAATTTTTCCCCGGAGGCAATTCCGGAATCCTTTAAAAAGAGATTCTTAGAGGCTGGACTTTATAATCAAAGAGATACAGAGTGGGAAAATGTGAATAACCTTCTGATTCGAAATAAGAAACTGCTTATGCAGGAAGCTGAAGAATTAGAGCGTGAGGGAAAATTTGTGAGAGGGGGAACATATCTTGGCCAGAGAAACTGTGTCGGACGAGCTTAAAAAGTATGGATATGTTTTTTCCAAGAAGAAAACGCTGATAAGTATTGTGGCAGTGTTTTTTGTAACATTTGGACTTGGGAAGCTGTTTCGCTTAGATTTTTTCTACGAAGTAGTACTAGGAGTTTTCTTAATTATCTTTCTTCCTTTTTTTATCAGGAATTCTGAAAGGTCTCGTTATGTGCAGAAAAGGTTTTCAGATGTAAATGTTTATATAGAACAGTTTTTGTATTCGTTTGAGAAGACTGGCAAAGTTTTGGAGACGCTTTATGATGTGAAAGAGATTTTTGAAGACGGACTTATGAAGAAGAAAATTGAGATGGCGATTAATCATATCGCAAATTCTTATGATTCTGATTCGGAAAAGGATGCTCTTTCTATTATTGAAAATGAGTACAAATATGAGGGACTTAAACTGATTCATGAGTTTGCGCTTGGTGTAGAACGTGAGGGCGGCGAGTACAGAAGTAGCGCAAAGATTCTTTTGGATGATAGAAGGCTGTGGATGGATAGGGTTTTAGAGTCTTTAAATGAAAAGAAGAGGAGAAGAAATAGAAATACTATTTCTATTTTGATGTCTCTTATACTTTGCTCGATGATTTATTTTATTAGTTTTCGGATGGATATAGATGTATCGAAGAATATCTACGTTCAGTTTGGAACATCATTAGTTCTTATTTTGGATATTCTTATATTTTTTCTGTCGGATAGAAAAATGTCAGAAGACTATTTGACCACGAAGGATACAAAAGAAAACAGGGCGTATAAGCTGCAGGAGAAGTGGAAGGATTTCAAAGATGTAAAAATACCTTTTATGAAAAGGCTTTTTTATAAATCGGAAAAAAGACTAGTTATAAGGGAAATAGAGAAAGCGTTTCCAAGATGGATTTTGGATATGGTGCTTTTATTACAGAATGACAATGTTTTTGTATCTATAGAAAAGTCTTATGAGAAGGCTCCTTTGGTTTTAAAGAGAGATTTAGAGATTTTGATTAGTGAGTTAAAGATCAATCCAACGGGAATTATGTCTTATGTTGGCTTTATGAAGCAGTATGGAATACCTGATGTGGAGGCGGCTATGAAGGTTTTGTATTCGCTTTCGGAAAATGGAAATGGACAAGTTGTGAATGAACTTGGAGAAATACTTACACGAAATAGACAGATGATAGATAGGGCATCGAAAATCAAGAATGAAGATAATATGGCGGGAATGGAGGCGCTTTTTTTAGCCCCGCAAATTACCGCCGGAATTAAGATGATATGTGACATGATGGTTATGTTTGGTGTTTATCTGTCTGATGTTGGAAAAATAGGAGTGTAGAAGCTTATGGATTCTATTATTAAAGCGTTTAGTGGGATTTTTATTTGCTTCTTTACTTTGATGATAGGAATTGGGATTGTGTCTTCTACGATGAATACGGGGAAGGCTCAGAGATTTGCAGCAGATTGTGCTGTGAGAATTGGAAATAGTAATTTTGATAGAGGTGTTATAGATGCATGTAAGAAAGATGCTTCGAAGTTTGGATATAAGATAGATATAGATTTGGTGAAGGAAGAGGAAACGGAGCATATTGATTATGGATGTTTAAAACTTTTTTACAATATTTGGATTCCTATTATTAATGTAAAACAGGAGCATATGGTGGAGGCTGATGTATTATGAAAGAGTTTTTTGAAGAATACGGAATGTCTTTGTTCTACTGTGTGTTTGGGCTTTTGATATCTGCGATGATTGTTATTTTTATAGGGGAGATATCTGTATGAAGGAAATCATAAGTGAATATGGAGAAAGCCTTATAGGTGCATTTGGAGCGATATTGATAGTGGGAGTGATAATTTCATTCTTTAAAGGTGGATTTTCTGATTTAATTTCAGAATGGCTGATTAATATTTAGAAAGAGGGGTATATGAAAGAAGTAATAGAGCAATATGGGAAAATTGTAATTTGTGCTGTTACTACAATTCTTGTTTTTGGACTTCTGTTCTTTGAAAACTCTAGCGTGAATGTGAAAAAAAGTATGAAAGAAAGTGCAGATAAAACTGTTGATAGTAGATTGGATGAGAAAAAGAGCGACGTTTCTACGAAGAAGGGTAAACCTTCGGTGCAATCTATGGAAGGACTTGTTTGCAATAAAGATTATAAAGCAAAGGAATTAATAAGAGGTGAAGGGATTACAGTTTCAAAGATTATCAATGTTATGAATGAAAAGGATGAAAATATTCCATCGAGTGAAAGTGAGATTAGATTTCAAAAGGCAGGAATCTATAGGGCATCGATATATGTAGAAGATAGCACGGGAAAATATGGAACCCTGGATTTATATTTAGGAGTGGGAGAATGAAGCAGATCGTTTTTTCAATTGTGATTGCTGTTATGTCTATACTTTTGATAATATCCTGTATCTTTCTATGGAATCGTTACAGTAAACAAAATGAATTAGAAACTGCGGTTGATTGTGCAATGGTTATGACAATGAGAGGAGTGGAGAAAGGAAAAGGAGAGATTATCTCTGAAAAGAAGATGCAGGATAGGTTTATATCTCATCTAAAGAAGCAGCTTAATAAAGGAAATAATGGTTCTAAAAAAAGAAATCTGGATGTTGAGATACGATTCCTGGAAAGTAACCCGAAGATGGGAGTTTTGTCTTGTGAAGTCAGAGAAAACTTTACTTATCCAAGTGGAAAGACGGGACAACTAGAATATAAAAGGACAATTCTGAGAGAAAGAAAGAAAAGCGTAGAGATATTGGAGGTAAAACTGGATGGATATAAGTCCTACATGGTAGAAAAGGGGAAAGATTTCAATCCGGGAGATGTGATTATAAATGGAAAGAAGGTAAGGCGGTGGCTCAATAAAAATGAACAGGAAATTAAATTTCCTGTTGTAGTGACTGAGGATATGGTTCTCGAACCGGTAGTGTGATATTCTAGTCTTAAAATTATAGGGGGACTAGTGTATGACATATTCATTAGAGGAAGCAAAATTTCAAGTTAGATCTATGGGCCAGAATTTGAAGAAGGAAGGTCTTATGGTTGGCTCATGGGGAAATGTGAGTGTAAGAGTAGACGAGAATACTTTTGTGATTTCTCCAAGTGGAACGTCATTTAATTCGCTTTCTAATGAAGATATAGTGAGGGTGAATATAAAAGATGGAAGTCATGATGCAGGAAAAGTTCCATCATCTGAATATCTGATTCATCTTATAACATATAAAAGCAGACCTGATGTTTCGTGTGTTATTCATACTCATCAACCAGTTGCCACGGCTTTATCTACACTTGGAGTTAGCTTCAATGATATAAAAAGATATATCCCTGAAGGTATGACTCGTGATGTTACTATACTTGGAAATACTATTCCTGTAACATCTTATCAGTTCCCTGGAACGAAGGATATGATGAAGGCAATAGGAAAAGCCTGGAAGAAAAATCCTGAGGCTTGTGCTCTTTTAATAAAGAATCATGGAGCTATAATCTGTGGTGAGGAAGCCAGAGAGACGTTTTATATAGTAAAGATGCTAGAGAAAATGTCTAAATGGATATATTCTTCTATAGTAGAAATAGATGAAGAAGACTTGAAGTTTGAAGATGCTTTCGAGACAAAATATCGTGACAAACTTAAATGGGCAAAAGACAATAAAGAGATGCTTGATAAATATTCATTTGTATCCAGAAGTCCATTTTTAGTTAGATATAGTAATCTTGGAATGGATTTAGAGGCTTATATAGATGATATGGCACAGCTTTGTGGAGGGGTAGTTGTAAATTTGACTGGGAAGATTAATCAATCTTTTCTAGCTAAACAACTTAAAGATAATTCGGCGTGTCTATTAAAAGGAAAAGGAGCGGTTTGTGTAGCTGAGTCTGAAATTGAAGCTAGAAATCTTTGCATGGTTTTAGAAAAGAATGCTATGGCGGCTTATTTAGCAAAAAAATATGGAAATATTCCTCCTATCCCTGAGAAATACGCGAAAGAGGATAGGAAGTTTTACTTAAAGAGTTACTCTCAAAGAGTTAAGGATTCTAAAAAATAGTCTAATTTATTTGACATATTGATAAAAAATCTTTATTCTTAAAAAGTTCGTAAAAGATTATTTTTGTTTTTGAAACTGAAAATCACTTTTTCGAAATATAGAAAAGAGGAATGAATTAAGATGAATGAAAAGGTCGCTCAGTACATTCGTACAATCCCAGATTATCCTGAGAAAGGCATTATGTTTAGAGATATCACAACTCTTCTAATGCAGCCAGAAGGATTCAAGCTTGCTATCGATGATTTGATAAAAGCTCTTGAGGGAGTTGATTTTGATGTTTTGGCAGGAACAGAGTCTAGAGGATTTATCTTCGGAACTCCTATTGCTTATGCTCTTAATAAGCCATTTGCGCTTATCAGAAAGAAGGGCAAACTTCCAGCTGAGACAGTATCTATGGACTATGATTTGGAGTACGGATCAGCAACTATCGAGATGCACAAAGATTCAGTAAAACCAGGTCAGAAAGTCGTTTTAATAGATGACCTTATCGCTACTGGTGGTACTATTGAGGCAGCAGCTAAGCTTGTAGAAAAGCTCGGCGGCGAAGTAGTAAAGATGCTATTCGTTATGGAACTTGCTGGACTTAATGGTAGAGAGAAGTTAAAGGACTACGATGTATATTCAGTTCTTACATATCCAGGAAAATAATTAATGATAATAAAAATGGTTCGCTTTAGTTTTAAATAAAGCGAACCATTTTTGTTTAGTTTAATTCTGCAACATATTCTTTTATAACAGAAATCATTTCATTTGCTGCTGGTGAAAGTAAATCTTCGTTTAAGCATGTGATACCAAGAGTTCTAGTCTGTTCAGGCTCAAGTGGGAAGGTATCGATGTTTTCTGAAGTAGAATCAGCAAGCATCTTTGGCACGATTGAAATACCGGCACCGCATTTTACCATTGCAAGACAAGACTGATCATCTAAGATATGACAGTTGGCTCTGATTGAAAGAGCATATTTGTCAAGGAAGGTAGTGACATCTTTATCACAACTGTCCTGCTGGATGACGAATGGCTGATTCTTTAAATCCTCAGGTTTGATTATTTTTACATCCTTAGGCATATAATTCTTTGGAGTAACACAAACCAGAGGCTCTGTGTAAAGAGGAGTAAAAGGCAGGTTCTCTTTTACTAGATCAGAAACAATACCTATATCAATTACGCCACTTCTAGTCCAGGCCATAACATCATCGTAGGAACCCTGGTAAACTTCGATATCAATCTGTGGAAACTCATTTGAGAATTTCTTTAGGATTCCTGGAATCCAGGCGAGGCAAACTGTGTTTACGCAGCCGATTTTTACTGAACCTTCATTGAGACCCTTCATTTCTGAAATCTTCTGAAGGAAGTTTTCGTTGGATTTTACTACCTGTTGGAGATAAGGTAGGATCTGTTCACCGGCATTTGTAAGTTTTACACCATTTTTATTTCTGATGAAAAGTGAGAATCCAATCTCATTTTCAAGAGATGAAACGGAATGACTTACTGCTGATGGAGTAAGGTGGAGTAGGGAAGCGGCCTTTGCAAAGGATCCCTGCTCGATAATTGTTTGGAATATTTCGTATGAAAGTAGTGTCATAATTACCTTTCTTTGAATGAATTTCATTTGAAACATGAAAATATTGAACTTTACGCATGGTGCTTAAGAGGGTACAATACTTTCAGACAGTCAAATGTTGAGTAATCTTTTTTCTTTTTCCCGGCAGTCTGCTTTATGCAGGCTGCCTTTTCCTATTGGGCATAACTACTTATTATTATATCTCGTTTTTGAAATCTTTTAAAGATGTAAATTTAACAAAGGGGATTAACACTTGAAAGACGTATATAAAATCAATTGGTTTGATGAGTTTGAATGTATAGGTGGTAATTGTCCTAGTACTTGTTGCAAGAACTGGATTATTACTGTCGATGATGAATGCTTAAGTGCAATTGACAAAGTTTCGGGGTGGAAAAGATTTGCCCTAAAATTATTGGTTGGAAAGAGAGAAGATGGGCTTAGATATATAAGGCAATGTAATAGGACCTGTCCTTTCTTTACAAGGGATGGTTTGTGCAGACATCAGCTCCAGGATAATATGGATTTGATGCCTAAAATATGTAGAGTTTTTCCGCGTCGAGTTATGATGCTCGATACTGGTGAATATAAAAGAGTTGAAGTGACACTAGATTTATCTTGTGTTGAGGTTGCCAGAGTTTTTCTGAATCATCTGGAAAAGAGTTATTTTATAAAAACTGATGATGAATTTGAAACTCTTTGGGTTAGAAAGAATACGGATCCTTCTTTTTTAGAATATCTTATTTCTTTTAGAGATAAGATTAGTGAGGAAATCTGGAGAGAAGAGGATCTTTTTTCCATAATGAAGAGACACTTTTTATATGCAAAGTTGTGTCAGAAGAATCTGGTTTCTAATAAGAATATTTACGATTTAGATTGTTTGGATAATTTAGATATAGATGAAAAGGCGGATTCGGATTTTATAATTCCTATTAAGGTTATAAATGACATTATTTTTAATCTATTTTCTTGGGATGAGGTTAAAAAGAAGAATCCGGTATTTTATAGGCTTTTAAAGACGTATGAAAAAGTCTATGGGAATGATAGTGAGAAGGCTTTTCAAAAAAAGTTAGAAGCATATATTCTTTCTTTAAAAAGAAATGATAAGCTATTGAACAAATATAGAGCATATTATCAGTATTGTATAAATCTGGATATGATGGATTGCTTTGATAGTTATTATTTGCTGGGGGCAGTTTTGTTTCCAATATTATATGTGGATTTGCTGATGATATTCGATATGGTTAGCGAAAATGATGGTTTTAATTCAAAACTTTTGAAACAAAAAGAAAATACTTTTGAACCTATGATTTTAGCTAGTGTAGAACGTGCGTTTCGACATTCTGACAAACGTAAGAAAGAAATTTTGAATAAAATTCGTGCAAATTTGCTCACTGACATTATTGTTTCTGACATGTTATAATACTAGATGCGGAAAGAAGGCGAATATATGAAGAGATATGAAATTGGTGACTACTTGATGCACGAGAGTGCTGGAGTTTGTCAGGTAAAGAAAATTGAAATGCTCGCATTACGCGGCAGAGGTTCAGATAAAGAATATTACGAATTGGAACCAGTTTTCCAGTCTGGTGGACAGGTAATCACACCAGTGGATGATAAGAATGGTCGTCTTCGTGATATTAAATCTGAGGATGAGATGCAGAGCTTGCTTGAAAATGTAGCGAAGCTTGATTCTCTTGATACTAGAAATAACAGAGAGTTCCAGGATAATGTTAAGTCTATTATTGCAGACTTCGATCCAAAGGCACTCGCTAGTGTTGTTAAGACAGTTTATGTAAGAAAGAAGACACGTATCGAAAGCGGAAAGAAAGCTATGTCACAGGATGAGAGATTCCTTCAGCTAGCTGGTAAGAAGCTTTTTGATGAGATGGCTTTTGTATTAAATCAGAAGCACGAAGTCATTGAAAAATCATTCTTCTCAAAGATTGATAATGCAATGGAATAATTTTTGACTTTGATATTTGTGAAATCCTCCCTTGATTTAGGGAGGATTTTTTTGCATTATATTATGAGGAAATGAGGTTGATTCATGGAAAAGATTTTACCAATCCAGAGTGTGGATAAGAAGATAAACAGGCAGATGTCTGTTTTGATAGGAAATTATGAGTTCTATTATGCGGCGGGAGTTTTTAGTGCAATCTTTGGTGTAGAACTCGATCCGAAGATGGATCCAGTATCTTTGAAAAAAGTTGTAGATGAATATATAAAAAACAATAATCTAGTTGCAAATGAACCATCGCCGGAACAGATTGCCGGTGATAGTGATGATTTTGAGGATAAAAAAGGATATCTGGTTTATCTAATGAATCGTTATGAGATTATAGAGCAATATGATGATGTAATGGTGGACCTATATTCTGATGGTTTCAATAATTGGAGTAATAAATGACAGAAGCACAGTATAAATGTATTTCAGAATCGATTTGCAGACGTAAATATGGAAAAATGTTAATAAACATGCTGGACAATCTCATAACTTTTATGATTTTTGTTTCTTACCCACTTCTTGGGGTGTATGTTTTTTATTTTCAGAGATCACTTTTGATAGAAATAGCTTTAGTACCTTTTGTCTCTTTTGTGGCAGTTTCTTTATTCAGACATGCCGTCAATGCGAAGAGACCATATGAGGTTTATGATTTTACGCCTATAATCGAAAAAGATACGAAGAGGCATAGCTTCCCGTCACGACATATTTTTTCCGCATTTATGGTAGGAATGGCATATATGCAGGTCAGTATGCAGGGAGCAATAGATATTTTTATTTTAGGAGTTTTGCTTTCAGTGCTTAGAGTTTTTGGGGGAGTACATTTCATAAGAGATGTAATATTTGGAGCGCTGATTGGAATTCTGCTTGGATATTTAGGATTCTATATTGTATTTTAAAATAATTTTAGGAGAGAGTTTTGGAAGTGAAGAAAAACGAGGATAAAGAGAAGAAAGGAATAATAGCCTGTCTGACGCCTGGAATGAAGAAACTGGCTGTCATACTTTTTAGTCTGGCTGGAACTGTTCTTTCGATCTATATTGGCGGCTATGTGATGCTGGTCGAACCGGGTATTTCTTTATACAGATCTTTTATGGCGCATACCTTGGGAATCAAAGAACTTTTTTCAGATATTATTTCTTTCTCTTTAGCGGCAACGGTTGGTGGAACCGTCTGGTGTATTTTTGATATAATAGCCGGATTGTTTAGAGAAAAAGAAGATTAAAAAAAGCCTCTGTCATAAGACAGAGGCATTTTTTTATGAATTTAAGCTATAGTTAGGTGCTTCTTTTGTGATGTGAATGTCATGTGGATGACTTTCTTTTAATGAAGCAGCTGTAATCTTTGTGAATTTACTTCTTTCATGTAGGTCTTCGATTGTAGGGCAACCGCAGTAACCCATACCAGAACGGATACCACCCTTTAGCTGGAAGATTACATCTTCGATAGAACCCTTATAAGCTACACGACCTTCAACGCCTTCAGGAACGAGTTTCTCGTGGCCTTCCTGGAAGTAACGATCTTTTGAACCATTCTTCATAGCGGCGATAGAACCCATGCCACGGTATACCTTGTATTTTCTGCCCTGGTATAGTTCAACTTCACCGGTAGCTTCGTCGCAACCTGCGAACATTGAACCCATCATGCAGACATTTCCACCTGCGGCGAGAGCCTTTACCATATCTCCTGAATATTTAAGACCACCATCGGCGATGATTGGAATACCAGCTTCTTTTGCAGCTTTGTAAGCATCCATGAGGGCTGTGACCTGAGGAACACCGATTCCGGCTACGACTCTTGTTGTACAGATAGATCCAGGTCCGATACCAATCTTTACAGCATCAGCACCAGCGGCAATCAAATCTCTGGTAGCTTCATAAGTAGCTACGTTTCCAGCGATTACCTGTAGATCAGGGAATGCTTCTTTTATCTTCTTTACAGCAGCGATTACATTTGCTGAATGTCCGTGAGCACTATCTACAACAACACAATCAACATGTGCCTCGTATAGAGCAGAAACTCTCTCAAGCATATTTGATGTGATACCTACACCAGCTCCACAAAGAAGACGTCCCTGCTCATCTTTAGCTGAGAGAGGATACTGTATCTGCTTCTCTATATCTTTTATTGTGATTAATCCTTTGAGATTGAAATTGCTATCGACGATAGGAAGCTTCTCAACCTTTGCTTTTGCTAAGATTTTCTTAGCTTCTTCAAGAGTGATTCCTTCAGGAGCAGTAACGAGATTCTCTGAAGTCATGCATTCTTTTATAGGTCTAGAAAAGTCTTCTTCAAATTTAAGATCTCGATTAGTAATAATACCAACTAGCTTTCCACCTGGTTCTGTGATTGGCACACCTGAGATTCTGAATTTGTGCATAAGATTCTCAGCTTCCTCAAGTGTATTTTCTGGTGAGAGGGAAAAAGGATCAGTGATAACACCGTTCTCTGAACGCTTTACCTTGTCAACTTCATCAGCCTGTTCTTCGATAGACATGTTCTTGTGGATGATACCGATTCCACCCTGTCTGGCCATAGCGATTGCCATTCTATGTTCTGTTACTGTATCCATAGCAGCACTCATCATAGGAATGTTTAGTTTGATCTTTTTTGTAAGATGTGTGCTTAAATCGATCATATCTGGTGTTACTTCTGAATACTGTGGTACTAGTAGTACATCGTCGAAGGTGATTCCTTCACCGATAATTGTTGCCATTACTTACCTCTCTTTCGCGAATCACAAATTTAAAAATTTTATAAATATTAATGATGAATTTTAGTATGAAAAACATAGAGTGTCAAGTGGCACTTTGGAAAAATGCAAATAATTTAAAAGACTATAACTATTTACATAAATAGGTATAGATATTAAAATAGAGTATAAAACAAAAACTGGAATAGTATACTTCGGAGGAGCGTATGGAGAATGTAATCCACAAAGACAGAATCGAAAAGTTCCTTAAGATGGGTGGAGATATCGTGCACCTGATTTCGAAGAAAGAGCAATCCGAACTTCGTAGACTAGTTTTTGCAAATCGCACGAACTGGACAAAGATTTCATCTTTGCCAGAGACAGTATTTAAGACCTTTGACAGAATGATGAGGGAAGAATGTTTCGTAACTGAAATGAAAATTCCTAATCCGCCTGAATCTGGTCCATATCTTGTATTTGAGGAGAGAAGTGGGAAGATGAATATCCTCATTGATACAAGGAAATCAGCGAAAGGGGTTGTGCATTATAGAAAATGTATGGCTGTAGTTGTTTATTTCGCAGGCATTAAAGGCGAAATTATAAAGACAGAAACTGATGAAAATGGTAAAATAATTTTTTCAGAAGAAGATTTAATTCTATTGTCTATAGCAACTAGATACTGCTTAATGCCACCTAAACTTGTTAAGAAAATTTACCTGCTTACAAAGATGTATGCAGAGGATGGGAGCTTGGACAGAGACAAACCATTTCTACAGTCATTTGTAGAGAATATCATGTTTCAGACAAATGTGCCTGAATGGGCTGTTTATATGAGACTTCGAGAACTAGCTTTCTCAGAACCCGATGTCGCAGAATTCATAAGTGTAAGAACTATGGATGAGATGATTGAAGAGTATCGTGAGAAGGGTGGTTACAAATCAGAGGCAGTTTAATTTTTTCCAAAATGTTTTAATTAGATAGGGGCTATTGGATTGGACAGAAAGCAAAACCGCGAAGAGGTACAGGAAGAATTAAAGAATATAAAAGTCAAGGTTCATGAGTACGATGGTGATAAAGGCATCGTTTCAACTGACGATTTAAAGGATCCGGATGATATTTATCAGAGGATCCTTGATAGAGTGCGCCAATATCATCCAAATGCGGATGTGTCTATGCTTGAGAAGGCTTATAAAATAGCTTATAACGCTCATGAAGGACAGAAGAGAAAGTCTGGAGAAGACTATATCATCCATCCTCTTTGCACTGCTTTGATTTTGGCCGATCTAGAGCTTGATAAGGAAACAATTGTTTCTGGTTTATTGCATGATGTAGTAGAAGATACGGAAGTAGATTTAGCTACACTTGAAAAGGAATTTTCGCCTGAGGTTGCCGTGTTGGTTGACGGCGTTACTAAGTTGACTCAGTTATCCTATGATGTGGATAAGGTAGACAGACAGGCTGAAAACTTGCGAAAGATGTTCCTTGCTATGGCAAAGGACATCAGAGTTGTCATGATAAAACTCGCTGATAGACTTCATAATATGAGAACTCTTCAGTACATGACACCTCAGAAACAGAAAGAAAAATCGAGAGAGACTATGGAGATTTATGCTCCACTAGCTCAGAGGCTCGGTATTTCCAAAGTAAAGATTGAATTAGATGATTTGGCTCTTAAATATTTGGAGCCGGAAGCTTATAAGGATCTCGTTGAGAAAGTTTCTCTTAGGAAAAAAGAACGCGAGGATTACGTAGGCTTTCTCGTAGGAGAGGTTAGAAAAGCTGTAAAGGATGCAGGTATAAGTGCAACCGTAGAAGGCAGGGCTAAACACATCTTCAGTATTTATAAGAAGATGGTAAACCAGCATAAAACTATCGATCAGATTTATGACCTTTTTGCCGTAAGAATCATCGTAGATGATATTAAAGATTGTTATGCAGCACTAGGTGTTATGCATGAGAAATATACTCCTATTCCTGGAAGGTTTAAGGATTATATTGCTATGCCTAAACCGAATATGTATCAGTCTTTACATACAACTCTAATCGGACCGAAGGGTTCTCCTTTTGAGATTCAGATTAGAACTTATGAAATGCATAAGATTAGTGAGTATGGTATTGCTGCACATTGGAAATATAAGGAAGGTGGAGAAGGCTCTACTATTAATAAAGAAGAGGCAAAACTTTCCTGGCTTAGACAGATCCTCGAATGGCAGCAGGATATGTCTGATAATAAAGAATTCATGAGTGTACTAAAGAGTGATTTTAATCTCTTTGGTGATACGGTATTTTGCTTTACACCTTCAGGAGACGTAAAGAATCTACCTGCAGGTTCTACAGCTATTGACTTCGCATATTCAATTCATTCCGCTGTCGGAAATAAGATGGTAGGTGCGAAGGTAAATGGCAAACTGGTTCCTATTGATTATGAAATCAAAACTGGTGATAGAATTGAAATTCTTACATCACAGAATTCTAAGGGACCTAGTACAGATTGGCTTATGAGAGCTAAATCTTCTCAGGCTAGAACGAAAATCAATCAGTGGTTTAGATCGGCTGAGAAGGAAGGAAATATTCAAAAAGGTAAGGAACTTTTGGTTGCCAATGCGAAAGCAAAGGGAATAGAATTTTCTACAATCAATAAATCTGAGTATCAGAAGCTTGTGCTGAGAAGATATGGACTTCATGACTGGAACAATGTTCTTGCAACTATTGGACATGGTGCCCTAAAAGAAGGACTGGTTGTAAATAGAATGTACGAAGCTTGGAAGAAAGATCATCCGTTGGTTCGTACAGATGAAGATATACTTGAAGAAGTAGAAGCTTCTAATAATTCAAATAAAGAAAATGAAACTCATGAGAACAAGAAGAAGAGAAAACGTTCGAAGAGTGGAGTTATTGTAAGTGGAACTGGTGATATGCCTGTTCACTTTAGTCGTTGTTGTAATCCTGTACCTGGAGATGAAATTATAGGTTTCATTACAAGAGGTAGAGGAATCACAATTCATAGAACAGATTGCATAAATGTTTTGAACATTCCTGAAGAGGAGAAGATGCGTCTTGTAGAAGCTGTTTGGGAAGAGGATGTTCTTCTTGAAAAGGCTAATGAAGCATTTGAAACAACGATTAAGATATTTGCAGATAATAGAAAGGGACTCCTTGTAGATATTTCAAAAGTATTTACAGAGAAAGATATTGATATTCTTTCTATTAATACAAGAATTAGTAAAACTGGAATTGCATCTATTACAATATCCTTCCAGATTAAGGATAAGCATGAACTTAATGATATATTTAAGAGAATTCGTGCTATTGAAAGTGTTACAGAAGTAAAGAGAGCAATGGGTTAATGATAAAAATAACTTTAAATGAGGCCGACTACGAATATGATATATATTCGTTGGTCCAGGCCTTTTTTCCTGGAGAGGATCTCTATTTAGACTATCAGATTGAGGAAAAAAATGTAGAGGATCTACCTTACCAGGTTAAGAAACGAATTAAATTACAAAAGGATAATATTTCTCCTTCACATACTCTAGATGTGAAGTATGGCGATAGTTCTATAGATTTAAAGTTCGTAGATGAAAAGGGCGAATGTATCGAGGAGAAAATCCTAGATATAGATTTTAGCAATCGTCCAGAAACTAAGAATTCTTTAAAGAAATCCATTTATGGTATTTTAGCAAAATATACGAATCACAAACTTCCTTGGGGAACTCTGACTGGAATTCGTCCGACGAAGATTGCTCTTTCTATGCTTTCTGAGGGAGAGAGTGCAGAGGAAGTTAGAGATAGAATGAAGGATGCTTATTTGGCGTCTGATGAGAAAATTGATTTGAGTCTGGAAATTGCCGGACGTGAAATTGATCTTCTTTCAAATTTAAAAACTCTTGTAAATGTGAAGCGCGGAGTTAGGGACGCCCATTTGGGCTACAGTATTTATATTGGAATTCCTTTCTGCCCGACTACATGTTTATATTGTTCGTTCCCATCATATGCAAGAGCTTCGTATGCTGGAAAAGTTGAGAAGTATCTTTTGGCATTGAAAAAAGAAATCCATGAAGTTTCAATTCTCATGAAAGATAAACATTTGGATACTCTTTATATTGGAGGAGGAACTCCGACTGCGTTATCTGATGTTGAACTTGAGGAACTTTTTTCCTATTTAGAGAAGGAACTTCCGATGGACAATGTTTCTGAATTCAATGTGGAAGCTGGTAGACCGGATAGTATTACACGCGAGAAATTGGAAGTTATGAAGAAGCATAACGTTACTAGAATTTCTATAAATCCACAGACGATGAATGAGAAGACGTTGAAGCTTATTGGAAGGCATCATAGTGTGGATTCTGTTCGTGAGAGTTTTAAGCTCGCTAGAGAAATGGGATTTTCAAATATCAATATGGATTTGATTATTGGACTTCCAGGCGAGACGAAGGAAGACGTTTTGTATACTTTTTCCGAGGTGGAAAAGATGGCTCCGGATAGCATGACAGTGCATTCACTTGCGGTGAAGACTCATTCGAGACTTCGAAAGCAGTGGGAAGAGTATAAGGGATATCTTTTTGAAAACTCTGATGAACTTATGGGATATGCTAATCAAACAGCAGAAAGACTTGGACTTAAACCATATTATTTGTACCGTCAGAAACAGATGGTAGGTAATCTCGAGAATGTCGGATTTGCAAAACCGGGAAAAGAAGGGCTCTACAATATTTTGATTATGGAGGAACAGCAGGATATCGTTGCTCTTGGCGCGGGTACTGCTTCCAAGAAAGTTCATATGGATGGTACTACATCTCGATGCGAGAATGTAAAGGACGTGGATACATACATAGAACGAATTGATGAAATGATACAGAGAAAGAAGGAACTTTTTTCCTAAAAGTTTATTTCTTCGGGAAAAAGTTCTATAATATATTTTCGAGTTTTGATAGAGGAGAAATAGTATGTCATTAAAGAAGAAGCCAGTAAACGGCATGAAGGACATCCTTCCAAAGGAAATGGAAATTCGTGATTACGTAACTGGCGTTATTAAAGATACATATAGAAAGTTCGGATTCACACCAATCGAGACTCCTTGCATGGAAAGCATTGAGAATTTGACTGGTAAGAATGGTGGAGAGAACGAGAAGCTTATTTTCAAGGTTTTGAAGCGCGGAGAGAAGCTTAAACTTGAAGAGGCTACAAAGGAAGAGGATGTGGTTGACTATGGTATGAGATATGACCTTACAGTACCACTTTCAAGATATTATGCTAATCATGAAAATGATTTGCCAAATCCTTTTAAGGCACTTCAGATTGGTTCAGTTTGGAGAGCGGATAGACCTCAGAGAGGACGTTATCGTCAGTTTACTCAGTGTGATATCGATATCATTGGTGAGCCAACTAATCTTGCAGAGATTGAACTTATTTCTGCAACAACAACTACTCTTGGAAAGCTCGGCTTTAAGAATTTTGAAATCAGAATTAATGATAGAAGAATCTTAAAGGCTATGGCAGATTATGCTGGCTTCCCTGAGGATGATTATGATGAGGTATTTATCATTCTTGATAAGATGGATAAGATTGGTCTCGATGGAGTTAAAGAAGAACTCGTAGAGATGGGTATTCCAGAAGAGAATGTTTCTAAATATGTTTCTCTATTTGATGGCCTAGAAAATAATAGAGATGTAAAGAGCGGAATGGCGTTCTTAAAAGATGCACTAGGTGATGCTCTTAGTGATGATGTTATTGACTGGATGGATGAGATTTCTATTTCAGTAAATGCTAGCAAGAGTGCTGATTTTGAATTAGTTTTCGATCCTACTCTGGTTCGTGGAATGGGTTATTATACAGGAACTATTTTTGAAATCGCTATTCCAGAGTTTGGCGGAAGCTGCGGTGGCGGTGGACGTTATGACAAGATGGTAGGTAAGTTTATCGGACATGATGTACCAGCTTGTGGTTTCTCTATTGGATTTGAGAGAATTATTCTTCTACTTATGGAGAGTGGCTTTGAAATTCCTGAAGCACCAGCTAAAGTTGCTTATTTGGTTGAGAAGAAATATCCTGCTGAGAAGCTTGTTGATGTTATGGCAAAGGCAAAAGAGGCTCGAGATAATGGACAGCAGGTTTTGGTAGTTCGTATGAACAAAAACAAGAAGTTCCAGAAGGAGCAGCTTGAAAAAGACGGATACAAAGAATTCGTAGAATTTTTTAATAAATAATTAGGAAGATGGGGATATATTAAAATGACACAGTCTCGTACTCATACTTGCGGAGAGTTAAGAGCCACTGATGCTGGCAAATCTGTAAAGCTTGTAGGATGGATGGAGAATTTTAGAGAGGTTGGTTCTAACCTTGGATTTGTAGTTCTTCGTGATTTCTATGGCAAGACTCAGATTGTTGCATCTACAGAAGAACTTGTAAATACTTTTAAGGGTATTACAAAGGAATCAACTATTTCTGTAGAGGGAACTGTTCGTGAGAGAAGTTCTAAAAATGAAAACATGGAAACAGGTGATATCGAAGTTGTACCTGAGAAGGTAGAGGTTCTCGGTAAGTGCCGTTATAATGAGCTTCCATTTGAAATTAATAGAAGCCGTGAAGCTGATGAGATGCAGCGTCTTAAATATCGTTATTTGGATCTTCGTAATCCAGAAGTTAAGAATAACATTGTTATGAGATCTAAGGTTGTTGCTGCACTTCGTAAAGCTATGATGGAACATGATTTCCTAGAAATCACTACACCTATTCTTACAGCTTCATCACCAGAAGGAGCTCGTGATTACTTGGTACCTGCTCGTAAGCATCCAGGAAAGTTCTATGCACTTCCTCAGGCTCCGCAGCAGTTTAAGCAGCTTCTTATGGTATCTGGAATCGACAGATATTTCCAGATTGCTCCTTGCTTTAGAGATGAGGATGCTAGAGGAGACAGATCTCCAGGAGAATTCTATCAGTTAGATATGGAGATGGCTTTTGCTTCTCAGGAAGATGTATTTAGCGTATGCGAAGATGTTCTTCCACCTATTTTTGCTGAATATGGTACATATGATATTGCATCAAGTGCTCCATTTAAGAGAATTCCATATCTTGAATCAATGGAGAGATATGGTTCTGATAAGCCAGATCTTCGTATTGATTTGGAAGTTCAGGATGTTACAGATTTACTTAAAGATAATGGTTTTGGACCATTTGCGTCAAAGACTGAGGATGGTGAAGATACAGATGTTTGCATTAAGGCTGTTTGTATTGATAACTTCTCTGAGTCAAGAAAGTTTATCGATAAGACAATCGATGAAGTAGAGGTTCAGGCAGGTTCTAAGCCATATTGGTTTAGAGTTGATGAGAATGGCGATATCGTAGGTGGTATCTCTAAGTTTGTAAAGGAAAATGCAGATTCTGTTAAGAGTGCATTATCTCTTAAAGAGAATACTTTAGTTGTTGTGTCTGCTGGAAAGAAACTTCAGGCACAGAAGACAGCTGGTGTTGTTATTAAGACTTTCGGTGCTAAGGTGCCTGGTCATATGGATAAAGAGAGATATGAGTTCTGCTGGATTGTAGATTTCCCAATGTATGAAATTGGAGAGGAATCTGGAGAACTTGAGTTCTGTCATAATCCATTCTCAATGCCTTCAGGTGGTCTTGAGACACTTCTTAAGGCTGAGAGAGGTGAGATTGATCCTCTTACTATTACAGCAGATCAGTATGATTTAGTATGTAATGGTGTAGAGCTTTCATCTGGAGCTGTTCGTAATCATGATCCTGAAATCATGGTTAAGGCATTTGAGATGGTTCGTCTCGGCGAAGATGATGTAAAGGCTAAATTCCCAGCTATGTACAATGCGTTCTGCTATGGAGCTCCACCTCACGCTGGTATTGCTCCTGGTGTTGATAGAATGGTTATGCTTCTCGCTGGTGAGGATTCAATCCGTGAGATTATTCCGTTCCCTATGAATAAGAATGCTCAGGATATTATGATGAGTGCACCTGGTGAAGTAACACAGGCTCAGCTTGATGAATTACATATAGCATTAAATCTTCCTGAAGAAGATTAAGATGATCCCCAAAGTCGGTTGACTTTGGGGGTTTTTAGGTTATAGCTGAATATAAATGAAATAATTGTTCCGTTGGCTTGCAGTGGAGGAGCTATGGTGGTAGGAGCAAAAAGAATGTGATTCTATTTGAGAAAAGATTCGCATGATAACTAAAAGCAGAGTACGATTCGCAGAATCACTTCGTGATTCTTGCTCATCTAGTGCTAACGCATGATGTATTCGAGAAAAGATTCGCAGAAATGCTTCGCATTTCTTGCTCATCTTGGCTCTCGCTGGATAACTAAAAGCAGAGTACGATTCGCAGAATCACTTCGTGATTCTTGCTCATCTAGTGCTAACGCACAATAAAATAAAAAAGAATCAGTACATAGCAAGCAAGCTTGCAGTACTGATTCTTTTTATTTTACTCTGCTTTTAGGTAAAAGAAAAAACAGCCCAGATGGGCTGCCATTTCAAAGGGGGTTAAATATATAAAGGGGAAGTGACTTATGAAATACAAAAGGGGGGATGTATTTCTTAAGTCGGGTATTATTATATCTAGTGAGGCGGGTTTTGACAACAGTAAAAATCACAAAGTGTACAAAAATATATTAAATGAATTGTGCATGATATACAAAAAGTTGTTGTTTCAAAAGTTTCTCGCTATAAGTTTAACAACTTTTAACTGTGCGGGGAGTGAAATGGAATTAAATAGGGTGTAGGGGGCTTTTTTCAAAGGGAAAATAATTGGTTATATGAATAGAAAGTTTATGATAAATATTTTATAATAATTGGATAGATATATGGTTATGAAAGGTTAGTTAGATTGAGTATTAGATTAAATGAAAATGAAACTCTGCGTCAGGCCTTGAGCAGACTTAGAAAAGAGATGAAGTCTGATGGAAGGTTTGATGTCGTAGATGATATAAAGGATGTCGTTTCAGCTCTTTCTTCAGATGATGCAAAGACTAGAAAGAATGCAGCACTTCTTCTTGGAGATTTGAAGGCTAATGGATTTGGTGGACGAGAAGTAAAAGAGATAGAGTCTATTTTTGATTCATTGGTTATGGCGTATAAGAATGAGACCACTCTTTTTGTTCGTCCGTCTATTTTGGAAGGACTGAAGGAGTTTATTTCTTCTAATGAAGATCTATCTAGAATTAAAGATATACTTTCAGAGAAACTTCGTGATATTGATGATAATGAGCATGAAGATAGTGAGATGAAGCATCTTAGGGAAGAGAGACATTTGATTTCTTTGATTCTTTCAATTGGAGATAAGTGCAATCATGAGGTGACTAATCTTATTAAACCTTTTGAGGTGCTTTTGACTTGTGATAAGGGCTTTGCTGATAATATAGCAAAGGAAATTGTGGGTGAAGCGAAGGTAACACCTATTGGAGTTCGCTCTAGGATTTCTAGATTGAATGATTTGAAGAAGATTCGTCTTTATCGAGAGCTTTTGTTTTTGGTTCCGATTAAGCGTGATTATATATGTACAGCGGATAGTCTTGGAGAACTCCCACAGAAGACCGCGATTATAAAGCTTTTGGAAGATTTGTTTGAGGCAAAGGGAGATTCTTTTAGGTTTAGAATTGAGATTTCTTCTTCTGATGAAAATGTTTTGATGGGTAAGTTTATAAAAAAGGTTTCTGCCGAGATGGAAAAGTCTTCTAATCAAAGACTTATAAATGACCCGAGTGATTATGAAGTTGTAATCGTATTAAAAGAAAGAAAAGATGGAAGATACTCTTCTTTTGTAAAGATTCCTAAGCTTTCAGAAGAGAGATTTTCATATAGACAATTTAGTGAGCCAACTTCTATGGCTGGAGTTACTGCCGCAGAGGTTGTTTCAGAGATAAAAGAATATATAAAGAAGGATTCTTGGATTATAGATCCTTTTTGTGGGACAGGAACTCTTCTTTTGGAAAGAGCATTATATATGCCATCTAGAGAGTATTATGGTATTGATACTTATGGACAGGCGATTAAAGAAGCTCGAATTAATGCTGAAAATGCTGGAGTAGAAGTTCATTTCATTAATAGAAATTTCTTTGATTTTACATCAGATTATCCGTTCCATGAGATTTTGGGTGAATTTCCTGATTTCTATGGAAAGGAACCTTCTGAAAGAGAAGATTTCTATAAGAATTTCTTTAAATGCGCGATTGAAATTGCAGCTAGTGGTGCAATGATGTTTTTGATTTCAGCTGATGAAAATATGATAAAGAAATATATAAGACTTAATTCTGAACTTAAGTTTGTTCGTTCAAAGGATTTGACTAGAGATTTAAAGATTTACATCATAGGAGTAGAAAAGTAAGGTGGATATTGAACGTAGATCAAGAAAAGTGAAGAGATTAGCCTCTAAGTTGGAAAAGGAATTTTGCCGTTCTAATCATGTTTATATTCGTTATTTTAAACGTGATAATGATAAATACACTCGAGAGATGACTTTTGAGGAGTGGATGAGTGAGGCAGAAAAGAAATACTTGGAGAATGTTTTTTCCCCGTATGATGATTTGGGCCTGGTTGAGAGATTTATGGATAGTTCGCCAGAAAGTATTATCAATAAATCGACAGGTGATGGAGCTTTTTCGTACGGAGTGTGTTTACGTAACCCTTCTGGGAAAATAGTGGGTGTGGCGGTATTTCATGGCATTACTGAGGCCAGAGTCGATGCACCTAAAGAGATTATGACTACAAATGAAGAAGATCTTATGTCTTCGATTAGTTTCTTCTCTATTTTGTATGAAACTGAATCACTCATGGAAAATGAAAATGAATCAATTAGAGGTGCTCTGGATGAAGTTCAGTCGGAGTCTGATAAGACTTCATTGCTTTTGAAGGAAAAAATGGCCTTTTCAGATATCCTTTCAAAACTTGAGTCTGAAGGTGAGTTTACTGAGGTGGCAAAATCTATTTTGGGAATTGCTATGAAGCAGTTAGGCTTTGACGAGGCAGCTTTGGTAGGTTTAGATGCCAATGGCACTAAGGCAAATATTATTTCAGAGTGTGTTTCTGCGGATGTTTTTTCCCTAAGTGATAAGTACCACAATTTATTAAAGGAAGATGTTCCTTTCTTTAATGGCAGACGTTATACGATATCTACAAGCAATGATTTGCCTGAGAAGTTTTTGCATTTCTTTAAAACTATGAATATAAAGGCTGGCGCATTCTATCCACTTTATATTCGAGAGGATGCGTCGATGTATGTTCAATTTATTTCCTTTACGGACAGGGTGATTGAGCATTCTGAAATAAAATTTATGGCAGAGGTGACTAGTGTCCTTCAGTCAATTTTGACACGTAGAATTACAACAAATTCTTTGACAAGTTCTTATGTGACTTTGGAGGAGATTCTTGAAAATGCTGGCTGCGGAATGCAGGTTGTGGATGTGGAGGAGAGACGTATTCTCTATTCTAATTCGATTTTCAAAGAGATGATTTTGAATCCGAAAGATAAATCTGAGATTGAGGAGATTCTTTTGACCAGGGAGGATGTAGTTGATCAGAAGACTAGATTCCATGCCACAGGAACTGATAAATGGTATGATATTACTTTTTCCCATATCAAATGGGTGGATGGCAGAATGGTTCGCTTATGTACTCTGTATGATATCAGTTTATTGCGCCAGTATCAGGAAAAAATAGAGCATCAGGCAAACACAGATTATCTGACTGGCCTCGCTAATAGGAAGCGTTTTGAACTGGATTTGTCACTTAATATCAGACGAGCAACTAGAACTGGTCAGAATGGTGCTATTATTCTGATTGGTCTTGATGATTTTAATAATATTAATGATTCACTTGGCCATACTTTTGGTGATGAGATGCTTCGCACAGTTGCAGAGACTTTAGAGAAGATTGCTGCATCAAGTGCTACTGTTTATAGAATTGGTGGAGATGAGTTTGTACTTCTTCTTTCTCTGAGCAATAGCAGAGAAATGGATGCTATTCTTCATAAGATCAAGGAAGCTTTTTCTTCTAGATGGAATGTTATGGATACTGAGTGCTACTGCACAGCGAGTGTTGGAATCGCTTATTATCCAATCGAAAATGATAAGAGCATGGCTGTATTTGCGAGAGCTGATGTGGCACTTAGAGATGCAAAAAAACATGGAAAGAATCAGGTTTCCTATTTTAATGCTTCACAGAAGGAAGCTTCTGAGGAAAGACTTAGCATGGAGATGGCACTTCGTGAGGCAGTGGATTTAGGCTGCAATGAGTTTGAAGTTTATTATCAGCCATTGGTTGATATTTCGAAAGAAGGCTATCCATGTTGCGGAGCTGAGGCTTTGGTACGTTGGCAGTCTAAGAAACTTGGCAGAATGGTTATGCCAAATGAATTTATACCAGTTGCTGAGCATTTGGGTTTGATTCTTCGAATTGGTTCATATGTAATGCTTGAGGCGGCAAAGAAGTGTCGCCATTGGAATGATTTCGGACATCCTGAATATAAGGTAAATGTTAACTTGTCAGTTTCTCAGCTTCTTCAAGGCAATATAGTTGATACTGTTGAAGAGGTTTTGAGTATTTCTGGGGTTAATCCTAAGAATTTGACTTTAGAGGTTACTGAGAGCCTTGCAATTTATGATATTGAGAAGATGACTTCTATTTTGAAGGATTTACATGAACTCGGTGTTCGTGTGGCTTTGGATGATTTTGGAACTGGTTATAGCTCATTAAGTTATCTTAAGTTCTTACCACTCGATGTTATTAAGATCGATAAGTGTTTTGTGGATCAGATTGGAGATAATGGCTTCTCTAATGCATTTATAGATACTGTTTCTAAACTTGCTAATACGATTAATGCGAATGTGGTCGTAGAAGGCGTAGAGAAGAAGGAACAGGCGAGTGTTTTGTCGGGTATGGATATCGATATGATTCAGGGGTATCTGTATGATAAACCACTACCACAGGCTGAGTTCGAGAAGAAGTATGTGGAGTAGGGGGATCGACGAAGACCAAGATGAAAGGGATGTATGAAACCATCCTTGGCATAATAAAAAAGTAGATAGCTAAAGCTATCTACTTTTTTAATGCGGAAGATGGGACTTGAACCCACACGTTCGCAATGAACACAAGATCCTTAGTCTTGCTCGTCTGCCAGTTCCGACACTTCCGCGAATATTTTATTGTTTCGCTCACGCGACTTATATATATTACGCCCTGGAGAAAGAATTGTCAAGTAAAATGGAGTGAATTTATTAAAGATATGGGAAGGGAAGAATTTTGTGGATTTATTTCAAGACAGTTTATTTTTTAACAAAAATTTATAGTAAAGGGAAAGGCAAGGTGCTATAATAAAAATTGGGTTAATTAAAAATTTAACAAAGGGGGACGTAATGAAAAGTTTCGTGGGTTATAAGAAGGGCATTAATCTAGGAGGCTGGCTTTCACAGTGTGTAAGCTACGAGAAGGAACACTTTGATAACTTTATTGTGGAAGAGGATATTAAAAGGATTGCAGATTTTGGGTTCGATCATATCCGACTTCCAATAGACTATGATGTAATCGAAAATGATGATGGAATCGTAAAAGAAGATGGAATGTCTCACATTTTTGATTGTATTGGATGGGCTAGAAAACATCATTTGAATGTTGTCTTGGATTTGCACAAGGCTTATGGATTTATGTTCGATAAAAAAGAAGTGCCAGATCCGGATAAATTCTTTACAGATGAGAAGCTTCAGGAGAGATTTTATCTCACTTGGGAGCATCTTATGAGAAGATTTGCTGATGAAAGTGATATCGTGGCCTTTGAATTGCTGAATGAGGTTGTAAACCCTGATTATACCGAAGCGTGGAATCGTATTGCAACTAAGGCAATCAGGCTTATTCGAGGATATGCACCTAAGGCTTATATCATTGTGGGAGGAGTTATGCATAATAGCGTGTTGGCTGTTCCGCATATCAAGGTAGAGTGGGATGATCATATCGTTTTGAATTTCCACTGCTATGAGCCACTTTGTTTTACACATCAACATGCACATTGGGTGGAGAATATCGATTATGATATGAAATATCCGGCTGATATCTCTATTTATGAGGAAAAAAGCAAGCTCTTAGATCAGCATCATGCACAGGACGTTTTCTCTGACATGATTGGAGAAATCGATGAGACTTTTTTTGAAAAAATATTCGAATCAGCACTTTACTATGCGCAGATTAGAAACCTACCTTTGTACTGCGGTGAGTATGGTGTTATTGACAAAGCACCGATTTTGGATACAATAAATTGGGTTAGAGATATAAGTGGGATTTTTGAAAAGTACAACATAGGTAGGGCGCTTTGGAATTACAAAGAGAAAGACTTCGGTTTGATGGATTCGAGATGGGACGAAAACAGAGAAGAACTCTTACGTATACTTTGCGAAAGATAACTGTTTGTATTCTGGGAGAGAAAAGCGCCAGGTAGTATTAGGAAGCGCTTATGAAGAATTATTTAAATCGACTTACAATTATAAAAATGATAATCGTCGTTGCATTTATCAGTGTAGCGACGATTTTTGCATTTAATAATAGTAGGTTTTATGATGAACCGATTGGAAAGATTACAAAGATTGAAACGAAACATGTTCAGAAAGAAAAGAAGTCAAAAGATGAGAATTATCTACAGTCTATGACTATAAAGCTTATGAATACAAAAGAAGCTGGCACTGTTTATTCATATAAGAGTAGTTATACAACTTCACAGTTTAGAACTACGAAATACCATAAGGGCCAGTATGTATTTTTGAAGAAAAATATTTCAAAGAAGAATGGAGGCTATGGAAAATACGGACTTAAAATCATGGGGGAAAAGTACGATTTTGTATGGGCATTTATGATTTCTTCTTTGATAAGTTTGATATTTTTGATAGCTGGTAGAAGAGCTATTCTTATTCTTGCATCCATCGCTATGAATTTAGTTGTCTTTGCGATAGGAATTATGAAAATAGTTAAGTTTAAGGATATTTACTCTTTGACACTGATTATGACTGCGATATTTATCATCGCAACACTTATCCTTTTATATGGGTTTTCGAAAAAAAGCATTGGAGCTATTTTTTCCTCAGTGACTACTGTTTTAATTGTACTGGGTATTTACATGGTAATCATTCATTTTTCGGGAAGACTTGGATATGAATATATAGATTACACAAATGGAAATGAGCCGCTTGAGGAACTGTTTGTATCGAGTCTTGTTTTTTCCATATTAGGTGCGGTTATGGATGTGGCTATAACAATTAATTCATCCGTAGAAGAAATCGTTGTAAGTGGAGGAGCCAAAAGTCTTAAAGAGATTATCAATTCAATAAAGGGTATTTCAAATGATATCATGGGAACCATGATAAATGTATTGTTCTTTACCTTTGTCGGAGATGAGATACCGATAAATATTTTGAAAATGGCGAATGGTTATAATATGATAACTCTTTTTTCCAATGGAGCTGCGTTTGAAGTAATTAGATTTTTGATCGGTGCGATTGGAATTGCTTTAGCCGTTCCGGTTTCAGGATTCTTTGCTGTAGTTCTTAGAGCGAGAATGATTAGAAGAGGAGGAGAGACATGCTGATTTTTATTTTGATTATGATGTTGTTCTTCCTTTTAGGAGCAATCGGTGATGAGAGAGGTGTTGCTTCGATGTTCACTATTCTCGGAAATATGGTTGTCTTCTTTATTAGTTTGGGAATGATTTTTAAAACGGGACATATTTTTACCGTGACGTTCTTTGCTGTTATTGGATTCCTGCTTTTGACACTGTTTGCGCAGAACGGGTTTAATGAAAAAACAATTTCAGCATTTTATGGAATTGTAATTATTTTGATTCTGGTTGGAGTTTCTTCTGTTGTTTTAGTAAATCTAAGTTCTTTGGCTGGATTTGGTGAGCTTTATATCTATGATGAAGAAGTGGCTTTCATGGAAAATCAGATTGGATATAGCGCGCAGAGTCTTTTGGTATGTTCCATAATGATTGGAATTTTGGGAGCGATTACAGATACCGCGCTTTCAGTTTCAAGCGCTATGTATGAAGTAAGAGAGCATAATCCTTCTATTAGTAAGCATGAATTAGAACAAGCAGGATTTCATGTGGGATGGGATATTTTAGGAACTACTTTTTCGACTCTTATTTTTGCTGAGATAGGCCAGGGATTCTTCTTATGGCTGATCTTTGCAAGAAACAAATATAGCGTAGTAGGACTTTTGAATTCGAAGTCTTTTTTGCAGCAGACATTTTTGATTATTGCCTCATCTTTGGGTTGTTTGTTAATAATTCCATTGACTGCAAAAATAACTGCTAAAATTATGAAGAAAAAATGAAATTTTTTTAACAAAATGTCTTGACGAAAACCATTTCGTATAGTAAATTACTAAATGAATTTTGAACAGTATGTAACTTTAAGTAGGCATCAACTGGTATGACACACGTTGAAAGTGTTTGTATTTGTTGATGGCTACTTTTTTTATGCCAAAAACAAAGCAAGCACGATGTTCAAAAAGGAGAGTCTTTATGAAAGACAAAATTTTCGGAGTATTGCAGAGAATTGGACGTTCATTCATGCTTCCAATCGCAATTCTTCCTGTAGCAGGATTGCTACTCGGTATCGGTGGATCATTTACTAATGAGACTATGCTTGCAACATATGGTCTCCAGAATGTAATGGGAGATGGTACACCACTTCACGCATTGTTCCTCGTTATGAACGATGCAGGTAACATTGTATTTGGCAACTTGCCTATCATCTTTGCGATGGGTGTTGCTATTGGTATGGCAAACAAAGAGAAGGAAGTTGCAGCTCTTTCAGCTGCTATCGCATTCTTCATTATGCATGCTTCAATCGGTGCTATGATTTCAATCAATGGTGGCCCTGATAAGATGCTTGATGGTGCAGTTGCTTCTGTTTGTGGTATCACTTCACTTCAGATGGGTGTATTCGGTGGTATTATCGTAGGACTTGGTGTTGCAGCGCTTCACAATAAGTACTATAAGATTCAGTTACCACAGGTACTTTCATTCTTCGGTGGTACACGTTTCGTACCTATCATTTCAGCACTTGTTTACACATTTGTTGGAATTCTTATGTTCTTCGTATGGCCACCAATCCAGCAGGGAATTTATGCTGTAGGTGGTGTAGTTCTTAACTCTGGTTATGCAGGAACATGGGTATATGGATTGATGGAAAGACTTCTAATTCCATTCGGTCTTCATCATGTATTCTATCTACCATTCTGGCAGACAGGTGTAGGTGGAACACTTGAAGTAGCTGGTAAGACAATCGAAGGTGCTCAGAACATCTTCTTCGCACAGCTTGCAGATCCTACAACAAAGCATTTCGCTGTATCAGCAACTAGATTCATGTCTGGTAAATTCCCACTCATGATCTTCGGTCTTCCTGGAGCAGCTCTTGCTATGTACAGATGTGCTCGTCCTGAAAAGAGAAAGGTCGTTGGAGGTCTTCTTCTTTCAGCAGCTCTTACATCAATGCTTACAGGTATCACAGAGCCTATCGAGTTTACATTCCTTTTTGTAGCTCCAGCTCTTTATGGTATCCACTGTGTATTCGCAGGTGCAGCTTACATGCTTATGCACATCTTCGGAGTAGGTGTAGGTATGACATTCTCAGGTGGTCTTATTGACCTATTCCTCTTCGGTATCCTTCAGGGTAACTCAAGAACAAGCTGGATCTGGGTTGTTATTGTAGGTATTGGCTATTTTGTAGTATACTATTTCTTGTTCACATTCCTTATCAAGAAATTCAATTTGAAGACTCCTGGTAGAGAAGATGATAATGAAGAAACAAAGCTTTACACAAAGGCTGATTATCTTGCAAAGGGCGCTGACGGAAAAGAACTTTCTAAAGAAGATGCTCTTTCAGATACAATCATGAGAGGTCTCGGTGGAAAGAAGAACATTACAACAGTTGATTGCTGTGCAACAAGACTTAGAGTAACAGTTGAAGATGCTAACCTCGTTCGCGATGGACTTCTTAAATCAACTGGTGCCTCAGGTGTAGTTCACAGAGGTAATGGTGTTCAGATTATTTATGGACCACACGTTACAATCATTAAGGCTAACCTTGAAGAATATTTGGAGAAAGCTCCAAACACAATTTATTCAGGTGAAGATATAGCCGAGAAATCAAAGGGTTCTGCAGATAACGCAGAGAAAAAAGTTTCAAAGGAATTTACAATATACAGCCCAATGTCAGGTGTTTCTGGAGATATTTCAGAAGCTGATGATGAAGCTTTCGCAGGAAAGATGATGGGTGATGGAGCTATCGTAACTCCAAAGGAAAGAACAGTAGTAGCACCTTGTGACGGAACAGTAAGTTTCGTATTTGATACAAAGCATGCTATTGGTATGGAAACAGAAGAAGGCATTGGACTTCTCCTTCACGTAGGAATCGATACAGTAAAATTAAATGGTGAAGGATTCAAAGTTCTTGTTGAAAATGGTCAGAAGGTAAAGAAGGGCGACATCCTTATGGAACTTGACCTTGATTTCCTTGAGAAGAATGCTAAGTCAATGACATCACCAATTATCATTACAGATATTGATGAGTCAAAGATTGATGTATCTCTCATTGCATCAGGTGAGGTAAAGGCTGGAGAGCCACTTTATTCAGTAACTATTTACGAGTAGGAATTATGTATCGCATAGAAAAAGTATTAAATCATAATACAGTTATCGCAATTGAAACTGATCGAAGTGAAGAATACCTTGTACTTGCAAAGGGCATTGGTTTCGGAAAAAAAGTAGCCGAGTTCATTGAAGTTACAGAAGATGCTAAGGTATATTCACTTTCGGAAACGACAGAGCGTGGAAGTGCGAAGGAACTGGCAAAACAGGTTTCGCCTATGTACTTAGAAATTGCTAATGAGGTATTAGAGGCTGCAGGACAATTTTTTTCCGACATAGATAGAAGTATTATCTTCCCGCTTGCAGATCATTTGGAATTTGCGGTAAAGCGTATTAAAGAACATGAGGATATTTCTAATCCATTACTTGATGACATAAAGGTACTTTTTTATGCGGAATATAAGGCCGCTGAAAGTGTTAGACCGATATTACTGAAAGATATTGGGATAGAACCGTCCGATGATGAGATTGGATATATTGCATTGCATATCCATTCTGCAATCAGTAGTGACAAGGTTTCGCAGTCAGTTCAGATTGCAAAAGCGGTAAGAGAATGTGTTTCAGAAATCCAGGATAAGACGGGTAAAGAAATTAGCGTCAACTCCCTTTCGTACAATAGGATGATGAATCATATTCGATATATGGTTGCTAGAGTACAGCATAATGAACCGCTTAAACTCAGTATGAATGAAATGGTTCAGGGTAATTATCCGGAATCATTTGAAATGTCGAGAAAGATTTGCAAAGGTTTGGGTGAAAGCCTTGGAGTCGAACTCGACGAAAAAGAAATAGGATATCTCGCTATACATATCGAGCGTGTAAAGGCGAGTGAAGGCTTATAAGCCTATCAAACTTCCCAAATTTATAATGATTTTTACAACCTTCGAGTCCCCCTCGGAGGTTGTTTTTTTCGTAATATATTTCTATAGATTGACTTTTTAATAAAAGGTAGGTATGTTTAATAGGATTTAGGATATAAGTTATTCGAATGGAGATTTTAATGAAGATAAAGATGGAAACTTTAGCTGAGTTTTATTCAGTTTCAAATGATAGTTTTACAGTTGGTAGATGTATCCAGGCTAATGATAATTATTTTTTGCTTGAGACACTTGATTCACAGGGAAAATGGAATGGATATTATTGGTTTAGTAAATCGATGGTAGATTCTATTGAGTATAATACGGCTTATTTGAAGAAAGTTTCAATTTATGAGGAATGTTGGAAACAGGATAATTATATGAAACCTAAGCTATCTAGAGAGTGTTTTAAGGCATTTGATGCTACTTCTATTCTTGAGATGGCTATTGAGAAAAAAATGGTTATAACTGTTTTTACAAAAGAGGACAGAGAGTTTAATGTCGGCTTTCTGAGAAAAGAAGGTAAGAAGTATAAGCTTAATTGTATCTCTCTAGAGGATGCAAATTCTTTGGGAGATTTTTCTTTTAAAGCAGACGAAGTTGTGTTTATAGAGATCGATAGTCCAGATAATAATCTATTGGGGTACGCTTATGAACGAACAAATGGTAAGAAGAGATAAATTAGAGAAAATTTTAGTTGGTTTACTGTATGTTTTAGTATGGACGTTTTCAATTGCAGACTTTTGGCTTTTTTTAGAACCAGGTGATGAGATGGGATATTCACTGGTTTTTCTGTGGATAGTTATTCCGGTAATAACTATCGTTGTTTCTATAGTAGAAGGAATGAAGAATTGGTTTGGGCGATTTAAGTGGCTTACGAGTGTAATCTTAGGACTTATGTATATGCTGTCTGGCTATTTAACATTTGATTTGGCAAATACTCTCGCTACAAACCATTTGAACATGCCTAGAATAGAAATGTTGTTTATCGGAACTGGGATAGCGTTAGCTGGAATGCTTGTTGGGTGTTTGATAAAAAAGACGAGAACCGATGGGACTTGATTCTCGCCAGACGCTTCGCGCTGGCTCGGTCGGTTCGAAAAAAATAAGGTCCACAGGACCTTATTTTTTTCGAACCCCGCACGATATTGTGTAATATCTTAGAAATGAGACAAAGAAGGGCAAGAAATCATAAGATTTCTTGCCCTATTTTTATAAAGTATGAGACCCACTGACTGACCCTACCGTCACTAAACTTTGGATATCCGGTAAATAACCAAATCTACTTGAGAAGGAGCATATTATTTAAACAGGTGGCATCCATTTTAAAATTTATAAAAGATTATAAGAAAAATATAGATATTGTAAATGCAATTTGATGGATATATACTAAAGATGGTAGATTAGTTATCAATCTGCTGAAATAAAGAAGTTAGTAGATAAACGATTTAAGTAATGGGGTAAATAAGAGGAGGAATAATGTGATGAACAAAAAATTCAGGTGTTTAAGAAAGGAATTAGGGCTATTATTAATCGGATGCATGGTAATAATATGCAGTTTGATTCCAAGCAAAGTTGCGGTTCATGCTGAAGAAAGTGACTTAAGACTTTTTGAGAAATCAGATTCTTTGAGCAAGGCAAATTCATACCACATGTATTCTGCTTTACTATATACTGGCGATTATTTGCAGGCTAAACTGGTTTGCCCGCAGGATAAAGATGCTGATTTTGATTTGTTGTTATGTGATGAAAAGATGAATATTGTAAAGACGTCATCATATGGAACTTACATGCATAACAACAAAACTGAAGATGAAAATTTGGGATATAAATCGGATAAGAAGCAGCAGATGTATATTCTGGTTTACTGTTCAAGTATAGGTCAGAATACGGGGAAGTATACTCTTACGTATAGCATGACGAAGAATGGTGATGAAAATGAAATAAACGATAACGCGAGTGAAGCTAAAAGTTTTGAATTAGGAACAGAAACAATTGTTAAAAACGGAACTATAGATTCTCCAGCGGATGTAGATTGGTATAAAATTGTAGTACCTAAGAATTATAGTTATGATATGGTTGGTTTGGAGTTATCAAATACTTCTAAAGATAATCAGTTAGAACTCCAGTTGTATCAGAATATAGCTAATAATGGATATGCAATGTATCAGGTAGGTAGGGGAAATCGAGGAGATGTTGAATTACCTGCAGGAGAGTATTACCTAAAAGTTGTCACAACAACTTCTGCACAGAATTTTAATAGACATGATATTCCATCATATAAACTGCAAATACTGCCTGTAATTCGCCCAGATAAAGTTAATATTATAGAACTTAATGGTTATCATGGAACTGTGGTAAAAAAAGATTATGACGAAGGAGTGCATTATAGAATAGACGAGACAAAACCAAATGCGATAACAATTACTGGCCAAGCGCTTCGAGTGAATGATAAAGGAGAAGAGGTTCCGGCGTCTAATGCAGTTATTACAATTAGATTACAGGATAGAGAGTGGAAAAACTTGAACAGAGAAGATATGGCTGATACTAAAGTTAGAGTTAGAACAGATGGAAATGGTAGATTTGTTCGAACCGTACAGTTTAATTCAACAGTAGGAGGAGCGTCAGCACAAGTACATGATGATTTTGGCCAATTGGTATCAATTCATATATATGATTACATTTATATTGATATTTTGAATAATAATAGTGTCATAGGTAAGGATTCGTTTTATGTTTTAAAGAGGAGCGAATATCAGGGCCTTTAGGAGGAAATATGATTAAGCCAGTTGATGAAAATGTAACACTACATTCGATATCAAATTTAAGTGATTTTGGTTCAAATATATCTGATAAAAATAAGTCAGATGAGAAAACTGGATTCGATAGTAAAGCTGTTGATGTAGATATATCGAGAGAAGGCTTGCTGAAGAGCGAGAAAGCATTTAAGAAGAAAGGAGAGTTATCTCGAAGAGAATCTTGGGAAGATAATAATCATGCTCGTGATTATGTAAACCTAGAAAAAGATTGGCTAGAACTAATGCGATTAGATAATCCCGATGCATATAAAAAGATGCAAGATATAAACCATGAGATTCTTATGAAAGAAAGAACTGATCCAGATTTTGAGGGTTCTAAAGAGTATTATGATTTAAATAGTGAAGCAGCTGGAGCTTTTTTTGATTGGGTTGAATCATGTAAAGTAAATGGGAGGTGGCAGAATCCATTACTATATCATCATGCAGTGAGAAATACCTTAGAAACGCTATATTCAGATGGAAATCATGATTTGCGAATCAATTTCGGAAAGAATGATATTGAAAATGAAGGAATTAGAGGAAGCATATGGTTTTATAATGCTAAGTTTAATGTTCTCTTAGATCCGTCTGTGTTTAACCTATTGGCTTCTCCGACAGATGAAGCTAACAGAAATAATATCGCAGTTATACTGGATTCAGCGGTACGAAATATGAAAGATGCTGAGAAGAATTACGAAGGAGATAAGCAATATCTAAAA